>NZ_JBSFUK010000003.1:0-574557 GCF_053591755.1 Streptomyces sp. NPDC002926
CCCTTTCGCGTCGTCCCGCGTCGCTCAGCCGTCCGGCGCGCCGTGGACGCCCGCGCCCCCCGTCCACGCCCACGCCCGCGCAGGCGCAGGCGCCCCCGTCCACGCCCACGCCCGCGCCCGCGCCCGCGCCGAGCAGCTTCAGCGGCTTCTTCCCGTCCCGGTCCAGGCATGCCGGGAAGGCCGCGGTCAGTGCTCCGTGATCTTTCCTCCGGAGACCTCGATACGGCGTGTGGTGTGGACCGCATCGAGCATCCGGCGGTCGTGCGTGACCAGCAGCAGTGTGCCGGTGTACGAGTCGAGCGCGGACTCCAGCTGCTCGATCGCCGGCAGGTCGAGGTGGTTGGTCGGCTCGTCGAGTACGAGGAGATTGACGCCGCGGCCCTGGAGCAGCGCCAGCGCGGCGCGGGTGCGCTCGCCCGGGGAGAGCGTGGTCGCCGGGCGCATCACATGCTCCGCCTTGAGGCCGAACTTGGCCAGCAGGGTGCGGACTTCGGCCGGTTCGGTCTCCGGGACGGCCGCGCAGAAGGCGTCGAGCAGGGTCTCGGTGCCGTAGAAGAGGCCACGGACCTGGTCGACCTCGCCGACCACGACGCCCGAGCCGAGCGAGGCGTGGCCCGCGTCGAGGGTGAGGCGGCCGAGCAGAGCGGCGAGCAGTGTGGACTTGCCCGCGCCGTTGGCTCCGGTGATGGCGACCCGGTCCGCCCAGTCGATCTGGAGGTCGGCCGGGCCGAAGCTGAAGTCGCCGCGGCGGACCTCCGCGCCGCGCAGCGTCGCGACGACCGATCCCGAGCGGGGGGCCGACGCGATCTCCATACGGAGTTCCCACTCTTTGCGGGGCTCGTCCACCGTGTCCAGGCGTTCGATCATGCGCTGCGTCTGGCGGGCCTTCGAGGCCTGCTTCTCGCTGGCCTCGCTGCGGAACTTGCGGCCGAGCTTGTCGCTGTCGGTGGCCTTGCGGCGGGCGTTCTTGACGCCCTTGTCCATCCAGGACCGCTGCATCTGCGCCCTGCCCTCGAGCGCCGCCTTCTTGTCGGCGTACTCCTCGAAGTCGTCGCGGGCATGCCTGCGAGCGGTCTCCCGCTCCTCCAGGTATGCCGCGTATCCGCCGCCGTACAGGGTGATCCGCTGCTGCGCGAGATCGAGTTCCAGGACCTTGGTGACGGTGCGGGTGAGGAACTCGCGGTCGTGGCTGACGACCACGGTGCCGGCGCGCAGGCCCTTGACAAAGGTCTCCAGGCGATCGAGACCGTCCAGGTCGAGGTCGTTGGTCGGCTCGTCGAGCAGGAAGACGTCGTAGCGCGAGAGAAGAAGCGAGGCGAGGCCGGCGCGGGCAGCCTGGCCGCCGGACAGGCCGGTCATCGGCTGGTCGAGCCCGACGGTCAGACCGAGCGAGGCGGCGACCTCCTCGGCCCGCTCGTCGAGGTCCGCCCCGCCGAGGTCCAGCCAGCGCTCCAGGCTGGTCGAGTACGCGTCGTCGGCGCCGGGCGCGCCGTCGACGAGCGCCTGGGTCGACTCGTCCATGGCGATCTGGGCGGCGGCGACGCCGGTACGGCGGGCGAGGAAGTCCCGTACGGTCTCCTCCGCCCGCCGCTCGGGCTCCTGCGGCAGATGGCCCACCGCGGCGGTGGGCGGGGAGAGCTTCAGCTCGCCCTGCTCCGGACGGTCGAGTCCGGCGAGCAGCCGGAGCAGGGTCGATTTACCGGCGCCGTTGACACCGACGAGGCCGATCACATCGCCGGGCGCGACGACGAGGTCGAGCCCGGAGAAGAGCGAGCGGTCACCGTGTCCTGCGGCGAGATCCTTGGCGACGAGGGTTGCAGTCATCAGATGGGTGATCCTAACGGGGCCCTTCACAGGAGGCCCGCCAGCCGGTACAGGGCAAGGGATCCCGCGACCGCGACATTGAGGCTGGCGCCGGTGCCGACCATGGGGATCTCTACGCATTCGTCGAGTAGGTCGAGCGCTTCGGGCGGGATGCCTCTCTGTTCGTGGCCCAGGACCATGACGGTGGGCTGCCGGGCGGCGGGCAGGTCGCCGAGTCGTACGGCTTCGTCCGCGAGCTCCACCCCGATGATCCGCACGCCCCGCTCACGCTGCCGGGCGAGCCAGCCCAGCGGGTCGCCGGTCCAGTGCACGCAGAGCGGTTTGCGCAGGGTGTTGCCGCGGGCCAGGGCCTCGGGCACCCACGGGAAACGCGGCACGGTGAGACAGGCACCGACCGCGTCACAGGTACGGGCGAGGGTGCCGAGGTTGGCCCCGTGCAGCGGCCAGAGGGGAGCGGCGTAGAGGTGATCCCAGCAGGAGTGGGCGCGGGGACGACGGGTGCGGCGCAGTTCCTCGCGGGTACGGGTGCGGATGGAGGGTCCGCCGCTGCGGCCGCTCATCGCCTCCACGGCTCTGGCTGCCACCCCTGGCCGGGGCCGCGCTCACCCCGGTCGACGGACGGAGTACGGTGCGAGGCCCTCGCCCCGGAAGAGTCGGTGGGCCTTCGGTTCGGTCGGTACATGATGTGTGGCGATTCGCGGCTCGCCCGGGCCATCGTCGTCAGTGCACCATCGGTGCGACAAGCACGCTCCCCGTGGTGCGTGCCACCAGGAAGGATTGCCCCTTCACCGCCCGCGCGTCCACCGGAATTCGCTGGTTGCCCGGCTCCAGCATCCCGTCGAACAGCTCCCGCGTATGCGTGCGGTGGAGCCGGTCCAGGCGGTACGCCACCAGCCGCACCCGGCATGTCGAGGTCACCTCCACGTCCGCCGCGCCGTCCGACACCGTCAGCCGGGTCAGTCGGCGGCACTCCGACGGACCCCGGTCCAGAGCGTGTTCGATCTGCGCGACCAGCAGCGGAATGATCGGGGCGAGCCCGTCCACGTACGCGACCCGCACCTGCGCCCGCTCGAACGCCGCACGCACCTCGGCGCGTTCCTGCTCGCCGACCGCGCGCCCGAAAGCGACCGCGCCATAGGTGCGCAGTTCCTCCGCGGGGACGCCGGCGGCATCGCTCGTGATCTCCGCGCCGATGCCGATGGTCCGCAGCGCGGCTGCGAGCTTCGCGAGCACGGCCACCCGCGCACCGATCAGCAGCACCCGGCGGCGCACGGGCCCGGCGTCCCCGACGTCCGTCAGCAGGCGTTCCAGCTCGGACCGGTACTCATCGCCGCGGAAGCGGAACGGCCCTATCCCGTGGTAGCCGTTGAGCTCCAGGTCCGCTCTCCCGTCCGTCTGCCAGGCGAAGTCCCGCCACACGATGTCGTCCCCGTCGCGCTCGATGACGGCCGTCACCGCTCCGCATTCGATGCCTTCGCACTCGGGACAGCCGTAGATCACACAGCGGCCGCCCTCCAGCGGCGCCGGTGCCTGAAGCAGCAGTACGCGTACGTGGGCGGTGAAGATAGCCGGCGGTATGTCCGAGGCGAGCGGCGAGACCGCGTCGAGGTCGGAGAGCTGGAACAGCAGGGGCCGCCCGTCGACGATGAAGTCCGTGAAGTCCCGGTGCACTTGGTAGCCACCGTCCGCGAGGACTCCTCCGGCCCGCATCGCCGGCGCCAGCCCGAAGGTCGCGTACTCGGCAGACATGTCCTGAGTATCCCCAGTTATGAGGTGATCTGAGCACAGCAGCCGGTATTGGGCTACGCCCCCCGTCGTGCGCGGCGATGTGATGGCGGCGGGCGCGGGTCAGCGGCCTGACGACAGCCGTCGTGCCGTCCAAGAGCGGACGCCGCGTACGGGCGTGACACGGGACGCGGTGGAGTGGCCGACCACACCTCGCGAAGGACGATGTACTTCTTTCCGCGGCCGGGGCGGCTGATCCTCGGCGGCACAGCGGCACAGCGGCACAGCGGCACGGCGGACGAGGACGACTGGCGGTTCGCGCCCGATCCCACGACGGCTGAGGAGACGTCGCGCGCTGGGCGCTGATCCGTCGTGAGATCGCGGATAAGCGGACCCCGGACACCGGGTGGGTCGGCGCCCGGCCGGAGCGGCAGGGGCGCGGATGGAGGCTGAGCCACTGCCTGGCGGCGGGTTGCTGGTCCACAACCACGGTCACAGCGGCGCGGGCGTGACGGTTGCCCGGGGCTGCGCGGAGGCGGCCGCGGCACTGGCTTCCTGAGAAACCAACGGGCGTCGCCCGCCCCGATGCGTATCGGAGCGGGCGACGCCGGAGCGCGAGAGACTTACGCGTTGTTCTCGGCGTCGAGGCACGACTGGATCCGGCGCTGGAGCGCGTCGGCCTGCGCGCGGGCCTTCTTGGCCTCGGCATGGGCACCCAGGTGGTCCAGCTGCGCGGCCTTCTGCCTGAGATCGGCGACCTGGGCACGCATCTTGTTGTAGTCACAGATGACGACACCGCGGGTCGCCGCGCCCGACTTGGCGGAGCCGGTGGCCGCCTGCGCGGGGGCGGCGGCGAACAGCAGCCCGCCCGCCATCGCGGCGGTCACGGCGAGTGTGGTGATACGGCGCATTCATTCTCCAAGTGCAAGGTTGTGCGCCCCCGTTGAGGGGGTGGTTGGTCAATACCAGCGGGTAACTTTACCCGACTGATCACCACACCTTGCCTCCTCCCGGCTCACCTCCGCCCGCACCGGGCCCGATGCGCATCTCGCAGTCCCCGTCGTACTGTTCATGGCCCGCGATCAGCGCCGGGAGCGGCTCAGCAGGAGTCGACCGGCTGCCCCGATGTGAGGTGATACGTGGCACGCGAGTCGAGCAGCAGCGGGATCAGTTGGCGCCGGGACTGCCGCAGCGGTACGAACACCCCGTCCCCGTCCGGCCGTGACGCGACGCCGTGCAGGGCCAGTTCGTCCTTCACCGCCGTGTACTGCCCGGCATCGAGGCGGTAGCCGCAGGGCGGATCCGTCAGGGTCTCATCCGCCGTCGCGGGATCATTGTCCGCGCCACCCAGATAGACGGGCCCGCGGTCCTTGAACCCCGCCAGCCGGGCTCCGGTGGTCGCGGCCTCGATCGGGGCGCGCCGTTGGCCGGCGAACTTGAACAGTCCTTCCAGAGCGCCGAGTTGACTGCTCACCCGGCGCCGGTTGTTGAGCGAGGAGTCGGCCTTTTCCGCATCGGTCATGGGATCGACGCGGCTCTCGATGAGGAGACCTACGGCGTTCTTGACGCCGGCGGCATTGCGCAGGATGCGCTCCTGACCGTCTCCGGCGGTCTGCTTGATGGGATCGCCGGTGACCGGGTCGGTCCAGATGCCGTAGGTGCCGGTACTGAAGCCGCCCTCGTGCGCGGCCGGGCGGACGTAACGGTCGGAGAGGGTCTGCGACTCCTGGTGGACCCTGGCATCGGTGTTGAGATTGCGCGGCCAGAGGTCGAAGAGATCCTTGTCGTAGTACGGCGGGGTGGCGCCGTACTCGTGCAAGTCGTAGATGATGTCCGGGCGTTGGTCACGGATGACGGCGGCCATCGCCCGCGCCTCGGCGGTCCGCAGGGCGATGTGGTCGCGGTTGATGTCGACGCCGTCGGAGTTGGCGCGGGTGTTCGCGGCCCGTCCGTCCGGGTTGGCGGTGGGGACGACGAGGATCCGGGTCCGGGACAGCAGGTGCCGGGTCTCGCTGTCTCTCGCGTACGCCAGATCGCGGATCCGGCTCAGACAGGCGTCGCGGCCGGAAGGCTCGTCGCCGTGCTGACTGCAGATCAACAGCACCGTGTTCGGGGTGTGCCGTGCGCCGATCCGTACGAGCTGGAGCGGCCGGCCCTGCTTCGTCGTCCCGATCCGGTCGACCGACACCCGGTCGCTGCCCCGGTCGACGGCGGCGAGGAACTCCTGCTCCTCGGGCGGGCTGGTCCACCGCGCGCCGTCGCTGGTCTCGAAGCCGGTACGGGGCAGAGTGTGCGCCGCCTCGGCCGGCGCCGTCACCAGCGGCACTGTCAGCGCCGCGGCCGTGACGGTGAGGACGAGCGTGCGGATGCGGAGCTTCATCGGCCGCCTCCCGGGATCGGGCGGATCGCTCGCGGCTCGGCCACACCGCTGAGCCGGGACGGGCTCGGCGAGACTGCCGCGGCGGACGCTGCGGTGGCACGTACAAAGGCGGCCGTACCGCCGACGATCGGCAGCCGCGCCGACGTCCGGGCCAGATCGAGGCTGAGAGTCGGCGTGGTGGCCGGCGGGTCGATGAGGTCCTTGTCCGTGCCGCCGACGATCAGGGCGAGCCGGTGGCCGGCCGGGACGACATGGTCACCGGCGTGCAGATCGAGGGTGATGGTGTACGCCCTGCCGGGGGTCAGCGGGCGGCCCTTGGCGTCGGAGGCGTAGTTGCCCAGATCGGCCCAGCCGCGGCTGAAGACCGTGTAGTCGACGGCGGCCGTGCGCGCCCGCGTCACCTTGAAGCAGGGGCTGTCGCCCTGGGTGCTCGCGCCCCAGCACGTGCGTTCGGTGAGGGTGGTGATGCCTTCGCCGGCGGCGGCGTAGTCGCGGATGGTGTCGGGGCCGAGATCGACGAGCACCGCTGAGAGATGGGCGCTGGAGGTCGACGGGGTGGCGGTGATCGTCACCGTGGACGAGCCGGACAGCCGAAGATCACGGCCGAGCGGTTTGGAGATGAATCCGGCCTTGGCGGAGGTGGAACTTCCGATCTGGGCGGCCCAGGCGGTCTCGTCCAGCCCCGGGTCGTCGGTGAACGTCTCGACGGAGCCGGGGCGCGCGGGCTTCAGACCGAGGGTGCCGACGCCGGCGGCCGTGCCGTTTCCCGGGCGGAGGACGGTGGCGCCGGTGGCGCGTGGCGGCCAGACGCGGTCGGTGGACCACTGGTCGGGAGCGCGCTCGATGTCGGCCATCGGCTCACGGTCGATGCCGTTGGCGTAGCCGAGGAGGTAGTGGTCGAACCAGCGGTGCAGGGTCGCCACCCACTCGGCGCGCCGGAAGTCGAACGGGTCGACATGCCCGGTCTGCGAGAGCCAGACCTTGCGCTCCACGCCTTCGTCGGCGAGCGCGTCCCACCACTGACCGAAGTGCTTGGTACGGACGTTGAGGTCCTGCATGCCGTGGACGGCGAAGACGCTCGCCGTGACGTTGTCCGCGTTGCGCGTATAGTCCCGCTCGCTCCACAGCCGGGTCAGGTCACCGGTGCGCGGGGCCTGGTCGACCAGTCGCTGCTGGACGGCCTGGCAGCGGGCGCGGGCCTCAGGACTCTCGACATAGCCGGAGAGCCACTCGGGGCCCGAGTCGTAGAGCGGGGCTCCCTTGGCGAAGTAGTAGTCGTACCAGGAGGAGATGGCGGAGATCGGGACGATCGTCTCGAGCCCCTCGACCCCGGTGGCGGCAACGCCGTTGGCGATCGTGCCGTCGTAACTCTTGCCGATCATGCCGGTGCGGCCGTTGGTCCAGCCGGCGCGGGCGGGTTCGCGGCCGGTGCGGGTGGTGTAGCCGCGGGCACGGCCGTTCAGCCAGTCCACCACAGCCTTGGCGGACTGGACGTCGGAGCGGCCGCCCACGTCGACGCAGCCGTCGGAGCGGCTGGTTCCGGCCAGGTCGACCGCGACGAAGGCATAGCCGCGCGGAACGAAGAAGTTGTCGTAGAAGAGCGGGAACTGGACGACATTGCCGTTCGCGTCGTACGTCTTCTTCTGGCTCTCGTTGCCGCGACCGCAGCAGGAGTAGTACGGACTGGCGTCCATGATCACTGGGATCTTCCGGCCCTGCTGGGCGGGCTCGCGCGGCCGGACGATGTCGACGGCGACGCGGTCGGTCCTCCCGTCGCCGTCGCCGTCGAGCCGGGTGTCCACCCACACGGATTCACGGATCGCGTGCTCGTAGGAGTAGACGGGCCTGCTCTCGCGCACCGGGGCGCTCTGCGCTCCTGTCGGCGAGAGAGCCATGGCCATCAGGGCGGCCGAGGCCGCAACCACCAGCGATCTGTACGTCAAGCGGGTGACCCGCGCACGTATCGGCATGGGCGGAAGGTACTCCGGCCAACTCCCCTGCAACAGAGGGCAATCAGGGCATCAAAGTGACCGAAGGGACACCGGGGTTCATGTCGGCCGAATGGCGATCATGTGAAAGGCCGAGCTTCGCTCCTGACTGTGGGCACCGGGCCTGAATAGGGTTCAGGAGATCGTTCGCCCCTACGACTTGGAGCATCCGTGCACCGCAGACTCATCGCCCCGAGCGCGCTCGCGGCCTCTCTGCTGCTGGCGATCCCGGCATCGGCCGCCGACTCCTCTCCGGGCGCCCCGGGCATCGGCGACCCCTACTACCCGGCCAGCGGAAACGGCGGATACGACGTATCCCACTACGACTTGAGGCTCACTTACGAGCCCACAACGGATCTGCTCGCGGGTACGGCGACGATCCTCGCCACCGCCAAGCAGAACCTGAACCGCTTCAACCTCGACTTCGGTCTGAAGGTCAGCGAGGTACGGGTCAACAACAAGATCGCGAAGTTCGCCAAGGAGGGCGACCAGGAGCTGGTCATCACTCCGGCCACGCCGCTGGAGAAGGGCACATCCGTCTCGGTGGTCGTCCGGTACGCGGGCAAGCCATCCGAACTGAGCATCGGCGGCTACACAGCCTGGCACCGCACCCCGGACGGGGGCGTCGCAGCCCAGGAACCGGACTCGGCGGTGTGGTGGTTCCCGAGCAACGACCATCCGCTGGACAAGGCGACGTACGACATCTCGGTCTCGGTGCCGGACGGCACGCAGGCGGTCAGCAACGGTGTGCTGCAGTCGCAGAGTTCGAAGCTGGGCCGGACACGGTACAACTGGCGCTCCAACAAACCGCAGGCGTCGTATCTCGCCACACTCGCCGTCGGAAAGTTCGACATCACCACCGACAAGACGGCCGGCGGGCTGCCGATCCTCAACGCGTACAGCAAGGATCTCGGCGACAACGCGGGCGCGGCGCGGGCGAGCGTCGAGCGGACCGGCGAGGTGGCCGAGTGGCTCACCGGGGTCTTCGGCCCGTACCCCTTCAACGCGCTCGGCGGCTATGTCCCCAATGTGACCAGCGGTTATGCGCTGGAGACACAGACACGGCCGTTCTACAGCCCGCGGCAGTTCGCGAACGGCGCGAATGTCTCCGTGGTCGTCCATGAACTGGCCCACCAGTGGTACGGCGACAGTGTCTCCGTCGACGGATGGAAGGACATCTGGGTCAACGAAGGCTTCGCCCGCTACAGCCAGTGGCTGTGGTCGGAGAAGGAGGGCGAGGGGACCGCGCAGGAACTCGCGGACTACGTCTACGCCCAGCACCCGGCCGACGACGCGTTCTGGACGGTCAAGCCGGGCGACCCGGGGCCGGACAACCAGTTCGACATCGCCATCTACGACCGGGGCGCGCTGGCGCTGCAGGCACTCCGCAACAAGGTCGGCGACGAAGACTTCTCGGCCATCCTCAAGGGCTGGCCGCAGGAGCACGCCTACGGCAACGCAAAGGTGGGCGACTTTGTGAAGTACGCCGAGAAGGTCTCGGGCAAGCCGCTGGCCGGACTCTTCGACACCTGGCTCTACCAGCCGTCGAAGCCGGGCGCTCCGGCGGCTGCCGGAGCGCGGATCGCCCGGACGGACGTCGAGCACAGCCGGCCGACGTCCTGGAAGAAGATCGCCGCGACGAACACCATTCACGACCACTGAGGAGCAGGCCGAGGCGCCGCCGTCCCGCGAGGGACGGCGGCGCTCTGCCGTTCCTCTCCCCTTCCGCCTACTGCGGGGGAGCGCTCTCAGAAGATCGCCGGGACCCGGATATCCTGTACCCGGCAGCGTTCTCCCCCGCTGTCGTCCGAAGCAGCCGACTGAAGCAGACGACTGAAGCAGACGAGGAGCGCCCGCCTTGCCCGAGCAGACCACTGGGTCCCGCCCCACTCTGGAAGCCGTCGCTGCCCGCGCCGGCGTCTCACGGGCCACGGCCTCCCGGGTCGTCAACGGCGGCGCCGGTGTCCGGCCGCCGCTGGTCGACAAGGTGCGTCAGGCGGTCGAGGAGCTCGGATACGTACCGAACCACGCGGCGCGCACCCTGGTCACCCGGCGCAACGGCGCGGTGGCCGTGATCATCGCCGAACCCGAGTTCAGGATCTTCTCGGACCCCTTCTTCGAGCAGCAGGTGCGCGGCATCAGCCGTGAGCTGACCGCGTACGACTCCCAGCTGGTGCTGCTGTGGGTGGAGGGGCCCGGTGACTACGACCGGATCGCCCGCTATCTCGGCGGCGGCCATGTCGACGGCGCGCTGGCCTTCTCACTGCACAACGACGACGAACTGCCGTCGATCATCCGCCGGGTCAAGGTGCCGACCGTCTTCGGCGGCCGCCCCGGCTGGCCCGGTGCCGCCTCCGAGCTCGCCGTCCCGTATGTCGACTGCGACAACCGCGGCGGCGCCCGCGAGGCCGTACGGCATCTGGTCTCTCTCGGCCGCGAGCACATCGCGCACATCGCGGGCCCCCGCGACCAGACCTCCGCGCTCGACCGGATCGACGGCTATCGCGACGTCCTGCTGGATGCCGACCCGGAGCTGGTCCGCCAGGGCGACTTCACCGCGGACAGCGGCGCCCGCGCGATGGCTGAGCTGCTGGCGCGCCGCCCCCAACTGGACGCTGTCTTCGCCGCGAACGACCTGATGGCCTCGGGGGCGTTGCGGACGCTGCGCGAGCAGGGCCGGCGGGTGCCCGAGGATGTTGCGCTGGTCGGCTTCGACGACATGCCCTCGGTCGTCGAGTCGACCGATCCGCCACTGACGACGATCCGTCAGGACATCGAGGGAATGGGCCGGTTGATGGTCCGGCTGCTGATGCGCGTACTGAACGAGGACGAGCCGAGCGCCGGGGCCCCCGCTTCGGTGATCACCCCGACGACGCTGGTGCGGCGGGCCTCGGCCTGACATCCGCGCCCCGCCCCGTGGCGGGTGCCGGCCGGGCCGTCTCGTCCGGATCTCCGATCATCGGCCCGCCGGTTCCAGGCGTACGCAGCACCTGCCGGGGGCGGGGTCCAGGCACGCCCGGAGCCCGGTCTCGTGCAGTCCGTCGAGGAAGCCGCCCAGCAGGTGGAGGTTCATGCCGCACACCGTCTCGGTGTGCTCACGGGCCAGCGCATGGAAGGGACAGTTCCGCAGGACGACGGCTTCCCCCTCGGCATGCGGCTCGAAGCCGTACCGCTCCAAAAGCTCGAGGGTGTCGGCGCCGCCCTGTGCACCCAGTTCCCTGCCCGTCTCATGGGCCTTGCGGTGGAGTACCTCCCGTGGCGGCTCACCCGTGGCCTCGGACTCTTCCAACGCCTGCGCGAGCAGCCGCCCGGCAAGGTCGTAACGGCGCCCCGGCAGGCTGACGGTGACCTGCTTCGAAGAACGCCGGTAGAGCTTGGCGGGCCGTCCCGCGCCGGGTCCGCTCCGTCCGCTGCGCCGTTCGTACACCACATCGAGCAGACCTTCGTCGGCGAGACGGTCCAGATGGAACGCGGCGGTCTGCCGCGCGAGGCCCAGAGCCTCGGCAGCCTCGTCACGACCGACCGGTGCCACCTGCCGTATGACGTGGTCGTACAGCCGTCTGCGGGTGGGCTCGTCGAGGGCGGCGACGGCGGAGAAGTCTGAGTCACGGGGATGGTCCACGGCACAAGTGTAAAACCCACGGCCATTGACTTAAGAGAGTCGGCGCTTCTATCGTTAATGAAAGTTGTTGATAGAAGAGAAGAGAGAAGGAGGGGCCATGTCCGCATCCCTGTCCGCGCAGTCCGTCACCCCCCGGCGGGACGCGCTGTCCGACCCCGGCTACCAGGCGTTTCTCTGCCTGCGCATCGTGTTCACGGTGGCGCCGGTCCTGTTCGGCCTGGACAAGTTCGCCAATGTCCTCGTGGACTGGCCCGGGTACCTCGCGCCATGGATCGACAACATCGTTCCGGGCAGCGCCCAGGCGGCGATGTACGCCGTAGGTGTGGTCGAGGTCCTGGCGGGCGTCGTCGTCGCGGTCGCACCGCGATTCGGAGGATGGCTGGTCGCCGGATGGCTCGCCGGCATCATCATCAACCTGCTGAGCATTCCCGGCTATTACGACGTCGCGCTGCGCGACTTCGGACTACTGGTCGCCGCGGTGGCGCTGGCCAGGCTCGCCGCCAAGTACGCCACCGGCAGGCAGGGGCCGAGCTGAGGATCGGCCAGGGACCCGCATCCGGCCGGAGCGGTGGCAGGTTTTCCGGACCGCGGCCGGCGGGGCACACCGTCCCGGGCAGCGGCGGCGGCTCCGGCCGCCACCACCGCCCGGGGAAGTCCCCCGGCACCAACGCCCGGGGGCGTCCCCCGGCCCGCCGCACCGCCGGCGAAGGAAGGGCCCTAACCGAAGGGGATCACCAGCACGGACTCGTCCGTGCCCGTCCGGAGCCGGGACGTACCGTTGCCGATGGCGTTCCACACCTCCAGACGTACGGTGCCGCCTCTGAGGTCGCCGAGAATGCCGGTCGCCGACTTCAGACCGCGGGACTGCGTGTACTCCTCCCAGCCCGCCACCGGATCGGTCGCGAAGTACTGATAGGTCTCCGCCCGGTCGAAGGTGCCGTCACCCGTGAAGTCGTAGCTGATACGGGCCTGCTGGCCGAGCCCCACGGTGCTGCCGGCGTCCAGCCGGAGGCGGAATGCGGTGGCCGCGCCCGGCGTGAGTGTGCCGTTGACCTGCTTGGCCTCATAGACGAGCGGCTGGTGCGGAGTGCCGTCGTAGTTGACGCCGCCCGCCGACGCGATCGTGTCGCTGCCCGCCGTACCGCCGGTCGCGGTGGTGAGCACCCCTCCCGTCCGGAGCTGGAAGGTGTTGCCCGTCGGCGGCTCCGGATCGGGATCCGGGTCCGGGTCCGGGTCGCCTCCCCCGGTTCCGGTGCCGGTCGCCGTCGAGCGCGCCGGGACGGTGAGCGTCCTGCCGTCGGAGAAGGTGACCGTGCGGGCGGTTGCGCCGTAGTTGTGCGCGGCGTACGTCCGTACCGTGCCCTTGGTGAAGACCGCGGAGCTCGGGATGTCGCCCGTGACCGTCGCGTCGGGGGCGCCGAGCGCGTCGAGTGTGCTGATCCAGTGGTACGTATGCGCCTTGGACTCGCCCTGCTCGGGGGTGTAGCCCTCGCCGCCGGCGTCCCACTTGGACTTCGCCGCCGCGGGGTCGGCCAGTGCCTGGAACTCCCAGAGGATGTCGCGCCATTCGACGGCCGGGCCGCCGTTCTCCCGTTCCATCTCGGCGATATTGCGCCGGATCGCGGCCTTCTCGCCGCCCAGGTGCAGTGAACCACCTGTGAGCGGAAGGGCGTTGATGCCGTGGATCTCCTCGGGATTGGCGGTCCACCAGGTGGCGTACGCCGCGCCGCTGCCCCACACCATGCCGGCCGTGTCGTGCCCGAAGGAGGACGGGAAGACCTGCTGGTCGGCGTCGAACCAGTACTGGGCGATCGCCTCGGACTCGGTGGTGAGCAGATATGTGCCGAGGTCGCGCAACGCGGTGTCGCCGGTGGCCGAGCCCCACAGCACGAGGCCCGCGCTGAGGTTGGTGGACTCCGACGACGACTCCTGGTTGTTGCCGGCCGCGAAGCCCTGGTGCCCGGAGGCCCAGCTGTGGCCCGCGTACACGTCGAAGCCGCGCAGGAACGGGAAGGCGGTGTCGGTGCGGCTGGGGTTCGCCGCGTCCCGTACCAGGGTCTTCACCATGCCGCCCCAGGCCGAGTCGGCGGCCCAGGACTGGTCGTACTGGGCGACGACGGCGGCCGCGTAGACGTAGTAGCTGTAGTGGAAGTGGTGGTCGTTGAGCTCGGTGTCGCTGCCGTACGAGGCCGGGTAGCCGGTGAGGGTCTTCCAGACCTTGTCGTACGAGAACTCGCTCGCGCCGCCTGCCGTGAACCAGTCCTGGAGCCGGCCCTTCATCAGGGCGAGCAGCTTGTCCCTGGTCGCGGTCTCGCCCGACTGGTCGGCGACGGGGACGAGCTGGGCGAGCTGTCCGAGCACCTTGCCGGTCCAGTAGGTGTCCGTGTAGCCCTTGAACGGGTCAGGGCCGTTCGCGACCGCGTCGAGGTAGCCCTTCAGCCTGGCCGTGTCGACCGCGTTCGTCTTCGGCAGTCCGGGCAGCACCGCCGACGCCTTCTGGCCGGTGGTGAAAGAGGTCGCCTCACGGACCTTCATGGTGCCGCGCGGCGAGACATAGGTGTACGGAGTGAGCGCGTCCGTGGTGTTCAGCCACTGATGCCGGTAGAGCGCCTGGAGCGTGCCGCGCTCGGTGCCCTCCATGGCCTCGGTGGTCAGGGTGTAGGTGGCGTTCACGGTGCCACCGGTGTAGCTCCAGCTCGCCCTGGAGCCGGTGACGAAGCTGTACGCGTACTTCTTGTACGTGGCCAGCGCGTCGGTGGAGGGCAGTACGGCCAGCGAGAAGTAGTCCTTGGTGCCGAGTCCCGCGGTCACGGTGGAGCCGGAGACCGTCCAGTCGCTGCCGCTCGGTGCGAACAGCGCGTAGTGGTGCCCCGCGACGGTGATACCGAGGACATTGCCCTGGTCGGCGAAGACGGTGGGCGCGGCAGCGGTGGTGATCTGGGCATTGCCTCCGGAGCCCTTGGCGTATACGAACGGCAGGCCGTGGCCGATGGTGGTGCGCAGCGTGCGGGCGCCGTCGGACCAGTAGGGGGTCACGGTCCAGTCGGACCAGTCGTCGGCCTTGGTGTCCGGTGAGTTGAGCCCGGTGAGACCGAGGGTCAGGTCCCTCTGGTGGGCGTACTCGTACTGGCGGCCTTCGCCGACGATGGCCGGGGTCGTCGGGTAGCCGACCTCCAGTCCGCCGGCGGTGGCCCGGTAGGTGAGCGGGTGGCCGTACATGGGGGTGGAGTACGGGTTGTCGCCGTACCGCTGAAAGGCAAGCGAGGACCACCAGTCGTTGGTGGGGACCGGCCTGTCCTTGGCTGCGGGGGTGACCTTGGGCGTGACCGGCACGCCGGTGTTGGTGGTGGGGCCCGACGTACCGGCGGGGCGGGTGTCGGAGTAACTGCCAGAGCCTACGGGGACGGTGGCGGCCGCCGCGGGGGTGGCGGCCGGGCCCAGACCGAAAGCGGCCAGGGCGGAGACCAGTACCAGCGCGGCAGCTGGTCTGGTGCGGGTGGCTGGCATGGACGGCACCTCGAAGTCATCACGGGAAGGGGCGTCCGAGAGCGCTCTCAGATGAGGGGAACGTAAAACTCCTGAATCAGAAGTGTCAATACGCAGGACACAGGCAGTAGTTCGCGCCGAGTCCAAGCCGTTATCCCTTCGAGTCTTGACGGGGCGGATGCCTCCGGGGCACGCTCCAGTCGCATCTCTGAGAGCGCTCTCAAGCACTCTCGCTCCACCGAAGCCAAGGGAGGCTTCCCATGCCCAACGCCCGAGCCGCCAAGAGAGCCGCGGTCCGCCTGGGTGCGGTCGCGCTCGCGGGAGCACTGCTCGCCGCCTGTGGATCCGGATCGTCGGACGGCACGTCCGACAGTGCGGGCGGCAAGGTCACGCTCACCGTGGACCTCTTCGGATCCTTCGGCTACAAGGAGGCCGGGCTCTACGCGGAGTACGAGAAGCTCCACTCGAACGTCAAGATCAAGCAGACCGACGCCGAGGACGAGCAGGACTACTGGAAGTCGCTGCAGACACGACTCGCCGGCGGTGGCGGACTCGCGGATGTGCAAGGCATCGAGGTGGGCCGGATCGCCGCGGTCACCCAGCAGCAGGCCGACAAGTTCGAGGACCTGAAGCAGTACGGCGCCGACAAACTCAAGGACCAGTTCGCCGAGGCCAAGTGGTCGGCGGCGACCGGCAAGGACGGCCAGGTCCTCGGCCTGGGTACGGATGTCGGCCCGGAGGCCATGTGCTACCGCTCCGACCTCTTCAAGCAGGCCGGTCTGCCCACCGACCGCGCGGAGCTGGCGAAGAAGTGGTCCACCTGGGACGGCTATCTGGCGCTCGGCAAGGAGTACAAGAAGAAGGCTCCGGCCAAGAGCGCCTGGATGGACAGCGTCGGCAGCCTCTACACGATCATGATCGGCCAGGAGAAGGAGCGGTACTACGACGCCTCCGGGAAGCTGATCTACGAGAACAACCCGGCGGTCGAGGCGGCCTGGGACGCCTCCGCCGAGGCGGCGAAGTCGGGCCTGAGCGCCAAACTCGACCAGTGGTCACCGCAGTGGAACCAGGCATTCTCCGCAGGCTCGTTCGCCACCATGCCCTGCCCGGCCTGGATGCTCGGCTACATCAAGGGCCAGGCCGGTGACGCCGGCAAGGGCAAGTGGGACATCGCCAAGCTGCCTGCGGGCGCAGGCAACTGGGGCGGTTCGTATCTCGCGCTCCCCCGTGCCGCGAAGCACAAGAAGGAGGCGTACGAGCTGATCCAGTGGCTCACCGCCCCCGAGCAGCAGGCGAAGCTCTTCACCAAGCAGGGCAACTTCCCGTCGTCGACCGGCGCCATCGCCAAGGTCGCGGCCGCCAAGGACCCGTACTTCTCCGACGCGCCGATCGGCCAGATCTTCGGCGACGCCGCCAAGGCGGCGCCCGTCCAGGTCCTCGGAGTGCACGACAAGAGCGTCGCCGACCAGATCACCAACGCGCTGAGCGAGGTGGAGCGCAAGGGCACATCGCCCGACAAGGCCTGGTCGACCGCGAAGAAGAACGTGGAGAACGCCACCGGCTGACCCGGCGGTCCCGGGGAGGTGCCGGACGCCACCCGAACTTCCCCGGGACCACTCGACTCCCTCAGGCCGGTCCTGATTCCCGGCAAGCCGGTCCTGGTTCCCGACCGGACCGGCCTCCGGCTGCCGGTCTTCCGCGACTTCCCGTTCCCACTCCTCGAAGGGCCGCACCGTGACCCTCACCGCCAGCGCGAAGCCGGTCTCCCCCCGGCCCTCGGCCGCACACCGCACCTGGCGCACGCTCTCGCCGTACGCCTATATCGCTCCGTTCTTCACCCTGTTCGCCGCCTTCGGGCTCTTCCCGCTGATCTACACGGCCTTCGTCTCCCTCTATCGGGTCGAGCTGCAGACGCCCGGCGAGATGGAGTGGCGCGGCTTCGGCAACTACACCGCGCTCCTCGACGACGAGATCTTCTGGACCGCCCTGGGAAACACGTTCACCATCGGGGTGCTGTCCACCGTCCCGCAGCTGGTGATGGCGCTGGGCCTGGCCCATTTGCTCAACTACCGGCTACGTGGCCGGACTTTCCTGCGTACGGCCATGCTGCTGCCGTACGCGACCTCCGTCGCCGCAGCGACCCTGGTCTTCGCGCAGCTCTTCGGTCGCGATTTCGGCCTCATCAACTATGTACTGGGCCTTGTCGGTTTCCATCCGGTGGACTGGCAGGCCGGCACGGTCTCCTCGCAGATCGCCGTATCGACCATCGTCATCTGGCGCTGGACCGGCTACAACGCGCTGATCTATCTGGCCGGCATGCAGTCCATCCCGAGCGAGCTGTACGAGGCCGCCGAAATGGACGGGGCCTCGCGCTGGCGGCAGTTCATCCATGTCACCCTGCCGGGCCTGCGTCCCACGATCCTGTTCACCGTCGTCGTCTCGACGATCGGCGCCACCCAGCTCTTCGGTGAGCCGCTGCTCTTCGAGGGCTCCATCTCCGGCGGTATCTCGCACCAGTACCAGACGCTCGGCCTCTATATGTACGAGCAGGGCTGGGGCTTCTTCCATCTGGGCCGGGCCGCCGCCATCGCCTGGGTGATGTTCCTGCTGATCCTGGTGCTGGTCGGGGTCAACACCCTGATCGCGCACCGCCGTTCCCGCAAGGAGGCCGGCCGATGACCGCGCTCGCCGCTCCGCCGACCGAGCCGCCCGCCGCGGGCGCACGACCCGGGCCCGCGCGCCCAGGGAAAAACCGGGCCGGCCGCACGATGCAGGGCGGCAAGCTCGCCCACGCCATCCTGATCGCCGCCGTCCTCGTCTCGGCGTTCCCGTTCTACTGGACGATCGTCGCCGCCAGCCGCTCCAACGCCGATCTGGCGAAGGTACCGCCGACTCTGCTGCCGGGCTCGAATCTGTTCCACAACTTTCAGGCGGTGATGGAGGAGGCCGATATCGGCAAGGCTCTTCTCAACTCCTTCATCGTCTCCGGCTCGATCACCGTCGGCACAGTGCTCTGCTGCACGCTCGCCGGATTCGCCTTCGCCAAGCTGCGCTTCCGCGGCCGCGGCGCGCTGCTGGCGATCACGGTGGGCACCATGATGATCCCGCCGCAGCTCGGTGTGATCCCGCTCTTCATGCTGATCGCCGAGCTGCAGTGGGTGAACCAGCTGCAGGCCGTGATCCTCCCCGGTCTGGTCTCCGCCTTCGGTGTGTTCTTCATGCGCCAGTACCTGGTGCAGTCGCTGCCGGACGAGCTGATCGAGGCGGCCAGGGTCGATGGCGCGTCCACCGCCCGCATCTTCTGGTCGATCGTGGTGCCGATCGCCCGGCCCGGTATGGCCGTGCTCGGGATGCTGACCTTCATGGCCGCGTGGAACGACTTCTTCTGGCCGATCGTCGCGCTCTCCTCGCAGGAACCGACCGTGCAGGTCGCCCTGCGCCAGCTCGGCGGCGGCTATGTCCACGACCAGTCCGTGATCATGGCTGGCACGCTGCTCGGCACTCTCCCGGTGCTGCTCGTCTTCGGTCTGCTCGGCCGGCAGATCGTCGGCGGCATCATGCAGGGCGCCGTCAAGGGCTGACCCCCCTCCCCCGCACCGCTCCGTCTCTATTCCTGGGAGTTCCACCTCATGACCGCTGTCGACGCACGCCCCGAGACGACGACGGACCTCCGGTTCCCGGCCGGATTCCGCTGGGGCACCGCCACCGCCGCGTACCAGATCGAGGGCGCCGCGGCGGAGGACGGCCGTACGCCGTCCATCTGGGACACCTTCAGCCGTGCGCCGGGCAAGGTCCGCAACGGCGACACCGGCGACATCGCCGCCGACCACTACCACCGGATGCGCGAGGACGTCGCGCTGATGAAGCAGCTCGGCGTCACCGACTACCGGTTCTCGGTGGCCTGGCCGCGGGTGCAGCCGACCGGGCGCGGTCCCGCCGTACAGAAGGGACTGGACTTCTACCGCCGGCTCACCGACGAGCTTCTCGAAGCGGGCATCCGGCCGGTGGCCACGCTCTACCACTGGGATCTGCCGCAGGAGCTGGAGGACGCGGGCGGCTGGCCGCAGCGTGAGACCGCCCGGCGTTTCGGCGAGTACGCCGGGATCATGGCGGATGCGCTCGGCGACCGGGTGAAGACCTGGACCACGCTGAACGAGCCGTGGTGCGCCGCGTTTCTCGGCTACGGCTCCGGTGTGCACGCCCCGGGACGCGCCAGCGCGAGTGCCTCGCTGCGCGCAGCGCACCATTTCAACCTGGCGCACGGGTGGGCCGCGCGGACGCTGCATGCCGCGCTGCCCTCGGCGTCCGAGATCTCGCTGACGCTCAATCTGCATGCGGTGCGGCCGCTCACGGACTCCGGGGACGACCGGGACGCGGCTCGGCGGATCGACGCCGTCGGGAACCGGATCTTCCTCGATCCGGTGTTCCACGGCCGTCTTCCGGAGGATCTGGTCCGCGACACGGCTTCGGTCACCGACTGGGCCTTTGTGCAGGACGGCGATCTGAACATGATCTCCACGCCGATCGACTCGCTGGGCATCAACTACTACTCCCCCACGGTCGTCGCGGCCGGGTCGTCGGACTCGCCCTCGCCGTGGGCCGGCGCGGAACAGCACGTCCGCTTCGTGCCCGCGCCGGGCCCGCGTACCGCGATGGACTGGCCGGTCGATGCCGACGGTCTGCACGAGCTGCTGATCCGGCTGCGCGACGACCTGCCGGGCGTACCACTGGTGATCACCGAGAACGGCGCCGCGTACGACGACTACGCCGATCCGTCGGGCGCGGTCCATGACCCCGAGCGGGTGGCGTATCTGCGGTCCCACCTCGCGGCGGTGCACCGGGCCATCGCGGACGGCGCGGATGTGCGCGGCTACTTCCTGTGGTCGCTGCTGGACAACTTCGAGTGGGCCTACGGCTACAGCAAGCGGTTCGGCATCGTTCATGTCGACTTCGCGACCCAGCGCCGTACGTTCAAGGACAGCGCCCGCTGGTACGCGGACGTCATCGCACGGGGCGGGCTGACCGGCTGAGCCGGGCGGCCCGTCGCGCCTCGCGCGCGAGCGGGAGGTACCGCAGTCGCTCGGGGAGCACGGCAACCACGGCCCGTACGAACCGGGCGACTCTGCGCAGCCGCCGCTCCTGCTCGTCCGTCCACTCCAGGCCGATCGCCTGGCGTGCGTCGGGCGGCATCAGCCCGATCGTGATGAAGCGGCGGAAGCGGGCGAGCGGAGGGAGCAGCAGCGGCCACGCCGTCCTGAGCAGCAGTCTCACCGCGAGCGGCCCTCGGTCGGGCGGCGGCACCGGCCGGTCGGTGGCGATCAGTTCGCGTACGACGACGGTCGCCTCGATCTCGTCGGCGAGCACCTTGCGGTAGTACGGCCAGAACTCCTCGATCGTCTGCGGCATGTCCCGGTCGTGGATGCCGAGGATCCGGCCGACCTGGAGCCACTCCGCGTACAGCTGCCGCTCCTGGACCTCGGTGAGCGGAGGCGCCAGATAGCGCAGCGCGTGCTGGTAGACGGGGAAGCCGGTGGCGTGCACCCAGGAGTAGCAGGCGGGGCTGAGCGCGTGGTAGCAGCGGCCGTGGGCGTCGGTGCCCCGAATCGTCTTGTGGAGCTCGCGGAGTCTGCGGCCCTCTTCCGCAGCCGCCTCACCGCCGTACACCCAGAGCTGGAGCGAGTGCAGGGAGCGCTCCCCGCGGCCCCAGGGGTCGGTACGGAAGACGGAGTGGTCGTCGACGCCCGCGCCGACCGCGGGGTGGGCGACCTGCAGGGTGAGGGCGGCGGGCAGCATCAGCAGGGCCCGGATGTCGCCGGCGTAGGTCCACAGGACTCCGCCGGGCGGGAGCGGTACGGGTTCTGCTGCGACCCTGCTCATCGGTGCGCTCCTGGCTGTCCGAGCCCGGCCTGAATCAGTGTCAGCGTTGTCGACGAGGCCGGTGGAACAACTCGCTATCAATTGTAACTTCGGCTCTCCGGCGAGGGGCGAGGACAGGGGCCGGTTACAGCCCGTAACGCGAGATCCGCAGGATCGACCCGGCACGGGCGACCACCCCTCCACGCGCGGGAACAACCGTGCGGATTCCGGTGAGTTGGCGTGATCGTAGGGCTGCGGAAAGAAAGTAGGCACCTGGTCATTACCAGGAGGTAACTCCGGCTGATTTGATGTGCGGCGCCGGTCGTACCCCCCACCACCTTCGGGAGTCCTTGTGCCGCACACCGTGCTCCGCCGTATCCCTGGCGCAGCCCTGTCCACCGCGCTCGCCGCAGCCGTCCTCACCGGGACGGCTCCGACGGCCTCCGCCGCACCCGCGGAGGCAACGCCGTCCCTCAAAGTGCTGACGTACAACACCTTCCTGTTCAGCAAGACGCTGTACCCCAACTGGGGCCAGGACCACCGGGCCGCGGCCATTCCGGCGACCACGTTCTTCCAGGGCAAGGACGTCGTCGTCGTCCAGGAGGCCTTCGACAACTCTTCCTCGGACGCGCTGAAGCAGAAGGCCGCTGCCCAGTACCCGTACCAGACCCCGGTGATGGGGCGCAGCAGGGACGGCTGGGACGCGACCGGTGGGTCGTACTCGGCCGCCACACCGGAGGACGGCGGGGTGGCGGTGCTCAGCAAATGGCCGGTCGTCCGCAAGGAGCAGTACGTCTACAAGGACGCCTGCGGCGCGGACTGGTGGTCCAACAAGGGCTTCGTCTATGTCGTGTTGAATGTGAACGGCGCAAAGGTCCATGTGGTGGGGACACATACGCAGTCGACCGACCCCGGCTGCGCCGCGGGCGCCGCGGCGCAGATGCGCAGCCGCCAGTTCAAGGCCATCGACGCCTTCCTCGACGCCAAGAACATCCCAGCGTCCGAACAGGTCCTCGTCGCCGGCGACTTCAACGTGGATTCGCGGACGCCGGAGTACGCGACGATGCTCGCCGACGCGGACCTCGTGGGGGCGGACGCCCGCACCGGGCACCCGTACTCCTTCGACACCGAGGAGAATTCGATCGCCTCCGACCGCTACCCGGACGACCCGCGTGAGGACCTGGACTACGTCCTGCACCGCGCCGGGCACCCCAAGCCGGCCGGCTGGACGAATGAAGTGATCAAGGAACAGAGCGCGCCCTGGACGGTCTCCAGCTGGGGCACGAAGTACACCTACACCAACCTCTCCGACCACTATCCGGTGACCGCGTCCGGGCAGTAGGCGCAAACCCTTGGCAGCTGGTCAGAGGATGCTTTTCGATAGTGGCTGCAAGGGATTTGATGCGTCAGGGTGGTGACCATGACAGGTCACGGGCACGTTCATGGTCACCACCATCACCACACCCACGACCGCATCGACACCGCCCTCGAACGATCGGCCGACGGACTGCGGACGCTGTGGTTCTCCTTCGGTGTGCTCGCCGCCACCACCGCCGTCCAGGCGGTGATCGCGAGCGCGTCGGGTTCGGTGGCGCTGCTCGGTGACACCGTCCACAACGCCACCGACGCGCTGACCGCTCTGCCGCTCGCCCTCGCCTTCGTCCTCGGCCGGCGGGCGGCCACCCGCCGCTACACCTACGGCTTCGGCCGGGCGGAGGATCTGGCGGGCGTCTTCGTGGTGCTGGTGATCGCCGCGTCGGCGGCCTTCGCCGGGTACGAGGCGCTGCGGCGGCTGTTCGAGCCGCAGGACGTCAGCCATCCGGCGGCAGTGGCTGTGGCCGGCCTGGTGGGTTTCATGGGCAACGAGTGGGTGGCAAGGGCCCGGATCCGTACAGGCCGCAGGATCGGGTCGGCAGCGCTGGTGGCCGACGGACTGCATGCCCGGAGCGACGCTTTCACTTCACTGGCCGTACTGCTGAGCGCGGGCGGAGCTGTACTCGGATGGCGGTGGGCCGATCCGCTGATCGGGCTTGCGATCACCGGGGCGATCGCGCTGGTGCTGCGCGGTGCGGCGCGCGAGATCTGGCACCGGCTGATGGACGCGGTGGACCCGGCGCTGGTGGACGAGGCGGAGCACGCGCTCTCCCATGTCGAGGGCGTACGGGCTGTGCGGGAGCTGCGAATGCGCTGGCTCGGGCACGATCTGCGGGCCGAGACCTCGATCGTGGTCGACCCGGCGCTGACGGTGCGGCAGGCGCATGCCGTGGCCCTGGCCGCCGAGCACGCGCTGCTGCATACGGTCCGGCGGCTGACCGCGGCCACCGTTCAGGTGCATCCCTGACTCCCCCGAACGGGTGGGTGGTTCGGCGTTCTCCCGGCTTCTGGGTGCCTGGCGGGGGCATGCCACATCGCGTCCGCATGCCGGACTGATCCGGTCCAAACTTCTTCTCGAATCCCCCCACCGCGGACTCGTTCGAAGGAGAAGCCCCTATGAGACGCACGCTCCGCGCGCGCATCTGCCTTTCCGTCATCCTCGCCCTGCCCGCCGCCGGTCTGGGCTCGGGCACCGCCGAGGCCGGCCCGGATCCGGTATCGGGCGTCACCGCGTCCCCGACGCAGTACAGCCTCAACAGCATGCTCGAAAGCTCCCTCGGCGACCACAGTGCCGGCTCGTATCTCGACGCCAGGACGGGCGAACTGGTCGTCACCGTCACCGACGCGGCCTCGGCAGACCAGGTAGAGGCCGTCGGGGCACGCGCCGAGCTCGTCAAGCGCAGCACGTCACAGCTCGAAGCCGCCATGGACACCCTCGAGGCCCAGGCGAAGATCACCGGCACCTCCTGGGGCATCGACCCCTCGACCAACCAGGTCGCGATCGAGGCCGACGAGTCGGTCTCCGCAAGCTCCATGGCTCAGCTGCAGCAGGTGGCCGCGAGTCTCGACGACGCCGTACGGATCAAGCGTGTGCCCGGAGTCTTCAAGAAGGAGGTGGCCGGCGGCGCCGCGATCTACGGCGGCGGCTTCCGCTGCTCGGCCGCCTTCAACGTCCTGAAGGGCACGGCCCGTTACTTCCTGACGGCCGGTCACTGCACCAACGACGCCATCAGCTGGTCGGCGACGTCCGGCGGCTCGACCATCGGGCTCCGCATGGGCACCAGCTTTCCGACCGACGACTACGGCATTGTGCAGTACACGGGTGGCGCCCAGCCCGCCGGGAACGTCAACCTCTACAACGGCAGCTTCCAGGACATCACGTCCGCGGCCGACGCCATCGTCGGCCAGGCCATCCGGAAGAGCGGCTCCACGACGCACGTGACCAGCGGCACGGTCACCGCCGTGAACGTCACCGTGAACTACGGCGAAGGGCCGGTGTACGGCATGGTCCGCACCACCGCCTGTTCGGCCGCCGGCGACAGCGGCGGTGCGCACTTCGCGGGTTCCACCGCCCTGGGCATCCACTCGGGCAGCGCCGGCTGCTCGGGCACCAACGGCTCGGCCATCCACCAGCCGGTGCGGGAGGCGCTCAGCGCATACGGCGTTGCTGTGTACTGATCGGCTGACCGACCCCGGCCGACCGGCCGACCGGCTGCGTGCGGGCGTGCCCTCCATCGGGCACGCCCGCCGCCATTGTCGGTCGGTGCGGATCCCGTGCCGCCATGACGCACCTTCTCACCGAACGGACGCCCCGACCGGCCGTACCGCCCAGCGCCGCACCGCCGCGGGACGCTCAGCCCTCGTGGTCGTACACCGTCACCGATACACCCCGCGCCGTCAGCCGCCCCGCTATCAGCGGCTCGATCCGCGACCACTTGCCGCCCGCAAGCCCGCATCCGATCCGCGGCATATGGACGGATGCCCCCAGCTCCTCCGCCTTCCCGGCCAGGGACCCGAGCGCCGCGTCGATCGCCTCGTACCGCACCGGAACCCCCTTGCTGCCGGTCCGTGTCCCTCGCTGCCCCACCATGTTCGCGACCCACAGATACGGCGCCACCCGGACGTACTGCACGGCGCCGAGTCCGAAGTCATTGCCCGCACGCTCCCGGTGCCAGCGGCGGTACGCAGCCTCCGGCTCCGGCCAGCGCCGCGATATCGCCAGCACGAAGCCCTTCACCCAGCCGCCCAGGTCGTTGCAGACATGCGCGATCAGCTTCACCCCCTTGCCCTGCGGCGCGGCAGCGTCCCCCCGTACGTACTCGATCTCGGACATGCACCCACCGTAGGGACCACCACTGACAATCGGCGGACGCTTTCACAACAGTGGTGAGACAGCAATACTGTTGCACTGCACGGAGATCAGGAACGGGCAGCGGGAAGCGAGGCGTACAGATGGCGACCGGGACCGAGGAGCCGACGCTCACCGTCGACGAGCTGGCCGCGCGCGCCGGGGTCACCGTGCGCACCATCCGCTTCTACAGCACGCGCGGGCTCCTGCCGCCCCCGGCGATCGGACCCCGCCGCGTCGGTCACTACGGACCGAGCCATCTCTCCCGGCTGGCCCTCATCGAGGAGCTCCAGCACCAGGGCATGACGCTCGCCGCGATCGAGCGCTATCTGGAGCAGCTGCCGCCGGATCTGAGCGCGCACGACCTGGCGATCCACCGGGCGCTGGTCGCCTCCTGGGCGCCGGACTCGGCCGAGGAGGCGACCCGCGCCGATCTGGAGCGCCGCGCGGGCCGCACCCTGAGTGAGCAGGACATCGACCGGCTCGCGGCCATGGGTGTCCTGGAGCGCGCGGACGTCGCGGCAGGCTCGGACGCCTACCGGCTCGACACTGGCCTGCTGCGGCTCGGTGTACAGCTGCTGGACGTGCCGATTGCGCACGAGACGATTCTCGCGGCCCGCACGGTCCTGCTGGAGCACACCCGCTCGGCGGCGCACGAGCTCACAAGGCTGTTCCGGGACGAGGTGTGGAATCCGTACCGGGAGCGGGAGCCGGACCCCGAACAGGTGGCGGCGATGAAGTCGTTGTCCGCCCATATGCAGCCGATGGTGGTACAGGCGCTGGTGACCGCCTTCCAGCGGTCGCTCAAGGAAGAGCTGCGGGCCGCGTTCAGTCAGGAGGACTGAGCGCCGGCCGCGGTCGCACAGAAGAGCGGGCCACGCCCAGCCGGCAGAGCTGAGCGCGGCCCGGGCCGGGCCTCACGCGTCGGTGAAGACCTCGCCGCGCTCCGCCTTCTCGACCAGCAGCGCCGGCGGGTTGAACCGCTCGCCGTAGCGCACGGCAAGTTCACGGGCGCGCGCCACGAAACCGGGCAGCCCGCCCTCGTACCCGTTGATGTACTGCAGCACACCGCCCGTCCATGCCGGGAAGCCGATGCCCATGATCGAGCCGATATTGGCGTCGGCGACCGAGATCAGCACGTTCTCCTCCAGGCAGCGCACGGTGTCCAGCGCCTCGGAGAAGAGCATCCGCTCCTTCATGTCCTCGAAGGGCACGTCCACGCCCGGCTTGGTGAAGTGCTCGCGCAGCCCCGGCCACAGCCCGGCCCGCTTGCCGTCCTCGCCGTACTCGTAGAAGCCCGCCCCGCCGCTGCGGCCCGTGCGCCCGAACTCGTCGACCATCCGGTCGATCACCACGTCCGCCGGATGCCCGGTCCAGTTGCCGCCGGCCTCCTCGACAGCGCGCCTGGTCTCGTTGCGGATCTTGCGCGGCAGGGTGAGGGTCAGCTCGTCCATCAGCGAGAGCACCTTGGCCGGGTAGCCGGCCTGGGCCGCGGCCTGCTCGACGGACACGGGATCGACGCCCTCGCCGACCATCGCCACGCCCTCGTTGATGAACTGACCGATCACGCGCGAGGTGAAGAAGCCGCGCGAGTCATTGACGACGATCGGTGTCTTTTTGATCCGGCGGACCAGGTCGAAGGCGCGGGCCAGCGCCTCGTCGCCGGTGTGCTCACCCTTGATGATCTCGACGAGCGGCATCTTGTCGACCGGCGAGAAGAAGTGCAGCCCGATGAAGTCGACGGGCCGCGACACTCCTTCGGCGAGGACGGAGATGGGCAGCGTCGAGGTGTTGGAACAGAGCAGCGCGTCCGGCTCGATGACGTCCTGGATCTCCTGGAACACCTTGTGCTTGAGGCCGGTGTCCTCGAAGACCGCCTCGATCACGGCATCGCAGCCGGCGAGGTCCGCCGCGTCGGCGGTCGGCGTGATGCGCGCGAGCAGCGCGTCACGCTTGGCCTCGGTCGTACGGCCCCGGGCGAGCGCCTTGTCGAGCAGCTTCTCGGAGTACGCCTTGCCCTTGGCGGCCGCCTCGGCGGAGACGTCCTTGAGGACGACCTCGATGCCCGCGCGGGCGCAGGAGTAGGCGATGCCCGCGCCCATCATCCCGGCGCCGAGAACGGCGACCTTGCGGACGGGGCGCGGCTCGATGCCCTTGGGGCGGTTGGCGCCGGAGTTGACGGCCTGGAGGTCGAAGAAGAACGCCTGGATCATGTTCTTGGCGATCTGCCCGGTGACCAGCTCGGTGAAGTACCGGGCCTCGATGGTCTGCGCGGTCTCGAAGTCGACCTGGGAGCCCTCGACGGCCGCCGCGAGGATATTGCGCGGGGCGGGGTAGGGGGCTCCGGCGGTCTGCTTCTTCAGGTTCGCGGGGAAGGCGGGGAGGTTGGCGGCGAACCGCGGGTTGGACGGGGTCCCGCCGGGGATCTTGTAGCCCTTGACGTCCCAGGGCTGCTGCGATTCGGGATGGGCGTCGATGAAGGCGCGGGCCTTGGCGAGCATCTCCTCGTCGGTGGCGGCCACTTCGTGGACGAGGCCGTTCTCCAGAGCGCGCTGCGGGTTGTACTGGGTGCCCTGCAGCAGGACCTTCAGCAGCGCGTCCGCGATGCCCATCAGCCGTACGGTACGGGTGACGCCGCCGCCCGCGGGCAGCAGGCCGAGGGTGACTTCGGGCAGGCCGATCTTGGACCCGGGCGCGTCGAGGGCGATGCGGTGGTGACAGGCGAGGGCGATCTCGTAACCGCCGCCCAGGGCCGCGCCGTTGATGGCGGCGACAACGGGCTTGCCGAGGGTCTCGATCCGGCGCAGGGCGCGCTTGATGCCCATACCGGCCTCGAAGGCGGCCTCGGCGTCCTCGGGACCGGCCTTGATCATGTCCTTGAGGTCGCCGCCCGCGAAGAAGGTCTTCTTGGCGGAGGTGAAGATGATGCCGCGGATGGAGTCCTTCTCGGCCTCGGCGCGGTCGGCGATCGCGGCGATGGACTCCTTGAAGGCCTGGTTCATCGTGTTGGCGGACTGATTGGGGTCGTCGAGGACGAGGGTGACGACGCCGGTCTCGCCCTGTTCCCAGCGGATGGTGGTGCTCTCGGTCATTGCGGAGTCTCCAGGAGGTCTTGGTCAGGTCGTTTCGGGCGAAGGGGTGCGGGCGCGGAGGGTGTGGGCGCTCCCGTTGGGGCGCCGGCCGTTCGGGAGGCCGGCCCTGGGGCGCGCCGCCGCACCGCTACACGCGCTCGATCACCGTGGCGATGCCCATGCCGCCGCCCACGCAGAGCGTGACGAGGCCGTACCGCTTGTCCTGGCGCTCCAGTTCGTCGATGACGGTGCCGAGGATCATCGCGCCCGTCGCACCGAGCGGATGGCCCAGCGCGATCGCGCCGCCGTTGACGTTGATCTTCTCCAGCGGGATGTCCAGATCGCGGGCGAAGCGCAGTACAACACCGGCGAACGCCTCGTTGATCTCGACCAGATCGATGTCGTCCATCGTCAGTCCGGCCTTGGCCAGCGCCTTGCGGGTGGCGGGCGCGGGGCCGGTGAGCATGATGGTCGGCTCGGATCCGGAGACCGCGGCCGACACGATCCGGGCGCGCGGGGTGAGTCCGTACCGCTCGCCGACCTCCTTGGTGCCGATCGCGACGAGCGCCGCGCCGTCGACGATGCCGGAGGAGTTGCCCGCGTGGTGGACGTGGTCGATCTTCTCCACCCAGTGGTACTTCTGCAGCGCCACGGCGTCGAAGCCGCCCATGTCGCCGATGCCGGCGAAGGAGGGCTTGAGCGCGGCGAGGGAGTCCGCGGTGGTGCCGGGGCGCATGTGCTCGTCGTGGTCGAGGACGACCAGGCCGTTGCGGTCCAGGACCGGGACGACGGAGCGCTCGAAGCGGCCGTCCTTCCAGGCCGCGGCGGCGCGCTCCTGGGAGAGCGCCGCGTACTCGTCGACATCGCGGCGGGAGAAGCCCTCGATGGTGGCGATGAGGTCGGCGCCGATGCCCTGCGGTACGAAACCGGTGTCGAAGTTGGTCATCGGGTCGGCGAACCAGGCGCCGCCGTCGGAGGCCATCGGCACCCGCGACATCGACTCGACGCCGCCGGCGAGCACCAGGTCCTCCCAGCCCGAACGGACCTTCATCGCGGCCATGTTGACGGCTTCGAGGCCCGAGGCGCAAAAGCGGTTCTCCTGGACGCCGGCGACGGTGTCGGGCAGTCCGGCGGCGATCGCCGAGATGCGGGCGATGTCGGATCCCTGGTCGCCGACCGGACCGACGACTCCGAGCACGATGTCGTCGATCGCCGCCGGGTCGAGACCGGGGAAGCGGCTGCGGAGTTCGTGGATCAGACCGACGACAAGGTCGATCGGCTTGGTGCCGTGCAGGGCGCCATTGGCCTTGCCGCGCCCGCGCGGGGTGCGGATCGCGTCGTACACATACGCTTCGGTACTCAAGACTGCAGCCTTTCGAGGGTTACGTCATAAGGGGTGCGTTTCGAGGGTCACGCCATGAGGGTCGGGCGGGTCCGGGAGGTCAGCTCAGAATCGAGCGGCCGATGATTTCCTTCATAATCTCGGTCGTACCGCCGTAGATAGTCTGGATACGGCCGTCTGTGAACGCTTTCGCGACGCGGTATTCAGTCATATAGCCGTAGCCGCCATGCAGTTGGAGGCAGCGGTCGGCGACCCGCTTCTGGAGTTCGGTGGCCCACCATTTGGCCATCGAGGCATGGACCGCGTCGAGTTCCCCGTCCGAGTGATCGACGATGCAGCGGTCGAGGAAGGTACGGGTGACGGCGCACTCGGTGGCCATCTCGGCGATCTCGAAGCGGATGTGCTGGAGCTTGGAGAGCGGCCGCCCGAAGGCCTCGCGCTCCTTGACGTACTCGGTGGTGATCTCCAGCAGATATTCGGCGGCGGCGATCCCGGCGACGGCTATGCCCATCCGCTCCTGCGCGAGATTGGTCATCAGATGGACGAAGGCGCCGTTGAGTTCACCGAGCAGGTTCTCCTTGGGGACGCGTACGTCGTTGAAGAACAGCTCTGCCGTGTCCTGCGACTTCTGGCCGATCTTGTCGAGATTGCGGCCGCGCTCGAAGCCCTCGGCGCCGCGCTCCACGACCAGCAGCGACAGCCCCTTGGCGCCGCCCCCGGGTGTCGTCCTGGCGACGACGACCACCAGGTCGGCGAGGATGCCGTTGGAGATGAAGGTCTTGGAGCCGTTGAGGATCCAGTGATCGCCACGGTCCTCGGCGGTGGTACGGATGCCCTGGAGGTCGGATCCGGCGCCCGGCTCGGTCATCGCGATGGCGGTGATGATCTCGCCGCTGCAGAAGCCGGGCAGCCAGCGCCGCTTCTGCTCCTCGGTCGCAAGACCGGTCAGATACGGGCCGATGATGTCGTTGTGCAGTCCCAGCGCGAGCCCGGCGGCGCCCGCCCGGGTGAACTCCTCCGCGAGGACGGCGCTGTAGCGGAAGTCGGTGTTCCCGCCGCCTCCGTACTCCTCCGGCACAGCGAGGCCGAGCAGCCCCTGCCTGCCCGCGGCGAGCCAGGCCTCCCGACTGACGATGCCGTCCTTTTCCCATTGCTCGTAGTGCGGCAGGACCTCCTTGGCGAGGAAGGTACGGACGGTCTCACGGAACGCGTCGTGCTCGGCGGTGAAGATCTGGCGCTTCAACGGTCTTCCTCCTTGGCGGTGCCGGCGAGGCCGGGAATGTCCCAGTCGAGAGCGACTTCCGCGGTGTCCGCGCCCGGCTGGGCGGGCGGACGCACCACGGCGCCCGGCGTGGCGGAGAAGCGGGGCGCGGGTGCGGGCTGGATGAGTCCGCCGTGCTCGACGAAGGTTCCACGGGCGGCGAGATGTGGATGCGAGGGAGCCTCTCCGAGCGAGAGGACCGGCGCCACGCACGCGTCCGAACCCTCGAAGACGGCGGTCCACTCCTCGCGGGTCTTCATCCTGAACCGGGCGGCCACGGCGTCGCGCAGCTCGCCCCAGCGGGTGAAGTCCTTACGGGCCGGGGCCTCGTCCCTGATGCCGAGCAGTTCGATGAACTCGTTGTAGAACTGCTGCTCCAGGGCACCGACCGCCATGTACTCGCCGTCGGCGGTCTCGTAGTTGCCGTAGAACGGGCAGCCTCCGTCGAGCAGATTCGCTCCACGCCGGTCCTGCCAGCCGCCGGCCGCCATCATTCCGTGGATCATCGTGGCCAGATGGGCGGCTCCGTCGACGATGGCCGCGTCGACGACCTGACCGGCGCCGCCCTCGGTGCGCGCGTGCTGCAGCGCGGCGAGCACACCGATGACGAGATAGAGCGAGCCGCCCGCGTAGTCGCCGACGAGGTTGGCCGGGACGGTGGGCGGCTCGTCGGCCTTGCCGATCATGCCGAGGGTGCCGGTGATGGCGATGTACGCGATGTCGTGTCCGGCGCGCTGGGCGAGGGGGCCTTCCTGGCCCCAGCCGGTCATCCGTCCGTACACGAGCCGCGGATTGCGCGCGTGGCACTCCCGCGGGCCGACCCCGAGGCGCTCGGCGACCCCCGGCCGGTATCCCTCGATGAGTACGTCGGCGCGTTCGACCAGGTCGAGGACCTGGTCGGGGCCGCCATCGGCCTTGAGGTCGATGAGCACCGAGCGCTTGTTGCGGTTGGTGAGGTCGTAGGCCGGATCGATGTTCAGCCCCGCGCCGCCGGGCCGGTCGACCCGTACGACATCGGCGCCGAGGTCGGCCAGCACCATGGCGGCGAACGGGCCGGGCCCGATACCCGCCAGCTCGACCACACGCACTCCGGCCAGTGGGCCGTTCCCTGTCGCCGCCATTGAGCCCCCAGCACTGTGACACAACTGATGTAACACCAGAGATGGTAAGAACGCGTTCCACTCCACACAAGGGTCTGGGCCGAGCAAGCGCTTAGAATCGGACGCCGCCGACTCCCGTAATTCCCGCCCAGACCATGCGTTTACGGTCAATATAGGAGGCGTCCCGGGTACGTCGTCACAGGCCCGGCCTTCACCGTCCGGGCCGGCCCTTTGATGTCCTCCGCGCCGGCCACGCATTGCCGCACGCTGGATCCGTGCTCCGGGGCCCGGCATGTTACCGATGGGGAACACATCTACTGCCGAGCTCGTTCGCACGCTAGCCTCAGCCACCGACAGGACCGCGGGGGCAACGGCGGAGGGGCCATTGAACAGGCAGAACGGGACCGATCGCGCACAGCGCCCGTACGACATCGTGCTCTTCGGAGCGACGGGATTCGTCGGTGTGCTCACCGCGAAGTACCTGGCGGCGCACGCGCCGGACGATTGCCGCTGGGCCATCGCGGGCCGCAGCCGTCAGAAGCTGGAGCAGCTGCGTGAGCGCCTTGCCGCCGTGAATCCCGGCTGCGCCGAGCTGCCGCTGATCCAGACGGACGCGGACGACCCGGACGCGCTGCGCGAACTCGCCGAGTCCACCCGTGTGGTGGCGACGACCGTCGGTCCGTATGTCTGGTACGGGGAGGCGCTGGTCTCCGCCTGCGCCGAGGCCGGGACCGACTACGCCGACCTGACCGGCGAGCCCGAGTTCGTGGACCTGATGTACGTGCACCATGACGGGCGGGCCCGGGAGACCGGGGCGCGGATCGTCCACGCCTGCGGCTTCGACTCGATTCCGCACGACCTCGGCGCGTACTTCACCGTCCAGCACCTTCCGCAGGACGTGCCGCTGCGCGTCGACGGCTTCGTACGCTCCAACGCCACGTTCTCCGGCGGTACGTTCGCCTCGGCGCTCACCGCGATGAGCCGGGGACGGCAGATGCTGCAGGCGGCACACGAGCGACGGCTGCACGAGCCGCGGCTGATGGGACGCCGTGCGCGGGCTCCGCTGGCCGGGCCGCGGTTCAGCGGGGAGACCGGCGCCTGGGCGCTGCCCCTGCCCACCATCGACCCGCAGATCGTGGCCCGCTCGGCGGCCGCGCTGCCCCGCTACGGCCCGGACTTCCGCTACCGGCACTATGCGGCGGTCCGGACGCTACCGATGGCGGCGGGCGGTGTGGCGGCATTGGGCGCGCTCTTCGGTCTGGCGCAACTGCCGCCCGTCCGGCGCTGGTTGTCGGACCGCCTCAAGCCGGGTGAGGGGCCGGACGAAGGGCGTCGGGCGAAGAGCTGGTTCTCGGTGCGCTTTGTGGGCGAGGGCGGCGGCCGCCGGGTCTTCACCGAGGTCTCGGGTGGCGACCCGGGGTACGACGAGACGGCGAAGATGCTCGCCGAGTCGGCACTCTGCCTCGCCTTCGACGCACTGCCGAAGACATCGGGACAGGTCACGACGGCCGTCGCGATGGGTGACGCGCTGCTGGAGCGTCTGCAGGCGGCAGGGATCACCTTCCGGGTGGCTGCCACGCGCTGAGGTCAGGAGCCGGCCGCGCACACGGCCGGCCGGCCCTCAGCCGGACAGTGCCGTGTAGACCATCGACCCCACCCAGCCGAAGCCCGTCAGCGCGGCGAGGATGAGCACGGCCGTCACGATGCGCTCAACTGGGTGGGTGGTCTCGGTGGCGCTGTGCGTCGTCTGTGTCGTCATGCGAGGGAGCATGCCGATCACGGCCGGCTCCTGACATCCGCTCGGATACTCAGTTCCCCTGCCCGGTTCCCGGCCCGGATACCTGAGTAGCCTCCCCCAGTGCGCGCCGGCAGAGCCGGTCGGCCCGGCGCGTGCTCTCGGGGAGCCGGTAGCGGGACGCGAGGTGGAGGGTGTGCGCGCAGGCGTTGTCGAGCGACGTTCGGTGGCCGACGGAGACGAAGACCGGCCTGACTCCCTCCTGGGTGCGCAATGCCCGGCCGACCTCCTCACCGTCGTCGGTGAGCAGCGGGGCGAAGTCACCGCGGTGCGGGCCGAGTTCGCCGTAACTGAAGACGAAGGGGTTCTTGGCGACGCCGATGACCGGCAGCCCGGTCAGTACGCCGAGGTGGGAGGCGAGTCCGAAGCGGCGGGGGTGGGCCAGACCGTAGCCGTCGCAGACGACCAGACCGGGGCCTGCGGTGAGGGATTCCAGGGCGGCCAGTACGGTCGGGATCTCCCGGAAGGCGAGGAGACCCGGGACGTACGGGAAGGCGACCCGGCCGACCGCCGTTGCCTCCTCGACGACGGTGAGCGTCGCCGCGTCCAGCACGACGGCCGCCGCAGCGACGACATCGTGCTCGTCGTCGTACGCCACATCGACACCCGTCACCAGGCCGGTGGCGGCCGACGGCCCCGGCTCGTCCAGGACGACGCGGGTGCGCAGTTCGTCCTGGACGGCCAGGGCCGCGGCCTCGTCGGCGGGCCAGCCGGGGGGCGTCTCGATGATCTTCATAGTGCCGACCAGCCTACGTCCGGGCCGGTCCGCTGAATGGGCGCGATTCCCGTCCGGCGTAACCTGGCGATCATGTTCGTACTGGAATTGACCTACACCGCACCCGTCGAGCGTGTCGACGAGCTGCTCGAGGCACATGTGGAGTGGCTGGACGCGATGTACGAGGAGGGCGTGTTCATCGCCTCGGGCCGCAAGAACCCGCGCGACGGCGGGGTGATCCTGGCCGTCGGGGACGACCGCGCGCGGATCGAGGCGATCGCGGCGGCCGACCCCTTCACCGTCGGCGGCGTGTGCGCGTACCGGATCACGGAGTTCATCGCGACCAAGACGGCGCCCGGACTCGCTCCGTACCGTCAGCAGCTGCCCTCATAGGGCCGCGGCACAGCCCTCAGAACTCCAGCCGCGCGACCCGGCCCTTCTCTCCCGAGGCCCAGCAGCCGAGGTCGGGTGTGCAGTCGACCGTGTCGTACGAGCCGGTGTCGACGGTGCGCCAGCTGCGGCCGCCGTCCACCGTCAGATCCGTTCCGGTGGGACCGACGGCGAGCGCGGCCGACCGGCTGTGCGGCAGCCAGGCGATGCCCGAACGGTAGGCCGAGGGCGGCGTGTTGGACTGCTGCCAGCTGCGGCCGCCGTCCCGGCTGACCGCGCCGGCGCGCGGGGATGCCTGGTCGGCGCGGTAGTCGCCGCCGACCGCGATGCCGTGGGTGCGGTCGCGGAAGGCGAGTGCGAAGACTCCTCGTGCCGGATCCCCGGCGGGGATGGTCGACTCGGCGACGGTCCAGTTCCGACCGCGGTCGGCGGAGTGCAGTACGCGCGCCGTGGCGCCACCGCCGGTCGCCAGCCACACATCTTTGCTCCCCGAACTGACCAGGCACTGGCCGCCGGCGGCGAAGGCCGCCTCGCCCGGCAGCGCCGCCGGCATCCCGGCGGTCGGCAGCACCTTCCACGACGCGCCGCCGTCGCCGGTCGACAGGATGCGGTACTTGCCGTCCACCGGGTCGCTCATGGCGAGACCGTGCCGGCTGTCGAAGAAGGTGATGCAGTCGTAGAAGGCCTTCGCGTCGGTGTTGCGGAAGGACTCGGTCCAGCTCGATCCGCCGTCCTCGGTACGGAAGACCCGGGACGCCTCGCCCTCGCCGATGGCCAGCACCACCGCTCGACGGCCGTCGAAGGCCTCGATGTCGCGGAACTCCAGCTCGCCCGCACCTGGCGGGGAGACGTTCCGCCAGCTGCGTCCGCCGTCCGCGGTACGCAGAACGGTGCCCTTCGAGCCGGCGACCCACGCGGTCTTCCGGCTGACGGCCGCCAGGCCCCGGAACCGTACATCCGTACCGGTGTTCTTGAGGCTCCAGCCCGGTCCCTTGCCGTCTGCGCCGGCTGCCGAAGCACTGCCCGACGGCTGGGCCGCCTGCGCCGGAGCGGCCAGGGCCGCGGCCACCGCCGCGGCACAGAGTCCCACCGAAACCATTCGTCTCGTCTTCCCCATGGACGTCATGGCGCTGGAAGCTAGCCCACGGGCCGTACCCCGTCCAGGGTGCGGCGGACCGCGCGGGTTCCCGGGAGGGGCCCGAGCGGAACGGTGGCGACGTGACGCGGTGACCTCGCCACGCGGCGCGCGGAGCGCGGTGACGCAGGTCACGTCGGCTTCCGATGCACGCAATCGCTCATTCTGCCGTCTCTTCCGGTGTCAGGAGGCATCAGCGAGCCGCGCACGAAGGAGCAGGCTTTGTCCACCGTCATCGAGCAGGCCGTGCAGGCCCGCCTGGTCGCCTCGGCACCCCAGATGGAGTCTGTTCCGGCCACGCTGCGTTACGACCGCGAGGATCCCTTCGCCGTGCAGATGGCCTTCCCGCCTCCGGCGACGCTGGAGGGCAACGAGGTGTCGTGGGCGTTCTCGCGCGAGCTGCTCGCGGCGGGTCTCGACGCACCGGCCGGCGTCGGCGATGTACGCGTCAGGCCGTTCGGCTACGACCGCACAGTGGTGGAGTTCCGCGCACCCGAGGGCATCGCGATGGTGCACATCCGCACCAGCGAGGTGCGCCGCTTCCTCAAGCGCGCCCAGGGCATGGTGCCCACCGGCAGCGAGCACGTCTATCTGGACCTCGACCACAATCTCGCCGAGCTGCTGCGCGACGCCTGCTGACACCCGGCGCCCGGCAGTGCGTTGAGCAAAGGCGTCAGCCGCCGGACGCGCCCGTGGCTGACGCGGACGCCACCTCGGCGATCACCGCCGCCCGTACCTGCTCGAAGACGTTCTTCAGGGCGGGAGCGGCCGCACCGCTGCGTTCCGTCAGCGCCTCGATCCGGTCCCTGTGGCGCCTGCGCTCACTGCCGGTGGCGAGCGTTCGCACCTCTGCCGCGGCCGCGAGTGCGACCAGCGCGGCGTCGCGGTCGGAGATGTCCTCCACCGGCACCGGACCTCCGAGCACGGCCCGCGCCTCCTCGCGCAGCGACTTCACCACGTCAGCACGGTCGAGTTCATACCGCGCGGCGGAGAAGAGGCCGCGCAGCCGCCCGCGTCTCCTGCGTAGACAGCCGGCTCCGGACAGCTGCGTGCCGACGGCGTCGAGGGTGTAGGTCGCGTGGTACGTCACCCACCTGGTCCATGTGCGTGGCCTGGACTCCTCGACGAGCTCGAGCAGTCCGTCGAGGACCGGGTCACCGGTGCGGTTGTCGCCGATGGGCCGGGCAATGCCGTCAGCGTCGGCGAGCATGCCGCGCTGGGCCAGCTCGGTAAGCGCTCCGGCCCGTACGAGAGGGCCGAGACACGAAGTGCCGGTGAGCTCCATCCGCTCGGCGTCCCAGCACAGGAGATAGAGCTGGGCGGCGAGCGAGAGCGATCCATTGGGCACGGGCGAAGCCTCCTTGTTCCCGGTGCCGCCCGGTCGCGGTCCTCGCCCGGTCGCGGCTGTCCGGGTCGCGTTCCTGTCCCGGTCGCGCAGGGCCCGCCCACGATAATTCGTTGACAGTGCCCCAGCGTCCTCGTACGGTGTACAGCGGTTCTGTTGTCGTCGATCGGAGTAGGACGTTGCTCGTCTGAGGTTTTGAGACACCGTGCGATGCAGCTGCTTCCAGCATGCTGCGCGCGTCGCGTGCGACCTCGGCCCTCGAGCCGCCCTCCCGACCGGGACCTTTCCCGTGTTCCCGGCGATCGTCGCCGTACTCCGGTGTCTCCACCCGTTGCCCCTGCCTTCCTCCACGCAACCGGAGACCCCTGTGGCTACTTCTCCCACCCACATCACCTGCTCCTCGCTCACCTTCGCCTGGCCTGACGGCACCGGGGTCTTCGACGACTTCCAGCTCGCGATCGGCCCGGGCAGGACCGGCCTCATCGGCCTCAACGGATCCGGGAAATCAACGCTGTTGAAGCTGCTCTCCGGTGAACTCACGCCGTCCGGCGGGGCGGTACACATCGCGGGCCGGGTCGGCGCTCTGCCGCAGAACCTGGTACTCGACACCGCCCTGCGGGTGGACGAGGTGCTCGGCATCGCGACCACGCGCGCCGCGCTGCACAGGATCGAGTCGGGCGATCCGAGCGAGGACAACTTCACAGCGGTGGGCGACAACTGGGACGTCGAGGAACGGGCGCGCGCCACCCTCGACCAGCTCGGTCTCGGCCACATCGGACTCGACCGCACCATCGGCGAGGTGTCGGGCGGCGAGGGCGTACTGCTGCGGCTGGCCGCGCTTCTCCTGGCCGCGCCGGATGTGCTGCTGCTCGACGAGCCGACCAACAACCTCGATCTGTACGCACGTCGGCGGCTCTACGACGCGGTCGCCGCCTGGTCGGGCGTGATGGTCGTGGTCAGCCACGACCGTGAACTCCTCGATCTGGTCGACCAGATCGCCGATCTGCGTGACGGGGAGATCCATTGGTACGGCGGAAGCTTCACCGCGTACGAGGAGACGCTCGCCGTCGAGCAGGTGGCCGCGGAACGCATGGTGCGCGTGGCCGAGGCGGACGTACAGCGCCAGAAGCGTGAACTGGCCGACGCCCACGTCAAGTTGGCCCGTCGCAAGCGGTACGGACAGAAGATGTGGGACTCCAGGCGCGAGCCGAAGATCGTCATGGGGGCGCGCAAACGCGCAGCCCAGGAGTCGGCCGGCAAACACCGCATCATGCACGCCGAGAAGCTCGCCGAGGCGAAGGAGCGGCTCGATGAGGCCGTGGACGCGGTCCGCGACGACGACGAGATCCGTATCGAGCTGCCGTTCACCAAGGTCCATCCGGGCCGTGGTGTGCTGCGTCTGAACGAGCTGACGCTGCGCTACGGGGCCGAGGTGAAGGGAGAGTTCGCGGTGCGCGGCCCCGCGCGGATCGCGCTCGTCGGGCGCAACGGAGCGGGTAAGACCACCCTGCTGCGTACGATCGCCGGCGAGCTGGAGCCGGTCGCCGGCGAGGCGGTCGCCGAGGTCCCGCTCCGTTTTCTGCCGCAGCGCCTCGACGTGCTCGACGACGGCCTGAGCGTGGTGGAGAACGTGGCGCGGTTCGCGCCCGACGCGACCGACAACCGGATCAGGGCACGGCTCGCCCGCTTCCTGTTCCGGGGCACGCGTGCCGACCGGCCGGCCGGCACGCTGTCGGGCGGAGAGCGGTTCCGCGCGGCGCTCGCCGCGCTGCTTCTGGCCGAGCCGGCGCCGCAGCTGCTGATGCTCGACGAGCCGACGAACAACCTGGACATGGCGAGCGTACGGAAGCTGACGGCGGCGCTGGAGTCGTACGAGGGAGCGCTGATCGTGGCCAGTCACGATGTGCCGTTCCTGGAATCGATCGGCATCACGCGCTGGCTGCTGCTGGACGGCGAGCTCCGTGACATCACCGCGGACGAGGTAAGGGAGGGGGAGCTTCCGGCTACGTGAGAGTGCTGCGCCTCGATCCGCGGCAGGTCTGCGCGGCCGCACAGACCCGGCACCACCGGCAGCACCCGCTCCCACGGGCGGCTCATCGGGGATTCCATCGCCGCGGCACGGCGGGCCATGATGGGCGCGACCAGACCCCCGGACAGACCTGGAGAGCGCCCGTGCCCAGCAGGAAAGCCCTGATCCGCCGCCCCAGCCCGCGCCTCGCCGAGGGCCTGGTCACCCATATCGAGCGGACCACGGTCGACGCCGCGCTGGCGCTCGAGCAGTGGGAGAAGTATGCCGAGACGCTGCGCGAGCACGGCTGGGAGACCGTCGAGACGGAGCCGGCCGACGACTGCCCGGACGGCGTCTTCATCGAGGACACGGTGGTCATGTACCGGAATGTCGCGCTGATCGCCCGCCCGGGAGCCGAGTCCCGCAGGCCGGAGACGGCGGCTGTCGAGGAGACCCTGGCGCGGCTCGGCTGCTCGGTGAACTGGGTCTGGGAGCCCGGCACCCTCGACGGCGGCGATGTCCTGAAGATCGGCGACACGATCTACGTGGGCCGCGGCGGGCGTACGAACGCGGCGGGGGTGCAGCAGCTCCGCGCCGCCTTCGAGCCGCTCGGCGCGCGAGTGGTGGCCGTACCGGTGAGCAAGGTGCTGCACCTGAAGTCCGCGGTGACCGCACTGCCGGACTCCACCGTCATCGGATACCCGGCGCTGGTGGACATCCCGACGGTCTTCCCGCGTCACCTCCCGGTGCCGGAGGAGTCGGGTGCGCATGTGGTGCTGCTCGGCGGCGGGAAGCTGCTGATGGCGGCGAGCGCTCCGAAGTCGGCGGAACTGTTCACGGATCTCGGCTACGAGCCGGTCACGGTGGACATCAGCGAGTTCGAGAAGCTCGAGGGATGCGTGACTTGCCTGTCCGTACGTCTTCGCGACCTGTATGCATAACAGAACGTAACGGGACATTGTCATACCGGGCTTGGCCAGAGGCTTACTGCCGCCTTAACCTACGGTCTCGTAACCTACGAATCCGTAAGTAACTCTCCCGTCCCCCAGGAGCACCCGTGACGATCACCTCTCCCCACCTCGGCAGTTCGGAAGCGTGGACAGACGCCCGACTGCTGTTCGCGCTGGAGGAGGTGGTGGAGAAGGAACTCAACCGCCATCTCAAGGTCGCCAAGGACTGGATGCCGCACGAGTACGTCCCGTTCACCGACGGCCGCAACTTCCCCGGTTTCTTCCAGGACGGCCAGTCCTGGGAACCGGAGCAGTCCAAGGTCACCGACATCGGCAAGATCGCGCTGGTCGTGAACCTGCTGACCGAGGACAACCTCCCCAGCTATCACCACGAGATCGCCTCCCTCTTCGGCCGCGACGGAGCCTGGGGCACCTGGGTGCACCGCTGGACCGCGGAGGAGGGCCGGCACGGCATCGTGATGCGCGACTACCTGCTCACCTCGCGCGCTGTCGACCCGGACAAGCTTGAGCAGTTCCGGATGGCACACATGGCCGAGGGCTTCGAGTCCGACAACCGTCACTCGATGCTGCACTCGGTGGCGTACGTCGCCTTCCAGGAGCTCGCGACCCGCGTCTCGCACCGCAACACCGGCCACCAGTCGGGCGACCCGGTCTGCGACCGCATGCTGGCGCGTATCGCGACCGACGAGAACCTGCACATGGTCTTCTACCGCAATCTGCTGGGCGCTGCCTTCGAGCTCGCCCCGGACCTGACCATGCAGGCCGTGCGCGACGTCGTGGTCAACTTCCGGATGCCGGGACACGGCATGCCGGGCTTCGAGCGGGCCGCGGCGCAGATGGCGATCGGCGAGATCTACAACATGCGGATCCACCACGACGACGTCCTGCAGCCGGTGCTGCGCTTCCTGAAGGTGCTGGACATCGACGGGCTGGGGCCGGAGGGTCTCAAGGCGCAGGAGGAGCTGGGTCTGTACATGGGCGGGCTGGACTCCGAAGCGTCGAAGTTCGACGAGAAGCTGGCTGCGCGCAAGGCGCGGATGGCGGCGCGGGCGGCGGGCTGACCGTCCCGGCCCCGTTCCCCGCCGACCGGCCTATGCGGACGCTGGGGGCGCCCTGCGGGCCGTCAGGGCGCCTTCCGGCCGTTCGTACGCCGTCAGCGCGCCCATGGCCGTATCACGCACGTCCGCGCCCCGGGCCCTGCCGACGGCCTTCACCGCCGCCGCGCCCGATGCCCATGGCCGCATCACGCACGCCCGCGACCCCGGGCCCGGCGGACGGGCCTTCACCGCCGCCGCGCCCGAGCTGGTCGTCACCGCCCGGACCATCGGCGCCCCGTCATCCCGGCGCCGGTGGTTCCGACGAGCCCGATGTGTCCGCCGAGGGGGACGGACGGGTTCAGCTCCGCCCGCGCTGGAGGCGGTGCCGCTCCTTCTCGGACAGCCCGCCCCACACCCCGAATCGCTCGTCATGCGCCAGCGCGTACTCCAGGCACGCCACCCGCCCCTCGCAAGCCCCGCAGAGCTGCTTCGCCTCCCGCGTCGACGAGCCCGGGGCCGGGAAGAAGAATTCCGGCCCCGTCTGGGCGCACAACGCGGTCTCCTGCCAGGAGAGTTCATTGTCAGTGATGGTGTTGATCGGCATACAGGACACCGTGCCCCGCGCCGATAAACGCCCGGTCAATGAAGGATCAACGACCGCACCGCTACCCGCACCGACCTGCCCCGAGGCCCCGCACGAACGGTACAGATCCTCGAGGCCGCCGACGATGCGGCGCGCCCCGCGCGGGCTCGTCAGCCCTGCGGCTGCGCCCCCTGCATCACCGCGAACTTCGCGCCCGCCGAATCCGCCAGTTTCGCGAACCGGCCCACGCCCTCCAGGTCGACCGGCGCCATCCTGACCTCGCCGCCCAGCGCTTCCGCCAGAGCGACCGCGGCGTCGCAGTCCACCACCTCGAAGTACGGCAGCCAGCTCGGCCCGTCCGCCGCCTCCACCGGGTCCGACGCGAGCGGGGCGACGCCGCCGAACATCGCGTCCGGGGTCGTACCGGCGGGGTTGATCATGATGTACGAGCCGCTGCCGTCGGGCAGCGGCATGGTGTTCGTCTCCCAGCCGAAGACACCGGTGTAGAAGCTCAGGGCCGCGCCCGTGTCCGGCGTGTACAGCTCCGCCCAGCACAGCGAGCCGGGATCGTTGACGAGGTCCAAGCCTTTGTTCCGGCCGGGCTGCCATGTCGCGAAGCCGGCGCCCGACGGATCGGCGAAAACCGCCATACGACCCATATCGAATACGTCCATCGGTTCGACGGCGACCGCGCCGCCGCCCTGCTCGACCGACTTGGCCGTGGCGTCGGCATCGGGCGACTGGAAGTAGACGCACCAGCCGGGGGCGCCCTGCTCCGGAGCGACCGTCATGCCGCCGGCGACGGTCTTGCCGTCCTGCTGGAACATGCCGTAGCCGCCGGCATCGGGTCCCGCCGAACGGAAGGTCCAGCCGAACAGGCCGCCGTAGAAAGTGCGCGCCGTCTCGATATCGGGTGTGCCGAGGTCGATCCAGTTCGGGGAGCCTGTGACAAAACGGGTCGTGAGCATGGTGCGCTCCTTCTCGGAGTCCCGTTGCCTGTCGTCCGAGTCTGCTCCCGATCCCGTATCAGCGCATCCAGGACGACCGGTTTCCGCAACGGCGCCGTACACCGTAGAAGCCTCAGCGGGCGGCGGCGTGGACCATCCGCGCGACGCCAACGGCATCCCGAGCTACAAGGTGGAGGAGCAGAAGCTGTGGCGCCCGGGCCGGCTCGCCGAGGGCCCCTTTCCGCGGCCGGGAAGAGGGCCCTCGGCTGGTCAATCGCTCTCCTTCTTCTTCTCCTTCTCCGTGTCCTTGTCCTTTTTCGCGCGGCTCGGCTGCACCCGCTTCGGCTCGCCCGGCATCTTCGGGTAGTCCGGCGGGTACGGCAGATCGCTCAGGCCGTGGTCGCGCTCGTCCTTGCGGGCGAGCTCCAGCAGGCTCTCCAGGGAGAAGGCGTTGTCGTCCATGTCGGCGTGCACATCGCCGAGTTCGGCGTAGCGGGCGGGCATGGTCACCAGGTCGAAGTCGTACGGCGACACATCATCGAGCTCGTCCCAGCGGAGCGGGGCCGAGACCGGGGCGTGCGGCTTGGGACGTACGGAGTAGGCGGAGGCGATGGTGCGGTCGCGGGCGGTCTGGTTGTAGTCGACGAAGATCCGCTCGCCGCGCTCCTCCTTCCACCAGGCCGTGGTCACCTTTCCCTCCATCCGCCGCTCCAGCTCGCGGCCGACGGCGATGGCCGAGCGCCGCACATGCGTGAAGTCCCAGCGCGGCTCGATCGGCACGAAGACATGGAGGCCGCGGCCGCCGGAGGTCTTGGGCCAGCCACGCAGGCCGTGTTCGTCGAGGATGACGCGCAGTTCGTGTGCGGCCCTGACGGCGTCGTTGAAGTCGGTGCCCGGCTGTGGGTCCAGGTCGATGCGCAGCTCGTCCGGGTGGTCGACGGCGTCTCCGCGCACCGGCCAGGGGTGGAAGGTCAGCGTCCCGAGGTTGGCCGCCCAGATCACGGCAGCGACCTCGGTGGGGCGCATCTCGTCGGCCGTCCGTCCGCTGGGGAAGGAGATATGGGCTGTGGGAATCCAGTCGGGGAGGTACTTGGGCACGCGCTTCTGGAAGAAGGATTCACCCTCGACGCCGTCGGGGTAGCGCTCCAGAGTGGTGGGCCGGTCGCGCAGGGCGCGGGTGATCCCCTCCCCCACGGCCAGGTAGTACTGGGCCACGTCCAGCTTGGTGAGGCCACGCTCGGGAAAGTAGATCTTGTCCGGATTGGACAGCCGTACGGTGCGCCCGCCGGCCTCCAGTTCCACCGCTGCACCCATGTGCGCCACGGTAGGCCGAGCGCAGATATGCCGCATATCGTGCAGAATCAATGCATGGATCTTCCTGTGATGCCGCCCGTCAAACCGATGCTGGCCAAGTCGGTGAAGAAGATCCCGCCGGGTATGCAGTACGAGGCCAAATGGGACGGCTTCCGCGCGATCGTCCACCGGGACGGCGATGAGCTGGTGATCGGCTCCAGGACCGGCAAGCCGCTCACCCGCTACTTCCCCGAGCTGGCCGCCGATCTGCTGGCCAACCTCCCCGACCGCTGCGTCGTCGACGGAGAGATCGTCATCGCCCACGAGGGGCGGCTGGACTTCGACAAGCTCACCGAGCGGATTCACCCGGCCGAGTCCCGGGTGAAGCTGCTCGCCGAACAGACCCCGGCGAGCTTCGTCGCCTTCGATCTGCTCGCCATCGGTGACGAAGCCCTGCTGGACGCGCCGCTCGCGGTACGGCGCACCACCCTGGCCGCCGCACTGGCCGACGCCGAACCGCCCGTACATCTCGCGCCCGCCACCACCGATGCCGAGCTGGCGCAGGAGTGGTTCCAGCGGTACGAGGGCGCCGGGCTCGACGGGATCATCGCCAAGCCGCTGGACCTGCCGTACCGGCCGGACGCCCGGCTGATGTTCAAGATCAAGCACGAGCGCACGGCGGATGCCGTGGTGGCCGGCTATCGCTTCCACAAGAGCGGCCCGATTGTCGGCTCACTGCTCCTTGGCCTGTACGACGACTCGGGCGCGCTGCAGCATGTCGGCGTCTGCGCCGCGTTCTCCATGAAGCGGCGCGAGGAGTTGATCGAGGAGCTCGAGCCGCTGCGGATGGATCCGCCGGACGACCATCCATGGGCCGCATGGACGGAAGAGAGCGCCCATGAGAGCGCCCGGCTGCCCGGTGCGACCAGCCGGTGGACCGGCAAGAAGGACCTCTCCTGGGTGGCGCTGCGGCCCGAGCGGGTGGTCGAGGTCGCCTACGACCACATGGAGGGGGACCGCTTCCGGCACACCGCCCAGTTCCGCCGGTGGCGGCCGGACCGCGATCCCTCCGGCTGCACCTATACGCAGCTGGAGGAACCGGTGCGGTACGACCTGTCCGAGGTGCTGTCACCCCCCGGAGAGTGAGCAGGGTCCGTCACCCGGACTGCCGCTCCGCAACGGGGAAGGGCCCGGTGATCGCCTGCGGGCACCCGGGAGACCGGCCGCGCGGCCTCGAGACCGTCTTCGGTGATCAACCCACCGTCCGCGGGGGCCGGTTCGCGACCGTGGGCGTACGCTGCGCCCGTCCTCTTCGCGCGATCACCGACGGCCCACTGCCCCGACACCCCCGGCTCCGCGAGTCGTTCGCGGAGCGGCGCCCCGATCTTCCTCGCGTACGCGGCCCGGGGTGCATGACACCTGATTCTCGGGGACAGGGCCGGCGATCCGATCAACCCCCTTGCCACAGCGGGCACTTCACACGCACGGGGCCATCCGGTAACGAGCCGCCACCGTCCGTCACTCCCTCCGCTCCGCGGGACCACCGATGGGGAGGCGTCGGCCGCGTTCGCGTAAGGTATGTCGGCGGTGCCGCCGGAGGCGTACGGCCGGGCGAGCCGGGCAGTGCGCACTTCTCGTACGAGCCGTCGTTCCTGACCGGTCCGGCCGGGACACGCTCGGCAGGATCGCCGCGCTGTTCCGCCCCTTCAGAACCTTGCGTACGCCCATGGCCGGCCCCTCAAGGGGTGATCCGAAACGGTTGCCGCACAGAGACATCCCCGCCGCCAAAGCCGGAAGCCGGTCCGGTACGTATGGAGGGGTAGGGCGCCGACCGCCGGCACCCGACGGAAGAAGCAGAGAAGGACTACACGTGACCGCGTCACCCCTCATCCCCGTACCGATCCCCGACAGCGTCGCCGCGCTGATCGGGTCCTGCATGCCGATCCACATCCTGCAGGCGGAGATCGACGCCGAGTGCGCCGCGCGTGAGGCGTACCGGTTCCGTAGCCCGCTGTGCGCGGAGGACCGGGCGGACCGCGAGCACGCACTGTCCACTCTGGCCATGTCCAACAAGATCCTTGCCGCATACAACCCGCGACTGATCATCAAGCCGGGCCGCACCTACTGACCGCCGCGTCCGGTCGATGATCCCGGGACGTCAGATCCGCTGAAGCGCTTCCGAGCCCCGGAAGGCACGGCGGTAGGCGTGCGGGCTGGTGCCGACCTGGCGTTTGAAGCGGTCGCGGAACGCCGTCGGTGAGCCGAAGCCGACCTGGGTGGCGATCCGGTCCACCGAGTAGCCCGTCGTCTCCAGCAGATACTGCGCCTGGCGGACACGGGCCCGGTGCAGCCACTGCACCGGTGTGGTCGCCGTCTGTTCGCGGAAGCGGCGGTTGAGCGTGCGGGTGCTCAGGCCCGCGTGCGCCGCGATCTCGCCGACGGTGAGCTCGCGCCCGGCGTTCTCCTCCATCCAGCGCAACAGAGGCTCCAGGGTCACGCCGCCCGGGGTCGGTGGCCGGTCGTGAACGATGAACTGCGCCTGCCCGCCCTCGCGTTCCAGCGGCATCACCGAAAGCCGCGCCGCGTCGGCCGCCACCGCCGAGCCGTGGTCCCGGCGGATCATGTGCAGACACAGATCGAGTCCCGCGGCGGCCCCGGCCGAGGTCAGGAACTGTCCGTTGTCCACGTAGAGCACATCGGGGTCCACCTCGACCTCGGGATGCAGTGCCGCGAGCCCGGCCGCGCCGAGCCAGTGGGTGGTGGCACGCAGGCCGTCCAGCAGACCGGTGGCGGCCAGGACGAACGCGCCGGCGCAGATCGAGGCGATACGCGTACCCCGGGCGGCAGCTGCCCGCAGCGCGTCGAGCACCTCGGGAGCGACCGGCACGGTCGGATCGGCGCAGCCCGGCACGATGATCGTGTCCGCATCGGCCAGTGCCTCCAGGCCCCAGGGCGCGCGCAGCGTGAACGCTCCCGCGTCGACCTCCTCCGCCGAAGCGCAGACCCGGACCCGGTACGCGGCCCGGCCGTCGGGCAGCCGGGTGCGGGCGAACACTTCGAGCGGCGTGGACAGGTCGAAGGCGATGACCCCGTCCAGGGCGAGTACGGCCACAGTGTGCATGGCCATAACTTAGGCGCCCGGTACTTTCCGGCCAAGGCCTGTGAGCTGTGCTCCTATGCCTGGAGCTACGGCAAATGAGCCTGGCGAGAATCCGTTGGAAGGTGGCTTTCTTGCCACTGTCGGCCGCTGTCGGCGCTCAATAGCGTCGGTTCGGCCGCCCCGCCGGGCGCGGCTCTTCACGAGAGTCCCGCGACATCGGGACTCCCGGGATCCCGAGACATGAGGACTGGTGCCGGATGCTCGCCCAGATCGTTCTGTTCGACGGCTTCGACCCGTTGGACGTCATCGCCCCGTACGAAGTGCTCGGCGCCGGCGGCACGGTCGCCGGCGGCGCGCTCACCGTCGAACTCGTCTCGGCCGAGGGCCCTCGCGAGGTGCCCGGCGGCCTGGGCATGCTCACGCTGCGGGCCACCGCCGCGCTGGACCCCGAGCGCGCGGATCTGGTTCTGGTGCCGGGGGCCGCGGGTCGTATCTCGGACGACGGCGGCGCCGACACCGTCCCGGCGATCCTCGGCCGGAGTCTCGGGACGCCGCTGCCCGGCCTGCTCAAGGCCGCCTGTGACCGGCCTGGCGTGACCATGACGACCGTCTGCGGCGGCTCCATGGTGCTCGCGATGGCGGGCCTCATCACGGGCCGCCGAGCCACCACCCATCACATGGGTCTCGACGCGCTCGCCGCGGCCGGGGTCCACGCGATCGATGCCCGGGTCGTCGACGACGGCGATCTGGTGACCGGCGCGGGCGTCACCTCGGGTCTGGATCTCGCGCTCCATCTGCTGGAGCGGGAGCTCGGACCCCGTATTGCGCACGAGGTCGAGAAGCTCTTCTCCCATGAGCGCCGCGGCACGGTCTGGAGTGCCCGCGGCACGGCACCCGTCCTCGAAGGACTGCCGGGATGACCAAGTTCCTGCTCATCGTCCATGTCCTGGCCGCGATCATCGCGATCGGCCCGGTGACCGTCGCGGCCAGCGCGTTCCCGGCCGCCGTCCGCAGGGCCCAGGCCGAGCCCGAGAGCGAAGGGGCACTCGGTGCCGTACGCAATCTGCACCGCATCTGCCGGGTGTACGCCGTTGTCGGTGTCGTCGTGCCCGTCTTCGGCCTCGCCACCGCCAACAGTCTGCATGTCCTCGGCGACACCTGGCTGATCGTCTCGATCGTGCTCACCGCCCTGGCCGCCGGCATCCTCGGACTGCTGGTGCTGCCCGGGCAGAGCGCGGTCCTGGACAACCTCGGCGCGGTCGCCTCCGCCAGGCTCGCCATGTACACGGGGGTGTTCAACCTGCTGTGGGCGACCGTCACGGTTCTGATGATCGTGCGGCCCGGGTCCACCACCGGGGCGTGACCCGCCCCGACCGCCACCACATACGTCCGGCCCGGGGCGAGCGCCGGCGCTCACTCCAGGAAGACACCGTCGACGTACACCCAGGCGCCGGCGTGCCGTTCGAAGCTGCTGCGCTCGTGCAGTGCGCCACGCTTGCCGTGCTGCCGATAGCGGACGCGGAAGGTGACCGTGCCCGAGGAGTGGAAGGGGCTGCCGCCCGTGGTCTGAAGGATCTCGAGCCCCTTCCAGTGCATACCGGGGTCGAGTTCGAGGTGCGCCGGCCGGGTCGCGGGGTGCCAGGTGCGCAGCAGATACGCGGCGTCCTGGGCGACGAAGGCGCTGTAGCGGGAGCGCATCAGCAGCTCGGCGGTGGGGGCTGCGTGCTCGCCCGAGTGGAAGCGGCCGCAGCACTCGCCGTAGGTGGCGGGCAGGCCACAGGGGCAGGGCGAGGTGTCGGTCGGGGCGGGGGCGTGACCACGCCCGGAGCGGGAGCTGCGTCGGGACATGGGTCCATTTTCCAGCCATTGAACGAATAGGCCCACGCCGGGCTTCCGGGTCGCAGGGGATCTCCGTAGGCTCCTGCGCCGGACGCGACAGTTACCGTCAGTAAGGGGTGGGGATGGACCGGGTCGGCAATACACGACGCACCTTCATGACGGCGGCCGCCGCGGCCGGCGGCACCGCGGCACTGACCCCGGCGGAAACGGCTGCCGCGGCCACCGCCGCGGAACGCACCGCCGTCCACGGCGCGCAGGCCGTTCCGGCCGCGCGGTCCGTCGCCGTACTCGGCGGCGGGGTCGCCGGACTCACCGCCGCGCACGAGCTGGCCGACCGCGGATTCCAGGTCACCGTCTACGAGCGCAGGGCACTGGGCGGCAAGGCCCGCAGCATGGACGTCCCGGACAGCGCGAAGGGCGGCCGCCGACCGCTGCCCGCCGAACACGGCTTCCGCTTCATCCCCGGCATCTACCACAACCTGCCGGACACGATGCGGCGCATCCCGTACCCCGGTAACGCCAACGGGGTCTGGGACAACCTGGTGGCGCCACCCGAGATGTCGTTCGCCCGCACCGGGCGCGAGGACTTACGGATCCCGCTGCCCTGGCCGGGCCACAAGCCGGCCGAGCTCACGCTCGACGAGATCCGCCGCGCGCTGACCGCCGCGCTGGACACGGTCCTGGGCATCCCGGCCCATGAGACGGCGTACTTCGTGGGCCGCGGGCTCGTCTTCCTCACCAGCTGCGACGAGCGGCGCGACGAGACGTGGGAGCGCACGCCGTGGTGGGAGTTCATCCGGGCCGAGCGGATGAGTTACGACTACCAGCGCGTCCTGGCCGTCGGACTCACCCGGAACATCGTCGCGACCAAGGCCGAGGAGGCCAGCACGCGTACGGTCGCCACTCTCCTCGAGGCCTTCGTCTTCAACGCGCTGGGCCGGGGCGCTGACGGACCACTCGACCGGATACTCAACGCGCCCACCAACGAGGCATGGATCGATCCCTGGGTGACCCATCTGGAGAGGCTGGGCGTCCAGTTCAAGATCGGCTGGACGGTACGGGAGGTGAAGTACGGCACCGGCCGTGTCACGGCCGCCGTGATCGAGGACCCGCAGGGCGTACGCCGGTCGGTGACCGCCGACCACTATGTATCGGCGATGCCGGTGGAGCATGCCCGGCGGACCTGGGGCGCCGAGCTGCGCGCGGCGGACCCGCAGCTCGGGCGCTGCGACACCCTTCGGACGGACTGGATGACAGGCATTCAGTTCTATCTCACCGAGCGAGCGCCGCTGCTGCACGGGCACCTCAACTGCATCGACTCACCCTGGTCCCTGACGGCCATTCAGCAGGCCGGGCACTGGCCCTCCCGGAACTTCCCGGCCGACTACGGCGACGGCGTCGCGGTGGACTGCCTCTCCGTGGACATCTCCGAGTGGGACAAGGTCGGCGTCCTGTACGGGAAGACCGCCAAGCAGTGCACCCGTACGGAGATCGCCCGGGAGGTGTGGGCCCAGCTCAAGGCGAGTGTCAACGACACGGGCCGCACTGCGCTCAAGGACAGCGCGCTGCACTCCTGGTTCCTCGACCCGGGCGTGTCCGGCCTCGGCACCCCGCACCCGGCCAATGAGGACGAGCTCCTCATCCACCCGGTCGGCACCTTCCACAACCGTCCGAAGGCGGCCACCCGGATCCCCAACTTCTTCCTGGCCGGCGACTATGTCGCCGTCGACATCGACCTGGCCACGATGGAGGGGGCCAACGCCTCGGCCCGCGCGGCCGTCAACGCCCTGCTGGACAACGTCGGTTCGTCGGCGCCGCGCTGCACGGTGCAGCCGCTCTTCCGCGCGCCCGAGGTCGAGCCGCTGAAGCGCCACGACCGCATCCGCTACCGGCTGGGGCTGCGCAACGCCTTCGACCTGGGGTGACGGGTCAGGGGGCGTCGGGGGGTGGCGGGGCGTGACGGTCGAGCAATCCGAGTGCCCGGTCGACGAGTTCCGCCGGGACTTCCGCGCTCAGGTCGTCGGCCGGCACACGGCCCAGCAGCCGGGAGACCGCGTCGGCGAGCGCCGCCTGCGCCGGCACGGAGCCCGCGCTCTCGGAGAACAGAGTCAGCAGCCGTTCGTGGGAGGCCCAAGCGAGGGCATCGAGGGACTCCCCCGCACACATCTGGAGTGCGGCGTCGTCTCCGTGCACCTCCAACGCCGTGATCGCCGCCCGCGCCCTGAGTTCTCTGCACGCCGTATCGAGCGGCCTTGAATCCGGTGCGTTCAGCACCCTGCACACGACGGTCGCCGGGAGCCGCGCGGCGTCGGCGACCAGTTGCCGGAAGACCAGCCTGATCACGCGATCCCGGGATTGGTCGTCGAGACCGTTCCGCGGTTCGATCAACTCGGCGCAATGGTCGTACAGAACCGCGAGTCCCTCGTCCGGCGCGCCCAGCGCGCTCGCCAGCCACAGTGACGTCAGGCCGTTGGCGATCGAGGTGGCCACGCCTTCCGCCGTCCCGACGAAGGTGGTGACGGCGGGGGCCAGCCAGTGGAAGAGCGGGTCGACGGCGTGCAGGACCATGGCGTCGTTGGTGCCGCCCGAGACCGCCATCTTGTGGCGGATCTGATCCGGATACGGCCGCACCCAGCTGATCCGTCTGCTGCGGTCCTCACTGCCGGGCGGGCGTTCGTACAGCCAGTACGCGTCCACCGGCTGCGGAGAGTCGACCAGGTCCCGCGCGGGCCGGATGTCGACTTCCTGGCCGTCTCCGTTCCAGGTGTGCCGGATGCTGAGGGCCAGCGCGAAGTCGGTCCACTCGGGTTCCGTGAACGCCGCCCGCCACAGCATCACACGCCGATGCGAGGCCCCGGCGGGCTTGCCCTCCCAGGGGGGAAACAGCTCGCTCGCCTTGAGGCCGCCGGTGACCAGGAGGGTGACCAGCAGCAGGTTCGCGGAGTAGATGCCGTGCCGCGACGACGTGGCACGGACCGCCGGCCGGTAGTCCGCGAACCGGTGCTCGGTGCGGTGGCGGTGGTCGGTCATCACGGCGATGAGGAGCTCACCGAGGCGCCTCCGGTCCTCCGGGGCGATCTTCCCGATCCGCGAGGCCACGAAGCGGAGCATCTGACGGGAGGAGAGTGGCGCGTACGACAGCAGTACGTACAGCAGGTCGTCGTCGACGCTGGTCCGGCCGACGGAGAGCGCCGGACGCTGGCCGATCAGTCCGCCGAGCAGGTGTACGGCGAGCCGGGCGGCGAGGTACTCGCCGAAGGTGGCGTGCAGGAACTCGTAGGTCGCCAGTCGCTGTTCGTCGCGCAACGCCTGGGCGCGCTGGACGAAGAAGAACCGCCCGAGCGCGATCTCTCCCTGGTCCAGTGGTGCCCGGAATCCGTCCCGTACCGGTTCCGGACGTCCGAGCAGCACGGCCAGGTCCTGTTCCGCCTCGGCCGCGGTGATCCACTGGCGGCGCCGGTTGAGCATGCCGAAGGAAATGAGGGACAGCCTCTGCAGCTCCTGCTCGGCGCGCTCGGCCAGTTCGCGTTCCGTGCATGCCGTGGCCGACTTGCCCACCTCGCGGACAGCGAAGGACGCCAGCAGTTCCTCGTACAGCTCGGCCTCGCCGAGCGGTTCCTCGCCGGCGGCCTCTCGCTGCAACGCGTTTTCGGACGCGTCGTACAGGGCCAGCATCATCAGCAGCAACGGCTGGGAGGCCAGGACCTGGTGGCGGACGGCCACGGCGGCGGGCAGTGGCCGCAGGCCGCGCGCGGTGAGGTAGGGCTCGTTGAGCTGGTTCCACAGATCGAGCCAGCGCTCGATCTGCTGCTGCCTGAACGGCTCGAGCCGCAGTGCCACCGAGCCCTCCGGGTAGCGTGCGCGGTCGGCGACGGCGGTCCGGCTGGTGACCAGCGCGAACACCGGCCGCCCCTGATCCGCCTCACGCTCCTGGAAGCGGGACACCCGGACCAGGAAGTCGGACTGGTTGACGCCGGTGGCCTGAAGCAGTTCGTCGAAACCGTCGAAGAGCAGCACGGGCACGGCACCGTCCGCCGCCCGCACCAGCTCGGGCCAGGAAACCCGCTCCCCGGTCGCGGCCCGTACCGCGTGCTCGATCTGGTCCTGGATATCGGCATCGGCGGGCACTTCACGGAGAACGATCCGCACGGGCAGATAGCCCGCCGAGGGGAGCCGGGCCGCGAGGATCTTCGTCAGCACGGACTTCCCGGCGCCCGGCTGGCCGAGAACGACCAGCGGCACATTGGTCGAGGCGACCGAGGTGAGGACGCCCGCCAGATACTCGGTGAGGTCGGACCGTACGATCTCGTGCTCCCACCAGCCCTCCTCGGCCGGGCCGAGAGCATTGTCGAGTACCGCACGGACGCGGAAGTCGGGGTCGACGTAACCCTCGCCGAGAGTGGGCAGGCACATGCCGGTGGGGGCCTGGCCCTCGGAGAGGATCGGCCGCACCAGAGCTGCCTGGTAGCCGGTGGCGAGGGCAGCGGCGGCGTGGCCGAGAGGGCGGAGGGCACTCAGTCCGGCGAGGACGGTCTCGATGCCAGTCAGTGCCTGCCGGATGGAGACGCGTGTTGCCTGGTGCTCGAGCTGGCCGGACCACAATCCGAACTCCGATACCTCAGTGGCCAGTTGAGTGTAGAGCTCCTGATAACGCTCCACGGCACGCCGCCACACCGTCACGCCGAGCGTGTCCTCGACTGCCTGCTGCTGTGTGTCGTCCAGTCGCTCGTAGACGGCGAGCCCGAAGATGAACTCGAGCAGTCGAGCGGTGACCGAGAGGTACCAGCCCCGCAGCTCCTCCACGACATGCTCGTAGGGCACGTGCGGCGCGGGCTGCGGTGCCCCGGTGCCGACCAGCGCCCGCACGAATTCCTGCCCGGGATCCCCACCTCCCGCGATGCCGATCTGCTCACGGCGCGTGAGCTCCAACTCCTCCAGACGGAAGGGTAGTTCCGCCTCGGCCAGTGCCTCGAAGTAGGCGGTGACGACGAGCACCGCATGCGCCGCCGACAGCCGCTCCGTACGCGAAGCCCGATCCGCAGACCCTAAGCCCGCCCGCAGCCCCGACGTCAGATCGCGCCCGAGCCGCAGGATCCGCCCCTGCGCGTCGAACACGCTCAGCACCGTGTCGCTGACTCCGCCCGTCGCCAGCGACAGGGCTCCGCCGAGCGCCCGGTCGGCCGCCGCCAGACCCGCGCTGCCCCCCGTCAGAATCGCCACCGCATCGCTGTAGCTGAGCAGTTGTCGTCCCCGCACCGATCCCCCCGGCCCTCTTCCGCCCTGTCCGCGTCCGGTCTACCACGCGGCTCGCCGCCCCGGCGGCGGAAGCGGTCACCCGACAGGGCTGGGCCGGTGTGGACCTGTGTGTCTGGGTCACCATGACTGTCGCCGCCGGCCGGGCACACCGGTTCGCGACCCCGGACGCCCCGGCCGGCGACAGCCGTACGGCCGGGCATCCGGGCCCCGGCCGTCCGACCGGCGCCGGGCCGCGGCGTAGGCCGAACTCCTTACGGACCTGTGACGGCACGGCGCGCGACGCTGGTCAGTGGGGTTCCGGCCCGTAGCGTCGCAGTTATGCGTGTACTAGTCACAGGAGGCGCGGGCTTCATCGGCTCGCAGGTCGTCGCGGCTCTCGCCGCTCGCGGCCATGAACCGGTCGTGCTCGACGCCCTGCTCCCGGCGGCCCATCCGGAGCCGCCGCCGGTGCCGGACGCCGAATGGATCCACGGGGACGTCCGCGACCGGGCGGTGACGGCGCGCGCGCTGCGCGGCGTGGACGCGGTCTGCCACCAGGCGGCCATGGTCGGCCTCGGCATGGACTTTACGGACGCACCGGAGTACGTGGCCTGCAATGACCTGGGCACGGCCGTCCTGCTGACGGCCATGGCCGAGGCCGGTGTCCGAGAACTCGTGCTGGCCGGCTCCATGGTGGTCTACGGCGAGGGCCGTTACGACTGCCCGCGCCACGGGCAGGTGCGGCCGGGACCGCGTGCGGGCGGCGATCTGGCGGCCGGGCGCTTCGAGCCCCGCTGCCCCGGCTGTGGCGCGGAGCTGACGTCCGGTCCGGTCGGCGAGGACGCTCCGACGGACCCGCGCAATGTGTACGCGACGACAAAGCTGGCGCAGGAGCATCTGGCCGCGGCGTGGGCGCGGGTCACGGACGGGCGGGCCGTGGCGCTGCGCTACCACAACGTGTACGGGCCGGGCATGCCGCGCGATACGCCCTATGCCGGCGTGGCCTCCTTCTTCCGGTCCTCGCTGGAGCGGGGTGAGGCGCCGCGGGTCTTCGAGGACGGGCGTCAGCGGCGGGACTTCGTCCATGTACGGGACGTCGCGGCCGCGAACGCGATCGCGCTGGAGGCGGTACACGGCCGTGCGCCGGGAGTGCTGACCGCGTACAACACGGGCAGCGGGACACCCCACACGGTCGGCGAGATGGCGGAGGCGCTGGCCGCGGCACACGGTGGTCCCGCGCCCCTGGTCACTGGGGAGTTCCGGCTGGGCGACGTACGGCACATCACCGCGGACTCGCGGCGGCTGACGGCCGAGCTGGGCTGGAAGGCTCGGGTCGGCTTCGCGGAGGGGATGGCGGAGTTCGCCGCGAGCGGGCTGCGGGGTGCGATGTCATGACGGGCGGCGTGGATGTCGTGCTTCCGTGTCTGGACGAGGCCGAGGCACTGCCGTGGGTGCTGGAGCGGATCCCGGACGGATGGCGGGCGATCGTGGTGGACAACGGCTCGACGGACGGCTCGGACCGGATCGCCCGCGGGCTGGGCGCGAAGGTCGTGTACGAGGGGCGACGCGGCTTCGGGGCCGCGTGCCATACGGGGCTGCTGGCGGCGGAGGCGGACTACGTCTGCTTCTGCGACTGCGACGCCTCGCTGGATCCGGGACTGCTGACCGGGTTTGTACGCCAAGTGGCCGACGGCAAGAGCGACTTGGTACTGGGCCGGCGGCGGCCCCAGACCCGTGGGGCGTGGCCGCCGCATGCGCGGGCCGGGAATCTGGCGCTGTCGCGGATGCTGCGCCGGCGCACCGGGCTGCGACTGCGCGATCTGGGCCCCCTGCGCGCCGCACGCCGCAAGGACCTGCTCGCGCTGGCCCTGACGGACCGGCGGAGCGGCTACCCGCTCCAGATGGTGGTCCGCGCGGCGGACGCGGGCTGGCGGGTCACGGAGGTGGATGTCCCGTATCTGCCGAGATCGGGGAGGTCGAAGGTGACCGGGACGTGGCGGGGCACATGGCAGGCGGTACGGGACATGCGTGCGGTGCTCGCGGAGCCGGCGGCGAGCGGGGCCCGGGGTGGTGCGCGATGAGCTCCCGCTCCGCGGGCACGCTGCTCGTCATCGCCAAGGCCCCCGTGCCCGGGCGGGTGAAGACGCGGCTCACTCCCCCGTTCTCCCCCGAAGAGGCCGCCCGACTCGCCGAGGCCGCGCTCGCCGACACCCTGGACGTCGTGCTGGCCACGCCCGCACGCCGCAGGGTCCTGGTCCTCGAAGGCGCTCCCGGTGACTGGTTGCCGGCCGGTATCGAGGTCGTGCCGCAGTGCGCGGGCGGGCTGGACGTACGACTGGCGCACGCCTTCGGGCTGGGCGAAGGGCCGGCCCTGCTCATCGGGATGGACACTCCTCAGGTCAGCGTCGAACTCCTCAGCCTCGGCCTGGAGTTGGGCAGCGAAGGCGCGTCCTTCGGTCCCGCCCACGACGGCGGGTTCTGGGCGCTCGGGCTGGCCGAGCCGGATCCGGCGCTGCTGATCGGGGTGCCGATGTCCGTGGCCGGAACCGGCGCCGTCCAACGACAGCGCCTCACCCGCGCCGGGCTGACCGTGCGGGATCTGCCGCCGCTGCGGGACGTCGACACGGCGGAGGACGCCCTGCTGGTCGCCGCCGAGGCCCCGCACACCCGGTTCGCCGCGGCCCTCGCCGCGCCGACCGGTACCGGGGCCCGATGACCGCGCCCGCCTGGCAGGCCGATCCGTACACCGACGCGCTGCGCACCGGCCGCGGCCCGCTCTTTCTGCGCCGCCCCGACGGCTGGTTGCTGCCGCTGGAGGTGGAACGCTGGTGCGCCGCGCCGGACGCCGCGGACCTGACCGTGCTGGAACGCTGCCGCGGCGCGGTACTCGACATCGGCTGCGGTCCGGGCCGTCTCGTCGCGGCGCTCGCCGAGCTGGGGCGGCCGACGCTGGGCATCGATGTGAGCCCGGAGGCGGTGGCCCGTACGGTACGCACCGGCGGCAGCGCGCTGCACCGTTCCGTCTTCGATCCGCTTCCCCGCGAGGGGAGTTGGGGTACGGCGCTGCTCATCGACGGCAATATCGGCATAGGCGGCGACCCTCGCGCCCTGCTGGCCCGCGTGTCCCGCCTCGTCGCCGACGACGGTGTGCTGATCGTGGAGACCAACCCGCTCGATGTGGACGAACGCGTCCAGGTCCGGGTCGTCGACGGCGGCAACGCACAGGGCTCGGCGTTCCCCTGGGCCCGTCTCGGCACTCCCGCGCTGCTCCGGTATGCGCGAGAGGCCGACTGGGCGGTGCCCGAGTCGGGGGCCGACGGCTGGACGGTCGCCGGGCGGACCTTCGTCGCACTGCACCACGCCTAGCCCGCGGCCGCCGCACCCGGCCGCCGCATCCGGCGGCCGGGCCGCGTCCGTTGGACCGGCCGCCGGGCCGGGGCCGGGCCGCTCGGCCATGGCGTGGTGGGGACGCGCGATCGAGGACGGTGCCCATGTCCCGGGGGCCGGCGGCCGGTTCACCGGAGGGTCAGCCACGTGGAGCGCTGCGGTGGGCCCCCCACCGGCGCAGTACCCGCATTCCCACCAGCAGTACGCCCGTGAGCACCGCCACCGCCGCCAGTGCGATCAGCCAGTTGCGCACATAGTCCAGCGGCAGCACGGAGGCGTTCTTCGGCGCCCCCGGGCGCAGCAGTACCGGCAGCGCGATCACTGTCAGGCAACCGGCCACCACCAGTGCGCCGCGGACCGTGCCGCGGGCCGGGACGGCCGCCATCAGCAGGCCGATGCCGAGCACCAGCGGGGCAACGATCCCGTCGTGCAGGACAATCGCGCCCGCCAGCCACAGGGCCACGTCCTTCAGTTGCCCGCCCGTCACCAGAAGCGACGTGCCGAAGGCCATCAGCGCGAGGCCCAGCGCGCCCGTCACGATCCGCATCAGATGACCTCCATCCTGGCCACCCATTTCGTCTGCAGTACGCCCGGTCGGTTGGGGGCGATGATGCGCGCGGGGTAGCCGTGGTCGGGCGAGAGCTCCTGGCCGTTGAGGCACAGGGCGAGCAGAGTGAGCGGATCACGGGCGTAGCCGCTGCCCATCTCCATGACGCGGTAGGCGCCACGCCGCTCCAGCGACACCACCCGCACCGCGGCGTCGGGCCGCGCTCCGGCCCGTTCCAGCAGGTCACGGACGCGTACGCCGGTCCAGTCGGCGGACTTGCTCCAGCCCTCGACACAGGCGATGGGGAGGGTCACGGTGTACTGGGGCAGCGCGCCGAGTTCGTCGAGAGTGAGTTCGTAGGAGTTTCTGCCGAGCACCGTGAGCCGCCAGTCCCGTGCGGACAGTCGCGACACGCCGGCCGCGGCCGCCGTCCTGTTGACCGGCAGGCCCTGCGGGCCGTGGTCCGGGTGTCGAGGTGCGAGCAGGTCGAAGCGTTTCAGCGGGGTGAGGGACTGGCCGGCGGTCGTCAGCGTGACCGCGCCGACCGCCGCCGCGACGCCGGTCAGCAGAGAGCGGCGGTCCGGTCCGTCCACCGCCGGGAGTGCGAGTGTCCCCGGCGAGCGTCTGCCCCAATGCTCCCTGATCTCGGGGTACTTGACCGCCACATGCAGGACGACCGCACCGAGCAGCAGCCACCCGACCGCGAAGTGCACGGGCACGAAGGAGAACGGCCAGGGGTACCACTGCACGGTGTTGAGCAGCCCGGTGAACAGCTCGAAGACGGCGGCCGCGACGAGCACCGCCACGGACAGCCGCTCCAGCGCATGGCGCACCGACCGCAGCGGCGGCCATACGAACAGTCGCGGATAGACCGTCCAGAGCTTGGCGAACAGCAGCGGGATCGCCGCGATCCCGCTCGCCACATGCAGGCCCTGGGTCACCCGGTAGCCCCATGACGGCCGGCTCGGCAGCTCGTCCGCGAGCCAGTCCGGCGGATGCTGCAGATAGTGGCTGAGCACCCCGGTCACGAAGCACAGGGCTATCGCCCCGCCCAGCCAGCGGCCGATCGAGGTGGCCGTGCGGGCGTCGTGCAGCCTGCCCGAGAAGGACGGCAGGACCGGTGCGGGGATGCGGGGCAGTCGAAGCGGTCGGGGCAGTCTGGGTGGTCGGAGCCTCATGCCCCCATAAGACCTCCGCGACGGGCCGCGCGGACGGGTCCAACACCTTACGGAATGCGGACGTCAGAGGGTGGCGCCCGGTCCCGGCCGGTTCCGGCTGCGACGCTGAGCCTGTGATCAACCCGCGTACTCTCACCGCCGGCACCCTGCTTGCCGCCCTGACGGCCGTTCTCGCCCTGACCATCCGCAAGGACGGCTATATCGCCGACCCTGCCGGTCTCTGCTGGTGGTACGCCGCCTGCTGGGTGCTGTTCGCCGCGGCGGTCTTCGCGGTACGCAGGACTCCGGTGCGCCATGCCCTGGTCCTCGTCCTCGCGGGCGGTGTCGCGGTGGCCGCGACGGGGCTCCTCGCTCCCCCGCGCACCAGCACCGACTCGTACCGCTACGCCTGGGACGGCAGGGTGCAGGCGGCCGGCATCTCGCCGTACGACCACGCACCCGCCGATCCCGCGCTCGCCGGACTCCGCGACGACTGGCTCTTCCCGACCGGGGCGGCGTGCGAGCTGCCGGAGCGGGTGCGGATCCCCGGTCCCACGGGTGAGATCCACTGCACCCGGCTCAATCGGCCGCAGGTGCACACCATCTACCCGCCGGTGGCGGAGGGGTACTTCCTGCTCGTCCACGCGCTGTCGCCGGAGGGCGTACGGCACAAGGGGCTGCAGACGGGCGGCGCTCTGCTGGCGCTGGGCACCACCGCCGCGCTGCTGCTGGCCCTGCGGCGGCGCGGCGATCCGCGGAATGCCGCCTACTGGGCCTGGTGCCCGATCGTGCCGATCGAGGCGGTGAACAACGCGCATGCCGATGTGCTCGGCGCGCTCCTGACGGTGGTGGCACTGGGTGTCGTGGTCCGGCGGCGGGCCCTCGGCGGGGCGCTGCTCGGCGCGGCGATCGTGACCAAGTTGCTGCCGGCCGTGGTGCTGCCGGGCGCGCTGTCCGGCGTTCGGCGGGTGCGGGACGCGGCGGCGGTGCTGCTGCCGGCCGCCGCGGTGGTGGCGCTGAGCTATCTGCCGTACGTCCTTGTCTCCGACGGCTCGGTCTTCGGTTTTCTGGGCGGCTATATGGAGGAGGAGGGGTACGACGACCCCTCCGCCCGCAACCGCTATGCCCTGCTGCGTCTTGTGCTGCCGGACGACTGGGCTCCTGCCGCGGTGGTGGTCGTGATGCTGGTGGTCGTCGTCCGGGTGCTGCGGCGCGGTGATCCCGAACGCCCGTGGAGCGGCGCGCTTTTGGTCACCGGCACGGCCTTTCTGCTGCTGACCCCGGGCTACTCCTGGTACGCACTGCTACTGGTGGCGCTGGTCGCCCTCGACGGCCGGTGGGAGTGGCTCGCGGTCGCCGTCGGCGGAGCGGCGAAGTACGTCGGTGTGTACATGGGCGACAAACCGGACGGCCTGGGCACCGCGGTGTACGCGGTCGCAGCCTGCGTGGTGCTCGCCGGCTGCGTACTGCGTCGTCGTGCGCCGCGTCGTCGTTTCGACCAGCAGGTCGGCACGGGTGCTGCCGCCCAGTCGATCCGGTCCTGACCTCGAGCAGCGCGACCTGGGGGTCCGTTCTGCGGGTAGCTGCCGCCGATCTGATGCCCCGAGGGCCGGTCGGTGAGGCGGCGTCGGGGACACGAAGCGGCCGAGGACGGCGAGTGCACGGCGGGCTTCCCCGGACTGCAGCGGCCCCGATCTGCGACGAACGGCATTGCGCCGCCACCACGCCACATGGCCAACTCGGCTGTCTTTACGGCCCGTTGGGCAGAGCCTTACGCTCCGGCCCCATGACCTCACCCGGTATACGCCCCCGAAGAGCGGCCACCCTGCTCGCCACCGTGGGAACCCTTGTCGCCGCCTGCCTTCTGGGCACGGCAGCCCCGTCCGGCGCGGCCGAGGAACCAGTGACCGCCCGGGCCACCGTCGTCCCCGTGCAGACCACAGGACCCGCCGACAAGCGCTTCAACATCATTGTTCTGGGCGACGGTTACACAGCCGACGAGATGCCGGCCTTCCGCGCCGATGTCGAGAAGCATCTCAATGTGCTCTGGTCCACCGAGCCGTTCGCCTCGTACCGCTCCTACGTCAATGTGTGGGCGGTGGAGGTGCCCTCCGCCGAGTCCGGTGTGGACTGCGATCCGGGGCTGGACTCACCGCGCCGCGAAACGGCCCTGGACATGGGGTTCTGGGGCGGCTGCGACGCCGGCAGTGTGCAGCGTCTGCTCACCGTCGACAGCGGGTCGGCGACGGCACTCGCCGACCTCGTCCCCGGCTCCGCGAACGCGAACCGGCAGATCGTGGCCCTCGCCAACAGCGACACCTACGGCGGCGCCGGCGGTACCTATGCCACGGCCTCCGGCGGCAACGCGCTCTCCTCGCTGATCACCCCGCACGAGATCGGCCACTCGCTGGGCAAGCTCCAGGACGAGTACGACTACTACGCCCGCGGGGTCCCCGGCGGCGTGTACAGCGGCGGCGAGCCCTCGTCCGTCCACCACACCCTGCTCACGGAGGAGCAGATGAAGCAGCAGCGCGCCAAGTGGTGGCGCTGGCTCGGCGAGAGGAGTGAGTCCGGCGGGGTCATCGGACGGTTCGACGGCGGGATGTACAGCACCAAGGGCGTCTGGCGGCCCAGCAAGCACTCGATCATGAAGACCCTCGGCTACCCCTTCGACCAGGTCGAGCGCGAGGTGATGGCGCAGAAGATCTCCGCCAAGGTGGACCTTGTACAGGGACACACACCGAACACCGCCGCGATCGGCGACGACCGGACGGTGTGGGTGGACACGCTGCATCCGGTCGGCGGCGAGCTGGATGTCGTATGGCGGCTCGACGGCAGTCCGGTGCGCTCCACCGGCAACGCCCGCACGCTGGATCTACGGCGGCTCCGGCCGGCCCGCGGCACGCACACGCTGACGGCCACGGTCACCGATCCCACGCCGTTCGTGCGCGACCCGGCGATCCGCGCGTCCGCCGCGCTGACCCGCACTGTCGCCTGGACCCTGGACACTGCCGTCACCACCCCGCGCGAGCCTGTGAGGGCCGCCTTCACCGGCCACACGGACACCACGGCTCCGGCGGGGTCGGCATCGGTCGTGTACGCCGACACGACACACCCCGTCGACCGGACCCCGGCCGTCGGCTGGACGCTCGACGGCCGGCCGCTGGCCAACCCGGGCAACGACCGCGATCTCGACCTGGGCGCGCTGCGACTGCATCACGGCACGCACCGGCTCACGGCACGTATCGCCGGTACGCGGTCCACGCTGAGCTGGACGGTGGACGCGGTCCCGGCGACGGCGGCGTACGCGCTCTCCAAGCCCCTGCGTACGGTGGAGCGGCCCGGCAAGCCGGTGGAGTACGTCTACGACGGACCCTTCACCATGAAGCTGACGGCCGGCGACGCCCGGGGCGGCTCTGCGGTGACGCAGTTCAGGGTCGACGGTGACGGCTGGCAGACGTATTACGGCTGGCCGACCGACGCCGACGCGCCCTTCCTCTTCACCCCGAGCGGCACCGCCATCGACGGCCTGGTCTACGGAAAACTCGGAAAGACGCGTGCGGTGCCGTGGGACGAGGCCACTCCCGACTACGGAACGCACACGATCGAGTACCGGACGGTCGACTCGGCCGGGAACCTCTCGGCGCCGAAGTCGTTCCTCACGACACTGCTCCGGCCGGGAAGCGCGAAGGAGGCAGCGACGGGCTGACCAGGCCACGCGGGGGACGCCCGCAGGTCCCGGGGCCGGATACACCGTACGTCCCGGGACCGGACCGGCCTCAGATACTGGGACGGGATCGCCCGCACGTCCCACGACCGGATCGTCGCTCGCGGATCCGCCGCACGCCCGGCTCCGGCCGCCCATGGGCGGCCGGAGAGACCCGCCGGGCGTACTCCCGCGCCGGATGCGGCTCGGCGGTGTCGATCCGGACTGCGGTGTGATCGTGACCGGTCATCTCTCGCTCCACATGTCGCGGGTGGTGAGGTGCGGCTCAGGAATCAGGTGAGAAGAAAGTCCGCCTTCCCGGACTTGGCCCCCTGAATGAACGCGGCCATCTCGCCGGAGGTGTAGATCAGCGCGGGGCCGTCGGGGTCGGCGGACTGACGCACCGCGACCCTGCCGTCGGCGAGCTTCATGGTCTCGAAGCAGTTTCCGCCGTTGCCGCCGCTCCACGGCTTGTGCCAGCCCTCGGCACCCAACTCCGCTGCGGGCATGCCGTTGTATATGCGATCCATTCACAGCTCCTCGCGGAGATCCCTGAGGATCTCCTTCGTACGTTGTGCAGTCGCGGCCTGCGCAGCCATGCGGTCCAGGACCTCAAGATGCGATGCGACCTCGGGGCGCGCGTCCAGATAGACGGCGCCGGTCAGATACTCGCTGTAGACCATGTCCGGGAGTTCGGGGACGGCGAACCGGAAGAGGACGAACGGCCCATAGGTGCCGGGGTGGTGTCCGGTCGCGAACTCCGCTATCTGCAGAGTCACATGGGGCAGTTCGGCGCCTTCGAGCAACCGGTCGATCTGCGCTCTCATGACACCGGGACCGCCGACGGGCCTGCGGAACACCGTCTCATCCATGATCACCCAGAGTCTGGGCGCACCGGGTTTGGTGAGCAGGGACTGACGTTCCATCCGCAGCGCCACATGGCGCTCGATGTCCGCCGGATCCGTCTGGCCGACGGCTCCGGCGAGCATGATCGCCCGAGCGTAGTCCTCCGTCTGCAGCAGACCGGGCACGAACTGCGGTTCGTACGCCCGGATGAGGGCGGCCGCCCCCTCCAGGCTGACGTACATGCTGAACCAGCCCGGCAGTACGTCATGGAAGCGCTGCCACCAGCCCGGCTTGTTGGCCTCTTCTGCCAGCTCGATAAAGCCGCGCGCCTCGTCGTCCGTGATCCCGTACGCGTTCAACAGAAGCTGAACATAAGGGATTTTCAGCGCGACCTCGGCCGTCTCCATCCTGCGGATGGTCCCCGCGGCGACACGCAGCACTTTGGCGGCCTCTTCACGCCTGAGACCGGCTCGCTCCCGCAGATCCTGCAAGCGCTTACCAAGAACGACCTGACCCACGGTTGGTGCGGACCGCGGTTCGCTCACTCCCAGACCTCCCCTGTGCTGTTGCGAGCAGTGTGCCACGCCACCACAGTGATGAATATGCACACTCTGCAATTTTCAGAGTGGCTCTTGCCAATGTGCGCCCTCCGGGGAGAGAGTGGCCGTGTGAACCGTGACGCGCTCACCCCCCGGCACCTGAACCCGTGCTTGGGGACTCCTCATCACCGGTACGGCTTCGAACTTCCGGCCCGCGTCGAATTTGTCTCCAGTGCCAGAAAACTCGCCCGCCGGCGGCTGCACCACTGGGGCATAGGCGGCGATGTTCACGATACGGCGATGCTGGTCGTCTCCGAACTGGTCACCAACGCGGTCGTGCACACCGACGGCCATCTGGTCGCCTGCGAACTCCTCAACGGCATTGAGCGCCTGCGCATCACCGTGCACGACCAGGGTTCCGCACCCACCGACCCACATGTGTGCCGTGCCATCGACGAGGAACGCGGACGCGGGCTGCTGCTGGTCGAGTCCCTGAGCAGCGCTTGGGGCTCGCACGCGTCGCACCTCGGACCCGGCCGCATCGTATGGGCCGAACTGCCGCACCAGGACGAACTGCCGTACGGATCACAAGTGCCGTACTGGTCGGAGAGTCCATGATGAAACATCTGGCCACCCTCCTCCTGCGGGGCGGCCGCCGTGCCGGCGAGCGCCGGATGACCAGGCTCGTTCCACCGCCCGCGCTGCCGGCCACGCTGGGCTGCGACGCCGTGGGCGTGCCCGCCCGGTACGGATTCCGGCTCCTTGGCCGTCTGCCTCGGGACGGCTGCGTATTCGCGGACAGTGACTGGTGGTGGTGGATCGTGCCCGCCGGCTCGGACCTCGAACTGACCTGGCCGCTGCCCTCGCACTACGCCCGCGGCGCATATGTACCGGCGACGAACCCGCGGCTGATCCGCCGGCCCGACGGCACCAGCCCCTACACTCCGCCGATCCCGCTCTATCTGATGGCCTGCCAGCTGACCGGCACCGCACCGCTGTGGACGGCCGAGGTCGGCAGCGCACGCCGTGTGTGACCCGAGCGGATCACAAGTCGGCCCGGTGCGGCCCACACAGGGACTCGACGGCTAGTCTTCGGGCATGTCAGAAGCCAATTCGAGCCCGGAGCGGCAGGGGCTCACACCACGTCAGGCGCGCGGCATACGGATAGCCCTCTCCGCGGTCATCATGATCGCCGTGGGCGCCACCCTGGTGCTGCGGCTCGGCAGCACGCACTCGGTGCTGACCATGGGCTTCTACGGCATCGCGCTGATCCTGTCCGGCAGCGCGCTCGTACTGAGCCGACAGGGGCGTACGCGTGTGGCCACGGCGGTGCTGGGGGTCGGAGTCGCAGTGGCAGTCGCCTCGGAGTGGGCCGTCGCGTCGATGCGCTGACGGCCGGTGAGGACATGAGCCAGGCGCGGGAAAGCGGGAGAGGGCCAGGCCCCCGGCCTGACTTCTCGCCGGGTGAGGGCAAGCTCCTGATCGCCTGGACCGGCCGCTCCGAGGGCAAGCACGTGCGGCAGCACACCGCTTCCCCCGACGGGCGCGGGCGTACTCCAGCTCCGACTCTTCGACCACGGTGCCGAACTTCCCTTGAGGCTCGACTACCTTGATAGCCAGGCTATCCGTAAAATCTGCCTTGAAGGTCGAGTTACTTGGATGTCAAGCGATAAGAAAAGGAACCTCAAACAGGAGCTCGGCGGCGAAATCCGCGCGCTCCGGACGGCAGCCGACTCCTTCGACGACGCGGCCGCCGAGCGACTGGGAATCAACCGCACGGATCTGCACTGCCTGGACATCCTCATACAGCGCGAAAGCGCCGCACCCGGCGAACTGGGTGCGGCGCTCGGGCTCACCACGGGCAGTGTCACGGCCCTGCTGGACCGCCTGGACCGGCTCGGCTATGTGACCCGCTCCCCCGATCTCGGGGACCGGCGCAAGTCGGTGGTGCGGCCGGCGCCCAGAGCCGTACGGGCTGTGGAGGAGATCTTCGGCCCCCTCACCCATGACGGCTTCCGGCATGTCGCGCGCTACACCGCCGAACAGCTGGAACTACTGCTGGACTTCATGCGCAGCAGCCGGGAGCTGCAGGAGCGGCACCTCGACCGGATCAGGTCGTGACGTCGCCGGCCTCTCGTCGTCAGCGACCGTCACCGGGTCCCGGACCCGAAGCGCCCACCGGGCCGAACAGACTGAGATACTCCTGGCTGTCCTCGCGGGGGAAACTGTCCCGCGGCATGATCTCCTCATGGCTGACGTCCGGGATCCACACCCAGTACATCCCGTAGGCGATCAGCGCCCGGCCCACCGGACGCAGCACATCGACGAGGGCAAAACTTCTCAGGGACGGCATGGCCACTCTCCTCAGCGCGGAAGTGCAAGTGCCGTACGACCATGCGCCCCGCCGGTCGACTCTCGCTCCAGGCGCGGGCGGCGGACCTTCGTTCGGGCCAGCCGCGCAGCTCCGGCCACAACCCGCGGCAGTCGCTCCCGTCGGCGGCGGGCCTCCTTCGCGGTAGCCGGCCGGTCGCCGGATCAGCGCTGGGGAGCGGGGAATGCCACCGGGCTGCGCAACCCGGCCCGGTTCACGGCGCGGACGCCGAAGAAGACATTGTCCTTCGAGAGATCGACCGTGTGACTGGTCGTATCACCGGCCCGGATGACATGGGTCCATTCGGGCGCGGTGGTTTCGCGCCACACCACCTCGTAGCCGGCGAGATCGGCTTCGCTGCCGCGCTGCCACACCAGCTCCGTCGCATTGGTCAGCGCGCCGGTGAGGATCTTCGCTCCCTTGGGGGTGCCGGGCGCCTGGGCGAGGGTCCACAGGGCGGCGCCGTTGACCTTGGCCACGCGCGCGACGTAGCCGAAGTCGCAGAACTCCGGCAGATCGCCGTACTGCTTGCCGTCGACCACCTTCACATCCTGGTGCTGGTGCGCGAAATCCTCGGCGGGCTCGGTGAACCGGGCCGCGGGGAAGCCGCGTTCGAGGTAGGGGATGTGGTCGCCGCCGCGCAGATAGCGGTCGCGGCGGTAGACGACGCGGACGTGCATACCGGTGGCGTCGTTGTCGGCCACATCGCGTACGAAGCGGGCGAGCTGGCGGGACGGGGAGTCGTTCTCGCCGCCCACCGAACGGCGGGTCGCGGCCTCTTCGGGGGTCTCGGAGGTGGGGACTCCCTCGGCGAACAGCCGGATGGTGTACGGATCCCGGGTCCCGTCGTCGGCCGTGGGGCTGCCCACGATGTCGTCGGTGAACATGCCCTGGAGGTCCACGCCGGCCGTCTTGAAGGTCTGCGCCATGTGGGCGGCGCCGAACAGGCCCTGCTCCTCGCCGGCGACGGCCGCGAAGACGATGGTCGCGGCGGGACGGCGGGTGGCCATGACCCGGGCGAGCTCCATGGCGACGGCCACCCCGGAGGCGTCGTCGTCGGCGCCGGGCGCGTCGCTGGTGGCGTCCATGACGTCGGTGGCGCGTGAGTCGTAGTGCCCGGAGACGACATAGACACGCTCGGGGGCGGCGGAGCCGCGCAGGGTCGCGACGATGTTGGTGATCCGGGTCGCCACGGGGATACGCGGCACCGACTGCTGGATGTAGGACTGCAACTCGACCGTCATCCGGCCGCCGCTGCCCGCGGCGTACCGCGTCAGCTCGGCCAGGATCCAGTCGCGGGCCGCGCCGATCCCGCGCTTCGGGTCGTCCTGGCTGGAGAGAGTGTGCCGGGTGCCGAAGGAGGCGAGCCTGCGCACCGTCGCTTCGATTCGGTCGCGGTCGATCTCCCGCAGGAGCGCGCGCAGTTCACGGGTGGGCGGCTGTGCGGTGGCGGGAGCGTCCCGGCCCGGGGTGCGCGCCGCGGCGGCCGCGGGGGGTACGCCGGCGCCGGTCAGCGCCGCGCCGAGCGCGGCGGTTCCGGCTGCGGCCGACAGAACCGTTCTCCGGCCGGTGCCACGGGGTTTGGTGGGGCCGCCTGCGTTTCCTGAGCTCTGCTGCGACATGAGTTCATCGTCATGGACGCGCCAACCCCTGACAAGGCTGCGCCGGCGGCATCGGCCTCCGGGTCCCGGTTCAGCCGCTGGAGACGGCCCTCAGATGCGACTTGCCCCTCCGCAGCACCGGTTCGGCGACGCGGGTTTCACGCAGTACCAGCGTCATCCGGGTGAATCCCCGGTCCTGAAGGCTCGCGGGGGTCTCGTCGACGATCCGGCACTCGGTGCGTCCCCAGCGGGGATCGGGGTGATGGAGCGGCCGTAAGACCCCGTCATGGTGTACAGCGGCCGCGCCCGCGGCGCGCATCCAGTGCGGAAGTCCGCACCGGTAGGCGGCGTCCATGATCGGGTCCTCGGCGATGTCGCGACGAATGGCCTGAAGGACGCGGTCCTCGGCGTCGGCCTCCAGGGCCGACTCCAGCCGCGCCAGCAGGGGCAGGCACCAGCTTGTCTCCCGGTCGGCGAGCACCGTGCCCGCATCCGGGTGGAAGAGCACGAACCGGAGGAAGTTCTGGTCGGGCATGGCCGTGGGGTGCGGCCCGACGCCGCGGAAGAGCGCGTCGAAGGCCGGGTTGGCGTGCGCCACCTCCCAGCGCCGGTCGAAGAGCACGGAAGGCAGCGGCACGCTGTCCATCATCGTCGCGTAGTCACGCAGATAGGCACGTGTCTCGGGGTCGGAACCCTCCGTGGGATCGGCCGGATCCGCGGGATCGGACGGGCTCGCGGGCAACGACGGGGGCACCGGGATGTACGGACGCACGGGCCCGGCCGGAAACGCGGGACCCGACGGACGCGCGGGCCCCAGCGGCGGCACCGGAACGGACGCCCCGGCAGGCGTGGTCCAGGGCGGCGGCGGATCACGGTCGACCGCGAGGCGGAAGAGCCACCCGCCCTGCTGATCGCTCATCTCGAGAGCCTTGACCAGGGCACAGAGCGTCTCGTCGGTCCACTCCTTGGCGGGTGTCCGCTCCCAGCTGCCGTACGCGCCCGTGCTGATCTCGAGCCGCGCGGCCACGTCCTCCACGCTCAGGCCGAGTTCCTCCCGGCGCCGTCTGAGGACATCGGTGACCCTCCTCGCCCGCACCGCGCCTCGCGCCGTTCCGGCACACCCTCGGCGCCCCTGGACACCAGGACGTTCCACGCCTGCCTCATGTGTCATCGAGAACGCCACCCTTCTCGAAGTCCCGCTGCGGCAGGGCCATTTGGATCATCATCACCGCGTGGCGATCCTGCTACCGCAGCAACGACCATGTCAACTATCGTGGCATTGCCTGCCGTTGACCGCTCAATTCGCGCCACAGCTGTGGCAAGACCTGGCTACGCTGTCCCGAAACAGATAATCTCCCGGCAGCCCAATGTGTGCGGGGCTACCTCGCGTGATCTAGGAGACCTACTGGTGACAGACGGCTTCTCGGTTCCGGGTTCGACGGCCACAGTCCCGCTGGCGGCATCCGTTGCCCGTGTCGCCGAGCTTGCGGACAAGCTCGGGCTGAGCCACAGCGAGGTATTCGACGTTCATAAGCTCTCCGAGGCATCGGGCGTCCCCGCCGAGGTGGTCGGCGCCATGCTCGCCGGGCAGCGGGCCGGCGAACCCGACCTCCAGGCACGCTTTCTGCAGCGCTTCGACCTGTTGCGCAGGACACGGCTGAAGCCCAATGGCCGCCGCTACACCCAGCAGGAGATCGCCGACGGCGCGGGCATGTCACGGCAGCAGGCGGGGGCCCTCATCAACGGCGACCGCAGACCGACCATGGAACACTGCGACGCGATCCAGCGGTTCTTCAAGGTCCACGCCGGTTTCCTGACCGCCGAGGACGCCGACGCACTCGACGGTGCGCTGCAGCGCACCGAGCAGACCTTGCTGCAGGACTTCGCCGGTGACGGCGATCCGCTCGAGCGTCTGCTGCAGGACCACGGGGTAAGGGGCATCGCCTGGCGGGCGGCCCAGCTCCCCACCGACAAACACCGGGACAAGGTCACCGAATGGCTCGACATGCTCCTGGAGAGCGTCAAGCCGACGGAGTCCTGAAATGCACCCTGCGCCGACGGGAGAACGGTGAGCATAGGCAAAGAGATGCGGCGGTTGTGCGGCGAGCTCATCGCCGGAATCGACCTGCCCGTCCCTGCGGAACCGGCAGACCTCTATGCGGCGCTGTGCGGGAAGATGGGCAGCCGCCGGGGCCGGCCGGTCCAGTTCCGCGTGGCCTCGTTCCCGCCGGGAACCGCCAGCGGACTGTGGCTCGACATGGCGGACCAGGACCTGATCGTCATCGAGGAACGCACCGCACCCGACCACCAACTCGTCATTCTGGGCCATGAGCTGTGGCATATGCAGGCCGGCCACAGCAGCCACCACGTCGAGGGCGCGGCCGTCGCGGCACGGCTGCTGACGGACGGCGCCGATCTGCAGGACACCGTGCTCAAGGTCGCCGCCCGTACGAGCTTCGACGCGGCCGAGGAGAACGAGGCCGAGAGCTTCGGACTGCTGCTGAGCACCAAATGCCGTTCCTGGCTGACGGGTTCGCACACACGCGGTCCCGTTCTCGGCCGGGACGCGATCGAAGGCCGGATCGAAGCGTCACTGGGATACCGAAAGCCGCAGGGCTGATGCGTGGAGGGTCTGGACTTCTACATACCCGGGGCCGCGCTCGCCGTCGCGTTCGCGTTCCGGCTGCCCGGAATCAGCCGCACCTGGCGTGATCCGCTGCTGCGGTCCGTCAGCGCACTGCTGCTCGTGGCCGTCTCGGTGTTCTTCTTCGCGGCGCCGCCCACCATCGCGGCGGTGAACCGCATCACCGGTGTACCCAACTTCTCCGCGCCGCTCGTCTACTGCATCCTCACGGCCTTCAGCGCTTCCTGCCTCGTGCTCATCATCAACTGGCGCGGGGGCCCGCCCGAAGTCACCCGGAGTGCGTCCCGCCGCTGCATCACCGCGTACGGCACCGTCATCGTGGCGATGATTCTCCTCTTCGCCCTCGGTGACGCTCCCGTCGAACGGCTGCGGGACCTGGACACGTACTACGCGAACACTCCGTACATACGCGAGATGATCGTCCTCTATCTTGTGGCGCACACGGTGGCGGCGGTCGTGATGACCGTCCTGTGCTGGCGCTGGTCGATGCGGGTCCACGGCTGGCTGCGGACCGGTCTGGTGCTCATCATGATCGGCTACTTCCTCAACCTCGGCTTCGACGCCGCCAAGTACTCCGCCGTGTCCGCGCGGTGGGCCGGGTACAACTGGGACGCCCTGAGCACCCGCGTGGCACCGCCGCTGGCGTCGGCCTCCGCCCTCATCATCGCCGCCGGGTTCATTCTCCCGGTGGCCGGACAGCGCCTCTCCGAGTCCTGGCGGAGCTGGTCCACGTACTGGAAGCTGGGCGCCCTCTGGCACGAACTGCGCTCCGCCGCTCCTCAGGGGGCCATGGCGGTCCCGATCTCCCGCTGGTCGTCCCTCGACCTTCGGCTGACCCAGCGGGAAGCGTTCATCCACGACGGCATCCTCGCTCTGGACCCGTACTTCGACCACGGCCTGCGGGCGGAGTCCCATGCCGCGGCGCTCGCTTCGGGGACCGACGCGCACCAGGCGGAGGCCGTCGCCGAGGCGGCGATGCTGGCCGCCGCGGTGATCGCGCGGGACGCCGACCCACAGGGGATGATCATCACCGCGGCGGGCACCCGCTCCGCCACAACCGAGCAGACCCAGCGCGATCTCGTCGGCATGTCCCGGGCGTTGCGTCACTCGCCTGTCGTTGCAGCAGCCCGCCGTTGTGCGGCCAGGTCAGAGAGCAGCCACCCATGAGCGAACCACACAGACCCGACGCCGGCCCGGCACCCCGTCGCGCCGTCGTCGTCGGCGGAGGACTGGCCGGGATGCTGGCGGCCGCCGCCCTGGCCGAGTTCGCCGACGAGATCACCGTCGTGGAACGCGACTCCCTGCCGGCCGGCCCCGAACCCCGTAAGCACCTGCCTCAGGCAGGTCATGCCCACATTCTGTGGTGCGGAGGAGTCGAGGCGATCGAGTCCCTGCTGCCGGGTGTCACCGCGCGCTGGCTGGCGGCCGGGGCCCGCCGCATCCCGCTGCCGACGGGCATGGTCGGACTGTCTCCGCAGGGCTGGTACCGCCGCTGGACCGAGACGCACTACCTGATCGCCTGCAGCCGCGATCTGCTCGACTGGGTGGTACGCGAGCAGGTCCTGACCCAGCCTCGCATCACCGTGCTCGAGCACACCAAACTGCTCGCGCTCGAAGGAAGTTCCGCCCGAGTGACGGGGGTGCGGGTACGCACATCCGAGGGCGGCGAGCGCGTCCTGGCCGCCGATCTGGTCGTCGACTGCAGCGGCCGCGGCACTCGCGCGCCGGAGCTCCTCCGGGCGCTGGGCGTCGGCGCGGCACGCGAGGACCAGGTGGACGCCGGCCTGGTGTATGCCAGCCGCCTCTTCCGTGCTCCACGGGGCACGTCGGCGGAGTTCCCCATCGTCAATGTCCAGTCCAACGCGCGGGAGCAGCGGCCCGGACAGGCCGCCATCGTCCTGCCGGTCGAGGACGGGCGCTGGCTGGTGACCCTGTCCGGCACCCGGGGCGGGCAGCCCACCAAGGCGGCCGACGCCTTCGAGGCCTTCGCGCGCGGAGTGCGGCACCCCATCGTCGGTGAGCTCATCTCGCGTGCCGAGCCGCTCAGCGACGTGGTCACGTTCGGTAACACGGCGAATCGTCGCCGGTACTTCGAGAAAGTCGCCGGCTGGCCCGACGGTTTTGTCGCGGTGGGCGACTCGGTGGCCACCTTCAATCCCGTCTACGGCCACGGGATGTCCGTGGCGGCACAGGGCGTACGGGCCCTGCGGGACCAGATCCGGAAGCACGGGCTCACCTCGGCCGGGCTGGCCCGGCGGGCACAGCGGGCCGTATCCAAGTCCGCGGGCACGGCCTGGGACCTGGCCACGGGACAGGACATCTTCTACCCGGGAGCGACCGGCAAGCAGCCGGGCACGGTGGACCGGCTGCTCGGCCGCTACGTCGACCGTCTGATGCTGACCTCGACCGGAAACTTCCTCGTCACCACCGCTCTGACGGATGTGATGACGCTCTCGGCACCGCTCACGTCCCTGGTCAGGCCCCGGGTCGTACTGGCCGCGCTGCGCGGACCCGGGCTGCCGCGCCTGCCGGGGCCGCCGCTGACCGACGAGGAGCTGCACAGGGCCGAGGAGCCCCGGAGCGAGCCGGAGACCGATCCGGCGGACGCGTGAGACCGGATATCGCCTAGGCTCGGCCGCGATATGAACGGCAATCACACGGGCGGCTCCGCGGGCAGCTACACACCGCTGGAGCCCAAGGCCGACCGGGAGACGGTGCGACGGCACAATCTCAGCCTGGTGCTCCGGGCTGTCCGCGACGAGGGCGAGGTGACCCGGGCCGGTGTCTCGGCCCGGGTCGGGCTGACCCGTGCGGCCGTCTCCTCGCTGGTCGAGCAACTCCTGGAGAGCGGGTTCCTGTCCGAGTCCGGGAAGACGTTCAGCGGTCAGGCGGGCCGGCCCGGCACTGTACTGAAAGTGGCCCGAACCGGCGTCGCGGGCATCGGGGTCGAGATCAATGTCGACTATGTGGCGGTGTGCGTGGTGGATCTGGCGGGCACCGACCGGGTGCGTCTCGTCGAACACCTCGACAACCGCGGCGCGCCGCCCGCCCAGGTGCTCGCCCGGGCGGCCCGGATCGCCGCCCGGGCGCTGACGTCGGCGGCCGAGCAGGAGCTGCGGCCGGTCGGCGCGGAGCTGGCGCTGCCGGGGCTCATCTCGGCGGGTACGGTCCGGCAGGCACCCAATCTGGGCTGGGCCCAGGTCGCGGCCGAGACCGCCTTCGCCGAGGCACTCGCGGCACTGCGGCCCGGCCTGCCCGCGCTGCCGGTGCATTCGGAGAACGAGGCCAATCTGGCGGCACTGGCCGAGCTGTGGTTCGGCGGCCTGGGTGAGGTGCGCAGCTTTCTGTATCTGACGGGCGAGATCGGCGTCGGCGGCGCCCTGGTCCTGGACGGCGAACTGCTGCGCGGGGCACACGGATTCGCCGGGGAGATCGGCCATGTCGTGGTGTCGGCGGACGGCCCCGAGTGCCGTTGCGGCTCGTGGGGCTGTCTGGAGCAGTACGCGGGTCAGTCGGCGCTGCTGCGGGCCGCGGGCATCGACGAGTCCACCGGCGCGGCGGGCGTGGCCGAACTGGAGCGGCGGGCCGGCGCGGGCGACGAGCGTGCGGTGACGGCGCTCGCACAGGCCGGGCTGATGCTGGGCCGGGTGCTCTCCGGCGCGGTGAACCTCTTCGACCCGGACGCGGTGGTGCTCGGCGGGATCTACCGGCCGCTGATGCCCTGGCTGTCGCCGCCGGCCGGCGGCGAACTGGCCGGCCGGGTGGTGTCGGGGCTGTGGCCCGAGGACAGCGGGCGGCTGCGCGCATCGTCCCCGGCCGCTGACGCGGCGCGCGGCGCGGCGGCTCTCGTGGTGCAGGACGTGCTGGCCGACCCGGTGGCGTACGGCATTTCAAACCCGTCCGGCGATTGAGGGCTGGGGTCCCCCACGCCCGCAGGGCGTGGGGGGTCCTGGGCAGGGCCCCGGGCCCTCAGCGAACGCCCAGCAGATGGTCCATGGCGAGCTGGTCGAGACGCTCGAAGGCCATCCCCCGCTCGGCCGCGGCGTCCAGGTCGAACTCCTCGAACGAGGCACGGTCGGCCAGCAGACCGGACAGCCGGTCCGCGGCGGTGGGCAGCGCGAGCTGGTCCAGACGCGCGGCCAGCAGCGCCTCCTGTACGCGCGGATTCGCACGGAAGGCGGCGGCCCGCTCCTTGAGGATCAGATAGTTGCGCATACAGCCGGCCGCCGATGCCCACACCCCGTCGAAGTCCTCGGTACGCGGCGGCTTGAAGTCGAAGTGCCGCGGCCCTTCGTAGCCACCCGTCTCCAACAGGTCGACCAGCCAGAACGCGGAGCGCAGGTCGCCGGCTCCGAAGCGCAGGTCCTGGTCGTACTTGATGCCGCTCTGCCCGTTGAGGTCGATGTGGAAGAGCTTGCCTGCCCACATCGCCTGGGCGATGGAGTGCGTGAAGTTCAGCCCGGCCATCTGCTCGTGGCCGACCTCCGGGTTCACCCCGTACAGCTCGGGCCGCTCCAGGCGCTCGATGAAGGCCAGCGCGTGGCCGACGGTGGGCAGCAGGATGTCCCCGCGCGGCTCATTGGGCTTGGGCTCGATGGCGAACCGCAGGTCGTATCCCTGCTCGGTGACGTACTCCCCCAGCAGGTCGAAGGCTTCCTTCATCCGGTCCAGAGCGGTGCGTACGTCCTTCGCCGCGCCCGACTCCGCGCCCTCGCGGCCGCCCCAGGCGACGTAGGTACGGGCTCCGAGCTCGGCGGCGAGGTCGATGTTGCGGATGGTCTTGCGCAGCGCGTACCGGCGCACGTCCCGGTCGTTGGCGGTGAAGGCGCCGTCCTTGAAGACAGGGTGGGTGAAGAGATTGGTGGTGGCCATCGGCACCACCAGACCGGTCGCGTCCAGTGCCTGCCGGAAGCGCTTGATGTGCGATTCACGCTCCGCCTCGGTGACGCCGAAGGGGATCAGGTCGTCGTCGTGGAACGTGACGCCGTACGCACCGAGCGAGGCGAGGTACTGCACGGACTCGATGGGGTCCAGTGGCGGCCGGGTCGCCTCCCCGAAGGGGTCCCTGCCCTGCCAGCCAACCGTCCAGAGGCCGAAGCTGAACCTGTCGTCGGGGGTCGGTGTGAAGCGTTCCGACATCACCGTGACCACCTTCCATCCGGGGTTTGTTTGCTTACCGTACTAATAATGCATCTCGCCATGTGATCACAGAAGCCCATCAGTACCTGTTCCCGATCTGGTCGCGCAGGACCGGGTGACGTAATTTGTTTGGCGTCGGCCAAAATAGGCCGGGAGGGAGAGGTGAGGCAATGCCGACCCAGACGGTCGTCATCGGCGTGGACAGCTCGACCCAGTCCGCCAAGGCCGCTTTCATCGACGCCGGCACCGGCCGTACGCTCGCCGTCGGCCGGGCCCCGCACCAGGTCACCGGCGAGAACGGCGCCCGCGAGAGCGACCCCGAGGTGTGGTGGCACGCGCTGCGCGACGCCGTCGCCATGGGCCTCAAGGAGTCCGGTCTCGCCGCGTCGGCCGTGAGAGGCATCGCGGTCGCCGGGCAGCAGCACGGCCTGGTCGTCCTCGACCGCGCCGGGCAGCCGGTGCGTCCCGCCCTCCTCTGGAACGACACCCGCTCGGCGCCGCAGGCCGCCGCCCTGACCGAGGCGCTGGGCGGCCCTGACGCCTGGACGGCACGTACCGGATCGGTGCCGGTCGCCTCGATGACGGCCGCGAAATGGCAATGGCTGCGTGAACACGAACCGCGCGCGGCCGAGGCGGCGGCCGCGGTCCGCCTTCCCCACGACTTCCTCACCGAACGGCTCGCGGGCGTCGCGGCCACCGACCCCGGCGACGCGTCGGGCACCTGCTGGTACTCCACCGCCACCGGAACGTACGACCCCGGAATTCTCCGACTGATCGGCCTCGACACCGACTTGCTGCCCGAGGTGGCCGCCACCGGCGGGGTCCGTGTCGGCTCGCTCACCGACGCGGCCGCCGCCGAACTCGGTCTGACCGCCGGCATAGCGGTCGCCGCGGGCACCGGCGACAACATGGCCGCCGCGGTCGGCCTCGGGCTCGGCGGCGCCGGGCGGCTGGACCATCCCGCTCTCAGCCTCGGCACCTCCGGCACCGTCTTCGCCGCCAGCCGCACCCGGCCGGCGTCCACGGCACTCGCCGGGTTCGCCGCAGCCGACGGTACGTACCTCCCGCTGGCCTGCACACTGAACTGCACGGTCGCCGTCGACAAGATCGCCGGCCTGCTGGGCCTGCACCGCGACACCGCCGAGGCGGGCGGTGAGGTCGTGCTGCTGCCCTACCTCGACGGCGAGCGCACGCCTGATCTGCCGGCCGCCTCCGGACTGCTCACCGGCTTGCGCCACACCACCAGCCGGCAGCAACTCCTCGGCGCAGCCTACGAAGGCGCGGTCGTCACGGTGCTGCGCGCCCTCGACGAGGTGCTGCGCGCCTGCGGCCTCGACCCGGCCGACGGGGAAGTCGTCGCCCGCCCGCTGCGGCTGGTGGGCGGCGGGGCCAAGGGGCGGCACTGGGTGGAGACCGTGCGCCGCCTCTCCGGCCGTCCCCTGCTGATCCCCGAGAGCGGCGAACTCGTCGCCCTCGGCGCGGCGGCACTGGCCGCGGGCGCGGCGACCGGCGAGGAACCGGTGGCGCTGGCGAGCAGCTGGCAGGCCGGAAGCGGTGCCGAACTCGCCCCGGTGGAGAGGGACATGGAGACATGGGAGCGGGTCTCCGCCGTACTGGAGCGGGCGGCGCCGACGCTGCTCGGCTGATCGGGGACGGTCAATGACCGATACTCGACGGCCGGAGCCGATATCCGGTTGCCGACGAGGAAGCGGACACTGTTCCGACCCGTCGGCTCTTCCGGCTCTTCCGGCTCTTCCGGCTCTTCCGGCTCTTCCGGCTCTTCCGGCTCTTCCGGCTCTTCCGGCTCTTCCGGCTCTTCCGGCTGGACAGCGTCATGGAGCGCGGTCACCGTGGCAGACTCGCGGGGACCGCGCCACCCCTCGTCACGCCCGGACTCGAGCTCGATCGGCAATCAGGAGGCCGCTCCCGATGACTCCGCCCGCCCGGACCGCGAAGCAACGCAAGCAGGACGTACTGAGCCGGCTCGAGCAGGACATCGACCTATGGGTGGCCACGGCCGACGCAGAGAGCGGGACCCCCCATCTGATTCCGCTGTCGTTCCTCTGGGACGGCACCACCCTGCTGGTGGCCACAGCGGCTTCCAGCCCGACCGCCCGTAATCTGCAGGCCACCCGGAAGGTCCGTCTCGCCATCGGGCCCACCCGCGATGTCGTCCTCATCGAGGGGACGGTGCAGACCCTGGCGGCCGCCGAACTCCCGGACGGAACCGGCGACGCCTTCGCCGACAGAACCGGTTTCGACCCGCGCCGGCTCAGCAGTACCTACCTCTACTTCCGCATTCACCCGCAGCGACTCCAGGCCTGGCGCGAAGAGAACGAACTCAAGGGCCGCGAGCTGATGCGCGACGGACACTGGCTCGTCCCCGAATGAGCGGCGCGAGCGGGTCCGAGCAGCCGTACCTGCTGCAGCCCATCGGCTGGGTCGAGTCTCCCTTGCTGCATCGCCGCGATGCTCCGAAGCAGGGTGACGAAGGTTCGCCCGAGGCATCTCTGGTGTTCGAGCCGGACGTGGCGGAGGGCCTTCGCGACCTGCAGGCCGGGACCGAGGTGCTCGTGCTGACCTGGCTCGACCGCGCCCGCCGGGACGTGCTGGCGGTGCGTCCGCGCGATGATCCGTCGCGGCCGGAGACCGGTGTGTTCAGCACCCGCTCCCCCGACCGTCCCAATCCGGTCGGGCTGCACCGCGTGGAGATCGTCTCCATCGACGGACTCCGGGTCCGCGTGCGCAACCTGGAAGCCTTGGACGGCACGCCCGTCATCGACGTGAAGCCCTTGCTCGGCCGAGGCTCCGAACGCTGACAGGCCGACGAGGCGCGGCGGAGAGGCGCACACGGCGGCTTCACAGAGCACGTCCGGGCGACGGGACGGTCAGGCCATGACGAGCAGCACTCCCGCGTACGAAATCCCCGCCACCACCGCCCACGCGCACAGTCCGAGAGCCGCGACCCGCCCGCCCGTGCGGGTCAGCGACGGCAGGTCGACCGCGCTGCCGAGGCCGAACAGCGCGGCGGCCAGCAGCAGTTCCTGCACCCGCTGTGCCGCGTCGATCCCGGCCGTGGGGAGCAGGCCCGTGCTGCGCAGTGCCACCATCGCCAGGAAGCCGACCACGAACAGCGGGACGAGCGGAAGCCGCTTCCCGCCCGCCCTGGCCGAGCCCGATGCCGTACCCGAGCCCGATGCCGCGCCGGCCCGCCGTCGGCGGCGCACCGACACGGCCACGGCGGCGACGAGCGGCGCGAGCAGCGCCACCCGCATCAGCTTGACCAGGACCGCCTCTCCGAGCGCGCCGGGACCGGCGGTCTGCGCGGTGGCGACGACCTGGCCCACATCGTGCACGCTCGCGCCGACCCACCGGCCGAATTCCGCGTCGCTCAGCCCCAACGGCTGCTGCAACAGCGGCAGTACGGCGATGGCGAGCGTCCCGCACAGGGTCACCAGCGCCACCGATGTCGCCGCGTCGCACTCGTCGCTCTCCGTCGCCTCGCTCACCGCGCCGATCGCGGACGCACCACAGATCGAGTACCCGGCGGCGATCAGCAGCGGCTGATCGCCGGGCAGCCCCATCCGCCGGCCCAGCCACCAGGTGCCCAAGAAGGTCGCCGTGACGACTCCGAGGACCATCGTGACCGTCGCCCAGCCGAGTCCGAGCACATCGTCCAGGCTCAGCTTCAGTCCGAGCAGCACGATGCCGGCGCGCATCAGGCGTTTCGCGGCGTACGAGAGTCCCGGGCGGGCCACTCCCCTCACGATCGAGCGCGCCACCGGCAGATGCGCGGCCACGATGCCGAGTACCACGGCGGCGGTCAGCATCGGTATGTCCGGGACCAGTTGATGCACGGACCAGGCCAGGCCAACGCCGAGCACCGCGAGCGCGAGGCCGGGCAGGCGGGCCGGCGCCGAGCCGGGGAGGGAGCCGGAGCGTGAGGATGTGGCCGCCCGTTCCCGGAGCAGCGCCATCAGCTGTCGGCCGGCAGTTCGTAGACCCGGCGGACGCTGGTGCCGAGACGGGAGATGTCCGCGCCGTAGATGTGGAGCGAGATCGCCCGGTCCGTGCCCGCGTTCCAGACCCGGTGGATGTCGCCGGGCGGAGCGAAGCCGCAGACGGCGCCCTGCGCGTTGATCACATCGCCGGTGGCGACCAGCCGCGCGGCCGTGCCGGTCGCCGGGGACGGAAGGAGACGGTAGCGCCGCTCGCGCTCCTCCCCCTCGTGAACGCCCGTCGTGCACCAGGACACATGATCGTGCACCGACGTGCCCTGGCCGGGCAGCCAGACCAGCGCGACGACCGAGAAGCTCCCGTCGTGCTCGGCGTGCAGCAGATGCTGGCGGTAGCGCGCGGGGTCGCTCTCGCACTGCGCCGGTGTGAGCAGATCGTCCGCGCCGAGATGTGGCGCCAGGCGCTCACCGACCAGATACGCCGTCAGGTCCGGCGGCAGTCCCCGCCCGACGACCTCACGCACCTCGGCGATCAGCACGTCGAGTCGGTCGGTCGTGGGCGCCGCCCGGAAAGCTGCGGACGCGCTCAAGGCACTCGATGCGGTCGAAGTGGTCATACGGGCAGCGTCGTACCGCCCGATCCATCACGTCCAACGAGGGTTTCTTCGCGACTTCCCAAGCACCGCTTATGAGTTCAGCGCATGACTTCAGCTCATGAGTTCAGCAGCCGATCTTGTTAGCCGCGACCGTCTTGAGCTCCTCTAGGACCAGCGCCGTCGCCGGAATCCGCAGATGCTCACGCAGGACGTACGCCGATATCTGCCGCTTCGAGGCGGGCTGCAGCACCCGCCCGGTGACCTTCCGATGGCAGAGGAAGTTCAGTACGAGCGCCGGGATCATGGCGACGCCGAGACCTTCGGCGACCAGGCTCTGCACCACGAGATTGTCGTCCGTGGTGAACGCGATGTCCGGCGCGAAGCCCTGTTCGGCGCACTCGTGGAGGAGGTTGGCCCGGCAGCGCAGACACCCCGCAATCCAGCGCTCCTCCGCCAGATCCGCCAGCTGCACGGCCCGCCGCCGCGCAAGCGGATGCCCGGTCGGCAGCAGCACCGTCAACTGGTCCTCGAGGAGCGGGATCTCCACCAGCTCGTCGGGTACGTGTTCGTGCAGGCCGGGATAGGTGAAGGCGAGTGTGATGTCGCACTCGCCGCGCGCCAGCCGCTGCAGCGACTCGGGCGGCTCGTTCTCCAGCAGTTCGACGCGGACCCCGGGATGGCCGGCGGCCAGCCGTGCCATCGCCTCGGGGATGAGGGTGGCGTTGGCACTGGGGAAGGCACAGACACGGACGCGTCCGGCGCGCAGCCGCGTGAGGGCGCCCAACTGCTGCTGGGCCGCGGACATGCTGTCGAGGATGACCGTGGCATGCCGCGACAGCGCCTCTCCGGCCTCGGTGAGGCGCATGCCGCGGCCGACCCTGATGAACAGCGGTGTGCCGACGTCCCGTTCGAGTGCCTTCATCTGCTGCGTGATCGCCGGCTGCGTATAGCCGAGCGCGCGAGCGGCCGCGGAGTACGAACCGGTGCGGACCACTTCATGGAACGTCTTGATGTGCCGGGAATCGAACACCCGCGCATCATAAGCAGAATTTGGGTACCACGGGACCAGGGCCTCTGGATCCCGCCCGACCGGGCTACGGGCCTCCCGGTCCGTCCGACCGGGGTACAGGCCTCCCGATCCCGTCCGTCCGACCGGGTTCGGCTACGGCTACGGCTTGCGTGCCACTCCCGCGTACAGCGAGGCCGCCTCGTTCCCTTCGGTCACTTCGTCCACGCCGAGTTCCGGGTGCCACTGCGTCAACTGGACGATGCCGGGCTCGGTCGGCTCGAGGCCCTCGAAGAAGCGGCTGATCTCCGCATGCGTGCGCGGCACCAGTGTGACGCCGCCGGCCGCGTACATGTCGACGCCCCGCTGGACGGCCGGCGGGTCGAAGTCGGCGGTGAGCTGTGACAGTACGAGGTAGCTGCCGGACGGCAGCGCGTCCACGAGCCGGCGCACCAGCTCGTACGGACTGTCGTCGTCGCCGACGAAGTGCAGCAACGCCACCAGGGAGAGGGCGATCGGCCGCTCGAAGTCCAGGATCTTCCTTGCCTGTTCGAGGATGCGACCGGGGTCGCGCACATCCGCCTGGATGTAGTCGGTGGCGCCTTGCGGGGTGCTGCGCAGCAACGCCTCCGCGTGGGTGAGCACGATTGGGTCGTTGTCGGTGTAGACCACGCGTGACTCGGGGGCGGCGGCCTGGGCTATCTGGTGCAGATTGGGCTCGGTGGGGATGCCGGTGCCGATGTCCAGGTACTGGCGTATGCCTGCCTCGCCGGACATCCACCGTGTGACGCGCTGCATGAACCACCGGTTGGTCCGGGCGACATACTTGGCGCGCGAGTCGATGCTCATGATGTGGCGGCCGAGTTCCTCGTCGACGGGGTAGTTGTCCTTGCCGCCCAGGAACCAGTCGTACACCCGGGCCGGATGCGGCTTGCTGGTGTCGATCCGCGCGGCAGCCGGCTCGGTCCCGGTCATTGGATGCTCCCTGGGTGCTCAGGAATTCTGGTTCGACGATCTTGTGATCCTCGCAGGAGGAGAGAACACGGGCAAGCAACTCCGCACCCGCGAAAGGGGAATTGGGCGCAGGCAGGAGTAAGGACAGCGGAGTTGGGACGCATCCTCCGCTGAAAACCCCATGTTCGACTGCCGGGGCTGCTTGGCTACTCACCCGGGTCTGAGTAGCCACACCCACGCGCCACGCGCCCCCGGCGCTCTAATCTCCGCATCATGAGCTCCGTCCATGCTGCCACCTGCACCTTCCGCCCCGCTTCGATGTTGCGCGTCTCTCGCGTGGCCGCCACTACGGCCGGCGTGGGGGCCGCCGGATGCTGAAGAAGCACCCCGTTCGTTCGATTCTGTGGCTCGTCGGCGCCCTGCTCGTCGTGGCCATTTCCGTGGGCTGTTACCGCGTGTGGAACGGGGAGCCATATCCGGCGACCGACCCTGACCAGGTCGCCACTCGGCTCAAGCAACAAGCCCAGCGGGTGTACGACGAGGTGGCTCTGCCCGGGCCCCCCGACGTGAGCTCCAACGGCGTGGAAACGGGCACCTGCTACTACCGCGGGCTGCGGTCGATCGCCCACATAGACGAAGGCCGCAGCGATGTGCGCAGCTTCGGACTCGAATGGCGTGTCACGGACGTCCCGAGGGACACCGCCCGCACCGGCCAGGAGCGCGTACGCCGACGGCTGGAGCAGGAGGGCTGGAAGCTCACCAGCGAGAACGTCTCCCACATGGGCTTCAGGTTCGAGCGCCCGGACACCGACGACATAGTCGATGTGGACTGGTACGAGCCCACCGGAACGCTCGCCGTCAACGTCTACGCCCCGTGCGGGAAGCTCCCGGACGGCTTCGACGCGTACGTATGGCCGGAGTCCGAGTGGAGTCCCAAGTGACGGCTCCGCAGGGGCGCACCGGCACCTGCTCGCTACTCCTGGGCGTCGGCGCCGTGGCCATGTTCGGATGCCCTTGGCTGCCGTCCGCCGTCTCGCCATGGATCCGGTTCTTCCCCGTTTACCTGATCGTGCCTGTCGGGATCTGTGCCGTCGTCTCTGGCGTGGGGGTTCTGCGCGACATGCGGGGAGAGGAGGGGACTGACAGCCACCGCGCACGAGCCGGAATTGTTCTCGGCTCGGTGGCCATCATCGTGCCGGTGGCCGTCGTCGCCTGGGCCTGCTGGGTGCTCAGCGACACGTATGGATGACTGAGCGGGGAAACCTGATCAACCCCAAGCCCCGGACCCACAGCGGCGGTCCGGGCCCGCTCCCTCGGCCGGGCTCCGATCGCCGCGCGCATCGACAAGCTCGGACGGGGCATCACGAGCCGCGCCGGTCGGTGCTACGTCGTCACGGCACATCCCACCGGACGAGCGCCTTGGACACCGGCTCGCCGGTGCGTTGGGCGTAGGTCATCCGCTCGCGCACCTCCCGCAGCGTGCGAGGACGGTAACCGGGCCCGCCGCAGCAGCTCTTGTGAAAGCCCACACCCGCGTTCAGCAGGACGGACAGCGTCCGCCACGCCGAGGTGTCCCGCCTGCGGGGTGCGGCGAACGCCGAACCCACATGGATCAGCGGTTCGGCACAGCGGGGACAGATGCTCTGCCGCTTCATGCTGTAGGGCTGCTTGTACGAGGCTCGGCAGGGCAGGCAGACGTACGAGGTCTTCGCGTGGGCCATGCCAACCACCTTAGGAATCACCTGCGGTCGGGTCCACGGGATTCCGACAGGTGTTCCGTCCCGGCCGAGCGTCTGCGAACCGTCCCGACCCTGGAGCAAACCTTGCAAAGAACGCCAGAGCACCCACCCCGGTGATCTAGCTTGTGCGCATGACGTCGAAGCCCCTTCCTCACCTCACCGCGACGGGTACCTGTTGGTGCGGCTGCGCCGCCAAGGTCGGCGCGGGCTCCTTCTTCGCTCCTGGTCATGACAAGGTGGCCGAGGCTGCGCTCCTGGCAGCCGACTAAGGCGCCTCCGTCGCCCAGTTGCTGCACGGGCACGGTTACGGGCCCGGCCACTCGGTGACCACCCGGGCCGTAGCGGCCGGCGCATGGGAGAAGTGCCCGTCGTGCATATATGTCGGCGCTCCGGCCAGCATCCGCAACCACGCGAGGAAGGCGCACACCCCTACCCAGCCTTGAGGACTCCCATGAGCGACCACACACCGAGCCGGCGTGCCGCCTTGGAGGCGTCAGTGCGCAAGTACCGCGGCTTCTGGGACACCCAGCGCGCCCTCAGCGCGCTCCGCGACGCGGGGCATGACCCGCAACCGAAGCACACCCGGAAGATCCTCCGCGATCTCGCGAGCGGCGGCCTGCTGGTGAAGGTGGAGGACCGGCCGGTCCGCTACCGCACCGAACCGATGGACGCGGGTTCGTGACACCGACGGGGTTGCCCAACCGAGTCGCCGGCGTCGCGCCGGGCCGGACAGTGGGCGGCGCGGGCGTCGTGTGCACACGTTGGGATGTGGGTTCGCGACCCAGGCAGCAAGGGCACACACATGAACGAAACACCGGCTTCCTTCCAGCTCCTGCCCGGCGCCGCCGACTCGCAGGTCATCCTTCATGTTCCGCACTCCTCTCGAGCCATACCCACAGACGTCCGTGGCGGCATCGTGCTGGACGACCGTGCGCTGGAGTTGGAGCTGGACCACATCACCGACTCACACACTGCGGAGATCGCCTCAGCCGCCGTGGAGGCGGCCCGGATCGCGCCGTGGCGGTTCGTCAACGGGCTCTCGCGCCTGGTCATCGACCCTGAGCGGTTTCCCGACGAGCGCGAGGAGATGCTGGCCGTCGGCATGGGCGCGGTCTATACGCAGACCACGCACCGCGAGCGACTCCGCCCGCCGGGCGAGGACCCCCGGCCGCTGATCGACCGGTACTTCCATCCCTACGCGGAGGCGATGACCGCTGCGGTCGGCGCGCGGCTGGAGGCTGTCGGCCGTGCCGTCGTCATCGACGTCCACTCGTATCCGACCGAGCGCCTGCCGTACGAGCTGCACGGTGGTGGCTCGCGGCCGGCGGTCTGCCTGGGTACGGACGACTTCCACACCCCTGAGGAGCTGCTCGCCCGCGCGGAGGAGGAGTTCGCCCACTTCGGCGGTACGGGGGTCAACAGCCCCTTCGCCGGGACGTATGTGCCGCTGAAGTACTACGGCAAGGACCCGCGCGTCAGCGCGCTGATGATCGAGATCCGCCGGGACACGTACATGTCGGAACCGGGCGGGGCGGCGGGCCCCGGACTCATCTCCCTCGCCGCCGCGCTGGCGGGTCTGGTCGACGCGCTGTCGGACTGAGTCGGAACCTGGTCCGAGTCAGGACCACGTCCGTCCCGCCGCCCACGCCGCTGGTTCGTCCTGCGGGCCCTTCAACAGGCCGCCGAAGGTGCTGTCGCGGCGTTCGTCGCCATGGCGTGGTGCACGCCGCCCGCGTGCCGCACGGTGAGCGGGAGGAGGCGGCTGCCCTTCCCACCCAGCTCCGAGCCACGGCAACTCGGTGGTGCTGTCGCCGACCAGGCCCACTGCCCGGCAACCGCCTGCCCGCAGTCTCAGGCTCCGTCGCGGATGGCGGAGAGCAGACGGGCGCACCGTGCGCTCATGTCGTGCGCGGACAGGTCGGGGTGGGACACCCACCAGCCGACGAGGGCGCTGACCGTGCCCGTCCACACATGCTTGAGGGCGTCCGCGTCGAGGGCGTCGTCATTGCCGTGGCCGCGCAGCAGCGCGGCTGTGCCGGAGGCCGCCAGGTCGTCGACGGCCGCGCGGTGGCGGTGGGCGGCGCGCCACGGTTCGGAGCCGGGTGGCAGGGTCCGGTCGTACAGCACGAACCAGGCGTGCCGCTGTTCCTCCAGCGTTTCGAAGACCGCGGTGAGGACCGCGTGGGGCAGCCGGTCCCCCGACGGGCTCGACGCCATGGCCGCGTTGATCGCTGTGAGGAGGCGGTTGCCGATGTGTTCGAGACAGGCCGCGTAGAGGCCTTCCTTGGAGCCGAAGTACGTGTACAGCATCGGCTTGGTGACGCCGACGCGCCGGGCGATCGCGGCCATCGACGCCGCGGCGTGGCCGTGCCTGCCGAACTCCTCCAGGGCGGCGGCCACGATCTGTTCCTCGCGGCGGGCGCGCGGGACGCCCTTGGTCCCCGCGCCGCGGCTCCGGCCCCGGGTTCCTGGCGCACCCCCACCGGCCGACGCGACGGAGTCTGCCGGATCAGGTGCGGCCGAGGCTCTTGCAGTGGTCATGGCGGAGACTATACGTTGCGGTAACTTACCAAGAGGTAAATTACCGAGAGGTCAATACACGTGGTCGACAGCACTTCGCCCGTGACTCCGCCCGCGTCCCGCTCCAACTCCTCGCGAAACCGCTCCTGGTGGGGCTGGGGTACCGCGGACAAGGCACTGCCCGACACCGAATGCACCGCACTCGGCGGGCTGCTCCAGGGCGCGGCGGCCACCCCGCTGCCGGTGCCGGACATCTCCGCCCTCGAACTGCCCAAGGTGCGCATCGAGCCGCCCTCCGCACTCGCCCCTCTCATGTCGGCCGCTCCACGGGACCGGGCATCGCACACCTACGGCAAGGCGTACCGCGATGTGGTCCGGGCCCTGAATGGAGACCTCTCGGCGGCACCCGACCAGGTCGCCCACCCACGCACCGAGCAGGATGTGATCGATGTCCTCGACTGGGCGGCGGAAGCGGACGTCGCCGTCGTGCCGTACGGAGCGGGCAGTTCGGTCGTCGGCGGGGTCGAGTACCGCGCGGACCGGCACCGCGGTGTGGTGTCACTGGATCTCTCGTCCCTGGGCCGCGTACTGGAGATCGACCCTGTCAGCCGGGCCGCCCGGATCCAGGCCGGCGCCCTGGGCCCCGGCCTCGAAGCGCAACTGCGGCCGCACGGACTCACCCTGCGCCACTTCCCGCAGAGTTTCGAGTTCTCCACCCTTGGCGGCTGGCTGGCCACCCGTGCCGGCGGGCACTACGCCACGCTCTACACCCACATCGACGACCTGGTGGAGTCGCTGCGCGTGGTGACGCCCGTCGGGGTCAACGCATCGCTGCGGCTGCCCGGTTCGGGAGCGGGCCCCTCTCCCGACCGGATGTTCCTGGGGTCCGAGGGCACACTCGGCGTCATCACGGAGGCCTGGATGCGCCTCCAGGACCGCCCGCGTCACAAGGCGTCGGCCACGGTGCTGTTCAGCGACGTCCACGCCGCGATGAACGCCGTACGCGCCATCGCGCAGTCGGGCCTGCACCCGGCCAACTGCCGGCTGCTCGACCCCGGAGAGGCCGCTCTGGCAGGTGTCGCGCGGGACGGCGAGAGCGTGCTCGTCCTCGGTGTGGAGTCGGCCCACTCCCCCGTCGGCGAGCGCCTCGCCGAACTCGTCACCCTGGCCCGTGACCACGGCGGCTCACCCGCTCCGGCCTCCACCGACGCCGAAGACGCCGCCGCCGGCACCTGGCGCTCGGCGTTCCTGCGGATGCCGTACCTCCGTGACGCGCTCGCCCGGATGAGCGTGATCACCGAGACGTTCGAGACGGCCTGCACCTGGGACCGTGCACCGGGACTGTACGAGTCGGTGCGCAGGGACCTGGGGGACGTCGTACGGGAGGTGACGGGCGCCACCGGCACGATCAACTGCCGTTTCACCCATGTCTATCCGGACGGGCCCGCGCCGTACTTCACCGTCATCGCGCCGGGGCGGCGCGGCGAGGAAGTCGCGATGTGGGACGAGATCAAGTCCGCGGCGATGCAGATCCTCACCGACCACGGCGCGACGGTCACCCACCATCACGCGGTCGGCCGCGACCACCGGCCGGGCTACGACCGCCAGCGCCCGGAGCCGTTCGCCCACGCCCTCCGGGCCGTGAAGCAGTCGCTCGACCCAGCCGGAATTCTCAACCCGGGCGTGCTCTTCGATCCGGCTGTTGCCGGCTGACGGGGGCGTTCGCGGGAGTTACCTGTTGCCGGCCGACGGCGTCGTGCGCGGGAGTTCAACGCGGGGCGGGCGCCGCGGCGACGGCCGGGAGCGTGGCTCGAACCCGGGCGACGACGAGCATGCGGAGAGCGAGCGTGCGGACAGCGCCACCCGGCCGAATTCCGTGCGCGCACGCGACGTCGACGGCCGGTCCCGCATGTCCGCCGCCGAGCAGGCAGGTCGTTGCCGCCGTGCTCGTGCCGCTGTCCGTGATCCAGATCCACGTCGCCCAGCGGCTGTCGAGCGACACGGCCCCGGGCAGCCGGATCCGCGGCACGGAACGCGGCCGCCGGTCGGCCGCCGACACCGCCGCGCGGCGGAACTCCTGCCGTCCGCCGCACGCTCGGGTCACTCGCCCCACCAGCGGCCGGCCGCCCACGCCAGGGCATAACCGGCGCTGTTGAGGGCGCAGTGCAGCGCCACCGGCGGGATCAGGCTGCCCGACCGGCGGCGCAGCTCGCAGAACACCACACCCGCGAGGGCGGTGCCGCCGACCGCCGCGGCCACCGACAGCGCGACCCCGGTCCCGCCCGTACCGAAGACCGCTTCCACTGCCGCGTTCGAGCGTGCGAGCCCGCGGGACGGCTGAATGTGCCACAGCCCGAACAGCCCCGAGGAGACGGCGGTGGCCCAGGCGGCGCCCCACCGTCTCCGCATCATGGCCCACAGCACTCCCCGGAACGCGATCTCCTCCAGCAGCACGGTCCCGAACGGCACCCGCACCAGCACGCGGTACACCAGTTGCCCGCCCGACAGTTCCGCGACGCGCTCGTCCTGGAATGCCTCACGGGTGAACGGCAGGGCAAGCGCCACCAGATAGACCAGAACGACGGCTCCGGCCAGGACAAGTCCCCAGCGCAGGCCTCTCCGCGCCGACGCACGGCCGAGCCCCAGCTCGTCCCAGGTGATCCCGGCCCGCCGGGCGATCAGCACGAGCGCGGCGGCCGTGGTCACGCAGACAGGGACGTACAGGTCGGGCCCGAGCCGGTTGACGAGCGTATTCGCGGCCGCGAGCACCACCACGGCCAGAATGAGCATCCGCATGGTCACGCCAGAATGCCCGATCCCCCAGGGGGTCTTCCCGCAACGCGCCGCTCAGCGGACCACCGCGGTGATTGACGCGCCGGACCGGTCTCACCACGCTCGCCCCGGCGCCTGCCAGTCGGTCACCGTCACCGGCACCCTGTCCCCGGCCGTAGGACATCAGGACTTCATCCGCGGCCCTTGGACCACGCCGCCAGTTCCTCTCGCGCCGCTTGCAGCAGTTCGGCGGAGGGCGCCGCCGCGCCATTGGTGATCAGGGCGTAGTGGAGGGCCGTCGCGTTCGGTGCGGTGAGCAGGAGGCGGCGACTGCCGGTGCCGCCGGGTTCGGGAGCCGCGGCGATGGGGGTGCCCCGGTCGTACGACGAGAGGCCGTGAGCCTTGCCGAGGTCGGAGACCACCGTCGTCCGGGCGGGATCGAACGAGGCGGGGAGGTGCAGCTCCGTGGGGGCCGCCGAGGCGTTCGACTGCCAGAGGAGCAGGGCGTACTGGCCCGAACCGACGAGCTCCGAGACCCGTGGGAGCGATTTCGGGACGGGGTTCCAGGTGAGTGTGGTGGAGCCGTCACGGGAGCGGTCCTCGTAGGTGAAGGCGACGGTGTGCCCCGCCGTGGCACCGGGGTAGATGCGGTCCAGCAGCCGCCCGTCCTGGCGCAGCACGGGGGTGCCGGAGTCGTCGAGGCGGACGGCCGACAGGTCCTCGTCGTTCCACGCGTCGGCGGCGGTCAGGACCTTGCCGGGGTTGCCGTTCATGAGCTCGTGGTGGCGGGCGTGGTGGATGTCCCACTGCCATTGCGTACCGGACAGCACCGGCCCCGACTGCTCCGGCTTCGACCACCAGCCGGCGCCGGGCAGCCGGGAGTCCAGGGCCTGGTACATCGCCTTGCCGACCGTCGGGGCCTTGTCGGAGACCGTCCCGGTCAGCGGATGGCCGAACTCGCTGACGACGGCCGCTGTTCCCGCTCCCGCCGCGCGGTCGCGGACCGTGCCGAAGTCACCCGCGTACTGGCCGTCCTTCGCCTTGCCCCACATGAAGACGCCGGAGATCGCCTTCTGGTCGTAGAAGTGGGTGTTGAAGACATACCGCGGGCCGATGGTGCCCGCGTCGAGGAGGCCGCCCTCCTGCTTCTGGAAGGAGAGGTTGGAGTTCCAGAAGAGGTTCGGCTCCACGAAGGCGGGCTTGTCCTGCCACCCGGCCGCGTCCATGCGTGCCCGGAACCTCGCGTAGAAGGGCCAGAGCACGTCCCGCTCCCACATGCGGCTGGTCTGGCCGGAGTCGTACGTGCCGGCGTGTGGCTCGTTGTACGGGTCGAAGCCCACGACCGCCGCGAACTCGGCTGCTTCGAGGTGCTCGGCAAAGTAGGCCATCGTCGCCTGAGCCGTCGCCAGGAAGGCGTCCTGGACGCCGCCGCGGTTGTGCCAGAAGTCGTACGTCGCCCGCTTCACGGCCTCGTTCTGGGTGATGTTCTGGCCCCAGAAGAGGCAGATGCCGCAGGACTCCCGTGGATAGCCGCCTGCCTCGACGACCCACTTCGGGGCGCCGTCGCCCGTGTACCAGCTGCCCTCGTTGAAGAGATACCGGGAGTAGAGGTCCTGGTGGAAGTCGGGATGGACGCGGATGCCGGCCCTGAGGAAGGCCCGCATCTGTGCGGTGGCGGCGGCAAGATACGCGCGATCCACCTGGCCTCGTACGGGTTCGGCGTGGGCCCACGACAGCAGGAAGCGCGCGCTGTTGCCCCCGCCGAGCGCACGCAGCGCGGTCGCGGACTTCTCGGCGTCGGCGACAGAGGCGAAGGGCAGTCCGCCGTTCTCCTCGAGCTTGGTCTCTCCGGAGACGTTGTAGCCACGGAGTACGACCTCGCGGCCGAGGCCGTCGGTGAAGCGGCCGTGGTCGACGGTGAAGGCGGTGGCGGCCCGCTCGTCGAACCAGAGTGAGCCGGGGGGCGCGGCGGCCACGCCTTCGGTGGTCGGGGACGCGACGGCGGACGGCGCGCCTCGGGTGGTCAGGGCGGCGGTCAGCAGGATGAGGACACCGATGAGACGCGTGCGCATCTTCGCCATGCGCACACGATGCTGACGAGTCGTCAGATTGTCAATGGCGCCGAGATGTCACACACCGCGCTTTCCCCCGGAATCGACCATTCCGCCCGGATCAGGCGCGGCTCCGTTATACGGCTATTTCACTTCTCCGGACGTCCCATCCAGCCTCTCCGAAATGAGGCACCCATAAGACCGAGTAACACCTTCTCAACACCTGCCGGAAACACTCCCTACACATAGACGCCCGCGGCGTGTGCGAGACCTGACGCGCGGAGGAGTTCTTCGGTAAATCTGCACACGCAATACGCAGGCGTCACATGACCTCAGCGAACCCCTCCCGCGCTGACCTGCCCGTCTGTCGTTTGATGCAGAAATGTCCACTTCCCTGGCAAGAGGGCGCCGGTCCAGCGGAATTGAGGTGTGCGAGTACGTGAAGAAGTTGGCACCAACTCATGGATACACGTGCACGCGACGTAATTCAGTGGCCTCATACCGCCCTGGATGAAAGCTGTCCGATTGGCTGCGCAACGCGCCTGCGTGCTTTGATCCTTCGCACTGCCGGAGTTGAAAGACTCCATCGCAGCAATTCGAGTTAGTCATGCGAAGGGAAGCTCATCATGAACTCCACCCCCCAGGTTGAGACCCAGGTAATCTCCGACGCCGACCTGGACAACGTGTCCGGTGGTCTGGTGAGCCAGGCTGCGGGCGCCCTCACCGGCACCGTCGACTCCGTCGTCCCGGTCTCGGGTGTCATCGGCGCCACCTCCGGCACCGTCGGCTCCGTCGTCGGCACCGCCGAGGGCCTCACCGGTCTCAACACCGCCGGCATCACGGGCCTGGCCGCCGGTCTCTGAGCAGGTTCTGTGCCGTTGAGCGGCACAGCCAGCTGCGGTGACTACGGCCCGTCGACTTCCCCTCCTTGTCGACCGGCCGGGTCTCATGCCCCGGATTCCCCCACGGGTCCGGGGCATGCGGCCGCCACCCGCGCGGTCACGAGAGCCGCGCTGATACCCCACAGAACCAGTGCAGTTGAGGGAAGAGTGTCGTGCAGTTCCGCCAACAGGCCCTTTCCAAGCTGCAGTCGCCGGAGGACATCGATCTGCCGGTGCGTTTCGCCCGGCCCCAGGGCTGGCTCGTCCTGACTGTCACGGTCATCGTCATGATCGCCGCAACCGTCTGGGCAGTGACCGGCTCCGTGTCGTCCACCATCGGCGCACCCGGAATCCTCACTCACGCGCAGGGCAGCTACGTCCTGCAGAGCCCCGTCGCCGGCCAGGTCACCGAGGTACTCGCCGACGAAGGCCGGCGAGTTCCCGCCAACTCCCCCCTCATCAAGGTCCGTACGGCACAGGGCAGCACCGTCGTCCGCACGATCGCCGCGGGCCGGCTGACCACGCTCGCCGCCACGATCGGCTCCGTGGTCACGACCGGATCGGACGTGGCGGCTGTGGAGCGGGTCGGCAAGGCCGACGATCCCCTGATGGCGATGCTGTACGTACCGGCCGACAGCGGATCGACAGTGCCGGTGGGCGCCACGGTGGATCTCACCGTCCAGTCGGTGCCGACGCAGCAGTACGGCGTCCTGCGCGGCAAAGTGAAGGCCGTCGGCCGGACCGCCCAGACCCGCCAGCGGATCACCGCCCTCCTCGGCAGCAGCCAGCTGGGCGAGCAGTTCTCGCAGCACGGCCAGCCCGTCTCGGTCCTGGTGCGCCTGGACTGGTCGTCGCGGACCAAGTCCGGTTACGCCTGGTCCTCTTCGGACGGGCCGCCGTACGCGATCGACTCCATGACCCTGGCCACCGGCGCCATCCACCTGGCCGAGCAGCATCCGATCGATTGGCTGCTTCCATGACCGCGCAGCAGCAGCTGCCGCCGGCGGGCCGCGGGCGGCACCGCCCCGAAAACGCGCCGGCCCCTCGCCGCGCGCGCCGTGCCCCCTCCCCCGCCCCCAAGGTGAAGAAGCGGAGGGCCGTTCGCACGCCCACCGTCCTCCAGATGGAGGCCCTGGAGTGCGGTGCCGCGTCGCTGGCCATGGTTCTCGCGCACTACGGGCGGCATGTCCCGCTCGAGGAGCTGCGCATCGCGTGCGGCGTCTCCCGCGACGGCTCGCGGGCCAGCAATCTGCTGAAGGCCGCCCGCAGTTACGGTCTGCAGGCCAAGGGCATGCAGATGGAACCGGCAGCGCTCGCCGAGGTGCAGGCGCCGGCCATCCTGTTCTGGGAGTTCAACCACTACGTCGTCTACGACGGCATGGGACGCAAGCTCGGCCGCCGGGGCGTACACATCAACGACCCCGACAAGGGTCGCCGCTTCGTGGCGATGGAGGACTTCGACACCAGCTTCACCGGTGTCGCCCTGGTCTTCGAGCCCGCCGGCAACTTCCGCCGCGGCGGCCGCAAGCCGGGGGTCATGGGCGCCGTGCCGGCGAGGATGCGCGGCACAAAGGGCACGCTGCTGGCCTCGCTGCTGGCCAGCCTCCTGCTCGTCGCGGTCGGCGCGGCGCTGCCCGCGCTGAGCCGTACATACATCGACATGTTCCTGATCGGCAATCAGACCTCGCTGCTGGGACCGCTCTTCGCGTCGATGGCCGCGATGGTCGGGCTCACCGCCGTACTCACCGGTCTCCAGCAGGCGAACCTGCTGCGCGGACGCATCATCTCCTCCACGCTCAGCAGCGCCCGGTTCCTGCGGCATCTGCTGAGGCTGCCGGTCACCTTCTTCGCCCAGCGCAGCCCGGCCGATCTGGTCCAGCGTCTGCAGTCCAACGACGCGGTGGCCGAAACACTGGCGCGGGACCTCGCCGCCGCGGGTGTCGACGGGGTCGTGGTGATCCTCTACGCCCTGCTGCTATGGACGTACGACCCTCAACTGACCGTCATCGGCGTGCTGATCGCGCTGCTCAACGTGGTCGCGATGCGCATCGTGATCCGGCTGCGGGCCACCCACACCCAGAAGCTGCGCGCGGACAGCGCCCGGCTGACCAACACCTCGTACACCGGCCTTCAGCTGATCGAGACCATGAAGGCCACCGGCGGCGAGAACGGCTACTTCCGCCGCTGGGCGGGTCAGCACGCCACCACGCTGGAGGAACAGCAACGCCTCGGCGTGCCGAGCGCAGCACTGGCCGTCGTCGCCCCCACCCTCGCGGCGCTCAACAGCGCGCTGATCCTCTGGATCGGCGGACTGCGGGCGGTCGACGGCCATATCTCGATCGGTCTGCTCGTCGCCTTCCAGGCGCTGGTGACCCGGTTCACCGCGCCCATCACCCGGCTGAACGGAGTGGCGGGCAGAATCCAGGACTTCGCGGCCGATGTGGCCCGGCTGAAGGACGTCGAGAGCTTCCCGGTCGACTCGCTGTACTCGCGCCGCGAACGGGACGCGAGCACCCGCAGGCTCAAGGGCCATGTGACGCTGGAGAACATCACCTTCGGCTACAGCCCGCTGGACAAACCGCTGCTCACCGGATTCTCGCTGACCGTCGGTCCGGGCCGGCAGGTCGCGCTCGTCGGTGGATCCGGGAGCGGCAAGTCCACTGTCTCGCGGCTGATCTCAGGCCTCTACAGCCCGTGGGAGGGGACGATCCGGATCGACGGGCAGCGCCTGGAGGACATTTCCCGCAGCACGCTGGCCGCCTCGGTCTCCTTCGTCGACCAGGATGTCTTCCTCTTCGAAGGCACGGTCCGGGACAACGTGGCGCTGTGGGACCCGTCGATAACCGACGAGGCCGTTGTCACCGCCCTGAAGGACGCCGCCCTGTTCGACGACGTCATCGCGCGGCGGCCGGACGGCATCCACAGCCGCGTCGAGCAGGACGGCCGTAATTTCTCCGGCGGGCAGCGGCAGCGTCTGGAGATCGCGCGGGCCCTGGTCCGTCGGCCGAGCATCCTGGTCCTCGACGAGGTGACGAGTGCCCTGGACGCGCAGACGGAGCAGACCATCATCGACAATCTGCGGCGGCGCGGCTGCGCGTGCGTCGTGATCGCCCACCGGCTGAGCACGGTGCGCGACAGCGACGAGATCGTGGTCCTCGACCACGGTTCGGTCGTCGAACGTGGCCGGCACGAGGACCTGGTCGCGGCCGGGGGCCCGTACGCCGAGCTGGTCAAGGAGCACTGACGTGTCATCCGTACATCCGTCCGCCCACCAGTCCACTCAGCAGCCCGGGGTCGTGGGGCCGGGCGGGGCCGACGCGGTGACGTACGCGCTCGGTGGCCTCGGCACGCCCGTCGACTGCAGCGGCCTGCGCAGCGTGCCGCTGGAGGGGCCGCAGGTGTTGTGGCTTGTCGTGGGCGGGTCGCTGGATCTGTTCGCGGTCGACACCGCTCAGCAGGGGCACTGGCACTTCCTCGGCCGTCTCGAGGCCGGAACTCTGCTGCTCGGCCCGGTCGAAGGCCCGCAGCACACGCTGCTCGGCAGACCCTCGCAGGACTGTCTGCTGCGCCGGATCACACTGCGGGAGCTGTACCGGCCCGAGTACGGCGAATACAGCGAGTACGGCGAGCACGGAGGGTACGACCCGTACGCAGCGCAGTACGACACCCAGCACCAGGCACCGACTCCGCTGGAACATGCCTTCGCGCTCGGCATCGGCCGCAGCCTGGGCGTCCTGTTCGAGGCTCCGCTGGAGGACCGCCCGGCCATCGACGAGGCCGTGGCCGACGCCGACATTCTGTGGATGCCGGTTCTGCCCGGCAGTGTGCAGTACGGCGCCTCCTACAGCGCCGAGGCGGCGGGCGACCTCTTGGTCGACGGCGCGCTGTGGCAGCGGATGGTCAACCAGCAGTACCGTCTGCTGTCCGCGGTGGACCGCTGGATCGAACGGCTCGAGCGCGCTCACGAGGACCGTACCGCGGCCGGCATCAAGGCGGGCGAAGCCGTCCGCGCACGGGCCGACCAGGCGCTGCTGGCCTCCATCGGCAAGCAGGACCGGACCGGGCGGGCAACCTCCGCCATGGACCGGGCCACCGACGACGCCACGTTCGCCGTCTGCCGCCGGGTCGCGGAGGCGGCCGGGATCACCCTCTCCGAGCCGCCGAAGAGCGGCGCGGCGGGCGACCGCGTCAGTCCGGTCGAGCGGATCGCGGTCGGCTCGCGGATCCGTACCCGCGCGGTCAGGCTCGACGGCCGCTGGTGGCGCACCAACGCCGGTCCCCTGGTGGGCCATTGGGCCAAGTCCGGAGCACCGGTGGCGCTGCTGTGGCGCCGGGGGCGGTACGAGGCGGTGAACCCGGCATCGGGTCTGCGACGGCGCATCGGCAGTGACAGCGCGGACGAGTTCGAGCCGCGCGCCGTGATGTTCTACCGCCCGCTGCCGGAACGTCCCATGACCCCATGGCGGCTGCTCCACTTCAGCCTGCGCGACTCCCACAGGGACCTGCGCAATCTGGCGATCGCCGGGCTGGTGACGGTCGGTCTCGGCGCGCTGGTGCCGATCGCGACCGGCCAGGTGCTCGGTGTGTACGTGCCGACGGCCGAGCGGAGCCTCATCGTCCAGGTGTCACTGGCCGTCATGATCGCCAGCATTGTGTCCGCCTCTTTCATGCTGCTGCAGAACCTGACTCTGCTGCGCATGGAAGGGCGTATGGAGAGCACGCTCCAGCCCGCCGTGTGGGACCGGCTGTTGCGGCTGCCGACGAAGTTCTTCACCGAGCGCTCCACCGGAGAGCTGGCCAGTGCGGCGATGGGGATCAGCGCCATCCGGCGGGTGCTGGCCGGTATCGGCCCGGTCGCCGTACAGGCAGGCACGGTCGGTGTGATGAACCTCGTTCTGCTGCTCTGCTACAGCGTGCCGCTGGCGCTGGCCGCTATCGGCATGCTGGTCGTCATCGGACTGGTGTTCTACGGGATGGGCCTGTGGCAACTGCGGTGGCAGCGGCAGCTGGTCGAGCTCGGCAACAAGCTCAACAACCAGGCGTTCCAGACCCTGCGCGGGCTGCCCAAGCTGCGCGTCGCCGCGGCGGAGAGTTTCGCGTACGCCGCCTGGGCCCGGGAGTTCGCCCGCTCCCGCGAACTGCAGCAACGGGCGGGCCGGATCAGGAATCTGACGACGGTCCTGGACGCGGTCTATCTGCCGCTCTGTTCGCTCATCATGTTCATGATGCTGGCCGGTCCTGCCCGCGGCAGCATGTCGGCCGGCGAGTTCCTGACCTTCAACACCTCCGTGACGATGCTCCTGACCTCGGTCACACAGATCTCCGGGGCACTGGTCTCGGCCGCTGCCGTCCTGCCCATGTTCGAACAGGTCAAGCCGGTCCTGGACGAGGAACCGGAGGTCCGCGGCAGCAGCGCTCAGCCCGGCGCGCTCTCCGGCGGGATAGCGGCCCGGAAACTGTCCTTCCGCTACACCGACGACGGCCCGCTCGTCCTCGACGACGTGTCGCTCGAGGTGCAGCCGGGTGAGTTCGTGGCGATCGTCGGCCCGAGCGGCTGCGGGAAGTCGACACTGCTCCGGCTCCTCATCGGCTTCGACAAGCCGGCCTCGGGCAGCGTGCTCTACGACGGCCAGGATCTGGCCGCCCTGGACCAGTCCGCGGTACGCCGTCAGTGCGGGGTGGTCCTGCAGAACGCGCAGCCACTCACCGGATCGATCCTTGACTGCATCTGCGGCGCCGAGGCCTTCAGCCAGGAAGAGGCCTGGGAGGCCGCCGAGATGGCCGGCCTGGCCGAGGACATCAAGCGCATGCCGATGGGTCTGCACACCATGATCGCCGGCAGCGGAGCCATCTCCGGCGGTCAGCGCCAACGCCTGATGATCGCCCAGGCCCTCATCCGCCGCCCGCGCATCCTGTTCTTCGACGAGGCCACCAGCGCACTGGACAACGAGACCCAGCGCATAGTGATCGAGAGCACCCGCAGGCTGAGCGCGAGCCGACTGGTGATCGCCCACCGGCTGACCACAGTCATGGACGCCGACCGCGTCATCGTCATGTCGGACGGCAGGATCGTGGAACAGGGGCCTCCGGCACAGTTGCTCGCGCACGCGGGCGGCCATCTGCACGAACTGGTGCGCCGTCAGATGGCGTGATGGTCCGCCCGCGCGGGCGGTGCCGGCCGGCCTAGTCGATCGCGCCGTCCAAGTGCGGCAGGTAATGATCGAGGCGGTCCCGCTTGGTCCACAGGTACGACCTGTTCTCTTCGCGGGGCGGGATCAGCAGCGGAACCGGCTCGGCGATTTTGATGCCGTGCCGCAGCAACGCTTCGCTCTTGAGCGGGTTGTTCGACAGCAGCCGCACGGAGTGCACGCTGAGGTCGTGCAGGATGTCCGCCGCGACCCGGTAGTCGCGGGCGTCGGCCGGGAACCCGAGGGCCAGATTCGCCTCCACCGTGTCCAGCCCCTCCGCCTGGAGCTTCATCGCCCGGAGCTTGCCCAACAGACCGATTCCCCGCCCCTCGTGACCCTGGAGATAGACGAGAATGCCGCGCCCCTCCGTCACGATGGCGTGCAACGCCGCGGACAGTTGATCGCCGCATTCACAGTGCTTGGACCCGAAGACATCTCCGGTCAGACACTCGGAATGCACACGGGTCAGCGCCCCGTCCCTCTCGATATCGCCGTATACCAGCACCATTTGTTCATCCCCGCTTTCGCGGTCCAGGTAGCCGATAGCGAGAAACTCGCCGTGCATGGTGGCCAGCCGTACTTCCACCACTCGTTCGACACCTGATGGACGAACACTGTCGCTGAGCACGCCATCACTTTCTGTCATGCCCCGATCCTATCTGGCAAACTCCCGGCAGTGTGAGAGAAAATGACGAAGAAGTATCAACGGGCTGCCCGTTTCGTCACGTTCGACCATGAGCGCGCGGAGCGAACAACGAAAGGCCGGAAAGACATGAGCGGTTGGGGAACGCCACAGGCATCGGATCTGCTGCCACCGGACTCCACGGAGGATGTGAGGACCCGGCGGCCCGGTGTCGCCGTTCTTCCCATCGGCAGCTTCGAGCAGCACGGGGCATTTCTTCCCCTGGTGACCGACACGGTCATCGCCTGTACCATCGCCCGGGAGGTCGCTGCCGCCCATCCCGTTCACCACCTTCCTCCGCTGACGTTCTCGTGCTCGCACGAGCATGCCGCGTGGCCGGGAACCGTCAGCATTTCGGCCGCGACCCTCTACGCCGTCGTACGTGACATAGCCGACTCGCTCCGCCGGTCCGGTATCGGCGCCCTGGTTCTGGTGAACGGGCACGGCGGAAATTACGTACTACGCAATGTCGTTCAGGAATCTGCCGGCACCGGGATCCGTATGGCGCTTTTCCCGGGCTCGGCGGACTGGGATGCCGCACGGGCAAGGGCAGGTGTGCAGACCCCGTCGCACAGCGACATGCACGCCGGCGAAGTGGAGACATCGATATTGCTGCACGCCCATCCCGAACTCGTCCGATCCGGTTATGAAACCTCCGACTTCATTGCCGACGACCGCAAGCACCTGCTCACTCTCGGTATGCCTGCCTATACGGAATCCGGTGTCATCGGCCGCCCGTCAATGGCGACCCCCGAGAAGGGAAAGGAGCTGCTGACCGGACTTGTCGAATCCTTCGGTGAGTACGTCTCCCTGCTCACCCGGGAGGGGACCCGATGACCGGCCGCGGCGGCGAACTCGATGCGGCAGAGGCCTGGGAGCGACTGCGCGGCATCCGGTCCGAGGCGGACGCCGAGGCCGCCGGGCTGTTCCGGGCCGCGGACGGCGGCCGGCGCTGGAGGCAGGACGCCTCGCCCGAGGCGGTGATGCTCGCCGACCGCTATCTGCCGCTGTGCCTGGCCGGTCCGCACCTCACCTTCGCCCAACTCGGCCAGAGCCTGGACGGGTTCATCGCCACCCGTACCGGCGACGCCGACTACGTCACCGGCGAGGAGGACCGCCGCCATCTGCACCGCCTGCGTGCCCTCGCCGACGCCGTGGTCGTTGGGGCGGGCACCGCCGTCGCCGATGACCCCCAACTGACGGTGCGTGCCTGCCCCGGTGCCAACCCGGTGCGCGTCGTCGTCGATCCGCGCGGCCGCGTACCGCTCTCGCACCGGGTGTTCACCGACGGGGCGGCGCCGACCCTATGGGTGGTGGGGGCGGGCAGTGACACCGACAAGGCCGTTCAGGAGGGCGTCGACATCCTGACGCTGCCGGACAGCGACGCGTTCGCCCCGAACCGCCTGGTGCAGACGCTCGCCCGGCGCGGCCTGGGCCGGGTGCTGATCGAGGGCGGCGGCGTCACCGTGTCGCGCTTCCTGGACGAGGGGGCACTGCACCGGCTCTACGTCACCGTGGCACCGGTCCTGCTCGGCGACGGCGTTCCGGGGCTCCGCTTCGCCGGTCAGCCGGTGATGCGGGATGCCCTCCGCCCGCCCGTACGGCGCGCCACCCTCGGCGAGGACACGCTCTTCGAGCTGGACCTGCGGGCGCCGCAACCGGGCGAGCCACTGACCGGCGAGCACGCCGGCACCGGGCAGGCTCGCGGCGAAGGTGAGCACTCCGTAGACCACGGCGACGGTCAGCCCCTGGGCCGCGCCCAGGCCGGCGGCTCCGAAGGCCCACGCGGTGACGCCTTCCCTGGGCCCCCAGCCACCGACGTTCAGCGGCAGCGCCATGGCGAGCAGCGCCAGAACCATCAGGGGCACCAACTGGACGAACGGCGCCGTTGACCCCGCTGCCCTGGCGGCGAGAAGGAACGTCCCGAGGTGCCCCGCGAGCACCACGACGGACGAGATGATCACTCCCGGCCAGCTCCTGCGGGCGAGCAGTCCGAGCCGCGCTTCGGCCAGCGCGGCCCGGACTGCGCGGCGCCATCCGGACGTACCCGGCCTCCTGCCGAGCCGGACGGCGACCGTGATCATCAGCCCGCCCAGCGTGGCGAGCGCCAGAGCGATGACCGGTGACGTGGCGAGGCTCAGGGTCTCCGTCAGGGCCGGGGACGGGTGGGCGAGCAGCACCGTCACACCGACGGCGATCAGCACCACCTGGCCCGCGGTCCGTTCGAGGACGACCGCGCGTACGCCGCGTCCGATATCACCCGTGCTCTGCCCGTGCCGTACCGCGCGGTGCACATCGCCGAGCACGCCGCCGGGCAGCGCCGCGTTCAGGAACAGGGCGCGGTAGTAGTCGGCGACGGCCCGGCCCAGCGGCAGCCGGATGCCCAGGCCGCCGGCGACGATGCGCCAGCGCCAGGCGCTGAACACGGTGGTGAGCAGGCCGAGTCCGAGAGCGGCCAGCAGGGTGGGGCCGTCGATCCTGCTCAGCCCGTCCAGGAAGGCGCCTGTGCCCAGCCGCCACACCAGTACGGCGAGGATGCCCGCTCCGGCGATCGTGCCGACGCGGGCCCGGACCGTCTGCGCGCTCATGGTGTCACGCCCGCGGGCCGCGGCAGCGCCAGAAGGTCACTGTGGTAGACGACCACCCGCAACTCGCCCGCCGCGCACGCCTCCAGGCGGCGGCGCAGATACTCATCGGCGCGCTCCGCCAGGTCCGGGCGATGCTCACAGGCCGCGCCGACCCAGCCCCGTAGCCACTCCGCCGTCAGCGCCGACTCATCGGCACCGAGCCGCCACGGGCTGGTCTGCACCCGTACCATCGCCCCGTGCCGTGCGAAGGCCACGGAGGCCACCGAGACGGCATCGGGGCCCAGCAGCCCGCTGCGGCGCTGGTGGGCGTCGAACGCGTCGGCGAACTCCGCATCCAGCGGTTCGGCCGGTGTCAGCTCCACCCGCCCCACCACGGAGAGCGACAGCAGGGCCGGGCATCCGGCTTCCGCGCAGGCGGCGGCGACCCCTTCCACCTCGTCGCGGGTGAGCACGTCCAGCAGAGCGGAAGCCGTCAACAGCGAGGCGCCGCGCAGGTCTTCCGCGGTCAGGCCGGCGATGTCACCTTGTTCTGTCGCGACCGTCACGTGGCTTCCGTCGGCCGCCGTACGAGGCGTTCGCACGGCGGCCAGGTCGAGCAGAGCCGGGTCGCGGTCGTGCAGGATCCAGTGCTGGGGGCCGTTCAGCCGGGGTGCGAGCCAGCGTCCCATGGAGCCGGTGCCGCAGCCGAGATCGCGGATCACGATCCCGGAGGCCAGCCGCTCCTGAGCCGCCAGCCAGTGCTGGAGCGGCTCGATGAGTTCGGGTGCGCGGGCGGCCGCGTCGGCGCCCTCCCGCAGCTCCAGCCACTCGGGCGCATAACCAGGCGCGTCGGTCGTACTCATGCGGCCCTCCGGGGCTCGAGTCGGAGTTGTTCCAGCGCGCCGGCCAGATTGCGCGCCGTCGTCTGCCAACCGTCCAGCGCGGTGCGCCGGTCGCGTGCGGCGGTCTTCAACCGGCGGCGCAGGCCGGGCTCACCGAACCAGCGCCGCAGCGCCGCCGGGAGTGCCGCCGGGTCCTCCGACGGTACGAGCATGCCCGGCACGCTCCCGTCGGGCGCGCGCCCGACGGCCTCCGGGAGTCCGCCGACTGCCGTCGCCAGCACGGGAATGCCGCGCGCGAGCGCCTCGGTCACGGCCATGCCGTACGTTTCGGCGTACGAGGTGAGCACCATGAGGTCGGCGGTGGCGTAGCTCGCGTCCAGCTCCGCGCCGGAGCGCGGTCCGACGAGGTGGACCCGGTCGCCGAGACCTGACTGCTCGATCAGCTCCCGCAGACCGGCGACATAGCCCGGGTCGTGGTCGAGGCCGCCGACGCATACACAGGTCCAGGGCAGGTCCGCGACGGCCGCAAGTGCCTTCACCAGCCGGTACTGCCCCTTGCGCGGGGTCACCGCGGCCACGCACAGCAGCCGCGAGGCGCCGTCGGTGCCGGGCGCCGAGAGCTCGATGTCGGCGCCGGGGGCGGCGACGTGGACCCGGCCCGCGGCGAGCCGGTGGTGGGCCACGAGCCGGCGGGCCGCCCAGTGGCTGGTCGCCACGACCGCCGGGACGGCGCGCAGAGTTTCGCGCTCCAGGGCGTCCAGGTCCGCCGCCCGAGCGGGGGCGAGTCCTGTCTCGTCGCCCAGCGGCAGGTGCACCAGTACCACCAGGCGCAGCCGTTCGGTCTCGGGGACGATGATGTCGGGAACGGCGCAGGCGACGAGTCCGTCGAGGAGAACGACAGTGCCGTCCGCCGACTCCGCCAGGATGCGGGACAGTTCGGCGCGCGCCGCCGCTCCGGGCTGCGGCCAGGTGCCCGCGACGGTGTGTTCGCGGACCTGCCAGCCGGTGCCGGGCAGGTCCTGGCACATCCGGCGGTCGTAGACATTGCCGCCACTCGGCGCGGCCGGATCGTCGACGCCACCGGGCATCACGATGTGCACCGAGCGTACGGGCGTCGCGGTGACGTCGGCGCGGTTCACCGCGCCTCGCTTCACGGGCCCGTGGTTCACCGGCTCACGGTTCACGGGCTCGCGGCCGGCGGACTCCCGGTTCACGGGCTCGCGGCCGACGCACTCGCGGTTCACAGGGTGCGCTCGTAACTCGCCCAGGCGATATGCGACTCATGCAGGGTCACCGCGATGCCGGCCAGGCCGCGTGCGCCATCGCCCAGCGCCCCCGCATGCACCCGGTCGGCCAGACGGTCCGCGATGACCTTGGCCAGGAATTCCGTACTGGTATTGGTGCCGGCGAAGTCGGGGGCGTCGTCGAGATTCCGGTAGTTCAGCTCGCCGACGACGGTCCCGAGCTCCTGGGTGGCCAGCCCGATGTCGACAACGATGTTGTCGGCGTCCAGCTCGGCACGGCGGAAGGTGGCGTCCACGAGAAACGTCGCTCCGTGCAGGCGCTGCGCGGGTCCGAAGACCTCTCCGTGGAAGCTGTGAGCGATCATGATGTGATCACGGACTGTGATGCTGAACAACGGGCGACCCTCCAGGTGCGGCGCGTCTGGCCCTTTGCCGGGGCCTGTCGAGTAGTACGTCCGACCTGGTCTCCTTGTTCAGGCCGGATCAGCAGCGTCGTACAGAACGCGGTGGCACAACGCCGGGAGGTCGCCCGAGGCGAGCCTCGGCAGTACCTCCGGCAGTTCGTCGAAGGCGCTTTCGCCGGTGACCAGCGCGTCGAAGGCGGGGTCGGCGAGCAGGTCGAGCGCGAGCGCCAGCCGGTCGGCGAAGGTCCGGCGGGAGGCACGGGCCGGGGACACCGTCCCCACCTGGCTGCTGCGCACGACCAGGCGCCGGGAGTGGAAGGCCTCGCCCAGCGGGAGACTGATCCGCCGGTCGCCGTACCAGCTCAGCTCGAGAACCGTCCCCTCCGGGGCAAGGAGTTCCAGTGAGCGCGCGAGTCCTTCCTCAGTGGCGCTGGCGTGGACGACAAGATCGCAGTCACCCGCGGCTTCCCCGGGGAGCGCGAAGTCGACACCGAGCGCCTTGGCGATGGCGGCGCGCCGGGGCTCCGCGTCGACCAGCTGGACGCGCACGGCGGGGTACTGGGCCAGGACCGCCGCGACGCTGCAGCCGACCATGCCCGCTCCGACGACGGCGATCCGGTCGCCGAGCAGCGGCGCGGCGTCCCAGACGGCGTTCACGGCGGTCTCCACCGTCCCAGCCAGCACGGCCCGTGGGGCGGGGACGTTGTCCGGGACGGGCGTCACGGCGCTCGCGGGGACGACGTACCGGGTCTGGTGCGGGTAGAGGCAGAAGACCGTTCGGCCTAGCAGGTGCCGCGGACCTTCCTCGACCACGCCGACGTTGAGATAGCCGTACTTGACGGGCCCGGGAAAGTCGCCGTCCTGGAACGGTGCCCGCATCGTGGCGTGCTGGCTCTCCGGTACGCCGCCACGGAAGACGAGGGTCTCCGTTCCACGGCTCACACCGGAGCAGAGGGTGCGCACCAGCACCTCGTCATCGGCGGGTGCCGGCAGGCGGACATCCCGTATCTCGCCGTGACCGGGAGAGCGGAGCCAGAAAGCACGGGCCACGCGTTCCATTGGCGCCTCCTGAGCAATCGGGCGACGATTCGCGTACTGATCTTTTGAGAAGCCGCGCACACGGTACGCGGCACCTGATGGATCTGTCACTCGGCCGGAGGATGCACGGTGGCCTTGAACAACGCGTACGACATGAGGCCACTGCGGCACGAGACGGCCGTGGGAGCCGGCGCCCAGGTCCTCCTGCTGGCCCTGCTCGGCACGGCGATAGGCCTGGGCCCGGCGGGATGGCTGACGGGCCTGGCCTTCGCGGTCGGCACCTGGGCCGTGCTCACCCGCGCCCTGCGCCGGTCGTGGCTCAAGTCCTTCGGAGCCGCCAACCGCGTCACACTGGCCCGGGCGACGCTCGTCGGGGGTGTGACCGCGCTGGTCGCGGATTCCTTCGAGAGTCCGCCGCCGGTCACCGTCCTGGTCGCCCTGACGACGGTGGCGCTGATACTCGACGCGGTCGACGGCCAGGTCGCCCGGCGCACCGGCTCGGCGTCCGCCTTGGGGGCACGCTTCGACATGGAGGTCGACGCGTTCCTCATCCTGGTGCTCAGCGTCTACGTCGCCACCTCGCTGGGCCCGTGGGTGCTGCTGACCGGCGCCCTGCGATACGCGTTCGTCGCCGCGGCCCGAATACTGCCCTGGCTGCGCGGGCCACTGCCACCGAGCACGGCGCGCAAGACGGTGGCCGCGCTGCAGGGGATCGTGCTGCTCGTGGCGGGCGCGGGGATCCTGCCGCGCTGGCCGGCGTTCGCGGCTGTTGTGGTGGCCCTGGGGCTGCTGGTGTGGTCCTTCGGACGCGACATCGGGTGGCTGTGGCGCGTCAGGGGAGGCGTTGCGGCCGAGCAGACAGCCGCGGAGACAGCCGCGGAGACACCCGAGGGGACAGCCGCGGAGACGGCCGAGGCAGTCCGCCAGGCGGCCTGACAGCCGGCCTTCACGGACGACGGCGCGCCCGTACGGTCGCCGATCTACGGCGCGACGTCTACAGGGCCTTCGTACTGCCGAGGTCGCGATCGGCCATGATGCCGTTCGCCAGGTGTACGAACTCGGCCCGCTCGACAGGGACCTGATCACACGGTTGAACGATGAAGCGTCCGTCGGCGATCCCGCCGCAGAGGCCGCCGCGATCGGATACGTTGTCGGCACCGACCTCCTGCCCCGAGCGCCGGCGACATCCGCCGTCAGGCCGACGTCCCGGACGTGAGCGGAAGGCGGAGACCAGGGTCGCGAGGGTTCGCGTACGGCACGCTGGGCCCGGGAACCCGCCCCCACCCCGGACAACTGACAAAGGAAGTGTCCGAAATCTAGGCAGGAACTGCCTCCAACAGGTACCTTTCGCTCCCTGAGTTGCACAGCGCGACGCCCCGAACACGGGGAAGGGAGAGGCCATATGCCAGGAAGCGGTCCTCCTTTCCGGGCCGAACCGCCGTGGTCGGGGGGCCTGGCCGAATCGGTCTACGAGACCGCCCATCGCGATCCCTCCCTGGTCCAGTTCTCCCGCCGCTCGGCGACACAGCCCGATGGCTGGGAACCGATGACCGCGGAGCAGTTCCGCGACGAAGTCCTGGCCGTGGCCAAGGGGTTCCTGGCCAACGGCATCCGCTTCGGCGACCGAGTCGCGCTGATGTCCCGTACTCGCTACGAGTGGACGGTTCTGGCGTACGCCCTGTGGTCCATCGGCGTCGAAATCGTTCCGGTCTACCCCACGTCATCCATCGAGCAGGTGCGCTGGATCCTGTACGACGCCCAGGTCCGGGCCATCGTGGTCGAGCACGAGAACCATGCGATGACCGTGGCGGCGGCCACCGACGCGGAGACCCGGCTGTCCGCGATCTGGCAGATGGACCTGGGCTGTGTGGCCACCCTGATCGACCAGGGCACCGGGATGGACGACGACCTGATCCACCGTCACCATGCCGCTGTGCTACCGGATCAGGTCGCCGCGATCTGCTACACCTCGGGCACCACCGGAACGCCCAAGGGCTGCCTCATCACCCACGCCAATCTGGCTGCCGAATGCGACATCCTCCTCGAAGGCTGGGGCGGGATCATCGCCGAGCCCGGGGTGCAGCCCTCGATCCTCAACTTCCTGCCCGTCGCCCACATTTACGGACTGATGGTCGTCGTCGCCTGCCTGCGTGGCGGCGTCCGTCTCGGCCACCAGCCCGATCTGACGCCCGAGGCGCTGCTCCCCGCCCTGGCGTCCTTCCAGCCCACGTTCCTCTTCGCCGTGCCGTACATCTTCGAGAAGATCTTCCACAAGGCCCGCCGCACCGCCGAGGAAGCGGGACGCATCAGCCTCTTCGACAAGGCCGCGGCCGTCGCGGTGCGCTACGCCGAGGCCGTGGAACGGCACTCCACCGGCTCGGGCCACGGCCCAGGGCCGTCCCTGAAGGTCCTGCACGCCGCCTACGACCGCCTGGTCTACAGCAAGCTGCGCGCCGTACTGGGCGGGCAGGTACGCAATGCGGTGTCCGGCGGCTCGACGCTCCGGAGGGAGCTGGGGCTGTTCTTCGCGGGCACGGGCATCACCGTGTACGACGGGTACGGACTCACCGAGACCGCGGGCGGGATCACGGCCCAGCCCCCGGGAGCGGTCAGATTCGGCACGGTGGGCAAGCCGATTCCGGGCTGCGCCGTACACATCGCGAGCGACAGCGAGGTGTGGGTACGCGGAGACACGGTCTTCGCCGGCTACCTCAACAACCCGAAGGCCACCGAAGCGGTGCTGCGCGACGGGTGGTTCGCCACCGGGGACATGGGCCACCTCGACGGCGAGGGCTACCTCGTCATCACGGGGCGCAAGAAGGACATCATCATCACGAGCGGCGGCAAGAGCGTGGCACCGTTGCCCCTGGAGGAGCAGCTGCGCCACCACCCACTGATCTCGCAGTGTCTGATCGTGGGAGACGACCAGCCGTACATCGCGGCGCTCATCACCGTGGACCCCGAGGCGCTGGCGCACTGGCAGGCGCTGAAGGGGAAGCAGCCGTTGGACATCACGGCGATGACGGACGACGAGGACCTGCGGGCGCAGATCCAGCGGGCGGTCTCCCGGGCCAACACCCGTGTTTCGAGGGCGGAATCCATCCGGGCGTTCCGCATCCTGCCGCAGGAGTTCAGCCTGGACTCCGGTCTGATGACACCGACGCTGAAGCTCAAACGGCGGGCGATCACGGGAGCGTACGCGGCGGACATCAAGGCCCTGTACACACGCTGAGGGCGCATCAGGGATTCGGGGGAAGCGGCCCGCACTCTCGTGTGCGAGCGGCTACTCTCAGTGGGGTTGGGTACAGGAGGGGGTCTCGTGTCGGACTTCGTCGGCTTGAGCGTACGCATTCAGCCGTTTCCGGACGACGATCCGGAGGAGCTCGCCGAGATCACCGGGCGCCTGCGCGAGGAGTTGCTCGATCTCGACGTCATGGCGGTCGATCCGGTGAGCGAGGCAACCGAACCCGAGCACACCAAGGGGCTCGCCACCGTGGTGGGCTGGCTGGCCGTGCATCTACGTGCCGCGGACGCGCTGCGGGGGGTCGTCCAGGCGGTACGCAGTTGGACGGGGCGCACGGACCGTGTGGTCGAAGTCAGCCTCGGCGGGGACACGTTGAAGGTCACCGGGGTGACCTCGGCGCAGCAGGAGCTGATCATCAGTGCCTGGCTCGCACGCCATGCAGCCGACACCTGAGCTGTCGGCCGAGCGCCGACTGGCCCTGGTGGTGGCGACCTCCACGTACACCGATGCCTCACTCCGCCGGTTGCGGGCGCCCGCACATGACGCCGCCGCTCTGAGTGACGTCCTCTCCGATCCGGAGATCGGCGGTTTCACGGTCACGCAGGTGATCGACAGGACGGCTCAGGATGTCCGGCTGGCCTTCGAGGAATTCCTCGCCCATCGGGCTCCGCACGATCTTGTGGTGGTGTACGTGTCCTGCCACGGGCTCGTCGATGCCCGCAGGCGTCTGTACTTCACCGCTACGGATACCCGCAAGGACCGGCTGGCCGCCACCGGAGTGGAGGCGCAGTGGCTCCTCGACCAGCTGGACGACTGCCGAGCACGCCGGCAAGTGGTGATTCTGGACTGCTGCTTCAGTGGCGCTTTCGCGCAACGCAGCAAGGGAGAGACCGACCTGGGGCTGGGCGAGAGGTTCCATGGCCACTCCCGCGGCCGGGTCGTGCTGACGGCCTCGCGGGCGACCGAGTACTCGTTCGAAGGCGAGCCCGTCCCCGGGGAGGTCCTGCCGGGATCCGTGTTCACCAGCGCTCTGGTGACCGGCATTCGCAGCGGAGAGGCCGACACCGACCACGACGGATACATCTCCGTGGACGACGCCTACTCCTACGCGTTCGACCGGCTACGGGTCGACGATGTGGCGCAGACACCACAGCGCTGGCTCTACGGAGCCGAGGGAAAGATCCTGCTCGCCCGCAGTCCCGTCGGCGTCTCCATCCCCTCCGCCTTACCGCCGGACGCCTGGACCACTCTTCTCGCGAGTCCCCATCCGGCCGTCCGGCTCGGCGCCGTCGCCGCCATGGGCGAATCGCTCACGGACAGCGATCCCGCCCGCGCCATGGCCGCCCGCCGGGCGCTCGAGCAAGTCGCCGATGAGGACATTCCCCGCGTGGCGCAAGCCGCTCGCGCCCAGCTGGACAGCGTCTCGATCGGCTCCGGCACGCCGCTCGCGGAGGGTTCCTCCGAGGAGCAGCCGGAGACAGTGACCGGTCCCCGGGCTTCGGCAGCTCCCGCGCGCGACGACGGTGTGCCCGACGAGAGCGTGTCCGACGAGGATCCGCCGCAGCCGGTTCTGATCAACCTGTCGTCGCCCGCTGCCGACGGCGCCCACGGACCGCCGCGCCGGCCTCACTTTCTGCGCACTCGCCGCGGTCGTGTTGTCCTCGGCGGGGTCGTCGTCCTGACCGCCGTGGCCGCGACGGTCACGCCCATGCTCGTCGACCGGTCCAACGACCCGGGTTCTCCCGGTCGTTATGACCGGCCGCGTGGATCCATTCTGGTGAACAGCAAGGCAGTCACCGGCTCCTCGGACACCGGGCAGAAGATGCGCTGGAAACGCACGTACACCGACGGCCCCTTGTACGCGCCCGTCACCGGCTACGCCACCCAGTCGTTCGGCACCAGTCTGCTGGAGAACGTCGAGGACAAGCTTCTGGCCGGCACCGACTCCCGACTTCACTCAGCCGGCGCCGGGAATGTGTTCACCACCATCGACGCCGCCGCCCAGGAAGCCGCGTACGAGGGGCTGAAGGGCAAGCAGGGCGCCGTCGTGGCGCTCGATCCGAGCAGCGGCAAGATCCTCGCGCTCGTCTCCGCCCCCTCCTACTCCCCGTCAACGATCGCCGGCGCATCCAAGGAGGACACGGCAGCCTGGACCGCCCTGAACGGCGATACGAAAAAGCCCTTGCTCAACCGGGCGCTGAAGCGGACCTATCCGCCGGGCTCCACCTTCAAGGTGGTCACGGCCGCCGCCGCCCTGGAGAACGGCCTCTACAAGAACATCGACGCGGCCACTGACTCGCCCGCGCCGTGGACGCTCCCCGAGTCCACGGTCCAGATGAAGAACGAGGGCGGCGCCACCTGCGAGAACGCCTCCCTTCGGTCCGCTCTCCTGAATTCCTGCAACACCGTCTTCGCCAAGATCAGTAATGACCTCGGAAACGCGAAGATGCGCGAGCAGGCTGCCGGATTCGGCTTCAACAAGGAGATCACCACGCCCGTGCTCGCGGTCAAGTCCGTCTATCCCGCGGACGACGGTTCGCTCAATGCCCTTGATGGCATCGGCCAGGGCAGCACCAGCGTCACGCCGCTGCAGATGGCCATGGTCACGGCAGCCGTCGCCAACGAGGGCGCGCTCATGCAGCCGTACTTGGTCGCCAGTGTGCAGACCACCGACGGCAAGATCGTCGAGCAGCACAGGCCCACGGCGATGAGCCGGTCGCTCAGCGAACTCAACGCGAGGAAGCTGCAGCAGATGATGGAGTACATCGTCGGGGACGGACCAGGACCCGGGGCCAAGATTCCCGGGAGCACGGTGGGCGGCATGAGCGGCAGCGCCCAGCTCCCCACCGGAACCGGCAGCATCGCCTACGCCTGGTTCGTCTCCTACGCCATGAGGGAGGAATCCGGATCCCCGGCGGTTGCCGTCGCCGTAGTCGTCGAGTCCTCCGGCGGGACCGGGGAGAAAGCCTCGGGGGACAAGATCGCCGCTCCGATCGCCAAGCGCGTCATGGAGGCGGTCCTCAAACGGTGACGCACACGGCCGGACAGCAGAAAACCCCACATGGAGTGGGTTCTCATTGGTGTCCGAGGGGCGATTCCACCACTAACGATACAGCCGTGATCGCGCAAGGGCGGCTCGAGCTGCAAGATCGGCCAGCTAGTCCCAGTGTGTCCCCGAGAGGAACGACGCCCAGGCCAGTGGCGGGACTGCCGACGTCCAGGTGGCGCTGTTCACGGGATAAGCAGACCGAAGACTGGCTTCCCCACCTGGCGCACCTCGCAAACGCATCTTGTGTTCCGTGACATGGGGGCAGGAACACTGCCACGGCGATTGCGAGCACAGGCATGTGCGAAGCGGAGGTCGGGCCTCAGCGCACGGCAATAACCGGTCGATAGGAGTTGTTCGTACCGCTACCGTGCGGTCGTGGATCTCATGAACCTGTCCGGAGACGAACTCTGGAGATGGCTGCGCGGAACCCGCTGGAAGCCGCCGAAGGCTGCCACGGCGGACCTTGAGCGTCGCGAGACGTACGTCTTCGCCTTGGAACAGGCGGAACAGATGTTCCGCGCCGCCGCCACTGTGGGGCCTGCAACCCAGCCACTCCTCATCTTCTATGGGCTGAGCCAGGCAGGCCGCGCCATCATGGCAGCCGCCCCGGTCAAGGGAGATCAGTGGCGTCTCGCCGGCCATGGAATCAGCCAAGACCCCAAGAGCTTCGCCGGGGCCCTCGCTGACATATCGATCACGACCTCCAAGGCTGGCAGCCGCGGCAGCTTCGTGCGGCTGTCCGAAACCCTCGATTCACCAGTCTGGGCAGACGCCGCCGTCCCGCTGGGCAAGCTGTGGGACTGCCTGCCCGAGAACCGCTTCTCGCCACTGACTAACATCACTGATGAGCGGCGCACCGCGCTGCACGTCGAGGACAGGGACCTGTACTCCGAGCCACACGAACTGGCCAGCGTGAGCGTGTGGCCGTTCCCCCCGTGGGTCGCATCCGCCGGAAACACCGAAGCCGTGAAAGGGTACATGGCGTCCTTCCCCGGCACTGAGGGTTTCGAGTATCCGTGGCGCGGAACGTGGGAGGAGCAGGCACCAGATTTCAGCCTCGACCTCGACGGGTGGGGCCATCTCACAATGCACTGGAAGGTGCCGTCCGGAAGTGACGGCAGCCTCGCCGACCGCCGGACACTCATCCACACCATGACCCGGCCGTACGGCCGTGCCCGATTCCTGGTCCCGGCCGTGGGAAGCAACGCCAAGGGGGTGCACCCGCTCATGACTTGGTGGGCAGTGCTGCACACGCTGTCCATGCTCGCCCGCTACGAGCCCGCGCAGTGGAGCAAACACATCGACATCGATCACAGCCCCCACGCGGTCCCTCTTGAGTCCCTGTTGGAAAAGGCCGCCGGGGCTCTGCCCAACCTGATCGCATACATTCTCGACGATCTCTCCGGAGGAGAACTGACCAGCCGCTGACCACACGCCGGGCGAGGCCAACCTCTGGACGACGGTGGCGTCCCAGCCGCTGAGAACTGCCCATTCCATTGCGGGCGATCCGGCGCCGGATGTCTCGCCGATATCTGCGACACTGACTCAGTGTGGTGGCGGTGTGCCCCGGGTGAGCGGCCTTTCTGTATGTCAGCGGCCTCCCAAGAGGCCGTCCCTGGGGAGAATCAACGTTGCTGGGGAGCGCGTGGGGAGAATCAACTGCGCGGCACGATCACGAAAGACACTCAAAGGCCCATCTGCGCTGGTCAGAGGCGGGTCTTGGCAAGCGCACCGGTGTCGGCGGCCATAGAAGGGGTTCATCGGCTGCCGACACCTGCTGCAGCAGTGGAGCGAGCTACTGGCGCACCCGGAAATCAGCCACCAGAGCCCAGAGGCTGGTCAAAGTCCCCCCGTCACAACGCCCTGCGGCTCGCCGTTGACCGTTACGGCCGGATCGGCCTCCACCACGCGCACAGACATGTCGATCGGTGCGGGGCGGGCGTTGGCTGATTCAGCTGCCGAGAGGTGTCGGACGTTGGAGGAGGCGTCGGCGAACGGGCGGACGGTGTGGGCCAAGAGGCGGGTCAGTTCATCGTCGAGGCCGTGCTGCAGTGGAGTGCCGTCGGGGCCGAAGGAATCGATCTCGCGCTCGACGAGCTGCTTGCCGGTGGCCGCGTGGGTGGCGGTGAAGCGCAGGATGCCGCTCTCGTTGTAGCGGAACTTGATCTCGATCTTGTTCCGGCGGGTGTCCTGTTCGCGGGTCGGGAGATCCACCTCGATGTTGGCCAGGGGGAAGGCACGGTCGCTGTCGGCCGGGTAGCCGACCTCGCCCTCGATCACCGGCACGCGCACGAAGGATGCGCCCGGCGTGTCCGGGTAAAAGGTGGCCGAACCCTCCGCGGGGAGCGTGGCGTTGCGTCGGATGATGGCGCGGAAGCCCTTCTGTTCGCCCGCGCTCACGGCCGTGCCCAGGTCGTAGCTGGTCACGAGGGAGAAGTCGCTGTCGTCGCCGAGTTCGCCGTCGAGGGAGGCCGCGTAGATGGCCGCGCCTCGGGCGACGGCGGTCATGGGCCGGCACAGGCCGCTGTCGACGATGCGGTCGTGGCCGAGGAATTCGCCCAGCGCGTGACGCACCTGGGGGATCTGCGAGGTGCCGCCGATCATCAGGACGGAGTCGATGTCGTCCGGCGCGATGGCCAGGTCTTCCAGGGCCTGCTGGACTGCCTCCAGGGCGCGGGTGATGAGCGGGGTGATCGCCTCGGTGTACTCGGCTGCGGTGATCCGTACCTCACGCTTCGAGACCGAGGGGGCGAGGCCGACCGGGAGGTCGAAGAAGAGCGCGCCGTCCATCGACACGGAGGACAGGGCGATCTTCGTCAGCTCGACCGACCGGCGCCACCGGCGTCGTTCGGCCTTGGTGAGCCGGTCCGCGGTCAGGCCGATCTTCTGCTGGATCAGCTGGGCCAGCGCGTTGTCGAACTCCAGGCCTCCGAGGGCGGTGATACCGCGGGAGGTCTGCTCCTCGAAGAGTCCGTCGTCATATTCGAGGACGGTGACGTCGATGGTGCCGCCGCCCCAGTCGAAGACGAGGAAGCGACCGGGGATCGGGACGTCGCGGACGTACGAGATCGCAGCCGCGGTCGGCTCGTTGAGGAGGGCCCGGACCTTCACTCCGCCGAGCGCTGCCGCGGCACGGGTGCGGTAGCGGGCGCCGCCCGTCGCCTTGGCGGGGACGGTGACGACTGCGTCGGAGAGGTCGAGCAGCTGGGCGGAGACACCGTCCTTCATGCGGCTGAAGAGGGCGGCGGCCGCGACCGTGCTGTGGAACTTCTCCGAGCCGATCCAGGCGTGGTGCTCCTCGAGCTGTGCTGCGACCTCGAGGCCGTCGATGTCGCCGTCCTTCTCGGCACCGGAGCGGGTGCCCAGCATGCGCTTCACGGCGTCGAGCGGCTCGCTGGTGCCGGTCTTCGCCTCCCAGCCGAAGCAGAGGGTGCGCTGGAGGTCGCGGACGGAGAGCACGGAGGGGAAGAGCTGCTCGAACTCCGACATCTGCCACTGGGCAGGCACGTTGTCGCCGTCGACCGGCAGCACTTCGGTGGTGTGCCCGTTCCAGTGGGCCACCACGGAGTTACTGGTGCCGAAGTCGATTCCAAAAGTCATCGCGTTCCCCTTTGCGTCACGCCAAGTCGCCCGCTCACCGCAGCACGCAGCGTCTGCCTGTAGGTCAGCGGCGGAGCCGGATTTTCCACGGCTGTTGCAGAACCGGGATCGACAATCCCCAGCGGAGCTTCCTGTCCGGCGACGGCCCGCAGCCAGCCGCGTTCGACGAGCTTCCCAGACTCCTTGTCGACGTAGGCCGGCGCGACGAGTTCAAAGGTGACCGGGCCTCTCGTCATTACGCCGGGCTGGTCCTCCACGACGTTGAACAGCGACTGATCGCCGGCGTCGCCGACGATCTGCAGGCCGGCCTGCGCCGCCTCGTGGTCGAGCCGGGTCAGCACCACCTTCAGGGTCTTCGCGTCCAGCACCTGCCGGTGCAGGACGGCCAGCTGGGCCAGGTGCATCTGGCGTGTGCGGATACTCTCCAGCACGCCCTTGCGCACTGCTTCGGTGAACTGGGGAAGCACTCGGCGCATCAGCTCGGTCCGGAAGGCGGAGACCAGATCGGCCTCGGTCTCCTTGTCGGCCAGGGCTGCGCCCAGCTTCTCCGTCGCCTCCTCCAACTCCTTTTCCACCACGGGCAGGAGCAGCTCGGTGACGGACTTCAGGATCGCGGCGGCGTCCAGGGTCCCTGGGGTGAACTCGGGCAGGTGACTCTCGGTGAACCGCCAGGGAGCAGCCTTGGCGGCCCTGCCCTCCCCACGACTCCGCACGCTTCCGCTGTTCCGCCCGCGTCCCCGGTTCTGCCGGGATCCGTCGCGGGCGCCAGAACCACTGTCGCCTTTACCGGCTGGGTTGCTCACGATGTGCTGCTTTCTGGGTCTTCAAGGGCTGCGAGGTCTTCAGCAGCCGGGGAAAGGCGTTCTGTCGCCCCGGTGATTATTTCTCGGGCCGCCTCGGTGCGAGACCACTCGCGGTCGCTGTCCGTGGGCGGCTCGGTGAGCCTCTGCAGAGGCTCGGGCGGGAGTTCCAGCCGGTGGCTCGTGCCGGTGGGGTCCTTCCAACGGTGCGGGGCGAGCGGGACGGCGAACCGGGGTACTTCCTGCTGCTCGCGCTCGGCCTTCTCGATCATGTCCTTTACGCGGTTGATCCGGACGCGGCCGCTGTCTTCGAGTTCCTTCCTAAGGGCGCGCCAGGCCTTCTTCCAGTCGTCCGCCCCGTCGGGCACGCCGAGCACCAGATAAGGGTTGAGCGGCTGGTCGCGTTCTCCGAGGGGCCGGTCTTCCAAGAAGCTCCGATTCTTCCGCAGCGTGGCCACGGCGCCTCCGCCGAGCTGGTCCCGCACCGGGGGACGGCCTTCGGCGTCCTGCTCCAGGAGTTCGAGGAACTCCGTCATCTCCTGGCCGGCGCGCAGGTAGGCCTGCATGTTCTGGGCCTCCCAGCGCACCGGCTGCGAGTGGTGCCGGAGCCTTGCGGCCATGGTGAGCGCCGCCGTCCTCCGCTGCTCCGCCGTCTCATCGTCCCCGCGGAGGAGGGCACGGTGCATCTGCCGCACAGCCCTGATCAGGGTCCGCACGCCGATCCAGCCGTTGAACTTCTTGTTGCTCGCGCTGCGCACGCTGGGGTGGATCCGCTCCAGGAGGACCCACAGCCGCTCGTCGGCGACGAGGTCCTCCGGGACCTCTCCGGTCCGCCGCACCTCGCGCAGAGCGTCGAGGAGCTTCTGCGTCGGCGGCAGGAGGTCGGTCCACTCTTCGGCGACGGCCTTGGCGTCGTTGGCCTGCAGCCTCGCCAGCAGGCGCCAGTCCTGCGGCCAGTCACGGCCGGGTTCCGTTCCCGGACCGGCCTCCCGGCGCTCCCGTTCGAGTGGCCAGGCCAATAGATCCATCTCCTCGTCGGTGAGGGAGGCCGGGTCCAGGCGGGCACGGAAGTAGGCGGCACGGGAGGTTCCGTTGCGCTCGGGGACCGCGCCGATCCACTCCTCGTCGATGTAGTCGTCGAGGAGCGGCCGGGGAAGCTTCGCCAAGAGCGCCCTCTGCCGAGGGGCCGGCAGGTCGGTCTCCATCAGGCGACGGTCGTCCTGGTAGATCTGCCACATGCTGCCCGGCTCCCCCAGGAGCGGGAGCGGCTTGTCCTCCAGCAGGGCGTGGGCGCGGTCGTTGAGCTGGCCGTTGAAGACGTCCAGCCCATGGTCCTGTGCCATGACGAGCAGGGAGAGGCCCTTGAACGGGTCGTCCTGCCGGGACGCCGCATCGGCCGCGGCCCGGGCCAGCTTCTGCTCGGAGAGCGTTCCGGTCGCCGCCTTCAGTGCGTCAGGCAGGGTGAGTTCGGCGAACGAGCGGGCGCGCTCCCAGGCCTCCTGGTCGGCGAATCCTTCGGGGCCCGGCTGGGGCATGACCAGTTCCGGCTCCGGCTGCTTCCGCGGCGGAACGACCGGAGTGGGGCCGCCGCCGGCTTTCGCGCCCTGCGGAGCTGCCCCAACGGTCCGGGCTTGGCGGCGGGCGAGGCGGCGGGCGATCTCGCGCTGCCGCAGCTCCTCCACACGGGCCTGCTCGTCCTGACCCGCTCCCAGCGGGATTCCTGCCGTCATCAGAGCTCCTCCGCGAAGATGTGCACCTGCTCGATCACCGCGGCAGGGGTCCGGTCCAGGCTGTAGGAGTCGGCGAAGGCGATCCTGGTGGCGAGGCCGCCGGCACGGACCTCGTGACGCAGGGCCTGGAGCCGTTCGTTCCCGCACTCCTCGGTGGCGGACTCCAGCGGATGCTTGGCGGCGACCGCGACGGGCTCGCCGGTGAAGTCCGAGGTGAAGAGCGCCACCGGTCCAGCGGGGGTCTCCTTGAGGCTGACGGTGGGCTCCTCGTCCGCCCAACCCTTCAGCAGGACGGCGTGCTCGTTCGGATCGATCTGCAGTTTCCGGCCGCGCAGGGCGTCGGTCAGGTCGCGGGCGAGCCGCCAGTCGTACAGCGGGTGGAGGCGCATGTTGGAGTAGTCGCGCAGGCAGGTGTAGCAGGAGCTGCGGCAGTTCTGCGCATGATGGCCGGCCTCCAGGTCGTGCACGTACCGGTCGACCGCCTGGAGGAACTCCTCGATGTGTTCCTCCGAACCGAGGTAGGTGCTGAAACCTGCGCCGTTGTCGAGGCTGTCCGCCAGGTAGGCCATGACGGGAGCGGCCACCGGGGCATCCGAGCCGTGGATGCCGCTGAGGAGTTCCTCCGGCTGCACGTCCAAGTGCGGGGCGGCGGCGCGGCGTAGCAGGGCCGCCAGCGAGTACCATGCGGCGCGCCGGCCGTGGTAGGCCTCGGGGAAGCCGTCGATCTGCTGGGACTTCGAGATGTCGAAGCGGAGGCCCCGGCTCGTGTCGAGGGCGTCCTTAGCTCCGATAAAGAGCATGTCGGTGTGCTGGGTCGCGCCGAGGGCGATCTCCAGGTCGGCTTCCGCCTTGGGATGATCCAGAGCGACATAACCGCCCCAAGGGCCTGTGTTCTTGACGAACCGGAAGAGTTTTCCGGCGTTGGTGTTGACGATGTAGCGGTCGCCGCTTCCTGTGTGGACGACCATCCAGTCGTCGGCGGCACGGTGGATGCGCGGGGCGGTCTTCTCCAGGTCGGTGGCGGTCCGTGCGCTGGTGGCGTTGGAGCCGAGCTCCCGGTAGCCGTCGTAGTCCCGTGCTTCACGGGCCGCCCGAAAGCCTGCGGGCTCGCGGAAGGGGACGGCCTTGTAGTACTTGCTCTCCGCTCCGCAGGCGGGGCAGGTGCCGGCGCTCCCGGTATCCGAGTCGACAACGGCCTGCGGGTCCACGTGGGAACAGATCCGGCACATGGCGACCAGTTGTTCCGGTCCGAACGGGTCCTCAGCGGCCTGCACTCCACGCCCGCTCGGGACGAGGGAAACCACTCCCCTGGAGCGGAGCAGACGGCCGTCCTGCGGGGTTTCGCTGCCGGGTGCGAACTTGCTGAGGGCGATGGCTAGGTCGCGGTTGACGGAGTCGGCCGGTGGCCAGGGGAAGGTCTTCTGCGGGATGCTCCGGTAAAGGAGGCGGGAGCGGGTCGGGAAGCCGAACATGGGCAGGAGACCCGCCTCGGCCAGACGCTGGCTGAGGTCGGAGTGACCGACCGTCCGGGCTGCCACCTCGTCCACCTGGCCGATGAGTTCGTTGACGGCAGCCACCGAATCCACAGCGGCGACGCTCTCCGGTGTTCCGGCCTGGAGCGCGGCGGCAGCGGCTCTGATGCGGTCCGGGCGCTCGGCGATCCAGCGGCGGACGGCTCCGCGATGAGTCGACCAGTCGGCGGCGCGACCGAACTGTCCGTGCACGTTGGTCGTCATGTCCGGCCCCTTCCGGCGCTCCTCCGGCTGCAGGGGCTCGAAGGCCTGACGCAGGACTTCTCCCAGCAGGACCCGCCGGAAGACGGAGACCATGTCAAGGACCAGGTAGGGCGGCGGAGTCGGATCGTTGGTGATGGCTTCCGGGCGGGCGAAGTAGTGCTCGTCGTGACTGCGACCGCGGCAGACGGTGAGGGCCAGGGCGACCGGGCTGTTGCGTCGGCCTGCGCGCCCCACCCTCTGCTGGTAGTTGAAGCGGGTGGGCGGCATATTGGCCATGATCACGGTGTTGAGGGGGCCGATGTCGACACCGGCCTCCATGGTCGTGGTCACGGAGAGCAGTTCCAGGCCGTCCGCCTGCGGAACGTCGTTGTCGCCGAGGAAGACGTCCTGGAAGAGGCTCTGCCGGCGCTGGGCCTCCAGCCGGTCCGTCTGGCCGGTCAGCTCCGCGGTGCGCAGGGGGAAGTCACCGGTGCGGTGAGCGGCCTTCCACGCGTAGTAGTCGTCTTCGAGGACTCCGCTGTGCTGCTGGGGCACGGCAGGCAGCGGGGTCAGGCACTTGGTGCACACTCCCGTGCCCGGGTGAAGGTGCGGCCGGTGGCAGGAACGGCACATCCAGGTCTTGTTCTCGCCGGGGCGGAGCGCCACCTTCTCCGGCTTGATGACGTAGTCGACCACGGCGTCCTTCCAGACACCGAGCACCCGGTGCTCAACCGTCTGCACATCGGTACCCTGGCGTTCGGCGAACTCCTTCCAGAAACGCTTCAGAGGCGCAGGCGGCCTCTGCAGAGAGGCACGTATCCGGGTGAAGCGCCGCATCAAACCGAGAATCCGCAGACTGGCACGCGCCACGGCCTGATCACTGTCCGGGCCGATCTCTACAGGCGAGCGATCGTCGCGCAGGCAGAGCCAACCGAGTCCGAGCGATTCGAAGTCACGGCCGCCGCCGGAGAAGAGGCTTCCGATCGTCTCGAGGCGGAGGCGGGAGCGGATGCGGTTGAGCAGTTCCTCCTGTGCCTGGGTCTCCGCCACCGCTTCCCGGTCCCGCTCCCAGTTGTAGAGCGCGGTCCAGGGCTGTCCGGCAGAGGTCTGCTGGAGCGAGGCCGCGGGACCGGCGGGGTTGGTGCCGTACTTCAGCAGCATGCCCTCGAGGTCGGAGGCGAGGTCGTCCAGCGAGGGCAGTGCGGAGAACCTCCGCTCCAGGTCGGGCAGAAGTTCCGGTTCCGCGTCGAGGTCGTCGCCGAGAATCGCCTTGAGGCGCCCCCAGTCCGCCGGATTGCGGTCCCGCAGCCGTTCCATTGCGGCGCGGGCAGCCGCACGATTGAGCGACTCCCTGGCGTAGTGGGCCTTCACCAGCTGAAGGTCGCCGAACGGATCCCCCTGGTTCTCGACGGCCTGGGCGCTGAGCAGGCGGAGAAGGTCCTGATAGTGGCGCAGAGCAAGGCCGCTCGCGAGTTCGGAGGCGTCGTCACGGCTGTCGGAGAAGGCGATCGCCTTGCGCTTGCCGTCCGGGAGATGGCCGAGGGCTTCGGTCACCAGCACCTGGTTGATCTTGTAGAAACCGGTGCGCATCCGCCGGACCGGTGCGTTGCGCAGCCGGTCAGGAGATTCCAACGGGATGAAACGGCCGTCCCGGTCGTACTTGATCTCCCAGTCGTCGCCGCAGGCGGGGCAGCGGGTGGGGAAGGCCTGCAACCGGGCCGGGTCGTATGCCGGCTTCTTGCCCTCCTTGTCCAGGGGCACGGCGATGTGGAACGACCATCCGGTGTGCCGCACGTCCCGGTTCTCCAGGCGGCCGGTGGCGGGCTGATAGGCGCTGCGGCGGAACTCGAACGCGACCTGCGGCCCGCCGTCGGACAGGCCCGCGTGCCAGCCGGGGTCGTCGAGGCCGAGGCCCTTCGTGCGCGGCCAGTACACGACGTAGTTCGCCGCGGTGGGTGCACCACTGGCCTCGTCGGGGAGCAGGTCCAGGTCCGGGAAGTCAGTGTGGAGGGCGCCCGTGAACTTACGCCGCTGCGTGTCCTTGGGGCTGGCGTACCCGCCGAGCATGAGGTCGCCGCATGCCTGGCAGGAGAGAAGTTCCAGTACGCGGGCGCCGCAGGTGCAGCGGGACGTGGGCTCGGCGAAGAGCCGGCCGACCCGCCGTTCGGGGCCGTGCTCCACGGGGATGTCGGGACAGTTCGGGTCGGAGCAGGCCCAGATGCCCTCGATGTTCCGGAAGAAGAAGTGGGCGCGGAGCTGGGGAAGTTCGGGGCCTTGTGCGGAGCCGAGTAGGCGCAGCACCCCGTGGAGAGCGTCCTGGCGCTGTTCCTCGGGGACGCCCGGGAAGAGGTTCTTCGCCAGCTCGGGAGCGGGCAGAGCACGGGGTTTGCCGTCTGGAGTGAGTGCGCGCTGGAGCGCCGGGCCGAGGCCGGTCTCCCGGGCCAGGGCGAGGGCTTCGTCCTGGGTGACGGGCGCCTTCGCGGCCTGCGCGAGGCGTTCGGTGTGTGCGGCCAGGTTGCCCTCGCCGTGGATCTCCTTCGCCTTTCCAGGGATGATCACGCGCCGGGATCCGGGCAGGGCGAAGAACCCGTCGAGGAACTCGTCGTCCCGGCCGGCCTCCAGGGAGGCAGAGGCGGCGAGCACACGCAGCTTCTCGGGGCTCTTGTCGAGGCCGAGACGGTGCCGGAGGTTGCGCAGCAGGTAGGCCACCTCGGTGCCGGCCGTGCCGCGGTACATGTGGAGCTCGTCGAGGATCAGGGTGACGCGGGCGTCCGGCGTCTCCTCCAGCCACTTCCTCGTGGCGCTGAAGATGTGCTCCTCCTGCTTGCGGAGCAGCATGATGTTCAGCATCGAGTAGTTGGTGACCATGATGTCCGGCGGCGCGGCCTGCATGTCCCAGCGGGCGTGCATCTCCGCTCCGCCGAGGCGCGGGATGAATGGCCGCAGCCCCTCGTCGAGCCTCTCGTCGGCCTTGCGCTGCCGTTCCTGGACCTCCTGCAAGTACTGACGGAGACGGAAGTTCGCCGGCTCGGAATCGCGGCTGCCGGAGACTGGAGTGGCTCCGGTGTACCGGCCGAAGTAGAAGCGGTGTCCGTTGCGCTTCCGGTCCAGCCACTCGTGGGCCTCGCGGCTGTCCAGCGACTTCCGGAGCCGGACCAGCTGGTCGTCGGCGAGGGCGTTCGTGGGATAGAGAACCAGCACACGCATGGCTGCGGGATGTCCGTGCTCGCTCTGTCGGCTGGGCACGTAGTCGCCCTCTCCCTGCCACCATTCCCGCTGCATCGCACGGGTGCCCTGCCAGTGGGCGGACTCGGCGACCAGGTCGGCGAGGACCGGCAGCAGGAAGGACTCTGTCTTTCCGGAACCGGTGCCTGCGGTGACCACGAAGTCCTTGCCCTCACAGGCAGCGACGAGGGCGTCGTGCTGATGCTGGTAGAGGCTGGTCACACCGTCGGGGAGCGTGAACCGGGCGAACTCGGCCGCCTCCGGGTGCGCCCCTGCTTCGGCGAAGGAGTCCGCGATGCTGACGCCCCGAGAGGCGTACTGCGGGCGCAGTTCGATCAGCGGGTCACGCCAGGCTCCGTTGTCCCGGTCCAGGAGGTTGCGCCGTTCCTCCATGACGGAACGGTCATCGACGCCGAACGGGGTGTCGTAGTAGCGGAAGAGCGCGCTGCGCAGGTCGTCGAACGTCCCCATGACGTCCTGGACATCGGTGTTCGTCACCATCGCTGTCTGCTGTTCGCCGCTCACTTGGTCCTCCCGCCGGTACCTACCTGTCGAGGCATGATCTCCAGGTTCTGCTGCAGCGAGGCCGCGATCGCCTCGGCGATCGCCCTCGGCACGTTGTCGTACGCACGGGTCTGTGCCTGCTTGCCCACCGAGGGCGGGAAGCCGCTGCACAGGACGGCTGCGCGCTCGTGCACAGCGGGCAGCGGCGCATACCGGTCGACGAAGAGTCGGCCGATGCCGGCACGGCCCTTGCCGGATTCAAGCCGCCAGCGCATCGCGCCGGTGCGGTGGCGGGCGAGTTCCAGATAGATGCCCGTCTCGCGTTCCACTGCGTGGAAGACGCCGTTGCGGCGGACGCGGGTCAGGCGTGCGTAGTCGGCTCCGCGCCACCGGTAAAGGCCGTCCTCGTCGTCCCTCTCCGCGGGGACGAACCGCTGGAGGCGCAACTCGTACTTCTCCAGGGTGTTGGCGGTGCTCCCACCGGGTGGTGCGGACTCGGGGCCCGGCGCCGCCTGCGGAAGCAGCTCCATCAACTGCAGTGCGGCGCAGGGCACGTAGCGTGCCCCGAGGAACTCCGCGGCTTCCTGCAGGGTCCGCAAGTCCTCGTACTGGAACAGGAGAGTGTCGGGCAGCGGCGCCTCACCGGCCTCCGGTCGGTGGGGGACGGTGACCAGCTCCATCCACTCCTGTGCCGCCTTGTCGACGCGCCTGCTGGTCTGCGCGGCGCGCACGCCAATCAGCACCGCGAGGCCGTCGGCGTGGGGCAGTCTGGTCAGCACCGGCGGGGCCACCGACCAGCGGTCGGCGCGCAGGTCCACGTCGATGAAGCCGAGGGCGGCGGCCTTGCGCATCCAGTCCCAGTCGGCGTACTCCTTCAGCTCCAGGTCCCATGCCTGGGCCTGGCTGCGGACCCCGTCGCGCAGTGCGGACGCCTTGCCGCCGCGGCTCTCGCTCAGCCAGCGCAGGAGGATCCCACCGAACTCGGTGCTGCTCATGGGTCCCGTCATCGGTCCAGCTCCTTCGCTGCCTGCACGTACGCGGCCCACGAGGACTCGACGGACACCTGCTGGGCATTGAGGACGGCGCGGGCCCATGCCCGCGGGTTGCCAGCGCTCCTCGGCTTCGGCGTTCCGGGGTTCACCGGGCGGCCCTTCCAGCGTCCGCTCCGGCGCTCCAGGAGCCAGCCGCCGATGCCGTGGAAGTCGGCCTCGAAGCGGAGGGGGGCGGGGGTGTCGGGGAGACGCTCCGTCCACCAGTCCGGTTGCTCCGGCGCCTCCAACGTCCACAGCCGTCCGTCGGCCGCCGCGAACAGCACCTCGTCCGCGTCCCGGCGGCACAGCTCCATGACGGCTGCCGCCTCCCGGGCCGTGGCACCCGTGCAGTCGGCGCCGGTGATCCCGGTCGGCAGGGTCTGCTCGGTGAGGAGGGAGGGCGTTTCCGAGGCCTTGCCGTGCACGACGGTGAAGCCGCAGACCTTGGTCATCTTCGGCTCGACGACGGCCTGTTCCGCGGTGGCGAAGCCGATCTCGGCGCCTGCACAGCTCACCGTGTGGCGGCCCGGCTCCAGCCGGAGCACGGCGAGGGGGACGCGACGGCCCGCGGCGACCGCCTTCCTGAGCTCGTGCCGCTCCTTCCCGTCGACCAGGAGGGTGGTGCCCGTGCCCTCCGTGGTGTCCGGGAGGACCACCTGGGGCTCACCGCCTCGCAGGTACAAGTGGGGATCGAGCGAAGGCGCGAGCTTCAGTCCGCCCTCCAGGCGGAGCTTGAACTGGGCCGGGGGGTGCAGGAGGCCGACCGCGCCCTGAACCTCCCGGAGCGCCCGGCGCAGGGTGACCGCGTCGTCGAAGGTGACCGGCTTGTGCAGGGACCAGCCCTGAGGCACCCAGGGCAGCTTGCTGGTGTCGGCGCTCCGGCCCGTGGTCGCGGCCTTATCGAGCAGCCGCTGCACGTCGCGCTGCGCGGTCGGGGCGGCGAGCACCACGTGCGCCTCTCCCGGGCGGAAGCCGTCCGTGCCGGCCCAGACGCCGAGCACGTCGTCCCGTGCAAGCACCAGGACGGAGCTGGAGGGGCGGCTGAGCACCAGGTTGTCCCCGTCGCGACGGATGCCCGTGGCGAGGGTGTGCGCACTGGGGGAGGGCAGGCCCGTCGCCTCGTAGTAGGCGGTGTCGCCAAGCCGCTCGAGGACGACGCCGTCCTTGAGCTTGAAGCGCTCCTTCTGATCCGCGGACCTCACACGCGCCACCCAGCTGAGACGCCCCGCGTCCATCCGCACCAGGAGTTCGGCTCGGGTGACGCCGGTCGGCACCAGCTCGTCCGAACCGTCCCAGGAAGCGGCGTAGTTGCCGATCAGCCTGGCGAGGAGGGGGCGGAACTCCTCCTCCTGGAGAGCGTTGTGAAAGCCCTTGGAGAAGTGCTGCTCCATGCCCCGGATTTCGATCTGGGCCAGCAGCGTCTCTCCCGGCAGCGGCCAAGTCGTGCCGTGCTCCCGCAATGACCGGAAGAACTTCGGTATGAAGGACCGGTCAGCGCCGCTGAGGAGCGCCTGGGACTGGGCGAACCCGATCATGCTGCGGTTGGAGGGCAAGTCTGCGGGGGCGGGAACGGTGCAGAGGCCCCGTGCGCCCTGCTGGCTGTGCTGCCAGGAGGCCAGCACCTGCCACATGCGGGAGATGGGCTCATAGTGGTGGCTGCCCAGTTGCCTCTCGTCGCCGGTCAGCAGCTCGGAGAAACGGGCGTGGTAGGCGGTGGCACGGTGGTTCCGGTCGTTCACCATCCGGGACGCGGCCATCACCGAGCAGGCCAGCAGCGGCAGGAAGGCGGGCACGCCGTCCTTGTCCTGCTGCCGCTTGCGCCAGCGGTAGTTCTCCAGCGCGCTGTACGGTTCCGCGGTTCCCAGCCGCAGGAACTTGCCCACGGACCGGGCAAGAGGCTCCTCTATGCCGTATCCGTGCCTGAGCCCCTGCTCCACGTCGTCGTCGACGTAGAACAGCGTCGGGTGGCCGGCGTGCTGCCGTCCGAAGAACTCTTCGGCCAGCACTTCCTGCCACGCCTGATAAGAATAATCCACTCTGTCCCCACAAGAGAGGTTCCAATGCCTATTCCTCAAATCCCCGGCATGGAACGGTCTTCCGCTTCACCCTAAACCCGCCACTGACAACGGGTCACTACCGAACTCCTTCTGGGGCGCAGCCCTGGACTGCCACTGCCCGGCGCAACCTCACGGCGCGCAACACACAGAGACGTCCCACTCATCCCCCATCATTTCCACAAGCGTCCATTGCAGCGTTCGCACAACCACCCCGGAAGTCGTAGCCAGAGCTTCACCAAGGGTCATTCGCCCGCCGTAATAGCAGCATCCACCGCGATCACCCGGGCGGTTGCTGTCCCACCCGTCCGACCTCCTCGGCACGCGACGCCCTCTAGGCCGCCCGCTTCGACGCGGCGGCCACCGTCTTCATACGCGGCTGCCTGCCGAAGAACGCGCGGTACTTCTCGACCGTCCCGATCTCCCTCACGATCTTCCTTATCCATGCCTGGGTGTAGACGTATTCGTTGAAGGCTTCGTTGTACGTGCAGTACCTGGCGTCGGTGGCATACGGGTCGCCGGAAGCCTTGGCCGGACGGACCTTCAGCCGCTTCCACATCTCCACGTGCTCGATGTACACGCTGAACCGGAAAGGCAGTTGCTCCTCGACCCGGGCAGCGACCTGCGCCGGGCGCATCCTGTTCAGGTCCGCCACCTCGACATGGCGGTCCCTGGTGATGACGGTTCCCTTGCGCCCGGCCTCGACCATGGTGCGTCGCTCGTCCTCGCTCAGGTCGTCGAGCTTGACGAAGTTGACCGCCAGGTCGGCGTCCGTCTTGGAGCCGGTGATGGGCACCAGCCGTACGCGGTAGTCGTATCTGGGGTCGTCGAGGACGGACGGATCGATGCCCGCCTCGTACCTGGCCACCAGGTCACGGGTCTTCCTGGGCAGCTCCCTGGCGGCCTTCCGCATCTCCTCGTATCCGTCCGCGGTCAACGCCTGGACGGAGAGCGGGAAGCGGAGCCGGTCGGCGAGGCTGTAGCCGGCGCCGAAGTGGCCGGTCATCTCCTGCTCGTAGTTGATCACGTAGGCCTGCGCCCTGCCGCCCGTGGCGATCCTCAGGTTGTGCTCGTAGCGGTGTTCCACCTTGTTGCGCAGGGCGACGAAGAGTTCCGCGTTGAGACGCACCGTGTCACCGTTGTTGGGAAAGCGCTCCTTCAGGCACTTCTCGAGGTCCCAGGCCTTGGGCTCGCCGTCGACCATCTGGTGACGGCCGGTCTTGGTGTCCTGGTAGTGGTAGTCGACCTTGGCCTTGTGGAATTCCGCGTGGAGCAGGTAGTGCCAGGCCTTGTGCATGTGGGTGAGGAAGTCGCTGTACTCGCCGATGGAGCAGTTCCATTCGTCGAGCGCCTTGAGGGCGTGACGCTGGGACTCCATGAGGATGTGGTGCCACCGGGGATGGGCCATGAAGAGCGTCGCTCGCTTTCATCCGGGACGGGGAGACCGGTTTTCAGGGTGATAGGGCTGTCCGCAGACGGTGTGACGTGGACTGCCCCGCGTCTCCCGCGACCGCCCGTGGCGATGTGAAAGTACGAAGACCCATGAACTCAGGCAGCAACCGAGAGGGAGCCGGCGTCAAGGAATCCGCACCGCAGGCCTGTTCAACTCCACAGACCCCGGATCTTCCGGCCCAACTCGCTGTGCGGGTCGAGAAGAGCGCCCGCGACGCGGCCGGCGGAGTCCTTCACACCGCCACTGAAGTTGAGTCGGCCGGTGGAGCCGACGCTGGCGCAGACGCCGTCCCAGTAGGCGGGTTCGCGCTCCCAGCGAACGTTGCCGAGCAGGTGCTCGACCGTCTCGTAGCTCATGGCGTCGCCGCGGTCGCACCAGGGGGTCGCGCGGTGCAGCAGGACACCGAGGCCTGCCATCACGGCCGGGGCCGTGATCGCGCTGCGCCGGGCGAAGTCCGGGAAGCGGCCCCCGATCAGCCGGGACACGAGACGTACGACGACCGTCTCCACCTCGTCGGCGTCGGTATTGGGCGGCAGGTCGCCCTCGTGGACGTTGGCCGCCGAGTACTGCACACCCTTGCTGCCGAACATGGTGGTGACGATCAGCGTCCGCAGCGCGGACAGCGTCACGACCTCCTTGTCGGTCCTGGTGAGCTGCCGCTTGCCGGCGTTGACCAGCTTGCCGAACGGCATCCGCTGACCTTTCGGCTCGACCTCGAGCTTCTCACCGACGATGTAGGCGAGGCGGGTGGCGAGGTCGCGCTGGTCCATGGACATGGCCAGGTTCTTGGCGACGTCGATGCCCTTGACGTTGCGGTCGTAGAAGATCTGCCGCGCGTCCGCCGGGGAGATCCCCAGGTAGAGCTCGAAGGGGATACGGACCCGCCGACTGAGCTCGGTGTATGTGAGGCCGAAGGATTCCGGGTCCTGGTAGATGTCGTGCCAGGCGGTGGTCTGGGTCTCGCCGTCGATGGCGATCAACATGGCGTCCGGGGCGACGGTCAGCGTCCGCAGGCCCGAGTCGGGGACCAACTCATCGCTCATCGCGGCGATCTCGCCCGCGTGCCAGAGCGTGATCGGGGGCGTGGACCAGGCGGAGCCGTGCTTGCCGAGGATGCCAGCGGCGATGTACTCGGCGTAGGCCGGGATGTTCTTGCCCTTCTGGGACTTCAGCGTCCGCTGCACGGTCGCGCGCAGCTCGGCGTGCCGCCGGTCGTGCCCCGACGCGGCCTTGAGGGCACGCGGGTCCTCCTCCTGACGCGGGGACGGCACGAGACGTACGAGCGTCGCCAGCGACATGGTGCCGATGACCGCGTCCTCGCGGAACGGCATGACGGTGAGCGGGATTCCTTCCGGGCTGCCGCTCGGCATGGTCAGGCGCATGGGTTCCCCCCTGGGTGGTTGGTCGATCGGGCTCGCCCGGCCCTGAGGCGCCGCACATCCCCCGGCATCCCGCCGAAAGGGGTTGGCGCGGAACACGGAGCTGGGCGCCCAAGGACATGGCTATGGCAAGGGAAGTCACGCTTCACGCCGGTGGGTGCCGCTCACCGGAGGAAGCGATTACATGAAAGCATGACAGTGAAAGCACTGTCCAACAGCTTCTCGTAGTTGACTCGTGCTGTACGGTGTAACCACGCCCTCCATCGGAGCCAGGACCACATCCATGTCGCAGCCACCCGCATCATCCGCCCAGGTGACAGCCGCCGAGATCTCCCGCATCGCGGGGGTCACGCGTGCCACGGTCAGCAACTGGCGACGCCGGCACGACGACTTCCCGGCGCCGTCCGGGGGCACGGACAGCAGCCCGTTGTACGACCTGGAGTCGGTGCGTTCCTGGCTCGCCTCACGCGGCCACGTCTCGGCGGCGAACCCCTCGGAGGAACTGCGGACCACCCTCCGCCTGCGCGCGCAGAGCGGCGGCGGCATGTCGGACCTGTTGCTCCTCGTCCTCGCGGCGGCGGGCCGCTCACCGGAGGAGCTGACGGCCGCCGCACAGCTGCCGGACCCGGAGCTCGTCACCCACGCCCAGCGCGATGTGGCCACCGCGGCCGACGCCGTACCGGGCGCGGACGCCGTCCACTTCAAGGCGGACGACGCGGCGGTGCTGCGGGCGTTGTACGCATGTGTACGCGCCGAGGGCGGCCAGGCCGCACTAGGCGTGCTCGCCGAGCGGGAGCTGGAGGACAGTGCCGCGTCCGGTGCGTACCTGACACCCGCGCCGCTCGCGGACCTGCTCGCCCGTCTGATCCCGGGGTCCCCGTCCAGGGTCCTCGATCCGGCCTGCGGCGGCGGCACCCTGCTCGCGGCAGCCGCTCGCCGGGGAGCTCGCGAGCTGTACGGCCAGGACAACCTGCCCGTGCAGGCCCTGCGCAGCGCCGTCAGCCTGATGCTGACGGCCCCGGAGGCCGCAGTCACCGTGCGCACCGCCGACAGCCTCCGCGCGGACGCCTTCCCCGACCTGCTCGCCGACGCGGTGCTGTGCAACCCGCCGTACGGCGTGCGCGACTGGGGCCACGACGAGCTGGCGTACGACCCGCGCTGGGCGTACGGCGTCCCGGCGCGCGCCGAGTCGGAGCTGGCATGGGTGCAGCACGCACTCGCCCATCTGACACCCGGCGGTCACGCCGCGCTGCTCCTGCCGCCCGCCACGGCCGGCCGCGCGTCGGGGCGCCGGGTACGGGCGGAGCTGGTACGCAGCGGGGCCCTGTGCGCGGTGATCGCCCTGCCGGTCGGCGCGTCGGTGCCGCTGCACGTCGGGCTCCAGGTGTGGGTGCTGCAACGGCCCGAACCGGGCGGCCCGGAGCGCAAGTCGGTGCTGTTCGTGGACACGGCGGCGGACATGGCGACGGGTACAGCGACCGCGGCCGGGCGCGGTGGAACGGCGGTGACCGCACGGACGCGGGGCGGGAGCCGCTCCGCCTCCCTGGACTGGGAGGGGATCACCGCGCACGCCCTGGGCGCGTGGCGGGCGTTCACGGAGAACCCGGACACCTTCGAGGGCGAACCCGGTGTCGCGCACGCGGTCGGCGTGGTGGACCTGCTGGACGACGTGGTGGACCTGACCCCCGCACGGCTCGTGCGGGCCTCACGGGCCGAGGTCGATCCGGCGGAGCTGTCGGCCGAGGTCGACGCCACGCGCCGCAGTCTCGTTGGCGTCGCGAAGTCCCTTGCGCGGACGGCGGGCCGGGAGGGCTGGAGCGCCGCGGGAGCCACGGCCCGCGAATGGCGGACGGCGACGGCGTCCGACCTCGCGCGCGGCGGGGCACTCACCCTGCTGCGCACGCTGCCGGAGGGCGCGCGGGGCCGCGCGGACGGCGACGGGAGCGACGGGAGCGGGAAGCGGCCGGACGCGTCCCGCGCGGTGCTCACCGGCTCGGACATCGCACGCGGATCGGGCCCCACGGGCGACCCGGCGGAGCTGCGGGGGGACACGGCACCCGTGATCGCCGTGGGGGATGTTCTCGTGCGGGCGGTCGCGAGCGGGGACGGGCCGATGAGCCGGGTCGCGGGCAAGGAGGACGCGGGCGCGCTGCTCGGCCCCCACGTCCACCTCTTCCGGCCGGACCCGAAGCGCCTGGACGCCTGGTTCCTCGCCGGGTTCCTGGGCGCGGACGAGAACGTCGCGGGCGCGTCGACGGGCAGCACGGTCCTGAGTGTCAGCCCGGGCCGGCTGCGCGTGCCGCTGCTGCCGCTGGAGGAGCAGCGGCGGTACGGGGAGGCGTTCCGGCACGTGCACGCGCTCCGGGCGGAGGCGCGGCGGGCGACCCTGCTGACTGAGGAGACGGCACGGTTGCTGGCGGGCGGGCTCACGGGCGGGCAGCTGCTGCCGTCAGGGGAGGCGGCGGAGGGGGACGCGGTACGCGGCCGGGGTGACGATTCACCCCATTAGACACGCGGCCCCTCACAGATAGACCACACTTGTCGGACCGTCCTGGTCGGCTGATCGGCCCGGGCGGTGGGGTTGGGACGTTTCGGAAGGAATCCGGGGATCCAGTTGAACAGCAGTAAGCACACGGAGTTGGCGAACCACGCGTGGTCCGTCGCCGACCTCCTGCGGGGGGACTACAAGCAGTCCGACTACGGCAAGGTCATCCTGCCGTTCACGGTGCTGCGGCGACTGGAGTGCGTGCTGAAGCCGACCCGCGAGAAGGTCGCGGAGATCGCGGAGCAGCACAAGGACAGCGGCATCGACCCGGACCGCTTCCTGCGGCGGGCCTCGGGCCACTCCTTCTACAACCGGTCCAGCCTGACCCTGAAGAAGATCGCGGCGGATCCGCAGACCGCGGCGCAGAACCTCCAGGTGTACGTGGGGGCGTTCTCGGACAACGCGCGTGGCGTGCTGGAACGCTTCGAGTTCGCGCAGCAGATCAAGCGGCTGGACGACGCCGACCTGCTCTACAAGGTCATCGGCAAGTTCACGGACCTGGACCTGCGTCCCGAGGTCGTGCCCAACCACAACATGGGCTACATCTTCGAGGAGCTGATCCGCCGCTTCGCGGAGCAGTCGAACGAGACAGCCGGTGAGCACTTCACCCCGCGCGAGGTCATCCAGCTGATGGTGCGACTGCTCGTCGCCCCGGACGGCGACGCGCTCCAGCTTCCGGGCGCGGTGCGCACGGTCCTCGACCCTGCCTGCGGCACGGGCGGCATGCTCTCCGCGATGGACGACCTGATCACGGAGCTGAACCCGGACGCCACGGTGGAGGTGTACGGGCAGGAGCTCAACCCGGAGTCGTGGGCGATCTGCCGGTCCGACCTCATGATCAAGGGCCAGGACCCCGAGAACATCGCCTTCGGCAACTCCTTCTCCGACGACGGCCACGCCCGCAAGTCCTTCGACTACATGCTGGCCAACCCGCCGTTCGGCGTGGAGTGGAAGAAGGTCAAGGACGAGGTCGAGCAGGAGCACAAGACGCTGGGCGAGGCCGGCCGCTTCGGGGCGGGACTGCCGCGCATCAACGACGGATCACTGCTGTTCCTCCAGCACATGATCTCGAAGATGAAGCCGGTGGACGTGAACGGCGGGGGCGGCTCGCGGCTCGCGATCGTCTTCAACGGCTCGCCGCTCTTCACGGGCGCGGCCGGTTCAGGCGAGTCGGAGATCCGGCGCTGGATCCTGGAGAACGACTGGCTGGAGGGCATCGTCGCCCTGCCAGACCAGCTCTTTTACAACACCGGCATCTCCACGTACTTCTGGATCCTGACCAACCGCAAGAGCCCGGACCACAAGGGCAAGGTCGTGCTGCTGGACGCGCGGGACCAGTGTCAGAAGATGCGGAAGTCGCTGGGCGACAAGCGCAAGGAGCTAGACAAGGAGCATATCGCCACGGTGGTCAAGCTGTACGGCGAGGCGCTGGCCGTGGCGGGCGACCCGGAGCACCCGCTGCACAGCAAGGTGAAGGTCTTCTGGAACGAGGACTTCGGGTACCAGCGGATCACGGTGGAGCGTCCGCTGAAGCTGCGGTTCGAGGTGACGGAGGAGACTCCGGCGGCGCTGGAGGCCTCCAAGGTCATCCAAAAGCTGCCGCAGGCTTCGACTCTGGCCGATGCCTTCAAGTCCCTGATGGGTACGAGCTGGGGCACGAAGCAGGAATCCTGGCTTGCTCTGAAGGACGCCGTGGTGCAGGGCGGGGAAACGTGGCCCACGGGGGCGCCGTTCAACAAGGCGCTCCGGGATGTGATCGGCGTGCGAGATCCGGCGGGCGAGGTCCAACTTCTCAGAGGCCAGCCCGAGGCGGACGCGGAGTTTCGGGACTACGAAAACGTGCCGTTGGGTGAGGACGTCGAGGAGTACCTGAAGCGGGAGGTACACCCGCACGTGCCGGACGCGTGGATCGACCAAAGCAAGACGAAGGTCGGATATGAGATCCCAGTCACGCGGCATTTCTACGTCTATCAGCCACCGCGGCCGTTGGTGGCGATTGATGCGGAGCTGAAGTCGCTGGAGGAGGAGATCCAGGGACTGTTGGGGGAGGTAACGAAGTGAAGCCCGCGATCAAACTCAAGTACTGTCTCGCGGCATCGGATTCTGGAACTTGGGGCGACGACTACGCTGAGATCACAAGCGCGACGCCTGTCCTACGCTCCACCGAAATCGGGCTCGATGGCTCAGTTGATCCACGCGAGCCAGCGTTGCGTTCTCTAAGTACGCATGAGAAGTTTCGCACGCGGCTGCGTGAGGGGGACATTCTCGTGGTCCGTTCCAGTGGGAGCGACTTGCATCTCGGGAAGGCAGGTTTCGTAGGTGCGCCTGCGGCGGGTTTTTCTTTCTCGAATTTCCTGCAACGCCTTCGCCTCTCTCCCACGCACAGTCCACGATTTGCCTGGTATTTTCTCAACTGTGCCGATGCGAAACAGCAGATCCGCAGACTAAGTTCCACGACGACAGGGTTGCAGAATCTGAGTGCGGGTCTCATCTCCGAGCTCGAGATTCCATCGCCCTCGTTGGACGAGCAGTGCCGCATTGCTGACTTCCTTGATGCAGAGGTCGGCAGGATTGATCACCTTGTCGCCAAGAAGCGTCATCTGATCACGCTCCTCAACGAACGCATTGATAGCCACGTACTGGAACATGTAGGCGTAAGTCGCCTCGTACATCCAACAACTGGCGCTCGGACGCTGCCGCTTCGCAGGATTCTCGGCAAGGTGGTGCGGCCAGCCGTATCAAAAGCGGACGTCATCACGGCTTACCGCGATGGCCAAGTAACGAATCGTAGCGTGCGCCGCGCTGAGGGATACACGCTCTCCGCCTCAACCGACCCTCAGGGTCAGCACGTACGAATCGGTGATGTTGTCGTCCACGGCCTTGATGGGTTCGCCGGGGCCATCGGCACATCGGAGGCTGTAGGCAACTGCAGCCCGGTCTACCACGTGTGCGTTCCGCACGGCGACGGCGATGCCCGCTATCTGGGGAGACTTCTTCGACTTCTGGCAACCCAAGGGTATCTCGGAAACTTCGCAACCAGCACTCGCGAACGTGCCGTCGACTTCCGCAATTGGGACCTTTTCGGACGCATTCCGGTCCCAGTGGTGTCGCCAGCTGAACAACGTGAGATTGGCGAGTGGATCAGCAACGTTCGTCCCTTGCGCGAGGTGATCGAGCGCTCTGCCGCGCTCGCGGCAGAGCGCCGCCAAGCCCTCATCACCGCCGCCGTAACCGGCCAGTTCGACGTGACCACCGCCAGCGGACGCAACGTAACCGAAGGAGTCACCGTATGAGCCCCGTGCACGACGAGTCCTCCTTCGGGTCTGCCATAGTCGCCGCCCTCTGCGAGCACGGCTGGCGGGAGGCGAGCCCCGAGGACTACCGACCCGACCTCGGGCTCGACACCAACGAGCTGTTCACCTTCATCGGCGCGACCCAGCCCGACGAGTGGGACGAACTGCTCACCGTCTACGGCGGCAACCCCAACGAGGCCCAGCGAGGCTTCGCCCAACGCCTTGACCGGGCCATCGCCGATGACGGCCTCCTCCACGTCCTCCGCAACGGCGTCAAGGACCGAGGCGTCCGCCTCCGCGTCGCCTACTTCAAGCCCAACCTCATCTCCGCCGACTCCGTTCTCGACGGTTACCGGACCAACCGCCTCACTGTCGTACGCGAACTCCCCTACGCGACCAAGCAGGCCGACTGGGGGCACCGCCTCGACCTCACCCTGTTCCTCAACGGCATTCCGGTCGCCACTGCCGAGTTGAAGAACCCGCTGACCGGGCAGGGCGTCGAGCAGGCCAAGGAGCAGTACCGCACCGACCGGGACCCGACCGAGCTGATCTTCACGCGGCGCGTGATCGCGAACTTCGCGGTCGACCCCGACCTGGTCTTCGTCACCACGCAACTGCGCGGCAAGAGCACCCAGTTCCTGCCGTTCAACACCGGCTCGAACGGCCCCGGCCAGCCCGGCGGAGCCGGGAACCCGCCACCGACGGCCCACGGCACGTACGCCACCTCCTACCTCTGGGAACACGTCTGGCAGCGGGACAACTGGCTCGACCTACTCCAGCGTTTCGTGCACCAGCAGAAGCACAAGACGCCCGGCGGCGGCACCACCAAGTCGACGATCTTCCCCCGCTTCCACCAGTGGGACGTGGTCCGGAAGCTCACCGCGCACGCGTCCGTCCACGGTGCCGGCCAGAACTACCTGGTCATGGCCTCCGCCGGATCCGGCAAGTCGAACACCATCGGCTGGCTGGCCCACCGGCTCAGTGACCTGCACGCACGCACCGATCCGCACGTTCTCGAACCCGAAGCCCTCGCCGACGGGCGCATCAAGCCCGGCGAGCCCGTCTTCGACAAGGTCATCGTCATCACCGACCGCCGTGCCCTGGACGCCCAGCTCTCGGCGACGGTCGGCAGTTTCTCGCAGACGGACGGCCTGGTCGTGAAGGTAGACGAGAAGCAGGGGGCGAAGAGCGAGCAGCTCGCCCGCGCGCTCTCCCGGGACACTGGGAAGATCGTCACGGTCACCCTGCACTCGTTCCCGGCGCTGCTGGACTACATCAAGCGCAACCCCACCGAGATCAAGGGCACCCGCTTCGCGATCATCGTCGACGAGGCGCACTCCTCGCAGTCCGGCGACGCAGCGACCGCGGTGAAGTCTGCCCTGCGCGACCTCGGCCTGGACGCGGACTCGGACGACGAGGGCGCGACCGCGGTCACCGTGGACGACCAGCTGAAGGCGAAGGCGGTGGCGCGGTCCCGCGCCGCGAATCTCTCCTACTTCGCCTTCACAGCCACCCCCAAGTCGAAGACGCTCGAACTCTTCGGCACGGAAGGCGCGGAGAACGGCAAGACCGTCTACCGCCCCTTCCACACCTACTCCATGCGCCAGGCCATTGAGGAGGGCTTTATCCTCGACCCCCTGCGCAACTACGTCACCTACAACACCTACTGGAAGCTCGCGAACCTCAACCACGACGAGAAGGAGGTCGACCCCTCCAAGGCGAACAGCCTGCTCGCCCGGTTCGCGCTCATGCACGAGCACACGGTGTCCCAGCACGCCCAGGTGATCGTCGAGCACTTCGTCGCCCACAGCCGCGGCCGGCTCGGCGGACGCGCCAAGGCGATGGTGGTCACGGCCTCCCGGCACTCCGCCGTGCAGATGGCCCGCGCCATCCGCAGTTACGTCGCCGACCGCGAGTACGACACCAAGTACCCGGACCTCGGTGTCCTGGTCGCCTTCTCCGGGTCCCTCACCATCGACGGCGAGGAGACCACCGAGAGCAAGGAGAACGGCGGTCTCTCCGAAAGCGCGCTGCCCAAGGGGTTCGCCTACACCCGCGCCGACGACAAGGCCGCGAAGGCCGGCGGCAAGGGACAGCAGGAATACCGGATCCTCGTCGTCGCCGAGAAGTACCAGACCGGCTTCGACCAGCCGCTCCTGACCACGATGTACGTCAACAAGACGCTGACCGGCATCGCCGCCGTGCAGACCCTGTCCCGCCTCAACCGCACCGCCGAACGCAAGTCCCAGGCCGACCTGGCCGTCCTGGACTTCGTCAACGAGGCCGAGGACATCCAGGACGCCTTCCGCCCGTACTTCGAGGTGGCGCACACCCTTCCCTCCGACCCGAACCTCCTCTACACGGCACAGAGTCGCGTCATGTCCGCGCCGATCATCTCGGAGCAAGACATGGACGAGTTCGTCGCCGCGTACATCGAGGCGGAGCATAGGGCGGGCGGCTCCCAGTCCAAGTGGGAGAAGCTGCACGCCGAGCTGTACCGACTCCTGTCACCCGCCGTCACCCGCTTCACCGCCCTCCTGGAGAGCGACGAGGAGGACGACGTCGAGGCTGCCGAGGAGTTCCGCGCCAACCTGAACGACTACGTCCGCAAGTACGGCTTCCTCGCGCAGATCGTTCCCTACCAGGACGCCGAGCTGGAGCGGCTGTACCTCTACGGCCGCCATCTGCTCAACCGCCTCCCCCGCCTGGCCGACGGCGGAGTCGACATAGGCGAGGTCGACCTCAGTCACCTGCGCGTTGACAAGACCGGCGAGCACGACGTGTCCCTCAACCCCGAGGGTGCGGCCGAGCTCAAGGGGTTCGGCGACGGGGTCGGTGGCGGGCAGGATCCCGAGAAGTCACTGCTGTCGGAGCTGATCGAGAAGTTCAACGCCAAGTTCGGCACGGACTTCACCAAGGAGGACGTCCTCCCGGCCTTCAACGCGACCAAGGAGGACCCGAAGGTCCGCGCCGCCGCGCTGGTCAACGACGAGTCCAACTTCGGCATCGTCTTCGACAAGAAGTTCGAGGAGAACATGATGGACCATGTCTCCACGATCGACACCCTCGGCAAGCGGTACTTCGGTGCCGACCGGGACTTCAAGTCCAACCTCGACCGCAGCGCGCGTCGGGCCGCCTGGCGGATGATCCGCCGGGAGGAGGGGCTGGACGACTTCTGACGCGCTCGGGGCCCGGTGCGGAAGCCGCGCACCGGGCCCCGCCCGTCGTATGTCGGCCAGTTCAGCGTCCGGCGGCCATCTCCACGAACCCGGCCCATGCCTCAGGGCCGAAGGCGAGCCGGGCCACTGCAGGCCGCTTCGAGTCCCTGACGAGGACGGCTCCGGAGACGGCGGCGACCTCGATGCATTCGCCGCCGTTGCCCGTGCTGTAGCTGCTCTTTATCCAAGCGGCCTCGGGCGCAGCCGCCATGCTGTGCTGCACGCTCATGTGTCTCCCATCAGTTGCTCGATGAACGCCACTGACTCGCTCGGTGTCAGCGCTTGTGATCGGAGGATGCCATAGCGCGCTTCGAGCGTCCGCACGTAGGCAGCGTCGGTGTAGAGGCGGCTGTGATCCTGTACTTCCGCGTACGCAAGACGCTGCCCCTTGTCAGTGTCGATCAACGAGAACGGACCGCCCAACGCGGCGTTGTCCTCGCGGTGGATCGGCATGACCTGCACCTCCACGTTCCTAGACTGGCCGGTCACGCGGATTTGTTCCAGCGTCTCGCGCATGACTTTCAGACCACCGATGGGCCTGCGCAGCACCGCCTCCTCGATCACGAAGCTCAGCAAGGGTGAGGGGCGTCGGCAGAGGATCTTCTGACGCACCATGCGCGCCTCAAGCCGCTGCTCGAACACTTCGTCTTCCAGCAGGGGCCGCTGCATGTGGAAGACGGCGCGTGCGTAGTCCTCCGTCTGCAATAGACCTGGCACGGCATAGACCGCATACACGTTCAAGGCCGTTGCTTTGGCTTCCAGTCGAGCCATGTCCCGGAAGAACGACGGATACTGGGCCCGAGCCACTTCCTCCTTCAACGCCGTCAGCAACCCCCCCGCCCCCAACACCTCATCCGCCTTCTCAATGAACAGGGCCTGCGGAATCCGTCTCCCCTGCTCGATGGACGCCACCGTGTCCGCCGAGTAGCCGAGCCGCCTGCCGAACTCGCCCCGCTCCAGCCCCGCCCGCGTGCGCAGCAGCTTCAACTGCCGTCCGAACGCGGTCACGACACCCGTCCCCGGGTCATCCTCCGGCCGCTGCTGCGGCTGCCCCGCTTCATCGTCCCGCACGGTCACCGTCTTGCCGCCTCTCCCCACGTACCGCCACGTACAGCGCCCGCGCCCGCCCCGTACGAAAGATCGACGTCAGCGCGTCACCCCTGGTCACGCTACGCCACGGAACGCCACCGTGAGTGCATGACCGCAACACAACCACCCCTCACCGCCCACCGGTTCGCGATGTGCTTCAGCTCCACTCCGCGCGGTGCCCGCCTCGCCCGGCGGCTGTGCGGAACCCGGCTCGACGCCTGGGGCGTCCCGTACGGCAGCGACGCGCACGACGCCGTCACGCTCGTCGCCGCGGAGCTGTGCGCCAACGCCGTACGGCACGGACACGTCGCCGGCCGCGACTTCCACGTCCGCCTCACCGCCGACCCGGCCACCGACACCGTACGGATCGAGGTCAGCGACACCCGCGGTGAACGCCTCCCCCACCTCCCCACATCCACAGCACAGAACGGTGACAGCGGACGCGGGCTGCTCCTCGTCGAGGCACTGGCCGACCGCTGGGGCTGGTCACCCCGCGTCGGAGGCGGGCCCGGCAAGACCGTGTGGGCGGAATGCACGGGCCTTTCCCTGTCTTGATCACGTAGCGCACGCGCGCCCCGGCTGGACTCACGAAACTCCACCCACGAGACTGATCCCCAACCACATCGAAGACCTTTCGGACACTCGACGGGGCGGGGGCCAGGTGCCGGAACCACGGCGGATCGCAGGGCGCTACGAGCTGCTGGAGCAGTTCAGTCACGGCGGCATGGGGGATGTGTGGCGCGGCTACGACGCCGTGCTGGACCGGCCGGTCGCCGTGAAGCTGATCCGTCCGCAGGCCGTGACGTCGCCCCACCTGGCGGAGGAGTTCGAGAAGCGGTTCAAACGTGAGGCGAGGGTCACCGCGCGGATCCAGCACCCGGGCGTGCCCCAGGTGTTCGACGCGGTGCTCGACGAGTCGTACGAGCAGCTGTTCCTGGTGATGGAACTGGTCGACGGCATACCGCTGACCGCGTACGTGCACCCCGACCGGCCGCACCTTCCCGTCAGCTGGGCGGTGGCTGTGGCGGCGCAGGTCGCAACCGTGCTGTCGTACGCGCACGACGTGCCGGTGGTGCATCGCGACCTGAAGCCCGGCAACATCCTCGTCGCCCGGGACGGCACGGTGAAGGTGCTGGACTTCGGCATCGCGGCAATCCTGCGGACGGACGTCACCAAGCTGACCGCGACGGGCAGCCCGATCGGGACGCACCAGTACATGGCGCCGGAGCAGGTGCGCGGCGGGCGGGTCACGCCGCGCACCGACCTGTACGCGCTCGGCTGTGTGCTGCACGAACTGCTCTGCGGGCAGCCACTGTTCAGCGGAGACAGTGAGTGGCAGCTGATGATGCAGCACGTCAACGCGGCCCCGACGCCGGTGCGGCAGGTGCGCCCGGACGTACCGCAGGCTCTGGAGGAACTCGTCCTGCACCTGCTCCGCAAGGCGCCCGAGGCGCGCCCGGCGGACGTGCAGGAGGTGTACGAGCGGCTGCGGCCCTTCCTGCCGGTGCCCGGCGAGGAGGCCGAACCCGAGGGACCCGAGCTCGCCGGGGCACCGGACCCGACCGGCATCTTCCGCCGCCCCTACGCGCCCCGTTCGCGGGCCGGCACCGCGAGTGCGCACTCGCCCGGGTCCGCTGCCGGGCCGGACGCTCCGCCGGTCGTCCCTGCGGCCGAGCGGGAGGCGCTGCGGGAGCAGCTCCGTCAGGTCCACGCGCACTACCTGGCTCTGATGGAGGAGGAGCGGTACGCGCAGGCCGCCGAGGTCGTGGGCGAGATGATCGAGCCGGCGGCGCGTGCCCTCGGCTCGGAGAACAAGGCGGTCCTGCGGCTGCGTACGCGGCGGGCGTTCAGCCGTCAGCTCGCGGGCGACCACCGGGCCGCGCTGCCGGAGTTCGAAGCGCTGGCCGACGCGTACGCGCGGGTGAGCGGCCGGAGCAGCGAGGAGGCACTGGAGTGCCGGGCGCAGGCAGCGCGTTGCCGTGGCGAACTCGGCCAGGTGACCGATGCGCTGGCCGGGCTGCACGGCGTACTTGACGCCGTCCGCGCCGTCGACGGCGACGTGAGCGAGAACGCGGTGGAGCTGCGCCGCGACATCGGCATGCTGCTGCTCGCGCAGCAGCGGGCCGCCGATGCCTTCGAGGTCCTGGAGCCGCTGCACGCGGACCTGTGCGTGGTGTACGGACCGGACGACGAACTCACCACCGAGGTGGCCGAGACCCTCGCCGTGATCCGTCTGGATCTCGATGGCGACGGCCGCGGTTCCTCCAGCTGAACCGACTTTCACCCGCTCCGCAGCCCGCCCGGACTCTAGGATCCCCGCATGCCGCAACTCGCCTTCGACATAGGCTTCTTCGCCGAACTCCCCAAGCTCCAGCCGCCGGTGCGGAAGGGCGTGCTCGACGCCTGGGAAAAGTTCAGCCGGCTCACCCTCGACCAGCTCTTCAAGGACCCGGGGCTGAAGCTGGAGAGCCTGACGAACGCGCGGGACAAGCAGATCCGGACGATCCGCATCGACCAGTTCTGGCGCGGTGTGGTCCTCGCCCCGGCGTCCGGCGACACCTTCGTCCTCCTGCGGGTCATGCAGCACGACAAGGCCATCGCCTGGGCGAGGAAGCAGAAGTCCAGCATCAACGAGGTGACGCGGGCGGTCGAGATCCGGGACGCGGCGACCCTGGACGCGATCACGCCCGCGTACGAGCGGGTGGCGGAGTCCTCACCGAAGCCCCGGCTGTTCGCGAGGTTCTCCGACGGGGACCTGACCGCGCTCGGCATCGACGCCGAGACGCTGCGGCAGGCCCGGTCGCTGGTCGACCAGGAGCAGCTCGACGTCTTCGCCCCGCTGCTGCCCCAGGACCAGCGGGAGGTGCTGCAGTACCTCGCCGCGGGATGCACGGTCGAGGAGGTCTGGCAGGACATCGTGGCACCGGCGTTGCAGGCATCGTCGCAGCCGGTGGACACGCGGGACTACGAGACGGCGATCCGGCACAGCCGGGCGCGCATCGCGCTGGTCACCGCCCCCGAGGAGCTGCGGGAGATCCTGGAGAAGCCCTTCGCGGCCTGGCGGGTCTTCCTGCACCCCTCCCAGCGGAAGGTGGCCTACCGGGCGTCGTACTCGGGGCCCGCGCAGGTCACGGGTGGGCCGGGCACCGGCAAGACCGTCGTCGCGCTGCACCGGGTCAGGCATCTGCTCGGCCACCTGCGCGACGGCGACCGCATCCTGCTCACGACCTACACCAACGCGCTCGCCAACGCGCTCCGCTCGGGACTGGAGTCCCTGGTCGACGACCCGGAACTGCGCGAGCGGGTGGACATCTCGACGGTGGACGGCTTCGCGAGCCGGGTCGTCGCCGAGGCACCGGGGTCGGTGGCACTGCGCCCGCTGATGAACAACGAGGAGGAGAGCCGCTGGGGCAAGGCCGCCAAGGCGACGGGCTTCACCGGCAGCGCGCAGTTCCTCGCCCAGGAGTACCGGCACGTCATCCTGGCCCAGGACATCCGGACCCTGGCCGAGTACGAGGCGGCGGACCGGCGGGGCCGCGGAAGCCGGCTGGCGGCGGCCGAGCGGCCACTGGTGTGGAAGACGGTCCAGCGCTTCACGGCCGGCCTCGCGGCGGACGGGGCCCGCACCTGGCTGCAGACTTGCGCGGAGGCGGCACGGCTGCTGGAGGAGCAGGGGCCGCGCTACCGTCACGTTGTGGTGGATGAGGCACAGGACCTGCACCCGGCACAGTGGCGTCTGCTGCGCACGGCCGTCCCCGCCCGCCCGGACGACCTGTTCATCGCCGGGGACCCGCACCAGCGCATCTACGACTCGAGGGTGTCGCTGAAATCGCTGGGTATCAAGGTGACCGGGCGGTCGGTGAAGCTGCGCAAGAACTACCGCAGCACGCAGGAGATCCTGCGCTGGTCCACGGCGTTGCTGATCGGCCGCCCCATCGCCCAGCTGGAGGACGAGAACCGCATCGAAACCCTCCTCGGCTATCGTTCCGCCCTCCACGGCGACGGGCCGGCTGTGCACGCGGCGGCCACCGAGGAGGCCGAACTGGACGCACTCGTCACGCAGGTGCGGACCTGGCTGGACGCGGGCATCGGAGCCGGGGAGATCGGGATCAGCGCACGGTTCAACAAGACCTGCGCGAAGGCGGTGGGACGTCTCAAGGACGCCGGTATCCCCGCGGCCACCCTGCGCGCCGCCGATATCGCCACCGGGGAAGCGACGACCGTACTGGCCGGGACCATGCACTCCTTCAAGGGCCTGGAGTTCCGCTGCGTCGCGGTCATCGGCGTCACCGAGGAGGCGCTGCCGTTCCCGAAGGCGGTCACCCCGCCCGAGGTGGACGCCAAACAGCACGAGACGGACATGCTGTCGGAACGCTGCCTGCTCTTCGTCGCGTGCACCCGCGCTCGGGACAGCCTGTACGTCTCCTGGTCCGGCAAGCGCAGCCCGTTCCTGGTGGAGGCGGGGGTGTGACCCCGCCGACGCTGACGGCACCCCGTCCTCGCTGTTCATCGCCTGCACGACGAGCGCAGCCCCTGACGGTTCGTCCCCTGGCCGGCAAACGGCACGTCCCTGCGAACAAGGCCCCCGTGTAGGCGATCGAGGCGGCGGACGAGCCGCTACCTGATGCTCTGCAGCAGCTGTCCCGTGGCAGTGACGGTCCAGAACGACCATCCGTTGCGATTCGGATTGACGTGCGGGTTGAGGGCGTGCACCACGGCGACTGCCGCCCCGCTGGGAGTCTCGTACTCACCACGGCCGGGACCGGAGGGGATCGTCACCGTGCGGGACGAGGGGTCGTAGTAGGCATCGGTACGTCGGCCCTCGTAGAGCGCGTGGATCTCGACACCCCGCTCTGTACGGAGCTCCTGCACTGCCGCCCCGACCAGTGTGGGCGCGGCTGGATCCTCCGCGATCACCTCCTCGTCGGCAGGCAGCTCGTCGGTGTCCCGGTGGGCGGACTGCCCGTCGTAGGTGGGCAGTCCCAGCAGCTCGTTGAGGACGTTGGCCAGCAAGCGCCTGCGGGCAGCCAGGAAGTCGGGGAATCGGTCCAGGGACCTCAGCTCGGGCTCGTCGGGAATCCACTGCTCGGCCAGACGCTCCGGCGCGATCCCCGCCATGTATTCGGCGGGCAGCCTGGAGGAGATCATCTTGTTCGTCTGGCCGGTGATGAAGGCCAGGTTGGCGAGACTGTTCCACTCCTCCTTCGCGTATGTCGTCTGGACCCGGGCGCGCGGGAACACATGGTGGAACTCGATCTTGGCACCGCTGTTCATGGGCTGGTCGCTGATGGCGATGTTGGTCGCCCAGTCCCGTGCCGTGCCCCGCAATGCGGCGATGTACAGCAGTTTGAAGAAGGGATGTGTGGAGTACTTCTGCTCCAGGTCCCTCGGGTGGAGGGCGCTGTCCAGGGACCGGGTACCAGAGGCCCTGCGGATGAGCTCGGCGAACAGGTCCGCTCCCGCACGGGACTTGATCAGCCTGGCCTCTGTGTCGAGCTTGCCCTCGACCTGCAGGGAGTAGTGGCTGAACGCCATCGCCGTGTACACCCAGCGGCGCAGTAGTTGGGCCTCCCCCGGGCGCAGCTTGCCGTCCCGGTGGTGCAGCAGCAGGGCGGGCACGATGGTGACGTTCGGCGACGAGAGGACCTCGGACCGGGCGATCGAGCACTCACCCTTCAGGAAGTCGATGGCGAAGCGCAGAGCCCTCTCGGTGGCCTGCCAGGCCTCCTTCAGCGCGGCTTCGTCCACATCCGCCCCGATGAGCTTGATGTGATGGGCGCCGGTTCCCGCGAGGAGGCTCATGAGACGCAGGACGGCTTCCCTGTTCAGGGAGAAGTTACTGTCCTGCAGTTCCTGGTGGAAGGCGTCCATGGTGTCCAGTCCGTCGGACCAGCGGGCCGCGATGGCGCTGTACACGAGATCGCCCTTGGACAGCCGCCGACCGCCCTTGTTCAGCCGGGCGAAGAGTTCGGCGACCTCCTCGTAGTCGTCGGACTCATAGGTGATGACGGCGATCTGGTGGTGCCGGACGTTGTTCACCTTCTGCAGCCGCTGGGTCCACGTGTCGAAGTCCGGATCGTCGAACGGCACACCGGCCTTGTGCAGGACTTGGTAGAACTGCACGTTCTCCTGCAACAGCGTCGACACCGGGATCAGCAGTGGATCCTTGCGCTGGACCGCGCTCGGGTTGACGAACTCCTCGGTGCGCACGTCGAAGCGCAGGTCGATGAACCGGCCGTCGGCCTTGGACTCGGGCCGGTACACCCAGGCGAGGGAGGTCAACCGCTGCTGCCCGTCCAGCAGATAGAGGGGGTGGTGCGCCGACTTGTCGGTCTGGACGACAGCGGCCGTCTTGAACGGGACGGTCAGATCGGTCTTCCACAGCAGCAGAGCGCCGACGGGATAGCCCCGGTAGAGGGAATCGAAGAGGTCGCGTACGTCGGGCCTCATCCAGACGAAGTCACGCTGGATGGAGGGAATGACGACCCTGCCCTGCAGTAGGTCCTCGACCTGAGAAATGATCTTTTCGTTTGCCAGCCCCATGCTGCCCCCACCCTGCGTGTGCTCCGCCGGACACACGGTATCAACCGCCGAAAAGGCCGACTGCGTTCGAACGGCCCCAGCGTCGCTCGCCAGGGTGTCGCGTACCCCGCTCCGGCCGTCCGGATGTCCGTGCGCACACTCCGCCACCATGCGCGGGGACACCACCACGCCGACTCGCCGGTGAGAAGGCGGTGACGCGGCCGAGGCGGACCGGCTCCGGGCGGAGAATGCCCGGGACCACGCTCCCTGTCGCGGTGCGGCAATCCGTCGCCGTGCACCGCCCCGCCCGTATGTCCCCTCGACCGTCCTCAACGGCGTTGCCAGTACCCTCCCATAGCGGGCCAGGCCGGCGGGCTCGCCGATGCCGTCGCCGGGTCGCCGCTGGCCGCGCGGGTCGCCGAGGCGGCCGTGCCGGGCGGGACGGGATGCGGGCCGGTCAGCGGCCCAGCTGGAGGGTCGCGATCTTCCACGGTCACAGTGCCAGCCGCCCCCTCCGTCACGGCCGGCGTCCCGCCCGGCCTGCCCGGCAGGTCGGCGCGGCGCGCTCGGGTGAACGCGCCCCGGACCAAGGCCTCGGTGCCTCGCCTCCTTCGGCGATCAGGCGCACCTCCGCCCAGCGTGGACTCCCTGAACGAAGGGCTCTCCCTGCTCGTCGACGACCCGAATCTGCGAGACCGGGTCGACGTCATGACCGTCGACACCTTCGCCGGACGCATGGTCAACACCTCCCGTCGGCCGCGCACCGGGTATGAGGAGAACGCCCGTTAGGAGCAGGCTGCGGAAGCCACCGGCTTCACCGGCACCCCGCAGTTCCTCGCCCAGGACATCCGCAGCCGGGAGGAGTACGAGTGCTGCGGACGCCGGGGCCGCGGCAGCGTGCTGCCGTGCTCCGCCCGGCCGCTGGTGTGGCGATGGACCGGGCAGCCAGCCCGTTCCTGTGGAGGCCGACTGCGGTGGCAGGGTAGCCGACACCGTCTGCTAACCATCCCTGAATCGAGCAAACGCCAGCAGGCATATGGGGTTTGACGATGCTTTCACTTGCATGGGAAGATGCCACCGCTTCAGCTCGTGAAGGCAGCGCGGCGAAGGACGTCGTGGTGTGAGGGGTGGACGGGCGGTAGCGAGAGGGACGCGGCTTCAGCCGCCCGCAGCCTTGCCGAGGATGCTGCGACCGGAATCCTGCCGCAGCAGTGCGGGATGCCTCTCGTGGCGTGCTCGCAGAAGGGGGCGTGTGATGGCTGACAAGAAGACTCCTGACGAGGGAGCGGTCGAGAAGACCGGGCAGTGGGTTGCTGATCTTGCGGAGAAGGTCATGGTGAACGGTGTAGGGCCGATCACGGGGTCGGTGACGTGGGCCGAGAACCGTCTTTCGCGTCGGCAGGGTGCCGATTACAGGGACCCTGGTGACGACGAGCGCCGTTCTCCTGAGGACATGAAGGATGACGTCGATGCGGTCGTCGCCCGCCTTATCAAGGAGTCCGTGGCTGCGGCTGGGACTCAGGGGTTCGTTACCGGGCTCGGGGGTCTGCTCGTTGCAGGCGTGACGATCCCTGCGAACGTGGCTGCATCCGTCGCCATCAACATGCGGATGGCTGGTTCCATCGCGCACCTTCGCGGATGGGACATCCGTGACCCGCACGTGCGGACCGTCGTGATGATGCTCGCGATCGGGATGAGCACGCAGAGCGTCCTGGCAGCTTTCGGGGTGAAGGTCGGTCAGAAGATCGGCGAGCAGATGATCAAGAAGATCCCGATCGCGATGCTCCACGCAATCAACAAGAAGGTCGGGTTCCACCTCTTCGCGAAATACGGAACCCGGCGCGCTGCGATCACGCTCGCCAAGGGGGTCCCGATCCTGGGAGGCTTTGTCGGAGGGGCTGTGGATGCAGGAGCAACTGCTGTCATAGGACGGGTCACGGACAAGGCCTTGCGCGGCGGCGCCCTGCGGGCCGAGGAACCGAAGTGACGAAGAAGCGAACCAGGTAGACGAGCGCTCGCCTATTCCTCGCTGGCGTGGAGGAGCAGCAGGAGGACTTCCGGCACTAGCGCTCGTCGCCGCCTGCCCTTGTCAGACCTCGTCCAGGTCGTGGGCGGTGCTTGCAGGTGTTGCAGAGCCTGTCGACAGGCACGTCATCGTCATCCCGGAGGTCGAAGTCCTCGCCCGAGAGTTTGCTTGGTCCCGAAGACGTGACGGGCCTTCCCCCGTGATGTGGACACGCGTTGGTGCGTCGTGCGGCGAGCGTGAGCTTAGCCGCGTCGTGTCGCCGTTCGTATTCATCGGGGCTGGGGCGGCCGCTGGCGAAGCGCCTGCGGCGGGTGTTGTAGCAGGCCAGTCAGGCGAAGACGATGGGCCCTGCAGGTGGCAGCGTCGCTGTAGACGCGGGCTCCGCGGAGGGTCTCGCGTTTCAGAGACGCATGGAACCGCTCGCAGGCCCCGTGTCCGCGCTGCTGCCGACCGCGCCCATCGACCGGTTGACCCCGAGCTGGTCACAGAGGCTGGCGCGAAGGCCCCCGAACCGTATTGGGCCCCGTGATCGGAGTGGAACAGTGCCCCGTCCACGCCTCCGCGGGTGCGGGCGGCTATCCGCAGGGCGTCGGCGGCCAGGTCCGTGCGCATGTGGTCGGCGATGGACCAGCCCACGACCTTCCTGCTGAAGCAGTCCAGGACCGTCGCTATTCTGTGGAATCTGTGACCTGCTGCTTCGTCATTGGGCGCCTTGTCTGACCTCGACGATCGGCAGCAGCGCGCAGGTGGTCGGCCGGTTCAGGTCGCGAGGGCTGGCGCCGACGGGAGTGGGGACCTCGGAGAGCCGGCTGAGAAGTCCTTCGAGGGCGGCCTGGCCGTCGTCGACGGCGGCGCGTTCGTCGTCGGTCAGCGGGATGGAGATGAGCATCCGCTGCAAGTGGCTTTGGCTTCGATGAGTTGGGCCTGGGCGGAGTCCTTCGGGCGGTAGAAGTCACAGCGTGCGCAGGCCATGCGGTGCTGACACCGTTCGAAGAGGCTGTAGGTGCAGTAGTCGTGCCCGAGGTCGTAGTGCTGCCAGGGCTCGCCGCCCGCGACTGCGCCGGAGGCGACGGCGTCCCGGCCGACGAGGACTTCAATGGTCCGCAGGTTGCGGGAGAAGTATCCGGCTTGTGTGTATGCCCTGGTCGGCGTTTTTGGTGTGATCCTCGCGTAGTGCTGGGTGCTGGTCGGGCTGCGGTGTCCGAGCCATGCCTGCAGTTCGAAGTGAACCGTGCCCACCCGCGCCTCGCCCGCTATCGGGCCGCCCTCGCCGCTGGAGCCGACCCCGCTGTCGTCACCACCAATGGATCAACGACGAGCGCCCTGGCAAAGCGCAAATGCTACGAGGACCGCGACCGTAAGGTCGAGGCCCTCGCATCCGTATCGTTATAGCAAGTGTCCGAGGGGGGACTTGAACCCCCACGCCCGATAAAGGGCACTAGCACCTCAAGCTAGCGCGTCTGCCATTCCGCCACCCGGACTAGGTGATCGGCCCCGGTTTCCCGCGGCGACGTGGACAACAATACCAGGGCTTCGACGTGCCCCTCACCTGCATATCCGGTGGTCAGTGGGGGCAAGCGGACCCGATCGGGGGCCCGCGGGCCCCGCCGCCTCCCCCTCCACACGGTGTGTATCCGCGCCCACACAAAGGGTGATATCGCCGGTGATCAGCCTGTTCCGCCGACTAGGCCGGCCGCTCCGGAGCAACCTCGCGGCCCATGGACTGCGCGTGGCCGGGGCGCGTGACGTCGGCGGCGAAGGCGGACCGTCGCCGGCTGACCTCTTCTGTCACTGGACGACGACGCGGAGGTGGACGCCGGGCATCCCGGCGTCGCTGTTCCTGGTCAGCTGAAAGCTGCGGCCAGAATGCCCGCCGTCTTGGCGACCAGGGGGTTGTCGGCGGGGGCGTCCCGGTCGGGCTTGGTGGTCATGACGGCCAGGACGACCGGTGGGCGGCCGGGAGGCCAGGCGATTCCGGCGTTGTTGTTGCCGCCGTAGCTGCCGCCGCCGGTCTTGTCGGCAACCGTCCAGTCGGTGGGAAGCCCGGCTCGGAAACGCTCACCGCTGGTGGTGTTGGCGAGCAGCCAGTCGGTGAGCAGCCGGCGGTCGCAGGGGACGAGTGCGTCGCCCAGGACGAGGCGGGCGTAGGTCCGCCCGATGGCGCGAGGTGTGGTGGTGTCCGTCTCGCGCCATGGCTCCGCCGAGTTCAGCTCGGGCTCCCAGCGGTCGAGGCGGGTGACCGGGTCTCCGACGGAGCGGCAGAAGCGGGTGATGGCGGTGGGGCCGTCCAGTTCGCGGAGGAGGAGGTTGGCCGCGGTGTTGTCGCTGTGTGTGATGGAGTACGCGCACAGCTCGGCGACCGTCATCCCGTGGGCGAGGTTCTCGGGCTTGCCGGTGATCGGCGAGTGGCCGGAGTCCTTGACGTCCTTCGCGGTATAGCGGATGCGGCGGGCGAGGAACTCACCGTTGCGGTCCAGGTCCCGCAGGACCGCCGCCGCGCCGATGGTCTTGAACAGGGAGCACATGGGGAAGCTTTCGTCCGCCCGGTACACCACCAGGCGTCCCGTGGCGGTGTCATGGGCGTAGGCGCCGAGCCGGGCGGAGTGCTCCCGCTCCAGGGCGCGCAACTGCCGGGTGACCCGGGCCTCGCCGGGCGCGGCTAAGGCGGCATGCGCCGGGGTCACCTGGGATACGGCGGCCAGCGCCGCCCCGGCCCCGGTGGCCAGGATCGTCCGGCGGGTCGGGCGAGCTCCGATGGGTCGCATAGTCGTGTGCCTTTCCTACGTGCGGCAGTTCGTCCGGCAGCGTCTGGCATGACGTCACTTCCGGCCCAACTGGTTGCAATGACCTCATCAACCGCGCGCGGTGGGCCCTTGGGCCGCTTCAGCTCGCTGTCGGGGAAGGCCGGCGGCCGGGGTACCGGTCGACTCGCGGCCACCACCTCACGGACGTCTTCAACGCGGTCAACAGGTTCTCCGCGCGGCGGTTCGCGACCGACTGATCTCCCTCAACTCCCGCAGCCGACGCGGCGCTACCCTCCGTACTGCTGCCCCTGACCGGGGCGCGACAAAGCCGTCCGCCTGGTTCCCCTCGGCGGACGGCCTGCGTCGTGGTGTTCAGAGATCAAGATCGGCGGCGGCGACGTAAGCGTCCTGGGCCGCTGGACGACACCGGCCGGGGCCGGCGGCGGGATTCGAACCCGCGTTGCTCTCTTGACAGGAGAAGTAGCCGCAGCCTGCGCACCTGAACGAGGCCCACCGTAGCCGGGGCCGATGAGCCGAGCACCTGAATTACGGCGCGACGCCCACCCGCTCGTGTCGCCGCACGATGCGGGGGCGGCGCTGACCGCTCGCGAGCGGCCGGCCGTGAGCAGGGAGCGGGAACCGCCGGCGGCCGGCGTGACGTACCCGCGCAAGCACATCCACCGCCGGGCCGCGGACAAACAGCAGACCAAGCAGAGCGGTTACTCGCCGCGGCGGGTCACGAAGTCGCGGACGCGGTCGACCAGGCCGGTCCCGGGCTCAAGGAACGTGTCGGCGGGCGGCGCGTCGGGAGCGTTCGGGTCCGGGCGCGTGGGCGCGAGCCTCTTCGCCGATCGGACCTCGTCTCCGAGCCGTTCCAACTCGCCGGGTGCGCAGGCGGCTTGCAGCTGGACGAAGAGGTGGGTCTCCTCATCCCTGACGTGAGCTTCCACCTCGGTCCTGAGTTGCGCGAGCAGGTAGTTGAACTCAGGATCAGCGGCGTCACGCCCCTCCAGGTCCTTGAGCAGCTCCTCGACTCGTCCGTGGTCGGCGATCTCCTTGTCGGCGAGCGTGTTGCCGTCCCGCAGATGCCTGCGTACCGCGGGATACAGGTACTCCTCCTCCGCGACGGAGTGCCGGACCAGTTCGATGGTCAGCCGGTCCGTGAGATTCCTGCGCTCCGGGCTGCCGGGCTCGGCCCGTTCGATCCGGTCGAAAAGGTCATCCACCTCGCGGTGGTCGGTGGTCAGTTCATTGATGACATCTCCGCCGTGGGCCATGGCCCGTCCCTCGTCTCTTCCCGTGTGACCAATCAGGTCAGCCATGACACGGGTTCCCGAGGGTGGCAGCGGATAACAGTTCCCGGCTCCGCTTGGGCCGGGCGGCATACACGGGAGATGTACCCGGGGCGCACCCGCGGCGCTGCCGTCCGACTGCCGGCAGATGACGTCAATCGAGCAACGAGCCCTGGTTGCTGCGCCCGGTGACCATCGCCCGGCTCACCCGCGTCAGTGGACCACCACGCGGACCAGGGCCGAACGGGTGTGCCGGAGAACCCGGCGCCGTAACCCGGGTTCAGAGCGCCCCTCATCCGTATATCCGGTGGTCAGTGAGGTGCGGCCGACTCGTTCGCGGCGGGCTCGGCCGCATCTCCGCACCCCGCTCACGGCCTGTTGCGGCCCGCGCCGGCACAGTGCAGGACGTACCTTCGCGTGCGTGAGTGATCGTCGCTATCGACCGCCCCGCGCGCTCTCGCTGCTGCGCGAGCATCTGCGGGACACCTTCTGGTTCGCGCCGGCCGCCGGGCTGCTGTGCGCCTTGGCGCTGTGGTGGGGGGCCTCCGCGCTGGATACGCAGATCATCGCGTATCTGCAGCGCGAGCAGGCATACGAAGCGATCAGCGACCTCATCTCGATCGCCGACGACAGCAAGACCATCGTGACGACGGTCAGCTCCGCGATGATGACCTTCATCGGTGTCGTCTTCAGCATCTCGCTGGTCGCCGTCCAGATGGCCAGTGGCCAGCTCACCCCGCGGGTGGTGCGGATCTTCGTCAGAAGCCGGATCAGCAAGCTGACGCTGACCGTGTTCCTGGCGACCTTTCTGTTCTCGCTGCTGGTGCTGACCTCGTACGAGAGCGAGACCGATCCCAAGCTGGTCACCTCGGTGCCGCTCGTGCAGAGCCTGCTGACCATGGCGATGGTCGGGCTGAGTCTGCTGCTCTTCATCGCCTATGTGAGCGCCATGCTGCGGCTGATGCAGGTCGGGCCGGTCGTCGACCACATCGCCCGGGAGTCCTTCCATATGCTGCGCAGGCAGCCGGCCGGCGGCCAGGACCTGGCGCCGCTCGCTCCCGAGACCGCGTGGGTCGCGCATCACGGGCGGGCGGGTGTGCTGCGGGATGTGAATGTCACGCGGTTGGTACGGGTGGCCGGGCGGCACGGCGTCGTGCTGCGGCTGATTCCGCGGATCGGGGACTACGTGGTGCCCGGGATGCCGGTGCTGGCCGTGCACGGGAAGGGTTGGCCTCGACAGGCGCTCAGGTCCGCCGTGTCCGTGGGGGTGGAACGCTCCTTTCACCAGGATCTCGGGTTCGGGCTGCGGCAGCTGTCGGACATCGCGCTGCGCGCGCTGTCGCCCGCCGTGAACGATCCGACGACCGCCGTGCAGTGCCTGGACCGGATCGTGCAGTTTCTGGCGGCGGTGGTGAGGATGCCGCTCGGGGCGGTGCAGCACCGGGACCGGCAGGGCGATGTGCGCCTGGTGCAGGACGTGCCCGGGTGGACCGATCTGGTGGATCTTGGGCTGGCGGAGGTACGGCTCTACGCGCCGGGGCATCCACAGGTGACCCGTCGGCTGGTGGCCGGGATCGACGATCTCTTGCTGCTCACGCCCCAGGAGCGGAGAGAGCCGCTGCTCAGGCACCGCACGCTCCTGGTTCAGGCCGTGGAGCGCACCGTGCCCGAGGCGGCCGAGCGCGCGTTCGCGCTGGAGCCCGACCGCCAGGGCATCGGCTAGGCGGTCACGCCATCAGGTGGTAGTCGGGGAAGTTGCCCGGCAGACGCTCCCCCGCCGGCCCGTCCGTCACAGCCCGGATCAGTAGCTCGCCGCCGACGAACGCGCCCCGCCAGGACGCCCCGAAACCGCCGAACAGCTCATCGCGGTCACCGCGCGAGCGCGGCTTTCCGTGGCCGACCTTGAAGGCGCGGATCTGCGGGGCGAGTCGCTCGTACGTCGCCGGGTCGTCGGTCGACAGCGTCGCGACGAGCGCGCCGTTGGAGGCGTTCATCGCGGCGAGCAGTTCCGCCTCGGTGTCGACCAGGACGATCGTGTCGACCGGGCCGAACGGTTCCGCGTGGTGCAGTGGCGAGGACGGCGGCGGCCCCAGCAGGGTGACCGGCGGGAGGTAGGCAGCCGTGTCCTGGCCGGGCAGGAAACGGCCTTCCGCCAGGGTGCCCCGGTGCAGGGGCACGGCCCCGCGGTCGATCGCCTCGGCGACCTGGTCGCCCAGTTCCTTCGCCTTCGCCGCGTTGATCAGGGGGCCGAAGTCCAGGGCGGGCAGCGGGTCGTCGGGGTGCTCGACCGCCAGCGGGTGACCCGTACGGACGGAACGTACGGCGGGCAGGTAGGCCGCGAGGAAGTCGGCGAACAGCTCGCGCTGGACCACGAAGCGCGGATACGCCGTGCACCGCTGCTTGCCGTAGTCGAAGAGCTTGGGGATCACCGCGGTGAGCGCGTCCCAGTCGCTGTGGTTCCAGATGCCCCAGGTGTTCAGGCCCTCCTGTTCCAGGATGTGGCGCTTGCCGAGGTCGGCCACGGCGGTGGCGATACGGGCTCCGGTGTCGCGGCCGCCGACGAAGGAGACACAGCCGATCTCCGGGGAGCGGACCAGGGCCTCGGAGAGCTCGCCCCCGCTGCCGCTGACCAGGGTGATCGGGATACCTTCACGGGCGGCGAGAGCGGAGGCCAGGGTGAGGCAGGCGACACCGCCGTCGGTCGGGGTCTTCGCGATCACCGCGTTCCCGGCCAGGGCCTGCGCGAGCATCGCGTGGACCAGGACGGACATCGGGTAGTTCCAGCTGGCGATGTTGGAGACCGGGCCCGGCAGCGGCGTACGACCGTCGAGCATCGACTCGGCACCGTCGACGTACCAGCGCACGCCGTCGATCGCACGGTCGACGTCGGCCTGGGCGAGCCGCCACGGCTTGCCGATCTCCCAGACCAGGAGCAGGGCGAGCAGTTCGCGGTGTTCGGTGAGGGCGTCGAGGGTGGCGGCGACACGCGCCCTGCGCTCGTTGAGAGGGACGTGGCGCCAGGTCCGGTGCTGGTCGAGTGAGGCGCGTACCGCCTGCTGCGCGGTTGCCTCGTCCAGGCGCGGCGGTCCCGCGACAGGGCTGCCGTCGACCGGGCTGGTTGCGGGCAGGGGGCGGCCGTCGGCCTGCCACTGGGTGGCCCAGAGGTTCAGTACGCGGTCGTCACGGAAGGACTCGGGGGCGACGGCCTGGCAGCGCTGCCAGGCGTCGGCCCATGCGGTGCCGGGCTTGAGGGTGAGGATGGGTGCCATGGAAGGTCTCCGCTCTCGGTGCACAGTCGGGGCGGGAGGTGCGATGGCTCATGTCTCGTACTGGACGGTAGTGAGCGTGCCGTCGGCGGTCAGCGCACACGGTCTCAATTGTGGGTGACGTCACGTGATGTCGCGTGATGTCGAGAGCCGGTCGTGGGCGAGCCTCGCCGTCTCGGTGGGCGTCGAGCCGGCCCCCTGCACCCCCATGATCGCGGGGTGGCCGTCACGACCATTGACGGTCGTGACGGCCACCCCGCTGTTGTGCCCGGTTGTGCCGACGACTACGAGAGGTCGCCGTTGTAGTCGGGCAGCTTGAACGTCTTCTCGGCGTGGCCGCCCACGAGATCGGTCGTGTTGTTGCCGATGTTGGCGATGATCGTGTAGCCCTTCGCCTCGATGGCGGCCCGCTTGCCCGTCTTGTACGCGCTGACCTCGCTGAAGAGGTCGGGCAGATCCCGTACGTAGAGGCCGTCGACCGGGTATCCGACCTTCTTCAGGTTGTAGTCGGTGAGCGAGTAGATGATGCCGGGGCGGGCGGTGACGAAGAAGACGTCCACTCCGCGGGACTTCGCGTAACGCACCAGGTCGAGAACCGGCTTGACCGCGGGGGTCGGGTACTCCCAGAAGGGATGGAAGTCCGTCTCGAGCGAAGTGTTGTCGATGTCGAGGACGATCGCCTGCTTCGCACCGGAAGTGTTGGCGGTGCGCTGCTCGATGTAGGGGCGAGCGACGGCGATGACGTCGGCGACATCACGCTGCCAGGTCCCGTAGTCGACGTCGGCGAGCAGCGCACCGCCGCGGCCGGACTGCTGCGGCGCGGCGGCGGCCGGGGTCGCCGGGTGGTCCGACCCGGTCGAGTCCGCGGCCGTTGCCACCGGGGCGGCCATGGTGAACGCCAGCGCGGCGGCGGTGGCCACCGACCGGATTCTCCACTTGCCTGCATGCATGGGGGGTCTCCTGCGTCTCGGAACAGCTCAGGGAAAGCCCTCCGTCCCGTACGGACGGAGGGCCTTTGACATGTTCGCGTTCCATGATGGACGGAACCTTACGTTCCCTCTACTGGCCGGTAGCAGGATTCCCGCGCCGACGCGGGATCGGCGCCGCGCGGACCCGAATCGGTACTGCGCGGACCCGAATCGGCGCCGTACGGACCCTCAGCAGCCCTTCTCGCGAAGCGAGTGGAGGTCCTCGCCGGACTTGCGGGCAAACGCGAACGACTCGACCGGGTTGTCGTGTTCGGTCTGCCAGTGGTGGTCGCGGTAGCCGCGGTGCGTCCTGTTCACCGCGGAGATGAAGCGCTTGTAGTCGACGTCTCCGTCCCCGCCGTCCACCATCCGGTAGCCGTCGCGGGCGGACTCGTCGTGCGTGCCGTCCTTGACATGGAACAGCGGGTAGCGGTGGGGCTGCTTGAGGACATAACGCAGAGGGTCGAAGGGGGCGGGGGTGCCGTCGGCGCGCCTGCCGAAGCGGAACTGGCCCACGAAGGCCCAGTTGGCGAGGCATTCGTCGGCCAGCCGGCGGATCACGGCGTAGAGCTCGGCGCGCGCACCGCCTCGGCGGGTGCGGCCGGTGAGCGGGCAGGGCGTGGTGGTCGTGCTGTGCGGTGGCACTCGTGGTGCTGGTGGTGCTCGCGCCTTTCGGCGCGTCGGGCGTCGTGCGATCGACCGGCCCGGTATCAGGCCGGCGAGAACAGGTGGTCGCTGATGAGCCTGGCCGCACCGATCACCCGGCGGTCGGCCCCAACTCGCCCAGCACGATCGGGAGATTGCCGGTGGCCGGCGGCAGCGACTGCCGGTAGACCTGGGTGCGTACGCTGGCCAGCAGCGTGTGGCCGAGGCCGGTCACTCCGCCGCCGATCACCACGAGCCCCGGGTTGAAGAAGCTGACGAGTCCGGCGATGACCTGGCCGACGCGGTTGCCGCCCTCGCGGATGAGCTCGAGCGAGGTGGCGTCGCCGGCGGCAGCGGCGGCGGCCACGTCGACGGCTGTCACTCTCCCGGCCGCCTCCAGCCGGGCTGCAAGCTCCTCCGACCGGCCGGTGCGCGCCGCGTGCGCTTTCCCCAACTGGGAAGAACTTGCGCACAGTTCCGACTCAACTTTCTCCACACTCGGGACAAAGCCCTGATCGCCGCTGGAGGTTGTGCGCCAAGCGTTCCATCGAGAGGGGCGCGAGGCCCGCGAGGTGTTCACGCGTGCACCGGGTTCTGCCCTGGCGTACCTGGTGCGGTGGCCGGAGCAGCAGGTATTCAGGATGGGTGACTCCGCAACAGAGAAAGGGGCGCCTCGATGCGCGCACGTGATACCGACGGGCACTCGGAGGCCGAGGCGTCCCGGCGCACGACCGCCCCTGCTGCCACGAGGGCACCGGACCTGGGCGGGCCGGAGCACACGGCCATGTCTGCGCAGGGACTCCTCGCCCTGCAACGCACCGCCGGGAACGCGACGGTGGCCCGCCTGATCGAGGAGGCACGGCATCAGCACGGTGCCGACTGCGGCCACCAGCACAACGAACCGGCCCCGGTGCAGCGTTCCGCCGTCCACGGCGTGCTCCGCACCTCGGGAAGTCCGCTGGAGGAGCCGGTGCGCCAGGAGATGGAGGCCCGTCTGGGCGCCGACTTCTCCGACGTGCGCCTGCACACCGACAGCGCGGCCCGTGCTTCCGCGGCCGAGGTCGGTGCCCGTGCCTACACCTCAGGGAGTCATGTCGTCATCGGTGACGGCGGGGCCGACAAGCACACCCTTGCCCATGAGCTGACCCACGTGATCCAGCAGCGCCAGGGTGCTGTCGCGGGAACCGACAACGGCAGCGGGCTCAAGGTTTCCGATCCGTCGGACCGGTTCGAACGCGCGGCGGAGGCCAACGCCACCGAAGTGCTGCGCCGGCCGTTGCCCGGCACGACGAACAGCCGGCCGGAAAAGAATCGAACGCCGCTCAGCAGCACGATGACGGCCCACGACGGGAACGCGACCGTGCAGCGTGCGCCCACCTCCGGCGCGGCTCCGGTGCTGAGTGCCTCCCACTTGGCAGCAGACGATCTCGAGGGTGAATGCGGGTTCTTCGAAAGGAGGCGGAAGTGGAACCTCAACAACCCCCAACAGGGATTGATCATCCAGCAAATCACCAGGCGCTTCGCCGTGGAGAAGTTTGAGGACGACGCCTGGACCCCCCTGCAGGGCGGGGCCATCGACTCCTACATCACGGCCAAAGGGTCCAACGCCTTCGCCACTGTTACTCAGTACTGGGAGCTGTGGCAGGTGGATGCCCAGGGCAATGTCGCCGATCAGGGCGACGACACCTTTTCGCTCTGCTCCGTGATACCTGGCAGGAAACGAAAGAACACGACGCGCGGCTCCTTCGCGATGACCGGTGACGCGGTGTTCTATCCCACGACCGTGACGCCGGACCAGCTCGGCTTTGCCCGTTACGCGGCGGCTCCCGCCGGCGGCCTTTTCAGCACCCTGACCGATCCGGCTGCGGCCATCAGCGCGAACGGGCTTGTCGCCTCGGGCACACCGATCCGGTACAGGACGAACGTGACCTGGGACAGCTCGGCAGAGGACAGGCACAGCGACGTACAGGAGAGTTGACGTCCACGGCGAGGCCTCACCCACGACGCCGCAGGCCTTCCGACCGGGCCGTCTCCCGCCGGGTACAGGGGGCGGCTGAACTCCCAGGACTCTCCGCGCCGGTGATACGTACCGGCGAACCCGGCAGTGCACCTGTCCGGCCGGCTCGGCCAGGAGGAGCACCGTCCCTCCTGGCCGGGGCCTTCTGTGCCGGGGCCCGGGTCACCTACGGCCGGAGTCCAGGAGCTCGGCCAGCCGGTCGACGAAGACCCGCTGACCGGTGACCAGCTTCTCCCCCGCCTCTTCGAGGCCGAACCACTCGGCTCGGTCGATCTCCGGGAACTCCTGTACACGGCCCGATCCTCGGGGCCACTCCATGGTGAAGGTGCCCGGCACGACGAGGTCCGTGTCGAGGTCGCCCTCGAGTGCCCAGACGGTGACGATCTTGCCGCTCGACTGGCGGGCTTCGCCCAGCGGCAGCCAGCTGCCGAGGGGCGGCGCCAGACCGAGCTCCTCCTCGAACTCCCGCCGCGCGGCGGCCATTGGCTCCTCGTCCGGGTTGTACTCACCCTTCGGCACGGACCAGGCGCCATCGTCCCGGCCCTGCCAGAACGGTCCTCCCATATGGCCGATGAGGACCTCGACGTCCGTACCCCGCTCGCGGAACAGCAGCAGGCCCGCGCTTCGCTTCGCCGTCATGCGGTTCAGTGTGCCCCGCTCCGGCTACCGTCGGTGCGCCCTCTTCGGCCACAGGTATGCGCGCCGCCGGAGCCGGACGTCACGCACGGCCACAACCACTGTCGTCGGGAAACCGCTGCCCCTGATCAGAAGCCGCGCCCCCGGATCAGGGGCAGCGGATGACCTGACCCGCGTAGGAGAGATTGCCGCCGAAGCCGAAGAGCAGTACCGGATCGCCCGACTCGATCTCGCCGCGCTCGACAAGCTTGGAGAGCGCCATCGGGATCGAAGCCGCCGAGGTGTTGCCGGACTCCACCACATCGCGGGCGATCACGGCGTTGACGGCGCCGATCTTCTGGGCGACGGGCTCGATGATCCGCAGATTCGCCTGGTGCAGGACGACCGCGGCGAGCTCCTCGGGGGTGACGCCCGCCCGCTCGCAGACCTTGCGGGCGATGGGCGGGAGCTGGGTGGTGGCCCAGCGGTAGACGGACTGGCCCTCCTGCGCGAAGCGGGGCGGGGTGCCTTCGATCCGTACGGCATGGCCCATCTCCGGGACCGAGCCCCACAGGACCGGACCGATCCCGGGTTCCTCACCCGGCCCGGTCGCCTCGATGACCGCGGCGCCCGCGCCGTCGCCGACGAGCACACAGGTGGTGCGGTCGGTCCAGTCGGTGATGTCGGCCATCTTGTCGGCGCCGATGACCAGGGCACGGCCGGCGGCACCCGCCCGTACGGTGTGGTCGGCCGTGGCGAGCGCGTGCGTGAAGCCCGCGCAGACGACATTGAGGTCCATGACGGCGGGCGAGCCCATGCCGAGGCGTGCCGCGACACGGGCCGCCGTGTTCGGGGAGCGGTCGATCGCCGTGGAGGTGGCGACCAGCACGAGGTCGATGTCGGCCGGTGTCAGACCGGCCGAGGCCAGCGCCTTGGCGCCGGCGTGCGCGGCCAGCTCGTCGACCGGCTCGTCGGGACCCGCCACATGCCGGGTCTCGATCCCGACGCGGCTGCGGATCCACTCGTCGCTGGTGTCGACCATGGCCGCCAGGTCCGCGTTGGTGAGCACCTTGGCGGGCTGGTAGTGCCCGAGCGCGACGATCCGTGAACCGGTCATGGATGGCGTTCTCCTTGTACAGAAGTCAGGAGCTACCCAGTCTTAGCTGCTACCACCCGGTACGGCGGCATGTGATCCCACAGCTTCGGGGCCCGGACTTTGGAGCTTCCCAAGGGTGCGACGCTCCTTGACCTTCTGTTCCGCCCGACCGGCTCGCGCTCTCCTTCATGAGGGAATGCGCTGTGCGCGAGGCCCGGACCTGGGACGATTCCGCCCAGACCGGGACGATCGCCGTCCGCGCCCGCTGCGGCGGCGCCTGCAATCCCACTCTCCCTGTGCAGGAGAATGAGATCGTCAAGGTCACTTCGCCGCACCGACCGGGTGACCAACGACACCCTCCGCGTCAAGGGCCGCTTCGGCTTCCAGCACGTACAGAATCGGATGTGATCGCCATGGGACGGGTCACCGAGCGCCGCCGCACCATCCGCATCAGGGACGGCGTGGTATCGACCCGCCCCGACACTCTCGTGGCCGAGGAGCCGATGGAGATCCGTCTCAACGGCAAGCCGCTCGCCATCACCATGCGCACGCCGGGCGACGACTTCGCGCTCGCGGCGGGCTTCCTGGTCAGCGAGGGTGTGCTCGGTTCCGCGGACGAGCTGCAGTCGATCGTGTACTGCGCCGGGGCCCCGGTGGGGGTCCCCCCAGCGGTGGCCGGGGGAGGATCCAACACCTACAACGTGGTCGACGTCCGGCTCGCGCCGGGAGTGCAGGTCCCGGACATCACCCTCGAGCGCAACGTCTACACCACCTCGTCCTGCGGACTGTGCGGCAAGGCCAGCCTCGACGCCGTGCGCACCATCACCCGCTTCCCCATCGCCGACACTCCCCCCGTCCGCGTCGAGCCCGCCCTGCTCGCTGGCCTCCCCGACCGGCTGAGGGCGGCCCAGCGGGTCTTCGACCGCACTGGGGGTCTGCACGCGGCCGCACTCTTCTCGGAGGACGGCGGCCTGCTCGACGTACGGGAGGACGTCGGCCGGCACAACGCGGTCGACAAGCTCGTCGGCCGGGCGCTGCGGGACGGCAGGCTGCCCCTGTCCCGGGCGATCCTGCTGGTGTCGGGACGGGCCTCGTTCGAGCTGGCGCAGAAGGCGGTGATGGCCGGTATCCCGGTGCTGGCCGCGGTCTCCGCGCCGTCCTCGCTCGCCGTCGATCTGGCCGCCGAGACGGGTCTGACCCTGGTCGGTTTTCTGCGCGGCGCCAATATGAACGTATACGCGGGCGACGAGCGGATAGCGCTGAACACCGGAGTCTGAAGCGCCCCCCGCTGCACGGGATACGCACCCGGCCGACGGGGAGCGCCTCCAGCGGCCGGCCGGGTCCCTCCGTGACAGCTCAGTGCACGACGTCCACGAAGACCGGGTTGGTGTAGCACCAGGTGTCCAGCCACGGGTCGCCGTTGCCGGGCTCGTGCGGGACGGGCCCGTGCGGGTCGACCGCCGCGCCCAGGAAGCCGGGACCGTTGCGCTTGCCGTCGCTGCCGCGCAGCCGCAGGTAGAAGGACTCCTCCACCTTCCCCACCGGGATACGCAGCGTGTAGCGGCCGGTGCGGCCATCGACATCGGCGGTGTGCACGACACGGGTGTCCGGTGCGCGCCATTCGTCGCGGTCGGCGACCGGGCCGCGTACGGCGCCACGGATCACGTCGAGGTGTGCCAGGCGCGGCACCTCTCCGTGGTGGTTGGGGCGGGACGCGGTGGTGACGGTGACATTCAGGACGACCTTCTCGCCGCGGCGCACGCGCAGCCGCCCGCCGAGAGTGACTCCTCGCCCGCCGCCGTGCTCCCTGTCGACCCGTACGTCGATGCCGTCGATGAGCTGTCCATGGTCGACCCAGACGCGGCCGGCCCTGAGGCCCGCCATCACATGCCGGTAGCCGTAGCGGGTCACGCCGACATGCGTACGGCTGAACTGGCCGGGCCAGAAGTCGCCGCCGGGCTGCGGCTCCGCGGTGTTGACGGGATCGGGCAGCCGGCCGGTGTTGTCGAAGTTCTGTCCGGGCAGCCAGTCGCCGTTCTTCCAGGTGTCGTACGCGACGCGGTGCACGTCCGAGTTGGTGGTGATGGAGAACAGCCGCCCCTCGGCGAGCATCGCGTCCCACAGGCCGCCGACGGTCGCGGTCGCCCAGTCGAAGCCTCCGTACGTCACATAGGCCGCGGCCGGGTAGCCGGGCCAGGAGTTCTCGGAGGGCTTGTTGACGTACTCGCCACGGATGCTGTCCGGTCCTGCCCAGCCGGGGAACGCGCCTGCCTGGGCGCCTGGCGCGCCCTCCATGCCGATCATGATGCCGGGGGCCGCGTCCCGCCAGGCACGCATTTCGTGGGGAGAGTCGATGCCGAGGCGCAGCGGGTGGTTGGCGAGCACCAGCACGTCGTCGACGTATCCGCAACGGCGCTGCTGGTCAAGCCATTGGAGCGCCTTGACGGCGTGGGCCTCGTTGCGCGGGGTGTCGGGGTGGTGGGGTCCGCCCGCGGTGTAGCCGAGGAGTTTGCCGTCGTAGGCCTGCTCGAAGCGGGTGAGCAGCTCGACCTCGTGGCGTCCGGGCGGCGAGAAGACCGTGCAGTGCTCGGCGCCGGGGATGTACCACTCCAGGCCCTGGAAGATCAGCATCCGCTTGTTGTCGGCGCGGGCCTTGAGGATCTCGCGGTGCTCGGCCTCGGCGCCACCGGCCCGGGCGTGGCCGATATTGCTGTGCTCGGTGAGGACCATCCAGTCCAGGCCGTACCGCGCTGCGGCGCCGGCCAGCTGGGAGAAGGTGTACTTCGCGTCATGGCTGTAGACCGAGTGCACATGGTGATCGCCCACGAGGTAGACGAGGTTGGGGTCGCCGAGGGCCGGGGTGTGCGCCTCGGCCGCGGTGGGCGCGAGCAGGGCGCCGCCGGCGAGGGCGGTGCCACCGGCGAGGGCGGTGCCACCGGCGAAGGCGGCGCCGAACAAGCCCGCGCTGCGGAGCAGTCCGCGCCGCGAGAGTCCCTGCGGGTCGAGCGAGCCGGCGGGTACGTCGGGGTCCGCCCAGCGCGGCAGGGGCTGTATCGGTCTCGGCATGCTGTCTTCTCCTTGAGGCGTGGTGCTCTCGTGACGGTGTCAGCAGGTCAGGCGTTCATGAAGTCGCTTACGGCCAGAGCGCGTTCGACGATCCTGATGTCGCCGAGCCGGCCGTGCATCAGCTGGTCGAGGGTGCCGCCGTACGCATAGGCGCCCAGCAGCCAGGGCAGGCCGAGGGCGGCGAGTCCCGTGGTACGGGTGGCGGGATTACGGGCGACCCGACAGCCGTCGACGTACATCGTGGTGTCCTTTGCGTCATTGAGGACGGCGACATGCCACCGCCTGCCACGCTCCGGTCATGGGTGTCCGGCATGACGACGAGCATGAATCCGGGGCTATCGGGGTCCGGGCGCCAACTGGCAACGTTGTCACGGGCCTTCTGGTGGGGAAGCGCCGCGGCGGGCGTGACGGCCCCCGCGAGTCCGGTGGCGACGGACGGTCGCGGCGCCCGCGAGTCCGGTGGCACGCAGGAACCTACGACGGCCGGCGGCGAGGAACGGGCCGTCGGGCCGGTGGAGCGGACTGCACATGGACTTCTCCGCGGGACGACCTTCGGGGGGACCGAATGCACGGTAGCGGGGCGTGTCGGGCGGGGCGGGGCAGAGTTGGCGACTACTGAACGAAGAATCAGTGAATGCGGGTGGCTGGATGCGGTCGGCCGGGCCGGGCGGCCCCGCCGGGGCCGAAACGGGCAACGCGCGTGATGGGCGCGCCACTCGGGTCCTGTCCCGGTCGGCGCGTGGCCGTCGGGCTGTGCTCCTGCCGGCCTGTCGGGAGCCGCTCCCCTACGCCCGGCGGTGAGCCGGCATGCCGCTGAGCCGGCGTCAGGAACCGGCCGGCCTTCTGCTCAAGCGGCGCGCGGCGCGGCTTCCCGACCTCAGTCGGCGGTGGCGGTAGCCGACACGGGACTGGCATGGGGCGGAGGGATGCGGACGGCGATGAGTGCCACATCGTCGTTGCTCGCCTGTGCGAGGCCGGCGAGCAGCTCGTCGCAGAAGGACTCCAGGGGTTCCTGAGCGAGGGCGGCCGCGTGCTGGCGCAGCCGGGCGCCGCCGCGGTCGAGGCTCTCGTTGCGCCGCTCGATGAGGCCGTCGGTATAGAACAGGAGGGTGGCATCCCACGGCAGGATCTCGGTAGCGTCAGGACGCAGTTCGGTGGGCTCCACTCCCAGCAGAATGCTGCGGCCATCGGTCAGGAACCGCGTGTCGCCCTTCGCGGTGATCAACAGTGGAGCGGGATGTCCGGCGACGGCGTAATGCACCCTCCACTGCTGATGCGGGCCAGGCTTCTCGACCAGTGCGTAGATGCAGGTCAGCGTCTGGTGCGGGTAGAGAATGTTGATAGCCGCGTCCAGCCGGCCCAGGATCTTGCCCGGCGGCTCCTTGCGGTCGCATGCGATGCCTCGCAGCATATTGCGCATGTGGCTCATGGTGACGGTGGCCTGCAGATCGTGGCCTGCGACGTCTCCGATGATGAAGGCCATGGCACCGCCGGGCAGCACAAAGGCGTCGTACCAGTCCCCGCCGACCTGGGAGACGGCCAGGGCGGGCTGGTAGCGGGCGGCCATCTCGAGGGGGCCGTGCGTGGGCAGATCGGGCAGCAGGGAGCGCTGGATGCGCTCGCCCGTGTGCTGAACCTCGGAGTGCAGACGTGCGTTCTCGACGGCGAGCGCGACGCGGTGTGCCAGATCCTCCGCCAGCGGAAGGCTGTCCTCGTCCAGAGCGCCGGTACTCGCTGTGCGTGCCAGGGTCAGGGCGCCCAGCACCTGGCGGCGGGCCCGCAGCGGCGCGATCACGACCGTGCCGGCTCCCAGGTGGTCGAACAGTTCCAGCTCCCGGGCATGCAGAGGATCGGCCGCGCTGTCGGGTGCGGGGAAGGCCGTGACGAGCAGTGGTCCGGCGCCCCGCAGCGCGCGGGCCACCGCGGCGGCCGAGTTCTCGGACACGGGTGGCAGCTCACCCTCGTACAGGCCCGGTGACAGCAGATCCGGCTCACGGTGCTCGACCACCTGTCGGCGCAGGCGGCCGTGTTCGTCGAGCAGTTCCACCGCGCACCAGTCCGCGAGACCCGGCACCAGCGTGCGGCACAGGCGTCGCAGGCCCTCGTCGATGTCGAGGGTGCCGGCCAGCGCCTCGGAGGCGTTGGTCAGCAGCATCAGCCGGTCCAGGGCATTCTGCACTGCCCGGTCCACCTCATGGATGTCCTCGGTCGGCTGGTCATGGCCCGGGGACTTCGAATCCATGCGCCTGCACCTCTTCCGCGTCTGCCGTCCGCCGCGGTGAAACGCAACCCCGCCGGGCGGCCGGGGGCCTGACTCCATGCTGCCGCCCAGTCGGGCCCACGACCGGTGGCGACATCCCGACCGCCCGGGCTCGCCGCCCACTCACCGACCGGACAGGGGTCCGGGCGCGGAAACGTCGCCGGATATCAGTGGGCGTACGACACGGTGCAGTCGAGGACGAGCCGCTCAGTGATCGGAATAGCTGAAGTCCCCTACGGTCCAGGCACTCACGTCCTTGATGGCGATGCGGTACATCCCACCGGTCTCGGGGATTCCGAGACTGCCCTGGAGAATCCTCGCGACATGAAAATGCAGGTATGAGGGGTGGTCGCGCTGACCGCCGGAGGCACCCGCTCCTGCGGTCATGAAGATGGTGGCGAACGGGCCGAGCCGGTCCGAATCCTTGAGGACCTCAGCCACCCGCTCCCTCCAAATGGCCTCGGGAGCCAGCCGTCCGGTGATGACGGCCCCAGGGACAACCACGGTGAGGGACATCTGATTGGTGTGCTCCGACTCCACCGCGGCGGCGATGTCAACAAGCAGATCATCAGGCTTCGACATGAGTAACGACTCTACTCCGCGGGCGGCCGCGGGAAGAGGCCGAACCCCCGGCCCACGGTGCGAGTCGAGCCACTACGGCGCATTGCGGGCGCGGCGGCGGGTCTGCGCCGGGGCCGGGATCGTCTGGAGTTCGAGGGTGTCCGGAAGTTCCGCGAGGCCGGGGCCACCCGCGCCTACCCAGGCCAGGATGTCGTCCGTGCAGTCGTCGTCCAGCGCCCAGCCGATCCAGGCCGCGCGAGCTCCTCGGCGGCGGCCCTCCGTGGAGGGCTGGACCACGATCACATTCGCCTGACCGCAGGGGCCGAGGCAGTCGCTGGTACGGACCGCGAGCCGACCGTCGGAGGCTGCGGCCGCCTCCCGCAGCCTGGCCAACTGGCCCTCGTGGTCGGTACCGGGGTGCTTCCGGGCATCACCGCAGCAGCACCCACGGCAGACGACCAGGGTGCAGGGGCGGGCGCCGAAAGGGCGTATCGCGTACGTCGTCGTCACCCGGCGATCTTGCCAGTCGCAGGGCGCGGCGGGGTCCGCGATCGGCCTCGGCAGCGCGAGGAATTGGTCACGTTCGGCGGGCGTCGGCGCCGCGAGCGGTGCGTCGTTGGCGCGATCTGCGACGGTCTTGACGCGCCGGAGAGCTCATGGCGGCGGCCGGGAATGACGTACGGATGCGCATACGGATACAGAAACGGAAACGGATACGCCGAACTTGCCGTGCTCCACGAGTCGATGGCCCCTCGAGTCCCGGACCATGCCGCACGGGCCCACGACCACGACCGGGATCCTCGGCCCCAGGGCCCCTCAGCCGCGTACCCCCGCCTTTTCCGGCTGCGCCACCCGCGCCTCGCCCGGCTCCGCCGCGCCCACTCGCCCATCCCGCGCCCGCCGCTTGGCCAGCACCGCGCAGACCATCAGCTGCATCTGATGGAACAGCATCAGCGGCAGTACCGCCAGGCCCGCATGGGCGCCGAACAGCACACTCGCCATCGGCAGCCCCGCCGCCAGGCTCTTCTTCGACCCCGCGAACTGGATCGCGATCCGGTCCTCACGGACGAAGCCGAGCCGCTTCGACCCGTACCACGTCAGCGCCAGCATCGCCGCGAGCAGCAGCGCCTCGACGAGCAGCAGCGCGCCGAGGCGGCCGGGTGTCACCTGGTGCCAGACGCCCGCGACCATGCCCTCGCTGAAGGCCGTGTAGACCACCAGCAGGATCGACCCACGGTCGACATACCCGAGCGCCCGCTTGTGACGTGTCAGGAACCCGCCGATCCACCTCCGCAGCAACTGCCCCGCGAGGAACGGCACCAGCAGCTGCAGCACGATCCTCAGCAGCGAGTCCGCCGAGAAGCCGCCCGCGCTGCCGCCCAGCAGCAGCGCCGCCAGCAGCGGCGTCATGAAGATGCCGGCGAGGCTGGAGAAGGACCCCGCGCACATCGCCGCCGGCACATTGCCGCGGGCGATGGAGGTGAAGGCGATCGACGACTGGATCGTCGACGGCACCAGGCAGAGGAACAGCAGGCCGCTGTAGAGCTGCGGCGTCAGCACCAGCGGTTCGAGGCCCTTCGCCGCGAGGCCCAGCAGCGGGAAGAGGAGGAATGTCGAGGCCAGCACCGTCAGGTGGAGCCGCCAGTGCTTGAGACCGTCGAGCGCCTCGCGCGTCGACAGCCGCGCCCCGTACAGGAAGAAGAGCAGGGCCACGGCACCGGTCGAGGCCCCGCCGGCCACATCGGCCGCCGCCCCCGACGCCGGAATCAGTGCCGCGAGAACGACCGTCCCGAGCAGCGCCAGGATGTACGGATCCGGCAGCCAGGACGGCAACTGCGACGTGCGGCGGCTCATGTGCTCCACTTGCTCTCGGTTCAGGACGTGCCCGCACCATGGTCCTCCCGAACCGCACGATCGGGAATCCCGCACACCACTCTGACTGTCATCACGTATCGCGATAGCGCGCTAGCCTCGAGGTATGTACGACCCGGCCCAGCTCCGTACCTTTCTGGCGGTGGCCCAGACACTGAGCTTCACCCAGGCCGCCCACCGACTCGGTCTGCGGCAGTCGACGGTCAGCCAGCATGTGCGCCGCCTGGAGGACGCGACCGGGCGCCGGCTGTTCAGCCGGGACACCCACAGTGTGGAGCTCACCGAGGACGGCGAGGCAATGCTCGGCTTCGCCCGCACGATCCTTCAGGCGCACGAGCGCGCGTCCGCGTTCTTCGCGGGCACCCGGCTGCGTGGACGGCTCCGTTTCGGGGCCTCCGAGGACTTCGTACTCACCCGGCTCCCCGAGATCCTGGAATCCTTCCGGCGCGATCACCCCGAGGTCGATCTGGAGCTCACGGTGGAGCTGTCCGGGACCCTGCACGAGCGCCTGGAGGCGGGCCGGCTCGATCTGGTGCTCGCCAAGCGCCGGGCGGGTGACACCCACGGCAGGCTGGTCTGGCAGGACACCCTGACCTGGATCGGCGCGCCTCGGCTGCGGCTGGATCCGGACCGCCCGGTGCCGCTGATCGTCTTCCCGCCTCCGGGCATCACACGCGCCCGGGCGCTGGAGGTCCTGGAACTCCACGGCCGTCCCTGGCGCATCGCGTGCACGAGTACCAGCCTGAGCGGTCTGATCGCCGCCGCGCAGGCCGGGCTGGGTGTGATGGCCCATACCCGCGGGCTGATCCCGCCCGGCCTGGTCCCGGTCCCGGCCCGCGCGGGACTGCCCGAGCTGGGCGATGTGGACTTCGTCCTGCTGCACGGCCACCGCGCGGGCGGGGGCCACGGGGCTCAGGAGGCGGCGGACGCTCTGGCGACGTCGATTCTCGCGGGCGGCGACCGGCTGTACCGTCCGGCCTGAGCGCCACCCGGCCTCAGCCCCGCCCAGCTGTACCATTCCGCCCGGTCGCCCCGTCAGCCGCACGTCGGTCGTACAGATCGTTGCCGAAGACGTCCGAGTGCACAAAGGCTCCCCGAGCCTTTGTGCACTCGGTGGCGGCCGCTCAGCGGCGCTCCTCGTACCGCAGCTGTTTCACCGTGCGCAACACCGGTGCGCACTCCACATGCTGCACGCCCTCAAGACGGCCCAGATCCTCGTTCAGGTAGCGATAGACGGAGGCCGTGTCGCGGCAGACAATAACCGCCACCAGATTGCAGTGGCCGGCCGTCGCGGCGGCGAAAGCCACCTCGGGATGGGTGGCGAGCGCGCGGCCGACGGCATCCATCGCCGAGGGGGCCGCGGTGATCCACAGCAGGGCCCTGGTGCCGAAGCCGAAGGCACCCGAGTCGAACTGCACATCGATGAAGAGCGCACCGGAGCGCAGGAGTTGGCCGAGCCTGCGGCGTACGGCGGACTCCGAGCGGCCGGTTGCCTGCCGCAGCTCGGCGAAGCTCGCCCGGCCGTCGCCTTCGAGTGCGGCGACCAGCGGTTCGTCGTCGGCGGTGATGCGCGTCCCACTGTCAGCGGCGGGGGCCTCGTCGAACACCGGTCGCAGGGCGTCGACCTGTTCGGGGGTGAGCGCGCGTCTCTTGCCCAGCCAGCCCGATGGACCGCCGTAGAAACCGTGCAGCAGCTGGTGGGCACGGATCTCGACGATGCTCGGAGTGCGCGGGAGCTTGCCGAGGAGCAGTTCGTCGTGTTCGCCCCGGGTGCGCATCCGGGTCATGCCGACCACCTCCGTACCGCCCGAAGTGACGCCTATCCAGGCGGTGTCGGGGCGGCGGGCGAGGGCGCGGGCGATGGAGTCGGCGGCATCAGGGGTGCAGCGCAGCCGCAGCATCCACCGCTCCTGGCCGAGGCGTTCGACGTCGCGGACGGCGACGACACGTGCGCCGAACTCGGCACGCAGCCGCCGGAATCGCCGGGCGACCGTCTGGTCGGAGACGCCCAGTACGCCGGCGATGCGGCTGAAGGAGGCGCGTCCGTCGGTGTCCAGAGCATGCAGCAGCTGCAGGTCGAGCGTGTCCGGGAGAGGGGATTCCACCGCTGCGCACACTCCTCATGTCGGATTCCGGCGATCAACTGGCGCTGACTGCCGGATCACTGGCGGTTCTCGGATCGTACGACGCGTAACGAACCGATGCCGACGGAGGACGACATGCGCAAGTGGGGACCGTTGATCGCGGTCTGTCTGGGGACATTCATGCTGCTGCTCGATGTGACGGTGGTGATCGTCGCGCTGCCCGACATGGCGGGCGCGCTGGATGCCTCGCTCACCGATCTCCAGTGGGTGATCGACATCTATGCGCTGGTGCTGGCGGCGCTGCTGCTCGGCGCCGGGGCCGCGGCCGATGTGATCGGGCGACGGCGGATGTATGTGGCGGGCACGGCGCTGTTCGCCGCGGCGTCGCTGGGCTGCGGGCTGGCCTCGGGACCGGTCGCGCTGATCGTTGTGCGCGGTATCCAGGGGCTCGGCGCGGCCGCGATGTTCGCCACCACCCTGTCGCTGCTCAGCGCGGCGTACGAGGGGCGGGACCGGTCCGTGGCGCTCGGGGTGTGGGGCGCGGTGAGCGGGGCGGCCGCGGCGCTCGGGCCCGTCATCGGCGGGGTGCTCACCCAGAGCCTGGACTGGCGGTGGATCTTCTTCATCAATCTGCCGGTGAGCGTGGCGGCGATCTGGCTGACGCTCCGGGCGATACGGCCCTCCGGGCGGACCGCGCGGCGCGTCGACTGGGCGGGTACGGCGGCCTTCGCGCTGTTCGCCGCGGCGACGACATACGCGGTGGTGCGGGCCGGCGAGGAGGGCTGGGCGTCGGCGCGGACCGGTGCGACGTTTGCCGTGGCGGCTGTCGGGCTTGCCGTCTTCATCGCGGTGGAGCGCCGCGTCGCCGATCCGCTGATCGATCTGTCGCTGTTCGGGCGGCCCTCGTTCATGGCCGTGATGGCGGCGGGTCTGGCGTACAACGCGGCCGCCTTCGGGGTCATGCCGTACATCTCGATCTGGCTGCAGACGGTGCTCGGCATGAGCCCGGTCCGGGCCGGTCTCGCGCTGCTGCCGCTCGCCGCCACGGCGTTCGTGGTGGCCGCCGCGTCCGGCCGGCTGCTGCACGGCACCCCGCACCGGTGGGTGATCGGCGGCGGGCTGTTGCTCATCGGCGGCGGCACGCTGGCGCAGGCCGTGCTGGACGCGGATTCGGGCTGGGCCGCCCTGACGGCCGGGCTCGCCGTGTCGGGCGTCGGCGTGGGCCTGGTCTCGCCCGGACTCGCGGGCGCGGCGCTCGCCTCCGTACCGCAGCAGAACGCCGGCATGGCGGGCGGCGCGGTCAATACCTTCCGGCAGCTCGGCTTCGCGTTCGGCGTCGCGATCTTCGGTACGATCGCCGCCGCCCGGATGACCCGGTCGCTGGACGCAGCCGGCGTCGACGGAGCCGCGGACGCGGCGCACACGCTCGCGGGCGGTGGTGCCGGCGCACTGCGCGACACGGCGACGGGCGAGGTGCTCCGCGCGGCCTTCGCCTCGGGGCTGAACACCGCGGCGGCGGCCGCGGGGATCGCCGGGCTGCTGGCAGGCATCGCGGTACTGGTGTGGGTGCGGGCATCCACAGCTCCGGCAGGTCTGGTCCAGACCAATAACCGGGCACCCGTAGAGCGCAGGTGAGCGCACCGTACAGATTCGGTGGAGATTCGGGCGCGGGCATCTGACTCAGAGGTCAGAACCGCGCCCGAGCCTTCCCTGTTGTGGCTTGATATCTATGGCTGACCTGTGGTGATGCCATTCGTCCACACTTCCACGAGGCTCTCCCGCCCGGCGGCGGCGTGGGGTAGCGTCACGGCGCTGTGCGGAGCGCCACAAGGAGCAGGCCATTGCGCGAGTTCACTGTCCCACCCATGGCCGCGGCGCCTCAGGTCGGCGGACTGGCGGATGCGGTCTTCGACCATGCCCTCGACGACCCGGACCGGGTCGCTCTCGGCCGCAAGGACGATGCAGGCCAATGGCAGGACGTCACCTCCGCCGAATTCCGTGACGAGGTGCTGGCGCTGGCCAAGGGGCTGCTCGCGCACGGCGTGCGGTTCGGGGACCGCGTCGCGCTGATGTGCCGTACGCGCTACGAGTGGACGCTCTTCGACTTCGCGCTGTGGACGGTCGGCGCCCATTCCGTGCCGGTCTACCCCACCTCCTCCGCCGAGCAGGTCTTCTGGATGCTGCACGACTCCGGGGTCTCGGCATGCATGGTGGAGCACGAGGACCATGCCATGACCATCGGCTCGGTGATAGACCGGCTGCCGCAGCTGAAGCGGCTGTGGCAGCTGGACGTCGGCGCGGTGGCCGAACTGGTCCAGGCGGGCGCACACATCGATGACGAGGTGGTGCACCGGCACCGGCGGGCGGTGACCCCCGACTCCAGTGCCACCATCATCTACACCTCGGGCACCACCGGCCGCCCCAAGGGCTGCGTGCTCACCCACTCCAACTTCATGTTCGAGACCGACACAGTGATGGCCCGCTGGGAGCCGGTCTTCCACTCCCGGCCGGGCGACGAGGCCTCCACCCTGCTCTTCCTCCCCCTGTCCCACGTCTTCGGTCGGATGGTCGAGGTCGCGGCCCTCCGCGGCCGGGTCAAGCTCGGTCATCAGCCGGTGATGCAGGCGAGCGCCCTCATTCCCGACCTGGCGGCGTTCCGGCCGACGTTCATCCTGGCCGTGCCGTACATCTTCGAGAAGGTTTTCAACGCCGCACGCCGCAAGGCCGAGGCTGACGGCAAGTCGGGCCCCTTCGACAAGGCCGTCGAGGTGGCGGTGAGGTACGCGGAAGCCATGGAGCACCGGGCCTTCGGAATCGGCCCCGGGCCCTCCGCCGGGCTGCGCCTGCAGCACCAGTTCTTCGAGAAGGTCGTGTACGGGAAGGTCCGCGACGCGATGGGCGGCCGTGTACGGCATGCGATGTCCGGCGGCTCGGGCATGGACCGGCGGCTCGGCCTCTTCTTCGAGGGCGCGGGCGTCACTGTCTTCGAGGGGTACGGACTCACCGAGTCGACCGCCGCGGCGACGGCGAACCCGCCCGAGCGCGCCCGGTACGGCACCGTCGGCCAGCCGGTCCCCGGCACCACCGTGCATATCGCGGAGGATGGCGAGGTGTGGCTGCACGGCGCCCATGTCTTCTCCGGGTATCTCGGCGACCCGAAGTCCACCGACGCCGTCCTGCACGACGGCTGGCTGGCCACCGGGGACCTCGGAGCGCTCGACGAGGACGGCTATCTCACGATCACCGGGCGGAAGAAGGAGATCCTGGTGACCTCGGGCGGCAAGAGCGTCTCGCCCGCGGGCCTGGAGGAGCGGGTACGCAACCATCCGCTGGTGGCGCAGTGCATAGTCGTCGGCAATGACCGGCCGTACATCGCGGCACTGGTCACCGTCGACCAGGAGGCCGTCGACCACTGGCTGGCGATGCAGGGCAAGCCGCCGCTCCCGGCGGCCGACCTGGTGCGGAACCCGGAACTGGAGATGGAGATCCGGCGGGCTGTGGTGGCCGCCAACACCCTGGTGTCCAAGGCCGAATCGATACGTACGTTCCGGATCCTGGCGCATCCCTTCAGCGAGGAGCACGGGCTGCTCACCCCTTCGCTGAAGCTGAAACGGAAGGCGATCGAGGCGGCGTACGCGGTCGAGGTGGACGCGCTCTACCGCTGACACGATGCCCGGCTCACCCCGCGTTCAAGGCCGTCCGGCGGCCAGCACCCCATCAATGCGACTACAGGCGCAGCCTGGACCCGTATTCGGTATCGCGAGGACATGGCCACGAGCCGGACTCACGACTTCACGCCGAAGCCCTGACTTGGCGGGGCCGGCCCGTTCCGCGATATACTTGTCAGGAATCTTTGCGCCCGCCGGTCCTTCCTCGAGCAGTTCGACCGCAGCGGCCTATTGAATTCTGTTGCTTTGAATTCTGCCGCTCGAGGTTGTGCCGCTCTCAGCGCGCATGTGACCCGTCGATATTCGGCGAGTGCACCGAGCCGAATGTCCGCGATCTCAAAGCATGTTCGCGCCCCACCCGTCATAACAGGATCGGGGGATGCCGGCGTCAGCACGAACGCGAACGACGCCACTCGCTGGTTGATCGCGTGCGGTAGGCGGTCCGTCGCACGATTGTCGTCGTGAGGGAGATCAGTTCCCATGGATCTCAACACCATCACGGAAGTCATCCGGCGACCGCCGGATCGGCCAGGCGTGGACTGGCGCGAAGGCGACGCCTGGCTCGCGGGCGGAACGTGGCTGTTTTCTGCCGAGCAACCAGGTCTGCGCCGCCTGATCGACCTGACAGCGTTGCGGTGGGATCCCCTCGTCCCGAGCGACACGGGCCTCCAAATCGGCGCTACGTGCACCATCGGTGACCTGTATGGCTTTGCGCTTCCTGCTGATTGGATCGCCGGCACCCTTTTCGCGACAAGCTGCGAGGCGTTCTTGTCCTCGTTCAAGGTCTGGAACGCGGCGACCGTCGGTGGCAATATCTGTATGTCTTTGCCTGCCGGCCCAATGATCACGCTGACGATCGCACTCGAGGCGCAGTACGAACTGTGGGCCTCTGACGGGTCCGTGCGCATCGTCGATGCCCTCGACTTCGCGACCGGCAACAATCGGAACATTCTTGCTCCCGGGGAAATCCTGCGGCGCATCGAGATTCCGGCGCACGCCCTGAGAAAACGCACCGCGCACCGCCGCTTCACGCTGACCCGCCTCGGCCGTTCGACGGTATTCCTCATCGGTACTCAAACGCCAGGAATGAGCGACCTGTTGCTCACCGTCACAGCCGGCACTACACGGCCTGTACGCATTGCTTTCGACACCATGCCCGACGCCCGGACTCTGCAGGAGAGCATCGACGTCATCCCCGCCGATGTCTGGTTCGCAGATCCCAATGGGACCCCCGATCACCGCCGCCACCTGACAAAGTACTTCGCCGAAGAGATTCGTCGCGACCTGGTAGCCGGGGGCCCGGCATGACTTACATCGTGAACGGCAAAAGCTTCGACGAAGAACCGGACCCCGGCCAGTGCCTGCGCACGTTCCTCCGCTCACTCGGCCACTATGGCGTCAAAAAGGGGTGCGACGCAGGCGATTGCGGCGCATGCACGGCGTGGTTGGACGGCAGTCCGGTACACAGCTGCATCACCCCCGCGTTCCGCGCAGACGGTCGTAAAGTGACGACGATCGAGGGTCTCGGATCACCCGGCAACCTGCATCCCATGCAGCGACAGTTCCGCGACGCCCCGGGGTTCCAATGCGGTTTCTGCACCGCAGGGATGATCATGACGTCGGCAACGTTCACCGAGGCCCAGAAAGAGGACTTGCCGCGGGCGCTGAAGGGCAACCTCTGCCGCTGCACCGGCTATCGAGGGATCGCGGATGCCGTGAACGGCGTCGTCGGCATCGAGACAGCCGCGCCGGGAAAGGCCGTCGGGACGAGCGTCAGTGCGCCGGCGGCCAACGACGTGGTAACCGGTCGCGCCGAGTTCACCATGGACACCCACATCGAAGGCATGCTGCATCTCAAGGTGCTGCACTCGCCACACGCGCACGCCCGGATCGTCTCGATCGACAAGACCGCCGCACTCGCGGTTCCCGGCGTGCATCGGGTCTACACCTGGGACGACGTGCCACGCAGGCGTTTTACTACCGCGATCCACACCGACCATCTTGTCGATCCGGACGACACCTTCATCCTCGATGACACGGTGCGCTTCGTCGGCCAACGCGTCGTTGCGGTCCTGGCCGACACGGCCGGAGCGGCAGAAGAGGGGTGCCGAAGAGTTGCCGTCGAATACGAGGTGATCCCGGCAGTACTCGACCCCGAAGAAGCAATGGCCGAGGGGGCGCCACAACTGCACGGCACGGACGACCCATTCGCCCGTGATCCCGTCCACAACATCCTGCTCGAGATTCATTCGCACATCGGCGATGTCGACGCGGGGTTCGCCGATGCCGACGTGATCCACGAAGGCACGTACTCCTCACCGCGAGTGCAACACGCGCATCTCGAGACCCACGGCTCGATTGCCTGGATGGAGAACGGGCGTCTGAACGTCCGTACCAGCTCCCAGTCGCCGTCGATCGCCAAAGTCAAGCTCGCCCATCTCTTCGCGCTGCGCCCGGACCAGCTCCGCGTGTTCTGCAAACGTGTTGGCGGCGGCTTCGGCGGCAAACAGGAAGTGATCTCGGAGGATCTGGTCGCGCTCGCCACTCTGGACACCGGGCGACCTGTCTGCTTCGAGTACACCCGCGAGGAGGAGTTCACCACGGCTTCGCCGCGGCATCCGATGACGCTGACGGTAAAGCTCGGCGCGAAGGCGGACGGAACGCTCACGGCGTTCCAGGTCCGCAATGTGTCGAACACGGGCGCCTACGGCAACCACGGCGGCGAAACGCTGTACGCGGGCGGCGCTGCCGTCATGATCTACCGCTGCCCCAACAAGAAGTACGACGCGTTCTCCGTCTATACGAACACCGTTCCGAGCGGGGCGCTGCGCGGTTACGGGATGACGCAACCGGCGTTCGCCGTGGAATCGGCGATGCACGAGCTGGCACTCGCCTTGCACATCGATCCGCTTGAACTCCGACGACGCAATATCGTGCGCCCGGGCGATCCGCTCGTCGCCATGCACGACGGCCCCGACGACGTGCTGTGGACCGAGGACGGACTCGCGAAGTGCATCGATCTGGTGGATGACGCCATGGCCCGTACAGCCGATGAGCCGCCCCCCGGCCCCGAGTGGCTCGTCGGAGCCGGCGTAGCGAGTTCACTGCACGAGACCGCACCCCCGACCGAACACATCTCGGAGGCCTGGGTCACGCTCGGCGACGACCTCATCTACGAGGTGGCCGTCGGTACAGTCGAATTCGGCGAGGGCACCTCGACCGCCCATGTCCAGATCGCCGCCAACCAGCTGGGTACGACACCGTCGCGGATCCGACTGGTGCAATCCGACACCGACCGCACGGGGTTCGACACCGGCGCCTTTGCGAGTGCAGGCCTTTTCGTCTCAGGTAACGCGGTACTCCGAGCGGCCAACGCCGTGCGTGACCGCATCCTCGAATTTGCCGCCGCTGACACGGGCGTCCATCTCGTGATGTGCTCGATGGACGACGAGGGCGTCGTCTGCGGCGACCAGCGCGTGTCGTTGGCCGAAATCGTCGCATCGGCCCGAGCGCGCGGCATTCGGTTCACCGCCGCCCGCAAAGGCTACGGCTCACCGCGAAGCGTCGTCTCCAATACGCAGGGGTTCCGGATCGCCGTCCATCGGGTGACGGGTGAGATCCGTATCCTCTACAGCGTCCAGGCGACCGACGCTGCCGTGGTCATCAACCCCGCGCAGGTCCGCGGACAGGTGGAAGGCGGTGTCGCCCAGGGTATCGGCTTCACGCTGACCGAGAATTACCAGGTCGACGCGGACGGTGTCATGGTCAACCCGAACCTCCGCAACTATCGCATCCCCACCTACGCAGATGTCCCGCGCACCGACGTGCTCCTGGTGGGCTCGGCGGATTCCGTTGGGCCCATGCGGTCGAAGGGGATGGCGGAATGCTGTATCAACCCGGTGGCCCCCGCGTTGGCGAATGCGCTCCACGACGCCACGGGCGTCCGCTACCGCGCGCTGCCGCTGACTCCGGAACGGATTTACAGCCGACTCAACCGAAAACCGGTCCGCGCCGACGGCCTGAGCACATGACCACCACCGAAAAGCACGAGGACGCCGCGGCGACGGCGACTGTTCCTCCGTGGGGGTTGGGGTGCGCTTGTGGGGGTGTCAACCGCCGTACTGGGCCACGATCTTGGTGTAGGCGTATGGGGACTGGGAGACGCCGCTGCAGGCGTCCGAGTCGCCGCCGGAGCCGCAGCTGCGGTCGCGGTTGACCGACCAGAAGGCATAGCGCGCGATGTGGTGCTGCTTGGCGTAGTTGAGGATCGTCTTGAAGTCGCCCTGGGTGACGGTCTCGCCGGCCTCGTCGGTCTTGCCGTTCATCGACGAGACGCCGATGTGCCGGTAAGCGACGGAGTCGCCGTAGCCGTAGGCGCTCTTGACCGACTTCTTGAGGCCTTCCAGGGCGCTGACCGAAGCCTGGCCCATCGTGCCGCTGTGCCCGCCGAAGTCGAAGGGCATGACCACCCAGGCGTCGGCGGCCAGGCCCGCATCGGCCCCGCGCTTGATCAGGTCCTTGCCGGCGGCGTCCGGGCCGTTGGGCGTGGTGCCCATGGTGATGTAGGTGACGATGCCCGGGTTCTTCTGCTCGACGATCTTCAGCGCGTCGACCACTCGCTGCCGGACGCTCGCGCTGCCGAACTCGGTGTTCTCGATGTCGATGTCGAAGGCCTTGAGCTTGTAGGCGTCGATCACCTTCTGGTAGGCGCCGGCAAGCGCCGAGGCGCTGGAACACTTCTCGCCGAGCTTCGCGCCGCTCCAGCCGCCGACGGAGACGACGATGTCACCGCCTGCGGCGCGGATGGACTTGATGGCCGACTCGTCGGAGCCGCCCTTGAGGGCGCGGCTGCCGTCCCACTTCGGGTTGCAGCCGCCGTCGGAGAGGATGAAGGCGAGCGTGAACCACTTCACGCCGGTGGCGGCCATGACGTCGGTCGGCTTCTGGGGACTGCCCCAGCCGAGGTATTCGTACGGGGCCGCGGCCATCGCGCCCGGTGCCTTGGGGGCCGCTGTCGCGTCGGGCGCTTCCGGGACCGCGCCGGCGGCGGGCAGGGCCGCGAGCAGTGGTGAGCAGAGCAGCCCGATGAGCCCCGCGCCGAGCGCGGACTTACGGAGCGGTGTGGTGGGGGGTCGCACAGTTGTCATCCCCTGTCGAGGTAGTCGAGATTGGGTGCGCCGTTCGCCGTGGTGGCGGTGACGCGTACGGTGTTCGAACCCGCCTTGAGCGGGACGGTGAGGGTGGCGTCGGCCCAGGTGGTCCAGGAGCCCGTGCCATTGAAGGCACGCCCGGCCGAGACGACCGTGCCGTTCACGGCGACGTCCAGCGGGCGGCCCGCGGTGGAGCCGTTGGCGTAGCGGATCGCGATCGACGCGGTGTGTGCCGTCGCCGATTCGACCGTCCACTCCACAAAGGCGCCGACCGCGTTGGGGGTGTTGACGAAGCCGGTTCCGGTGTGGCCGGTGTGATCCGAGTCGACCGTCGAGCCCGCGGAGCAGGTCGCGTCCTCGGCCTCGTAGCGGTTCGGCGTCGGAGTGGTGCGGCCGCCCGCGGCGTACGTACTTCCGATCCACGCCTCGTCGATCCGCAGCCGCTTGAAGCGAGCCGAATCGCTCGATGCCGCATGGGTGTTGACGACTTCGAGACGGACATGACGGGTGGATGTCGCGGGAACGTCGATGACGGCGACGCCGCGCCGGCTGGGCAGGGTGCCGGTCTTCACCGGGCTCCCCCAGTCGGTGCCGTCGCTGCTGACATACACCCGGTAGTCCCTGATCCGCGCGGACTGTTCGGTGCTGGAGCGCGCGTAACCGACCGAGTCCTCACGCTGGTTGACGCCGAGGTACTGCACCCGCTTCGCCGCGCCGAGGTCGAAGCTCAGCGAGACGGGAGTGTTCTTGTTGCTGTCCCAGTACGTGCGGTAGTCGCCGTCCGCCGCGGCTGCGGCGCCGTGCCCGCTCGCCGATGCGCCCGCGCTCATCGTGTACGAGGAGGCGGGGATGATCCCCTCGCGGCCGCCGGTGGTGACCTTGAAGACGGTGTCGTACGCGTCCCAGCCGCCGAGCCCGGTGAGGCTGAGCGTGCCGCCTCTCTGGCTGTACGCGATGGGCGCGCCGGTACGGAGATTGGTCACCCCGGTCACCCGGTAGCCGTTGTCCCGCAGCCGCAGGGTCGAGGAGGCCGGCGGGGTCAGAACATGGATGTAGTGCTTGTCGGGGTCGGTCCTGCTGACGGTGATGACGCCGTGCGCGCCGTCGTTCCAGAACCCGGGCGCGAGGCCGCCGTACATGTACCCGCCGCCCTCGGTACCGTGCAGCGATTCACCGATGGCGTCGAGATAGCCCTTGGCGAAGTTGTTGAACGCGACCTGGTTGGCGGGGAGTTTGCCGTTGACCATGGCGGTCTCGGCCATCAGCGCCTTTACCGACGATCCGGCGTTGGTGATGAGCCGGCCGAGAGTGAGTTTGCGGTCGACCGCCGGGTCGGAGCCGGTGTACCACCAGGAGCCGGTGGAGGGGAGCTTGAAGTCGGCCTCGGTGAGGCGGGGCCCCGCGGTGTAGACGGCCTGCGGGTAGTCGTAGGACGGGCTCATCCCGGTCTTCTGCTCGTTGCTGATCATGTCCATGATCGGCGTGTCTTCGTTGTTGTTGCTGATCGTGTAGCCCGGGCGTTTCTGGTACACCTGCGCGTAGAGGCTGTGGCTCTCCCAATACGCGTTGTCGTTGTCGATCCAGAAGCCGCCGAGCTCGGGATAGCGGTCCATGACCTCGAAGAAGTTGTCGTAGCTGAACTCCCCGAAGCCGTCCCGGCCGGTCAGATCGACGGACTTGCCCTTGTACTTCGAGTACGCCGCCGAGTCGAGCCACTCATGGCCGCCCTCGTTGTGCCACTGCGGGTCGTCGGTCATGTACAGGATCGTCTTGAGGCCCTTGGCCTTGGCCGCCGTGATCAGCTCGCCGAGGAAATCCCGCTTGGTGCTGCAGCTTCCGGGGATCTTGGACGGCCAGGGGCGGGCGTAGCCGAGGCGACTGTGGAAGGTGGCGAGCACCAGATACTGGGTGTGCAGCTTCTGCGCTTCCCGGACCCAGTAGTCGGGTGTCCAGCCGCCGCCCGTGACATCGGTCTCCCACTGGCCGCAGCTGTTGTGCGACGGGGCGGTCCGCTGGCCCCAGTGCAGGAAGAGCCCGCCGACGGAGGAGCGCAGGAAGTCCTGGCGCGGGTGTTGGAGATCGGCGCCGGCGGGTCCCGGCAGGGTGAGCGCGCCGAGCAGCAGCGCGCCCACCAGCACCAGCCGCGCCCAGAGGCGTCCGGTCATGCCGGGCCGTCCGGATAGTCGATGTCGGGTGCGCCGTTGGCACAGCCTGTGCCGCTGTAGCCGGTGTGGTCGGAGTCGACACTCGACCCCGCGGAGTACGTGGCGTTCTCGGCCTCGTAGCGGGCGGTGGGCGCGGGGCCGCCGCCGTCGCAGTTCTGGCTGGAGCCGGTCCGGCTCACACGCAGCGCTCCGCCGCCGGTGTTGGCGCTGCCCACGACGCAGTAGCCGTCGACCGTCTGGAACAGCAGGTCGGATGGGCTGCTGCTGCCGCGCTGGGCGGTGAAGGCGGTGGCGGCGGTTCTCCGTAAGCGCTTCATGGTCGTCCTCCTCAGACGAGCTGGTAGCCGCGCATATTGGTGAGGAGCATGTGGCAGTTCTGCAGCGAGCCCGAACTGTCGCCCAGGGAGCGGTAGGTGCCCCACTTGGGGCGCACCCGGTCCGCCAGGAAGGTGTCGACGCCGGACGTCGACTTGTCGATCACCGCGGCGCCGCCGCTCTTGAGGATCCAGCGGACGGAGCCGGACGAGCCGTTGCCGATCTTGATCTGGAAGTCGACGTCGGTCCACTTGTTGTGCAGTGGCTCGAGATTCGTACGGCCGACCAGGACATCGCCCTCGATGACCTTGAGCTCGATGGTCTGCACACCGTTCACGCGGCGCAGCGACTGCACGACGATCGGCGAGGAGCCCGTGCCGGGCTGCTTCATCTGCATGATGTGCGTAAAGCTGGTGGTCGCCTTCAGCGTGGCCGGGATGTACATCGAGTACGTGACCCGCCAGGTCTGCCCGGACTTCCACTGGAGGAAGGAGCTGCCGTTGCGGAGGCCGGTCACCTCGTGGCGCTGCCGGTCGGTGCTGGTGTCCCGGTCCACCGTGTGCATGTTGAAGCGGAAGTTGTCGCCCTCGGCGACGATGTGCGGCGCGCCGGCCGGATGGGAGTCTGCCCGGTCGTCCTCGATCGTCTCGAAGGCCTTGAGTTTGTCGCTGCTCGCGGAAGGCGACCAGCGCAGCTGCCAGCTTGCGGCGCTCGCCCCTGTCGCGGGCAGTCCCGCGGCCGCGGCACCGCCGAGTGCCGCGCCCAGTACCGCTCTTCGGGATGCGGTCATTTCCCTCACCTCGCCCGGAGTTGTTCGTTCATGATGAGAAAGGCGCCGAGACCGTGGAAGTCATTGGTCTTGCGGTCGCGCTTGATGTAGTAGCCGTAGTTCCCGACATTCGTCCCGATGGAAATGTCGGTGAGATCGGTGCGGCCGTCGCCGCCGACTTCGACCTTCGCCAGCACGCCCTGATAGCCGCGCCGCGCCACCTCCGCGTAGTGCCCGTCGATGTATCCCTGCTGCACGGAGCGGGAAAGGGCGAAGGTGAACATGCTGGAACAGGAGGTCTCGGTCCAGTTGTCGCTGTGCGAGCCCTTGTCGACGACCTGGAACCAGCGGCCGGTGGCCGGGTCCTGGTATTTCTCGATACCGGCGGCGAGCTTCCGCAGCAGGCGCAGGAGTTCGGCGAGGCGCGGATGGCCGGCCGGGACGGCGTCCAGGACATTGACGATCGCCAGGGAGTACCAGCCGATCGCACGGCACCAGTGCTCGGGCGCGAGACCGGTTTTCGGATCGGACCAGCCCGCGTCGCGCGACTCGTCGAAGGCGTGCTTCAGCAGTCCGTTCGCCACCTGCAGATGGCCGCCGTAGACGGCGAGTTGCCTGGTCGCCTCGTTGTCCGTGTACGTCGTGTCGCCGAATTCCTTTCCGTACTCGACGAGGAACGGATTCACCATGTAGACGCCGTCGGCCCACAGTTGGCTGCGCCGGGAGTCGGAAGTCGAATGCCAGAATCCCCCGTCCGCGGTGCGCGGATAGCTGTTCAGGCGGTTCCGGATCTTCTGTGCCGCTTTTTGGTAGCGCGCCTGGCCCGTTTCGTGGTGGAGGATGTTCAGCAGCCTGCCGGCCTGCATGCTGTCGAGGTTGTTGAAGCTCTGTCCGATATTTCCGCTGCCGTCGACGAAGCGGTCGACATAGCTCTTGATGTAGTCGAGATAGCTGGCGTCGTGGGTGCGCTGATAGACGAGGTACTGGCCGTAGAGATACAGGCCGACCGGGTAGGACCAGCCTCCGACGGCGCTCGGGGAGTAGCGCGCCATCGTGGACTCGACCATCGCGACCGACCAGTCCGTGGCGGCGGAGCCGTCGTCGCCGACGGTGAGCGAATCGAGATCCGGGCCGCCGGACGCGGTGACGGAGGAGCCCCGTACGGTGCTGGTCCCCGCCCTCAGCTCGGCTGTGAGGTTCTTGGTCCGCCGGCCCGTCCAGCTGCCGGTGGCGGGAGCGTCCTCGGCCTCGTACCGAACGGGCGCCGCCGCGGGGGCGGCGGGGTTCGCGGCCACGGGCACGGGCACGGGCACGGCGGAGAGTGCGCTGCCCGCGAGCGTGGCCGCCAGCAGCAGAGTCGGTAATCGTTTCATGGTCCTTCCTTGCGGTAGGTGTACGCGGGGGCGTCGACGGCGCCGGGGACGCGCGGACGGTCGACGAGGTCGCGTACGAACGCGTGATCGGGCGAGAGATGGCAGGCCGGATCGGTGCGGGTGGCGTCGCCGGTGAGGGCGTACGCCTGGCAGCGGCAGCCACCGAAGTCCTTGGTGCGCAGCTCGCAGCTGCGGCACGGGTCCTGCATCCACTCCTCGCCGCGGTAGATGTTGAAGGTCTTGGATTCGCGCCAGATCCACTCCAGGGGGTGGTCCTTGACGCTGGGCGCGTCCAGGTCGGGCAGTGCGGCGGCGGCCGGGCACGGATAGACCGTGCCGTCCGGCTGAACGGTGAGTGAGACCGCTCCCCAGCCGCCCATGCAGGGCTTGGCCGTACCGTCGACGTAGTCCGGCACGACCCAGACCAGGTCCATCCGGCCGGCCAGCCGGGTGCGCCACCGCTCGACGGACTCGCGGGCCGCGGCGATCTGTTCGCGGTCCGGCAGCAGAGCGTCACGGTTGCGCAGGGCCCATCCGTAGAACTGGGTGTTGGCCAGCTCGATCCGCTCCGCGCCCCAGGCCAGCCCGAGTTCGACGAGGTCGTCGAGGGCCGCGAGGTTGGCCCGGTGGAGTACGACGTTGAGGCCGAGCGGCAGGTCCGCCTCCCGTACGAGCCGGGCGGCGCGCTCCTTCGCCGCGAAGGACCGGGCTCCCGCGATGAGTTCCGAGGCGACCGGGTCGGCGTGCTGGACGGAGAGCTGCACGCTGCGCAGCCCGGCCGCCGTCAGGGCCGCCAGCCGCCTCTCGTGCAGCCCGACGCCGCTGGTGACCAGCTGTGTATGGATGCCCGCGCTGTCGGCCGCGGCGACGATCTCGGTGAGATCGCGGCGCAGCAGCGGTTCGCCTCCCGAGAGATGGCTCTGGACGACGCCCAGGTCAGCGGCCTGCCGGAACACCTCGGCCCACTGAACCGCGGTCAACTGCTCTGACCGACTGACCAGTTCGACGGGATTGGAGCAGTAGGCACAGTGCAGCGGGCAGCCATGGCTGAGCTCGGCGAGCAGTGCCCACGGCGGATCGGCCCCCGCCGATTTCTCGTCCCTCGTTCCCGCGGTTGCCCCAGCGGCTGTTTCAGCGGTTGTTCCAGACGTTGCTTCAGTGGTTGTCTCGGCCATCACTTCAGCCAGCCCTCCTTCCGCAACCGCCCCAGAAACACAGGCACTTCATCGGCCACGGGCGCGCCCGGGTGCTGCCCGGCCAGTTCCGCGACGATCGCGTCGACATCGCGCGCGCCGTCACAGAGCCGCACGATGGATCCGGCGTTGCCCTGGAGGACGACCACACGCTCGGGCAGTACGAGCAGATCGGCGCCGCGCACCCGGTCGTACCGGAAGACGACCGACCGTGAGAGCACCGGCTTCCAGCTTTCGCTCATGCCCGGTCCCCCGCGTGTTCCACCGCGTCCAGCAGCGACCAGAGGACCTCGCACTTGAAGGCGAGCGCGGCCACGGCCGCCTCCTGCTCCTGCCGGGTTCCGGCCCATCCGAGGACCAGTTCGAGGGCTTCCGCACTGTCACGGCCGCCCTGCCCGATGCGGTCGCGGAAGTAGATCAGTCCGTCGGCCTCGATCCACCGGTAGTGGTGTTCGAAGGCTGCGATACGGGTGCTCATGATGCCGGGCGCGGCGAGTTCGGTCAGCGAGGCGGCGACGGCTTCGAGCGGCGAGCGCAGCCTGCAGAAGTTGACGTATCCGTCGACCGCGAGCCGTACGCCCGGAAGTACTTCCGCGCCCGACCGCAGCCGCGCCCGGTCGATCCCGGCGGCCTCGCCGAGCCGCAGCCAGCGCTCGATGCCGCCCTCGCCCTCCACCGTCCCGTCGTGGTCCTGAATCCGGCGCAGCCAGGAGCGCCGCAGCGCGGAGTCGTCGAACTTGGCGAGGATCAGGGCGTCCTTGACGGGGATGTGGCGCTGGTAGTGGAAGCGGTTGAGGATCCAGCGCCGCAACTCGTCCGGGGTGAGCTCGCCTTCGTGTGCGCACGTTGAAAGGGTGGCGGTCGTGGTAGCGCTCGGCGGGTACGGCGCGCAGCCGCGCCGTGAACTCGTCCGGGCTCCACGGCTCACCGGCTTCCGCTGCTGCGGTTGTGCCTGTTGCGGCCGTTGCTCCCCCTGCTTGTGTTGGCTGCGTTGCTCCCAGAGCGACTGTGCTCACAGCTCGATCACCATCCGGTCGGCGGCAGCCTCGAGTCCCCATTCGCCGAGCAGCGCGTGCTGCGGGGCGTCCGGGTCCACGAGGGGGTTCGTGTTGTTGAGGTGGGTATAGAGGCAGCGTGCGCCGAGCCCTGCGAGCCGCCGTGCGGTGCCGTTCGGCCCGGCGATCGGCAGATGCCCCATTCCGGTTGCCGTCCTGGCCGAGATTCCGGTCCGTACCGGCTCGTCGTCGTCCCAGAAGGTGCCGTCGAGAATGACGAAGTCGGCCTGCTCGACCGCGTCCTGGAAGTCGTCGGTCCACCCGGCGAGCGCCGGCGCGTACAGCAGGCTGCGGCCGGTGCTGGTCTCGCGCAGCCGTAACGCGACCACCCAGGTGGGCTCATCGGTACCGGTACCCACGGCGTAGCGTGGTTTTTTGGCCGAGACGGGTACGGCATCTATTTCCACGGTGCCGCCCTTGACGAGCACTTCCGCTTCGCGGCTCAACTCGCGCCATTCGATACGGGTGTACGGGGCGAGTACCTCGCCCAGACGCAGCGGGCCGAGCAGCGCGTCCCGTACCGTCCGGGTGGCGAGGACGTCGAAGGCGTCGGCCTCGCGCAGCCGGGCGATGCCGAGCGTGTGGTCGAGTTCGGCGTCGGTGAGGATCACTCCGGCAACGGGGGATTCGCGCGGCCCGGGCCCCGGCCGCAGCGCGTGGCTGTCCTCGATCTGGTCGCCGATGTCGGGGGTGGCGTTGACGAGATACCAGCGGCCCTCGTCCGCGCACAGGGCGAGTGAGGCGTGACGACGGCGCCGGTGCGGGTGTGTGCGTGCCCCGGCGCAGCCGGGACACGCACAGTTCCACTGGGGCAGTCCGCCGCCCGCCGCGGTGCCGAGCACCTGCAGCAGCATGGCGGCGGGGTCTACCGGTCGGTGAGGGCGTAGGCGGTGACTTCGAGCGCGGTCTCGACGACCACGAACTCCGGAGTCTGCCAGGCGACCGTCTCCTCCGATGTTTCCTTGGTGTCCTTCATGTGCAGTACCTGCCTTCCTGAGACGTGGGGGTCAGGAGTGATTCAGGAGTGATTGCTCTGTAGCGCATGGGCGAGCGGGGCTGAAACATCCGTTCACATGAGTGTCCGGCGTTCAGCTATGTGCCATAGAGTTGCGTCTTGATGGGACGCGGTCAATGGTCCGGACCGATAAGGTCGGAGCTGTATCAGGCCAACTTCGGTGTCGGGAATGCGTCCACAAGGGTGGTCGTTGAACATGGGAGTACCAACCGACGACGTAAGGATCGACCGCTCGTGAGCAAGGTCCCCTCCATCTCCCTCAACAATGGCGTCGCGATGCCGCAGCTCGGTTTCGGTGTCTGGCAGGTGCCCGACGACGAGGCGGCGAAGGTGGTCGGCACGGCTCTGGATGCCGGCTACCGCAGCATCGACACCGCGGCCATCTACGAGAACGAAGAGGGCACCGGCCGTGCGGTCGCCGCCTCAGGCATCGCCCGCGAGGACCTCTTCATCACCACGAAGCTCTGGAACAGCGAGCAGGGGCACGACTCGACCCTGCGCGCCTTCGACGCCTCGCTGGACAAGCTCGGCCTCGACTACGTCGACCTGTATCTGATCCACTGGCCGGTGCCGTCCAAGGGCGCCTATGCGGAGACGTACAAGGCCCTCGAGAAGATCTACACGGACGGCCGCGCCAAGGCCATCGGCGTCTCCAACTTCCTCCCGGAGCACCTCGAGCGCCTCATCGGCGAGACCTCGATCGTCCCGGCCGTGAACCAGATCGAGCTGCACCCCCAGCTGCAGCAGGCCGAGACGCGCGCCTTCCACGCGGAGCGTGGCATCAAGACCGAGGCCTGGTCGCCACTGGGGCAGGGCAAGGGCCTCCTCGAGGTCCCCACGGTCGTGGCGATCGCGCAGAAGCATGGCCGGACGCCGGCCCAGGTGGTGTTGCGCTGGCATCTGCAGATCGGCAATGTCGCGATCCCCAAGTCCGTGACCCCGTCCCGGATCCGGGAGAACGTCGACATCTTCGGCTTCGAGCTGGACGCCGACGATATGGCGGCACTCGCGGCGCTGGACGAGGGCAAGCGGCTCGGCCCCGACCCGGCGACGTTCGACTACGGCGCCTGACCGCGACACCTGAACGACCACATCGCCGCCCGGTTCACGCCGGGCGGCGATGCCGTTCCCACGGCCGGAGGGCACGCGCGCCCGGTGGCGTAAGCCGGTCGGTACGAGGCGATCACCGCCGGGCGGGAACACGACCACCGCCGCCGCGCACCAGCCCGCCCGCAGCTCCGTCCCGCTGCAGCGGCGCGACCTGCGCAGTCTGCTGAAGCGGCGCGACCGGCACAGCCCGCGCCTTTGATACGCAATACGACTCAAGGTTGATGCATACCGAGCGTGTCGATTCATCACATTTATGGTCGATATGCCTAGGGTCGGCGCTCGGATGTTCCCTTCACCCTGGAGAGTCTCAATGGAGCGTTTCAAGCTCGCATCGATTACGGCCGGCGCGACGGCCGCCGTGCTGGCCGGGTCGGTCGGGGTAGCAATGGCGGTAGCCGCCCCGGCACCTCCCGCGCCGATGCCGGTCCCGGTCCCGGAGCCGCCGATGGCACGTCCGGTGCTGACGGCGAGGGCCACGGTCAGCAGCGTCGGGGCGTGGGAGCAGTTCCGCGTGTACGGCGTCGGCTGGCAGCTGGCGCCGGGCACCAAAGTGACGCTGCAGCAGCGGCAGGGCGGGCGCTGGGTGACCCTGCCCGCGTCGATGAACACCAACCAGGGTTCCACCTACAAGATGCGGGTCCTTCTCGGCCTCAAGGGTCTGAACGAGCTCCGGATGATCGGCGGCGGCATCGCCTCGGACCGCTTCACCGTCACGGTGCACTGACCTCCGGCGCTCGGACCGCCTCGGCCGTCGGGCTACGGGCGGTGGGTCCGGAAGCGGTGGTCCCGTCCGCGATCAGGTGCGGCGCAGCCGCCCCGGCCAACGCAGTTCACGCCCGGGATCGGCGGTCAGGACCTCGGGCGTGAAGGTGGTGTCGCCGCTCGCGTCGTGGCACCACCTGTCCTCGCCGTCGGGGCCGCAAGGCTCGTACGCCGCTGAGCACGCCGCCCACCAGGCGGTCCACGTGGACCGCCTCAGCACCGGGCCACCTGAGGACTTCTCCGGTTCCGCTCGGCACGCAACTCCCCCTTCTTCCCGGCCTGTTCGAGCAGCGCCAGGGCCATGGCGCTACGTCGGCCGGACACCGCTTGGACAGCGTCGCCCACATCGCCGCGGCGCGCCGTCACGAGCCACGGCGGCGGCGATCTCCGGGACACAACCCGCCGACCCCTCGTTCACGCTCGCCGGGCCGGCCACGTACTCGCGGTCGCTCTCGATGTCGATTTCACCCGGCGTGACTCCGAGGCGGCCCCAAGCGGCATTGGCCTGACGGCCCCCGAAACGCCTGCGCCCCGGCGGAGGACAATGGTCCGGAGCCACAATGTGGAGGCGGCCACGCTCCACGACTGCCTAGGCTTCCCCCATGCCAAGCTCAGAACTGCAGCGGATCTACGCCTTCCTGTCGGCCTTCGCCCGCCGCCAGGCCGCACGCACCGTCGACCTCCCCGGCGGATTCGCCGTGTATGACGACACCTTTGTGCACTCCCGCGCGAACAACCAGGTCGTCATCGACAAGGCCGTCGACTCCGAGGCGCTGCCCGCCATCGCCGACGAGGCTCTGGGGCATCTGCCGCAGCGACTGATATCCGTCCTCGACGACGAAGTCGGAACGGCGTGTGCAGAACCGCTGATCCGGGCCGGATACACCCACTCCACCTATCTGGTCATGCTGCACGCGGGCCCGGTGCCGACCGGCGGCCACGCGGAAGAGGTGGACCTCGAAGCGATCAGGATCCCGCTCACCCGGCGCTGGCAGGGCTTCCTTCCGGACGTCGACGACGAGGTCGTACGCCACCTCGTCGACCGACGCGAGGCGCGCCGCCGCGGCGCCGACGCAGTTCACTTCATCGGTGCCCGCACGGAGGAAGGCGAGGTCGCCTCATGGGCCGACCTCTATCTCGACCCGGCAACCGGCACGGCCCAGATAGAGGACCTGATCACCTCGGAGACCCACCTCGGGCGCGGTTACGCCGGCGCCGTCCTGACGACCGCCCTGCGCCGGGCCGCCGACGCGGACTGCGGGACGCGGTTCCTGATCGCCGATGCGGCGGACTGGCCACGCCACTGGTACGAGAGGCGCGGCTTCTCGGTCATCGGCTACGCGCACGGCTTCGAACGCGGCTGACAGAGCGGCATCCCGGTTCTCGGCGGTGATGGCCCGGTGCTCGGGCGCGGAGTCGTCGGCCCGCGCGGAGATCTCCATACAATCGGCTTATGTCTACGGAGATGACGCCCGGTCTCTACCTGGTGCGCAATATCGGCAGCGGACTGCTGCTCGAGGTGTACGGCGGAGCCAAGGGCAGCGGCGCCAATGTGCAGCAGGGCAAGGAAACCGGGTCTCCGGCCCAGCAGTGGCAGATCGACCCGGTGCCCAACGGCAGCGGGCTCTATCACTTCGTGAACGCGGCAAGCGGCAAGCGGCTCGACGTCGCGAACGCCTCGACCGAGAACGGCGCCAACATCCAGCAGTGGAAGGCCAACAACTTCGGCGCCCAGGAGTGGATCATCGAGCGGCACCTGGACGCCCCGGGCACGGTCACGATCGTCAGCTTCATCAGCGCGCTGCTGCTCGAAGTCGCCGACGGCAGCACGGACGACGGCGCGAATGTGCAGCAGTGGGAGGACACCGACTCGCCCGGTCAGTGGTGGCAGTTGGAACCTGTCACTTCCTGAGCAGGAGCACGGCCCCGACGGCGCATGCGACCAGTCCGGCCCCGCCCGTGCCGATCGCGCCCGCGGCCATGAAGCCACGGGAGGAGCGCCAGGAGAGCACCGACCACTTCGACTGCGCGGACAGCAGCGACCCCGTGCTCAGCCAAGAAGCCGCCGAGAACAGCGACTGGGCGGACCCGATCGAGCCGACCGACAGGGTGCTGCCGACCGAGCCGACCGAGAGCACCGACCCGACGGAACCGATGGAGAGCACCGAGCCCACCGAGCCGATCGACAGTACGGAATCCTTCGACCAGAGGGACAGCGTTGATCCGGACCCCGTGGGCCGCATTGTCCGTGTCGTCTGCGTCGTCTGCGTCGTCTGCGTCGTCTGCGTCGTCTGCGTGATCTGCGTCGTCTGCTTGGCCATGGGGCCATCCTGCCGCTGATTCAACCCCGGCGAGCGGTGTGCACCGTGCGCGCCGTGAGCAGACGTGTCCGGGCGTTGCCGCCGCCCCTCAGGGTCGCGCTGCCGGTGCCGTCACGGCGAGCGTCGTTGCCGTTCCGGCAAAGCCGTACCCGTACGGTGCTCCAGCGGGCTGACGCCGCGTACCCGTTTGAAGGCCGCGCTCAGTGCGAACGAGCCGCTGTAGCCTACCTTCCTCGCCACCGCCTCCACCGTCGCGTCCGACTCCCGCAGCAGATCGGCAGCGAGAGCGAGCCGCCAGTCGGTGAGGTACGCCATCGGGGGCTCCCCCACCAGCTCATGGAAACGGCGGGCCAGTCCGGCCCTGGAGACCCCGCACTTGGCGGCCAGTGAGGCGACGGTCCAGGAGTGCGCGGGATCGTCCTGCAGCAGCCGCAGCGCGCGGCCGACCACCGGGTCGCCCATGGCCAGGTACCAGGCGGGCGCCTCGGCGTCCGGACGTGAGAACCAGGAGCGCACCACGGCGATCAGCACCAGGTCCAGGATCCGGTCGAGCACCACGCTCTGGCCCGGCTCGTCCCGGGAGATCTCGTCGTCGAGCACCGGCATCAGCGGACAGTCCCAGACCTCGGCCGGCAGATGAAGCAGCATGGGCAGCGCGTCCAGCAGCCGCCCGCTGACCTCGCCCTTCATCTGGTACGTCCCGACCAGCATGGTGGCCGACCCTTCCGGATCGTTCCCCCAGCTCCGGACGCCCAAGTGCATGGACTCCGCGAGCGGTTCGCCCTGCAGGGTGTGGCAGGTGCCGCCGGGCCCGATCAACGCCGTTGGCTCGCGGGTGAGTTCGTCCGCCGTGGTGTACGCATCCGGGCCGCGGGCGATCGCGACGTCGCCCGGGCGCAGCAGCACCGGATCACCGGTGTCGGGAATGATCCAGGCCTCGCCCGCGGTCATGCAGAGCAGGCTGAGCGGGGCGTGGTCCTCGATGCGGACGGACCATGGCGGCTCCATCACCATGCGGAGCAGAAAGGCTCCCCTGGCACGCGGTCCGTCCAGAAGTCCGGCGAGAGCGTCCATGGCTCACAGCGTAGACGGACACATATGGAATTGAGCCTCTGGAGCATGGAGGGTCCAAGCGCGGGCCACGAGCCTTGAGGCATGGCAGAGAACCTGAAGCAGGAGACGGTGTTGGTGACGGCGGCCTCGGGCAAGACTGGCCGCCGGGTGGCGGAGCGGCTCGCGGCGCGCGGGGTGGATGTGCGGGCGGGCTCGCGCAAGGGAGAAGTGCGGTTCGACTGGGAGGACGGATCCGGCTGGGCGCCGGCGCTGTACGGCGCGGACGCGGCGTATGTCGCGTACTACCCGGATCTGGCGGCTCCTGGCGCGCCCGAGGTGATGCGGGCCTTCGGGCGGGTGGCGGCGGAGAGCGGAGTGCGGCGGCTGGTGCTGCTCTCCGGCCGCGGCGAGCCGGAGGCGGTGGTCGCCGAGGGCGCACTGCGCGAGTCCGGCCTGGATCTGACCGTGGTGCGGTCCAGTTTCTTCGCGCAGAACTTCAGCGAGGGCGCGATGTACGAGGGAGTGCTGGCAGGTGAGATCCCCTTCCCCGCGGGTGAGACCGCGGAGCCGTTCATCGACGCGGACGACCTGGCGGACGTGGTGGTCAAGATCCTCACCGAGGAGGGCCATGCCGGGCTCGTGCACGAGGTGACGGGTCCTCGGCCGGTCACCTTCGGGGAAGTGGCGGCGGAGATCGGCCGGGCCACGGGCCGGGAGGTGCGGTACGTGCCGGTGTCCGGTGCGCAGTACGCGGAAATGCTGCAGCGGTTCGGGTTCCCGGAGCGCGAGTCGCAGTGGCTGGCGGACCTGTTCACCATGCTGCTCGACGGGCACAACGCGTCGCCGACGAACGGCGTGCGCCGGCTGCTCGGCCGGGAGCCGAAGACCTTCGCGGCGTTCGCGCGGGACGCGGCGCAGGCGGGTGCCTGGAGTGCGTGAGCGGCGGGGGCACGGTCCGCCGACTGTCCGCCGAGGATCAGGCGGAGGCGTACGTTGCCGCCAGCGCCTCGGCCGTCGCGGCCATACGGGCGCGGAGTTCGGGCGGCCCGAGGACCTCGATCTCCGCGCCCATGGCGAGAAAATCGCCGTGCGCGTGGTCGGTGGACTCGATCGGGAGCAGCGCGCGGGTCCAGCCGTCCGGTTCCACCGTGCCGGTGTCGGCGAGCGCGCGGGCGGCCGGGCCCCGCAGACGGGCCGCGGCCCCCGGCGAGAGCCGGACGAGCGCCTCGCCCCCGTACAGACGGGCGTGGAAGTCCGCCTGGTGGCGCTGCCAGTAGGCGGCCAGGTCGAAGTCCTCGAGAGGTTCGAACTCCTCCGCCGGCTTCCCCTCCCCCGCGACGACTTCAAGGATCTGGTCGACCCGGTACGTCCGTGGTCCCGGTCCCGCGACGACGTACCAGCGGCCCGCCTTGAGCACCAGTCCGTACGGTTCGAGCCGCCGGTCCACATCGGTCGGCTCCTTCCACCGGCGGTAACGGATGTGGAGCACCCGGCTGTTCCACACCGCGTCCGCGACGGCCGTCAGATAGGGAACCTCCTCGCCGGGCGCGTACCAGCCGGGCGCGTCCAGGTGGAACCGCGAGCGCATCCGGTCGGCCTGCTCTCTCAGCTCGGCGGGGACTGCCGCACGCAGCTTGAGCTGCGCGGCGGCCAGGGCCGGGCCGAGCCCGAGTTCGGCGGCGGGCCCCGGGATCCCGGAGAGGAACAGCGCCTCCGCCTCCCCGGCGGAGAGTCCGGTCAGCCGGGTGCGGTAGCCGGCGAGCAACTGGTAGCCGCCCGCGTGGCCCGCGTCCCCGTACAGCGGCACCCCCGCGGCGTGCAGCGCCTCGACGTCCCGGTAGACGGTGCGTACCGACACCTCGAGCTCCTGCGCGAGCTGGGCGGCGGTCATCCGGCCCCGGGTCTGGAGCAGCAGCAGGATCGACACAAGACGGCTGGACTTCACTGACACAGGATGTCAGTGAAGCGGACTTAGCGTCCTGGCATGACCTTCGCAGAGAAACGGCTGTGGGCGCCGCCGCCGATCGAGGTCGGCGGCCGTCACATCAAGCGCTACCACGTCACCGGCGACCCGGACGGAATCGATCCCGCGGTGGAGAAGGCCGCGTACACGATCCTTCCCGAGCTCCTCCCGGAGCCGGACGGCACCCCGCCGGCCACATTCGTCGTCCTCCACAGGGGAGGGGACGACGGCGCGTACCTCAACGCGTACAGCTGGGTGTGGGACAACGTGCTGCACTTCGGTGCCGCGGTCGCGGGTCAGCCGGTCCTCGGCTGCCCGGACAGCGATCCGACGCATTTCGTCAGGCTCGACAGACCCTGGATCGGCTGTGTGTGGGAGCTGCCGCCGATCCAGCACGAACGGGGCGCCTGGGTACGCCACATGCTCGCCCCGGACCGTCCCGGCCTGGACGCCTATCTCACCGACTCCCTTCCCGACGGCACCACAGGAGACCGCTCATGAGCACCACCCACGACTTCGACTTCCTGCACGGCGAGTGGGCCGTCGCCAACCGCCGCCTCGCGGACTTCCTCGACGAGTCGAGCGCGTGGGAGGAGTTCCCGGCGGTGAGCCGCGCGTCCCGCCACTTCGGCGGCCGGGCGAACTTCGACGAGATCGAGTTCCCGACGCGGGGCTTCAGAGGCCTGACGCTGCGGCTGTACGACGCCGAGCGCGAGGAGTGGTCGCTGTACTGGTCGAACGACCGCACCGGCGTACTCTTCCCGCCCGTGGTCGGCCGGTTCGGAGCGGACGGGCGAGGCGAGTTCTACGGAGACGACACCCACGACGGCAAGGACGTCAGGGTCCGCTTCACCTGGTCGGGAATCAGCGAATCGGCGGCCCGCTGGGAGCAGGCGTTCTCGGTCGACGGGGAGCGGACGTGGACAACGAACTGGGTGATGGAGCTGTCGCGCCCCGCGCACTTCGCCGCGTGACGGCCGTCAGCCCGCGCCGTGCCCCGCGGCGATCCCCTCCACCCGCTGCGCGAGCTCGAAGTCCTTCTCGGTGACCGCGCCGCCCGCGTCGTGGCTGTTCACCGACAGGGTCAGCGTGTTGTAGCCCAGGGTGAGATCCGAGTGATGGTTCAGCTCGTCCTGGATCTGTGCGATGTGTACGACCATGGCGGTCGCCGCGAAGTGGTTGGAGAGGCGGTACGCGCGGGCGATCCGGTCGCCCTCCAGGGACCAGCCGGGGAGTTCCCGCAGGCGGTCCTCGATCTCCTTCTGCGACAGCGGCTCTGTGGGCATGACAAGGTCCCTTCAGGAACGGCTCAGGAAACGGCAGCGGCTTCGGCCACCATAAATGGGATGCCCGTTCAGACGCGCTCTGTGTACGTTCCACCGGTGGAACCACTGACCGAAAAGCAGATCCGAGGATCCTTCGTCAACTGCACGAAGGGCGAGGCCACGCGTATGAAGCTGCCCATCGGTTTCGGCGAACTCTCGTGGGACGAGTTCGACTTCCTCGGCTGGACCGATCCGGGCGCGCCGCTGCGCGCGTATTTCGTGCTGCCACGGGAGGTCCGTCCGGTCGGCGTCGCCCTGCGGGCGCCTTCCACCGGACGGACCAGTGCTGTCAAGTCCAGCATGTGCCAGGCCTGCTTCACGGAGCATGCCTCGTCCGGGGTGACCTTGTTCGCCGCCCCGCTGGCCGGGGCGGCGGGACGGGAAGGGAACTCCGTGGGCACGTATCTCTGTGCCGACCTCGCCTGCTCGCTGTACATCCGCGGCAGGAAGCAGCCCAAACTGCGGGCCGGGCTGCACGAGGAGACGCTGACGCTCGAGGAGCGGATCACCCGCACGGTCGACAATCTGACGGCCTTCACCGACAAGGTGATGGGGCTGCGCTGATCTGGATTCAGCTGCGCGAATCCATGACCTGTTCGATCGTGTCGGCCTGCCCGGCCGGCTTGTCAGGACGGTGACGCACAACGCGTGCGAAGCGGAGCGTGACGCCGGCCGGGTAGCGCGGGGAGCGCTGCACTCCGTCGTACGCGATCTCGACGACGAGCTCGGGGCGGACCGTCACCATGAACCCGTCGTCTCCGGTTGCCAGTTCGCGCAGCCGCTCCGTCTGCCAGCGCAGCATCTCGTCGGTGAGGCCCTTGAAGGTCTTGCCGAGCATGACGTACGTGCCGTCGGCGGCGCGCGCGCCGAGGTGGAGGTTGGAGAGGAGTCCCGTGCGTCGGCCATGGCCCCATTCAGCGGCCAGGACGACGAGATCGAGGGTGTGGACAGGCTTCACCTTGAGCCAGGACCGGCCGCGGCGGCCTGCGACGTACGGCGCGTCGAGGGCTTTGACCAGGACACCCTCGTGGCCCCGGCGCAGGGTGTCGGTGAAGAACTCCTCGGCGGCGGCGATCTGTTGGGCGGATGCGGGATCTTCGACGACGGTACGGCGGACCCGCATCGGTTCGGGGACGAGGCGGGCGAGGACGGCGTGCCGGTCGCCGCCCGGGAGGTCGAGGGTCGGTTCGCCGTCGGCGGCGAGGACGTCGAAGAAGACGGGTGACAGGGGCAGCGTGGCGCGGGCCGCGTCCACGTCGACGCGGGAGCCGACACGGGACGCGATGTCCTGGAAGGGGACCGGTCTTCCGGCGTCGTCGAGGGCGATCACCTCACCGTCGAGGATGAAGTGGTCACCCGTCATTTCGCGTGCGGCGGCGGTGACTTCGGGGAGGCGTTCGGTGATGTCATCGAGGGACCGGGTGTAGATGCGGATGTCCTCGCCGGTGCGGTGCACCTGGACGCGGATGCCGTCGAGCTTTTCCTCGACGACGCACGCGGCTTGCAGTGCCTGAACGGCCTCGGTCACCGATTTCGCGGTGTGGGCGAGCATCGGCTGCACGGGACTTCCCACCCGCAGCCGGAACTGTTCGAGCGCGGCCGGCCCGTCGGCGAGCAGGGCGCGGGCGACGCGCGGCAGGGAACCGTCCAGCATCACGGCACGGCGTACGTCACCGGCCGGCGCGTCCGCGGCCTTGGCGACGGCCTCCAGGGCGATCGCGTCCAGCGCGCCCTGGCGTACTTCGCCCATCAGCAGCCGCATCAGGAACTGCTGCTCCTCGGCGGTGGCGGCGGCCATGAGCTCGCGCACGAGGCGTTTGCGCCCGGCCTGGGCGCCGGGGCCGGTGACGCCGGCGAGGCGGGTGAGGGCGGCATCGGTGTCGGACACGGTGAGACTCGGGGTGTCGGCGGGCGGCGGTGGTTCCTTGAGGACACTCCAGCCGATGCCGATACGGCCTTGGGGGACGCGTCCGGCGAGATACGAGATGACGAGGGCGACGTCGCCCGGCCGGGTACCGGCGAACAGTTCGGCGAGCGCGCCGATCTTGCGCGAGCGCGCGGAGGTGGCGGCGACCTGTTGAGACACATCGGCGAGTCGGGCCAGCAGCATGCGGCCCATGGTGCCGTGCGGGACGGCACGGCGCACGGCGACGGGTCGCCTCCGGCGGGGCGCGGGTTGCCTCCGGCGGGGCGCGGGGTCTCATGGCCCGGGCCCAGGGTACGGGCCGCCGCCGGCGGGTACGGGTTCTTGTCGGGTGCGGGCTCCGGCGCCCCTCCGGGCTCGACTCCTCGGGGTCGGCGGCGTACAGGGTCTTGGTGCGTGACCCCGGTTTTGCCGCCAATCCCCTGCGGGGCCGACCCTGCACGGCCCCTCCCCACGTGTACGGAACAAGACCGCTCGCGGGGGGGCTCAGGCGGTTCGCCGATGGAAACCACCCACGGACAGCAACCACCAACGCCCCCGGCCCACGCTCACCACATGACCGGACGACTCCGCCACCGGCCCACCTCCACCACATGACCGGGCAACTGGTGAGGCCGACCCTGCACGGCCCCTCCCCACCCGGACAGGACTCGCTCGGGCCACCGGGGGAGGTCAGCGGTCCGCCGGTGGAAACCACCCACGGACGCCAACCACCAACGCCCCCGGCCCACCCAGGCCACATGACCGGGTGAGACGCGGTTCGCCGGTGGAAACCACCCACACACAGCAACCACCAACGCCCCCGGCCCACGCTCACCACATGACCGGATGACTGCGCCACCGGCCCACGCTCACCACATGACCGGACGACTGCGCCACCGGCCCACCTCCACCACATGACCGGACGACTCCGCCACCGGCCCACCCTCGCCACATGACCGGCCGCCCCCCTAGTCCCCGAACAGCCGGGCCACGTGCAGGTCCAGCAGGCTCAGTGCCCGCTCCGGTGTGTGCACCTCCAGCAGCGTGTACGCCGTCAGTCCGTCCACCAGGCTGATCAGCAGCATCGCCTCGTCGTCCGGGACACGGTCCGCCGACACCTCCCCCCGTTCCACCGCCCGCCGCAGCAGGCCCGCGAAGAACTCCGCCAGCTTGGGGATACCCTCCCGCGCCTCCGCCCGCAGGCGCTCGTCGTGCACCGCGCGAGCAAAATACGCCGCTCCCACCAGCGTTCCCACCCGGCTCTTCTCGTCCAGCGGCAGCATCCCCGCCAGGCACTCGCGCAGCACGGTCCGCGGCGCAGGCTCCTCGTCCAGGTCCGTCACGACCGCGTCGATGCGCTCGCGGATCCGCCGGTCGGCAAGCACGTTGATGTGGCGGAGCGCGAAGAGCAGCATCTCGTCCTTGGTACGGAAGTAGTGCTGCAGCCTGCCGAGCGAGATGTCCGCCTCCGCCGCCACATCCCGCAGGCTCACCCCGTCCAGCCCCCGCGTGCTCGCGATGCGCCAGAGCGCCTCGGAGATCTCCAGGCGTCTGGCTTCGTGGTCCACCTTCTTCGGCACCGCGTCCTCACTCCCTTTTACAAGTCACTTGTACCGTTGTAACGTATCGCCGTCCAATACAGTTGACTTGAAAAGCGGTGACGGCCCCATGCCCTTCCACTCCGCCCCGCACCTGCGGCCGCCCCGACACCGGGTCGACCCCCGAGCCCGGCGCTGGTGGACCGTCCAGGCGCTCCTCCTGGTGAGCGGGCCGACGCTGCTGACGGCCCTCACGCTCGCGCTGCTCTCCGCCCTCTTCTTCGCCGGCGCGCTCCCCTGGCTCGTTCCCCTCCTGCTGGTCACGCTCGTCGCGCCGGCGCTCGGCTATCTGGTCCTCATGCCGCGCCGCCGCTACGCCGTGCACGCCTGGGAGCTCGGCACCCACTCCGTCTACGCGGCCGGCGGCTGGTTCTGGCAGCAGCGCAGGATCGCTCCGCTCTCCCGCGTGCAGACGGTGGACATCCTGCGCGGCCCGCTCCAGCGGCGGTACGGGCTCGCGACGCTCACCGTCACCACCGCCTCCACCGCGGGCAACATCAAGATCGCGGGACTGTCCGACGCCGACGCCGAGGAGCTGTCCCGGCGTATCGGGGACGCCGCCCGGACAGCGCCGGGAGACGCGGCATGACCAGTCTCACGGGGGCTGCCGCCGCATGGCACCGGCCCGACCCGCGCACCCTTCTCGTGCACTGCGGCTGGCTGGCCCCGCCGCTCGGCTCGCTCGCGCTCACCGCGCTCGCCACCGGCGGACGCATCCCGGCGAGCGGCTGGATCACCCTCGCCGCTCTCGCCGTCTCGTTCGCCGTCATCACCGCCACCGGCCTGATCCGCTGGTCCCGCACGCACTATCAGGTCACCGCCGACTCCTTCGCGCTACGGAGCGGAGTGCTGAACAGGCGGCTGCGCACCGTCCCGTTGCACCGCATCCGCAGCGTTGATCTGACCGCCACGCCGCTCCACCGGCTGCTCGGTCTCGCGGTCGTCAGGGCCGGCGCCACCACCTCGGGCGACGGCCGCGGAGAGATCGCCCTCGACGCGTTGACGGTCCGCGACGCGCACCGGCTGCGTACCGCACTGCTCGCCCGTGCCGACGTCCGCGCGCTCGCCGAGGACCCGGTGCTCGCCCGCATCGACCTGCGCTGGCTGCGCTACGCGCCGCTCACGTTCTGGGTGATCGGCGGCGTGGGCATCGCCTTCGGCAGCGTGTACCGCGTCTTCGACGGCATGGGCATCGAGCTGTGGCGGGTGGGCCTCGTCCAGGACGCGTTCGCGGAGTTCGGCAACAGCGCGCTCTGGCTGACGGTCCCGGCCGCCCTGTTCACCGTGATCGCCCTCGGCTCGATCGGCGCGCTCGCGCTCTACGTCGAGAACTGGTGGGGTTTCTCCGCCGCTTGGACCGATGCGCGCACCCTGACCGTACGGCGCGGACTGCTGACCACCCGGGCGGTGACCGTCGAACGGGCCAGAATCCATGGCGTACTGCTCCGTGAGCCGCTGCTGCTGCGGGCCGCCGGCGGGGCGACCGCCTCGGTGGTCGCCGGCGGGCTCGGCGACAAGGAGGAGACCCGCAGGCGCAGCGCCCTCCTCCCGCCCGCACCGCGCGACGAGGCGCTGCGGGTCACCGCCGGTGCGCTCCGCACGCCCCAGCACCCCTTCGAGTCCGTGCCGTTGACCGCGCATCCACGGGCCGCTCTACGGCGCCGGATGATGCGCGGCCTCCTCTTCCTCGTGCTCCCGGTGACGGCCGCGCTGCTCGCCCTCGGGGCACTGCTCGCGCCCGTCCTCCTGCACTGCGCCTGGATCTTCGCGCTGGTCGGGGCGCCGGTGGTGTGGCTGCTCGCCCGGGACGCGTACCGCAGTCTCGGCCATGCCCTGCACGGCCCTCATCTCCTGGTCCGGGCCGGTACGTTCAGCCGCGAGACGCTCGCGCTGGAACGTGACGCGATCGCGGCGTGGACCTTCTCCAGCTCACCCTTCGCCCGGCGGGCCGGTCTCGTCACGCTCACCGCGGCGGTGGCCGCAGGTGAACACGGCTACCCGATAAGGGACTTGGCTGCCGACGAGGCGCCCGCCTTCGCGGCGACGACGGCACCGGGAATTCTGGACGAGTTCCTGCAAAAACGGTAACGGCCGAGTACCGTCTCCCCACGGTTCACTCAAGTCCCTTAATCTTCCGTCGATTTGATCGATCCGATGCAATCGACGTAAAGACAGGGGACCCATGGGGAAGCTCTCACGCGCGGCCGTGACGACCACAGTCGCGGCCGGGCTGCTCGCCGGCGCACTCGCCCCGGCGGAGGCGTCCACGCCCAGGTCGGCGGACCCGGGGCAGCTGCCCTACTCCTCCGCCACCTGGGTCGGCGTGCACAACGCCTACGAGAAGGCGAAGTACCCGTACTTCGCGGATGCACTCGACTCCGGCGCCGGGATGCTCGAAATCGATGTGTGGACCAATGTGTTCGGCAGATCGTGGCGCGTCTCGCACAGCAACCCCCTGGGCAACAACAACAACTGCGTGAACGCGGCGAGCGCGGCGGAGCTGCGCACCAAGTCCAGGAACCAGGACCTCGGCGGTTGCCTCGCGGACATGAAGGCGTGGCACGACGCCCATCCCGGCCACCGTCCCGTACTCATCAAGATGGAGATGAAGGACGGCTTCCAGGCCAACAACGGGCGCGGCCCCGCCGCGCTCGACGCGCTGCTCTCCGCGCGGCTCGGCGATGCCCTGTTCCGGCCTGCCGACCTGGCCGGGGGCCGCCCGGAGCTCGACACGGCGGTACGGACGGACGGCTGGCCCGCCCGTTCGGCGCTCGCGGGCAAGTTCGTCATCGAGCTCATCCCCGGCACGGTCGAGGAGGGCAACCCCGCCGACTCGCTGTGGACCGACCGCGAGTACGCCACCCATCTGCGCGATCTCGCGGCGGCGGGCCGGCTGCGCGAGGCGGGCGCGTTCCCGGCGGTCCACGGCGCGGCCGCCGGCGACCCCCGCACCCGGTACGCCGACGCCCGCATCCGCCCCTGGTTCGTCCTCTTCGACGGGGACGCCGGCACATACGCGGGCGGCTCGGTCGACACCGCCTGGTACGACCGGAACCACTACCTGGTCGTGATGACGAGCGCGCAGAGCGTGGCGCCCGCGATCGACGGCACGAATCCGACCGAGACGCAGGCCCGGGACCGCGTGGGGCTGCTGGCGGGCCACCATGCGAGCGTGGTCTCGGCCGACTGGTATCCGCTGCCGTCGGTACTCGCCACGGTGGTTCCGCGGGGCGGCGGCCAGTAGCAGGAGGTTGCGCAGATCAGGTGGATCGGGGAGCGATGCGACGGAACAGCCAGCGATGGTTTACCGTTCATCTACATGTGGGTGTGGAGGGGACGGCGTCCCCGGGCCTCACCATGTGCTCACAGCAAAGGTCGTTCGGCTGAAGCCCTGTGAAGCGTTTCGCCGGGAGGCGACCGCCATGCACACCCACCCCCTGGGCTGCCCGGCCGGAGACCCCCGCTCCGGCCGGGGCTTCTGACGTGCGCGACCGGCGCCCGCCGCGAGGCGCGTGGCTGAGGCCGCATCATGCGGACAGGGCCGTACTACGGTCTGCGTATGACAACAGTCGGGTCCGGCACGGGAGTAGGGCCGCTGCTGCGCGGCTGGCGCGAGCGGCGCCGGGTGAGCCAGCTGGAACTGGCACTGCGCGCCGACTCCTCCGCCCGCCACATCAGCTTCATCGAGACGGGCCGCTCCCGCCCGAGCGAGGACATGATGCTGCGCCTGGCGGAGCACCTCGAAGTCCCTGTACGGGAACGCAACGCGCTGCTCCTGGCGGCCGGATACGCGCCGCGGTACGCCGAGACGCCCCTCGATGATCCGGCGATGGGGGCACTGCGCGCGGGAATGGAGCGGCTGCTGCAGGGCTATGAGCCATATCCGGCCATCATCGTCGACGGCGTCTACACCGTGGTCGCCGCGAACCGCGGTATCGCGATGCTGCTGGAGGGCCTGCCGGAGCACCTGCTGACGCCCCCTCTCAACGCCATGCGGATCACGCTGCACCCCGAGGGACTGGCCCCGAGGATCCGCAATCTGCGGGAGTGGCGCGGTCATCTGCTGGCCCAGATGGAACGCCAGATCGCCCTGGTCCGCTCCGAGCCGTTGCGCGAGCTGTACGACGAGGTCGCCGCGTATCAGTTTCCGGAGACCGGCGGCGACCCCGGCGACATGGCGGACCCGGCGCCGTACCCGTACTTCGCGCTTCCGCTGCAGATCGAGCACGAGGGCCGGGTGCTGTCCTTCGTCTCGTCCGTCTCCACCTTCAACACGCCGATGGATGTGACCGTCGCCGAACTGGCCACCGAGACGTTCCTCCCGGCCGACCCGGCGACGGTCAAGTACCTGCAGTCGCTCACGCCGTAGTGGTGGGGTGCAGCGCGGACCACTGCAGCGCAGCGAAACCGGCGACGGTGCTCGCCTGCACGGGGATCCAGACGCCACCCGCGGTCGGACTCACGGAGTCCAGCCCTCGTTTCTGCAACGTGCGGTGTGTCCGTGCGCCGTGGGCAGTGGTCAGGGTGTGTGCTCGTAGGCGCCGATGTCGCAGGCGGCGCCCTGCGGACGGCTGACACCGCGCTGGTCGGTGGCCGGGCAGCCGTCGGCCGCGTCGAGGGCTGGGCTGCCGGGCAGCAGCGCGGCGGTGTCCGTGGGGCCGCCGTTGTCGGCGAGCGGTCCGATCAGCGGGGTACGGCTGGGCAGGTCGCCCGCGCCGGTGAGTCGGCAACTGCCGTCGCCGTCGAGGTTGTGGCCCCTCGACTCGATGGTGGCGAAGGCCTTCTTGCAGTTGGCCGGCGCACCGTCGACGGTGTTGCCGGCGACGATGGAGTTGCGCAACGTCATCCGCCCCAGGGGCAGATCGATGACGTCGGGGATCGGGGCGGGCAGGCTGTCGAGGTAGGCGGGGGCGATATTGATCCCGCCACCGCCGTCGCTGGAACGGTTTCCGATGATGGTCGAGTTGAGGATCTCCACGGGTCCCCTGCCGCGGATGTCGATGCCTCCGCCGTAGCCGGCGAGGCTGCCGGGACGGTCGCCCGGGTTCGTCACCCGGTTGTCCGCGATCGTCGAATTGGTCACGGTGCCGGTGGCGTCGAACCTGATGCCACCGGCCTCTCCCGAGACGTTCTTGCTGACGGTGCTGTCGATCAGATCCAGGTGGGAGCCCGGGATGTTGAAGATGCCGCCGCCGTAACCGGCGGAGTTACCGGTCACGGTGACCCGTCGCAGAGTCATGTGATGTCCGTTGGCGATGGCGCCACCACCGGTGTCGGTGATGGGCAGTTCGCGTTGCGCGGTCACTCCCCCGGTGATCGTCAAATCGGACAGCCGACTGTCCGCCTGCATGCGGAACGCCCGGTCCAGGTGGTTGGCGTCGATGACGGTGGTCCGCGCGGCGGAGCCCTTGATCGTGATGGGGGCGGCGACGTTCAGGTCGCCCGTGGTCGGATCGGGGTGGTCGCCGTTGATCAGGCGGGGGTCCGGCGGAATGGTCAGCCGGTAGTGGCCGGGAGGCAGCGTAATGGTACTGCCCGGCCGGGCGTTGGCGGCCATCACCGCGGCACGCAGGCTGCACGCCCCGGACGCGGTGCGACAGCGGCCGTCGGACGGGTCGGCATCCACCGCATCGGACATGGTGTCCACGGTGAACTCCGCCGGATCGGCGGCGGTGGGCTTGGCGGCGCCGGCGGCGGCAGGTAAGGCGAGGTTCGCCGCGACGGCGAGGGCGACGGCGACGGCGGCGAGTGCGGCCGGGGCAGAGCGGACTTTCATCCGGTGAACTCCCTCTCGGTGAGGAATCGGGGCGTGCGGGGGCTCTGTCTCTGATGCGGGGACTTCTTGCTGACGCGAGGACTGCTTGCTGACGCGAGGAGTCCTCGGCGGGTACAAGGGGCCCTGTCTGTACGGGAATTGCGACTCGTGCGGCTCGTGCAGTCATGCGGCTCGTGCGGCTCGTGCGGCTCGTGCGGCTCGTGCGGCTCGTGCGGCTCGTGCGATGAGCGCAGCCGACGCCCGGTCGGCAGGGGTCGCGCTGGGAGCAACAAGGCGGGCCAGACAGCGCAGAAGGGCCAGAACGCGAACGACCCGCGCTCTGTAGCGAGCGTTCCATTCAGATCGGTTCGTGTCTACGGAGCGGACACGAAAACTCCGGAAGACGAGGTACCCTGCCGGGGTCCTCCTCGCCGCGGATGCGGCTCAAGAGGCGGAGCGGTCCGACACCGCATCAACCGCTCGCGAGTTCCTCGGCGGCCCATGAGGCGAGGCGTACGGCGCCGCGTCTGGTTGCGTTGCCGACGGATGCCGAAGCGTCGTGATCCTCGGTCGCCCCGGAGAGCGCGGGCCACCACCGACACCCCTGGAAGGGCCGACCACCCGTGGATGCGCACTGGGGCCATCCGAAGGGAACGGCGCAGGTCGCGGGACGGGTCCGGCGCTCCTACGATGGGAGGAACACCCATCGGGGGGCTCGGGGACCGCTTGTCTGACCCGGGATCAGAGGTGACCGACCATGGGCAGGTACCGCCCGTCCCGAGCGCGTCGATCCCGTCGGGCGACCGTACCCGCCGCCGCGGCCCTCCTCCTCGCCGCCCTGTGCGCCGGCACCGGCCCCGACCGGTCCACCACCTCCGTACAACAGAACTTCGATCCCGCCACCGTGCAGAAGCTGGACGCGGCGATCACGAAGATCATGAAGCAGACCGGCATCCCCGGCCTCAACATCGGCCTGTGGATGCCCCGCTGCGGCGTGTACGAGAAGTCCTTCGGCGTCGCGGACAAACAGACCGGCACACCCATGAAGTCCGACCTCTACACGCGGATCGGCAGCGTCACCAAGACCTTCGCCGTCACCGGTGTCCTCCAGCTCGTCGACCGGGGCAAGGTCGGACTCGACGACCCCATCTCGCGATACGTCCCCGGCGTCCCCGGCGGGGACGCCATCACCGTGCGCCAACTGGCCGGGATGCGCAGCGGTCTCTTCAACTACACCGACGACGAAAAGTGGCTGGCGGCCCTGCGCTCCGACCCGCACCGCTCGTACACCCCGCGCCAGCTCCTGGACATCGCCTTCAGACATCCTCCGGCCTTCGAACCCGGCGCCAAGTGGCAATACAGCAACACCAACACCACCCTGCTCGGGATGCTGGTCGAGAAGGTCAGCGGGCAGAGCCTCGGCGACTACCTCCAGGAACACGTGTTCACGCCACTGAAACTGACCGACACCTCACTGCCCGGCGACAGCGCCATGCCCGACCCGCACGCCCACGGGTACACCGACTTCACGCCGACCGGCACCATCGCCGACGCAACCAACTGGAACCCCTCCTGGGCCTGGGCCGCCGGGGGAATCATCTCCGACCTCGACGACCTGCACACCTGGGCCCCTGCGCTCGCGGACGGCCGGCTACTGACAAGAAAGACGCAGGCCGAACGACTCCGGACACTCTCGATCGGCATCCCCGGAGCCTCGTACGGCCTCGGCATCCTCAACTTCAACGGCTGGCTCGGCCACAACGGGGACCTGCCCGGCTACGAATCCATCGCCGCCCAGCTCCCCACCGAGCGGGCCTCCCTGGTGATACTCATCAACACCGACACCGACTACAAGGGCATGAACCTGTCCACCATGATCGGAAACGCAGTCACCTCCATCGTGACCCCCGACCACCCCTGGTCCCGCCCCGCATCCACCCGACCCAAGCAGTCCCCGACCCCGAACAACCGGTGACCGAGCCCTGCCGCGGTCACCGGGCCGGGCTCTCGCGATGCCATGCCGGTTCACCGACTCACGTCGGCCTGTCGCAACTCGGCCAGCAACTCCCCCTGACCGACGATGAGTTCGGTGAGGATGCGGCGGGCCGCGCGGAGTAGCTCCGCGACATCGCCACCGGCCAGGGCGTAGCTGACGGTGGAGCCGTCGCGGATGGACACGACAATGCCGGAGCGGCGCAGTACCGCGAGCTGCTGGGACAGGTTCGACGGTTCGATCTCGATCTCGGCCAGCAGGTCTCGCACGGGTACGGGGCCGTTCTGCAGCAACTCCAGCACGCGAATACGGACAGGGTGTCCGAGCATGCGGAAGAACTCCGCCTTGGCCTGGTACAGCGGTACCTGCATTTGAACGCTCCTGCTGGGTTCGACGGCCTGCCGTATGTCGAGGCCTCTGCCGCCGCCGCCGGGGGCGATGCAGCGCAGGGTCGATCCTCCCGCCTCCCGGTACCGCACTCCCAGGGGGTTCAACGCATCGGGATGTGGCTACTTGAAGAAATCTTCAAGTCATGGGCAGACGAAGGCGGGAGAGACCGACGGTGCCTAGATCTCGAGCTCTGCCTCTACCCGCTTCAGCTGGTGACGGGCCATGGCCAGGTTCGACTTGGCCTTGTCGAGTACGAGGTAGAGGAAGAGACCGTTGCCGCCACGGCTCTTGAGCAGGCGGATGAGGTGGTACTGAGTGCCCAGGGTGATCAGGACGTCCTCGATCCCGTCCTTGAGGCCGAGTTGTTCGATGGTGCGCGTCTTCGCCCGGATCACATCGGTGTTGCCGGCCGCCGCGACGGCCAGATCGAGGTCCTTCCCGCCCCCGAGAGTACCCAGCGCCATCCCGCTGGTGTAGTCCACGAGGGCGGCCCCGAGACTGCCCTCGATCGATGTCATGGCTTCCTTGAGAGAGGTCTCCACACTCGGCACGTCAGCACTCACTCCTCGTCAGACTGCATGGGTGGACGGCAGTTCGCTCCTGCGGCTGCCGACGGACTGCGACGACGACGCTACTGATCGTGTGCAAGGTGCGGATGGCTCATGCCATAACCACAATGCAAGCGGTGATCAGCATTTAGGATGCGCAGCCGGCGACCGCTCCCGCCGCTCACGGGCGACGGCCGAACCCGGCCTGGGGGCCGAGCCGTTGCCCGTGCTGCAGTGCATATGTATCTCCGGACCCGGCCCTCCAGGCATTCCCGTGTTTTGACCTCGTGATCTTGCGCGGAAAGACTGCCGGAAGTCGCCCGGGCATGTGCTCGGCGGGAGGGGCGCATGATGGGTGTGACGTTCGAGCCGATCGGCCGGTCCGAAGAGGCAGTGACGCAGCTGGATGCGGTTGCGCCTGCTTACCAGGAGGTCTATGCGGAGCCGCCGTACCGCGAAGGCCGCCAGGATGTCGCCGATTTCCTCGTGCGTTTCCGGCGGCAGACGACGCGGGACGGATTCCGGCTCATCCTGGCGCGGGACGCCGACGAGGTTGTGGGGTTCTCGTTCGGCTACTGGCTACCTGCGGATACGGGGTGGTGGAGTGCCATGCTGGAGCCGCTCGGAGAAGCCTTCGTCGAGGAGAGCGGCCGGCGGACATTCAACGTGGCCGAACTCGCGGTGCGCAGGGCATGGCGACGGCAGGGCATCGCGGCGGAAATGCACCGGCGCCTCATCTCGGATCTGGAGGCCGAGCGGATCACCCTGACCATGCGGCCGGAGCCCGAGGCGGCCGCCGCACAGACCGCGTACGCCACTTGGGGTTATCAGAAGGTGGGCCAGGTTCGACATGGGGATACGGCCCCGGCGTACGACGTGATGGTGTTGTCCACGCGCTGAGACACAAAGCCACCACGCGCAGCGATACCCCGTACCGACCGATTGCACCCGCGGCACCGGAGTGGCTCCCGCAGCGCTTCGTCGTCTCTGCCGATCCTGGCCGGCCGGCGGCATGGCGCAGGCTGCCGAGGTCAGGCCGACGGCGCCTGGGCGCCGTCCAGTTCGGCGTTGGCCCGAGCGGTGACCGCGGTCAGTACGCGGCTCGCCGCCGCCAGGTCTTCGGCCGGGAGGCCGCCGTACAGCCGATCGGTGATCCCGGCGGTGGCGGTGCTGATCCGGCCCTGCAGTGCCCGGCCCGCGTCCGTGAGCCGCATACGGGACTCGTCTCCCGGCAGCGCCTCCACCAGCTTCGAGGCCGTCAGGTCGGCGATCGTCGCCAGCGCCACCGATTCGTCGATCTTCAAGGTGCTGGTCATCCGGAGGACGAGCCGGTCTCGGTCCATGACGGACCCACTGTCCGCGGTGGCGTTGAGTGCCACCACCTGGTGGAACGTGGCGCCGGCGCCGACCACCAGGCGTTCCAGGACGGCCCGGGTGGCGTAGTGGGCCTGGCCTATGACCTGGCCGTTGAGGGGCGGGGTGGTGGACATGGCTACTCCTCGGTCGGAACGTCGAGTGGTGTGTCGAGCAGGATCGCGAGTTCACGGGAGAAGACTTCGGCCCGCCTACCGTCCAGCCCGCCCAGGGGGGCGAGGAGCCGGCCGAGGAGCTGGTGGACGATGGTGATGGCGCGTCGGGTGACCTCACGCCCATGGGTGGTGAGCGACAGCCGGACCGCCCGTGTGTCGGCGGGGTCCGGGGCGCGCTCGATGAGACCGGCGGCTTCCAGGGTCCGGGCCAGCTTGGAGACATAGAGCGCTTCGAGGCCGGTGTGGTCGGCGAGTTCGCGCTGACTGGGCCGCAGTCCGGACCGCTGCATACCGAGCAGTGACGCCAGCAGTGAGTACTGCGCGTGCGTCAGACCCAGCGGTCCGACGGCCCGGTCGACGGCCGCCCGCCATTTCATCGACAGGCGCCAGACCAGGAAGCCGGGCGTCGGGCTCTCGGATGCGGAATCACTCATGAATAAAACAGTACATGGATACTATATACATGGCTACTATTTTCGGCTCGCCAAAGCCAACAGGCCTGCCGCCGCCCCCGCTCGGCAGCCGGTCTGTTGACGTGCGGGCTCGCAGGCGGAGGCGTCAGGCGGCGCCGTCGTCGGCCGACGCGCGGCGGGCTTCGGACGGGGCCTCGGGGGCGTCGGGTTCGGTCTTGGCCGGGCGACCTTGCTCCTCCGGTTCGCCGGAGCGGGCGGCCTCGGCGCGGAGCATGGCATTGAGTGCTGCGAAGGGGTCGATGAGCATGGCTGTGCACCTCACGATTGCTGTGGCTGACGGGGGCTCGGCGGAGACGGGCTCGTCAGCAGCGCAGGACCACACAGCGCGCTGTGCGCGGCGAAGACGGCGGTTCCGTGGACCGGCCTGGGCCGGGACGGTACGGGGCGGGATCGACGGTCCCCGGACACTGCCGGAGCCGGGCCTCCGGCGCGGCCGCCGTCGCCGTACGGCGCGCCCGGCCCGGCGCCGGCTGTTCCGTGTCGGCCTCGTCCGGGTGACTCTCCCCCGCGGGATCAGCAGGCACCGAGGCCAGAGGCTGCCCGACCCCGGCCTGAGCGGCGGAGGACTGGATCGCGCCCAGCAGGGCCAGGAGCAACACCAGCAGCAGAGCGGCACGACGGGCCGGGGCAACGGGCGTGGACTGCTGCATGAGGCACGACCTCCTGGACATGCCTCCACTTCCCGGGAACGAGCGTGTTTCGCCCGGGTACGGGCGAGATCCGCTCTACCGGGGTACGCGCATTACGCCGAATTCACGGCGGGGTGCGGCGTGATCACCGTGACGCCCGTTCCGGACGCGCCGCCCAGGGCAGCGAGCGCCGCCGGTACGTCGTCGAGGCCGATCTCCCTCGTCACCAGCAGATCCGGCCGCAGCGCGCCGGAGGCGACCATCGCCATCATCTCCGGGTAGGCATGTGCGGCCATGCCGTGGCTGCCGAGGATCTCCAGCTCCAGCGGAACGACCCGGTCCATCGGCAGGTGCACGCCGTCGGGCAGCAGTCCGACCTGCACATGCCGGCCCTGGCGGCGCAGGCTCTCTACGGAGTTCACGCAGGTCACCGGAGCGCCCAGGGCGTCGAGCGAGAGATGTGCTCCGCCGCCGGTCGCCTCGCGGACCGCCCCGGCGACGCTGCCGGTCGGCATGGCGGCGTCCACACACACGGTCGCGCCGAACGCCCTGGCCAGCTCCAGCGCGCCGGGCGAGACATCGACGGCGACGACTCCGGCCCCGCACGCCGCGGCGATCATCACCGCGGACAGGCCCACTCCGCCGCAGCCGTGCACCGCGACCCACTCCCCCGGCCGCACCCTGCCCTGTCCGACCACGGCGCGGAACGCGGTGGCGAAGCGGCAGCCCAGGCTCGCGGCCGTGGCGAACGACATGGTCTCGGGAAGAGCCACCAGGTTGGCGTCGGCGTGGTGCACCGGGACGTACTCGGCGAAGGAACCCCAGTGGGTGAAACCGGGCTGCTCCTGGCGCTCGCACACCTGCTGGGCGCCGCGCGCGCAGGCGGCGCACCGGCCGCAGGCGCAGATGAAGGGCACCGTGACCCGGTCGCCGGGCCGCCAGTTGGCGACGTCCGCGCCGACCGACTCGATCACGCCTGCCAGTTCATGACCGGGTACGTGCGGGAGGGTGATGTCGGAGTCGTGGCCCATCCAGCCGTGCCAGTCGCTGCGGCAGAGACCTGTCGCCCCGACCCGGATGACCGCACCGTCGTGGGACGGTACGGGGTCGGGGACCTCCCGTACCTCGAGCGGCTTGCCGAACTCCTCGAACACCACAGCACGCAACAGGCACTCCCTGGTCCGCCGGATCCTCCGTCGCCTCAACGTATCCGGGATGCCTGGCCCCGCGGAAGGAAAACCCTTCGTCCTCCGGGCGCCCGTGCGTGGCCCCGGGTACCCGGCATCCGGCCCCCGCTCCCGCTCCCGGGCTCAGGGTGCCCGGTCCGGCGGGGAAGCTTCAGCCGGTCCGATCGGCACCTGCGGCCCGTCGCACTCACGCAGCCAGCGCCTCAGCACCCGGTGCACCGCTTCCGCACCGACCAGTTCCGCGCCGTCCGCGACGGGCGCCGAGAGATCGACCGGCGACAGCAGGAAGGGCTGGGACTGTTCGCCGCCGAGCCCGCCGTGCGAGCCGATCTGCTCCTCGAAGGCGTGCACCGTGCCCGCTTCCGGGTCGTGCATCGAGTTGACCATGATGTCGGCGACATGCGGGAAGGAGTCGCCACGGCGTATGGCGTCGGCCGCGCCCCGGCCGAAGACGGCCAGCGGACCGCTGTCCGCCAGCTCGGTGACCGGCACCTCCACCCCGCCGGGACCGAGCACCACCGAGCCGTGCTCCTCGCTGCGTACCAGCAGGAAACCGATGCCGGGATGGTTGGCGAGCGTACTGAGCAGCGCGGGATGGCGGTGCTCGATCTGCTCGCGGCTGAGGCGCTCCGAAGTGTCGGGGAAGGAAATCAGCGCGAGGTTCCCGGACGCCAGCACGATCGGGCCGGGGCCCGGCACCAGATGTTCGTCGGCGCCCTCCGCCACCCGCCGGTGGAGCGCGCCGCGCAGGGCGTCCCCGGCGGCGTCGCGGGCCTCGGCGCCGCGCTTGGAGCGTTCCGCCCGACGCGAGACCGGCAGTCCGCATCCGGCCCGCACGAGGTCCTTGAGGGAGAGTCCGTACGCGTCCTGGAACGTCTCCCCAGGGCTCTGCCCGTGGTCGGAGAGCAGCACGATGCGGTAGCCGCGCGGTGTGTGATCGGCGACCTTGGCGATCAGCGCGAGCGAACGGTCGATGCGCTCGAGCACCATCGAAGCGTCCCGGCTGTGCGGTCCGGAGTGGTGTGCCACTTCGTCGTACGCGACGAGGTCGGCGTAGACGGCGGTGCGTCCGGCGAGCATGTCCCCCATCACCGCGGCCACCACCACATCCCGCTCGACGACGGTCGCGAACGCCCGGATGAGGGGGTAGAGCCCGCCCCGCTTGATCCGCGGCCGGTCGCCGCGCAGCCGCGCCCGCGTCGACTGGCCGATCTCGCGGGCGACTTCGGCGACGAAGGACATCGCGGTGCGGACGGCGTTGGCGGGATCGGAGAAGTACGCGAAGTAGCCGGCCCTGGAGCGGTTGGCCCGGCCGCGTCTGACGGCCACCGACAGAACGAGGGCGACCTGGTCGGCGCCGCCGCTGAAGAGATTGCCGCGGCTGGCGCCGTCGACGGTGAGCAGCCCCCCGTCACCGGTGCGCTCGACGGCACGGCGCTGCAGTTCGGCGGCGCTCGCGGGCCGGTTGCTGACCATGACCCGGCCGCTGTCCTTCTCGTACCAGCGGAAGGCGGGCACATCGTGGTTGGAGCCGTGCAGTATGCCGAGCTGGCTGGCGCCGGTCTGGCTGGACCAGTCGGTGCGCCAGGGCGTGAGCCGGTGGCTCTCGTCCATCCAGGCGGCGACGGTCGGCATCACACCGTCCTTGGCCGCACGCCGCAGCACCTCGTACCCGACGCCGTCGAGCTGCAGGAAGACGGTGCCGGGTGTACCCGCGCGGCCGCCGTCCTCGCCGCGTCTTCGCCGGCGGCGGTCGGCGAGCCGGGAGAGCCTGCGCCGGTAGGCGTCGTCGTCCCCGACGGCGAGCGCCGTGGAGGTCGCCGACGCTACGGCGGACATCACAGCGGCGACGACCACGGCAGTCACCGGGTCGGCCGCGCCGCGCCCGTCGGGAATCAGCCAGAGGGCGATCAGCAGCAGCGAACCGTTGAGGAAGAAGACCAACAGGCCGAGCACCAGGGCGGATACCAGCAGCAGCGCCCGTACGGCGACCGGCCAGACGAGCGCGCTCAGCAGACCGAAGGCGCCCGCGCCCAATGCGGCGGTGACCGCGGTCCTGGTGATGCTGTCCCCGTCGTCGGACTGGAGCCGGAAGTCGGGCAGCAGCCCGGCGAGCGCCAGCATCGTCAGCGTGGAAACCGCCCACACCACGATCACGCGCAGCAGGGCTCTGCCCGCCGTACGCCATCGCCGTTCGGCCACGCCGCTTCACCTCACCCCTGGAGCAGATCTCCAGCGTGGCACAGCGGCGGGCGCGACCCGGTGGAGCGCCGGCCGGGCCGTGGACGGGGCGGGCGCGCGGTCAGCAGCCGTCGTAGCCGGCCGTCGGCATCGAGAGCCTGCGATGGACATTGGCCTTCATCGCCGCGTCGTAGACGGGCTCGTCCAGGCCCGCGGTCTCCAGCCGGACGCCCCTGCGCCCGCATTCGGCGAAGAAGTCGGACACCGAGGTCAACGCCCCTGACAGCACTCGTTCGTTGGGGGCGACGAAGAGGTCGACCTGGCCCGCGTCGACATCGGACCAGAGTCCGCGGTGGTCGGGCCGCAGACCGTAGAAGAGCAGGTGACGGGTGACGACATAGCCCTTGTCGGCCGCCCAGCGGGCGCACATGGCGTGCTGACTGCGGGTGTCGACCAGGAAGGGGTCGCGGTCCAGTTCCTCGAGAGGGGTCAGGCTGGCGATCGCCGCCACTCGTACGCCGTCCATGGCCGTCCCCCTGTGCGCTCGATGTCCCGACGACCCTACTCCGCTCGGCTGCGCCCGAGGAGGCGCGCACCGGCGCACTCAGCCCGCTCCGGCCGCACCTCGGCCGCGCTTCGGCCCGTTTCAGGGCGCCTCACTGCGCTTCTCGGCGGGGGAGGAGCAGGCGCAGGAGCGGCAGATCGTCCAGCCGTCCTGGTCGCACCGGAGCACCGCCGCGGCGCGGGCACATCTACGCTCGTACGGGAACGGGGGAACGGGAGCGGGGAGCGGGAACGAGGAGGCGCCGCGTGCCGGTGGAGATCACCTGGTGGGGCCATGCCACCTGCACGATCGAGGACAGCGGGGTCCGGGTGCTGACCGACCCGCTCTTCGTGCGCCGACTCGCGCATCTGCGCCGACGACGCGGTGAGCTGCCACCGGCCGAAGCGGCGGCCGCCGATGCGGTCCTCGTCTCCCATCTGCATGCCGACCATCTCCATCTGCCGTCGCTCGCAAGGCTCGCGCCGGGTACCCGGCTGCTGCTGCCGAGGGGTGCGCGCCGCGCCGTGCCGGGGCTGAAGAGGCTGGCGAGCGCGGCCGGGCTGCGAGTTACCGAGCTGGCGCCCGGCGACGAAGTACCGGTCGGCGAGCTGCGGGTGCGGGCCGTGCCCGCGCTGCACGACGGTCGGCGACTGCCGCTGGGGCCGCACCGTTCGCCGGCGCTCGGCTATGTGATCAGCGGCGATGCGCGTACGTACTTCGCAGGGGACACCGGGCTCTTCGACTCGATGGCCGAGGAGGTCGGCCCGGTCGATGTGGCGCTGCTGCCGGTCGGCGGCTGGGGGCCGTATCTCGGGCAGGGTCATCTCGACCCGGGCCGGGCCGCGCGGGCGCTCGCCGCACTCGCACCGCGCGCGGCCGTTCCGGTGCACTTCGGCACCTACTGGCCGATCGGCATGGACTGGGTCCGGCCGCACGAGTTCTATGCGCCGGGCGAGGAGTTCGTACGGAAGGCGGCGCGGCTGGCTCCGCAGGTGGCGGTGCATCTGCTGGAGCACGGCGAGCGGGTCGGACCGGAGGCCGCCCGGTGAACTCGGAATTGTCGCGGGCGCTCGGGCACCTGTCCGAGGTCGTGGGGAGGCTGCCGCCGGAGTCCACACAGCAGGCAGTCGGCTACCCGTCGCTGTTTCTGCTGGTGGCGCTGGGTGCGCTCGTGCCGGTGGTGCCGACGGGAGCACTGGTGAGTTCGGCCGCGGTGGTGGCCCTCCATCAGACGGCTCCGCTTTCGCTGCTGTTCGTCTTCCTCGTGGCTTCGTCCGCCGCGTTCGTCGGGGATGTGGGGCTGTACTGGCTCGGGCAGCGGGGAACCCGGTCCAGGAGCGGTTCGCGTTGGCTGGCGGCGCTGCGGGGCCGCGCCGCGCCCGACCGCCTCGAGCAGGCGCAGCGCAAGCTGGAGGAGCGCGGTGTGACGGTGCTGGTGCTCTCCCGGCTGATACCCGCCGGGCGGATCCCGGTGATGCTGGCGTGTCTGCTCGGCAAGATGCCGCTGCGCCGGTTCGTACGCGGGGACATCCCGGCGTGTCTCGCCTGGGCGGCGACGTATCAGCTGATCGGGATCCTGGGCGGTTCGCTGTTCGACGAGCCGTGGAAGGGCGTGGTCGTCGCGGTGGCGCTGACGGTGACGATCAGCGGGGCGCCGACGCTCTGGCGCAGGGTGGGACGAGCGCCGCGGGCAGGGTCGTCCGGCCCGTCCGGCCCGTCAGATTCAGCCGGCTCATCCGATTCACCCGGTCAGCACGCGTGAGCCGCCGACAGGCAGGTCCCACAGCTGTCCGCGCGGGCGGCCGGTGCGTTCCCAGGCGGCACGCAATCGGGTGAGCGGCTCAAGAACCGGCTCTGCGGAGAGCACGAACGTCGCCCAGTGCATCGGTGCCATATACCGCGCGCCGACGTCCTCGAAGGCGCGCACCGCCTCCTCCGGATCGGTGTGCACATCGCTGAGCCACCAGCGCGGTTCGTAGGCCCCGATCGGCAGCAGCGCCAGATCGAGGTCCGGGTGACGGAGGCCGATCTCCTTGAACCAGTGGCCGTAGCCGGTGTCACCCGCGAAGTACACCGACTGGCTGTGCTGGTCCGTCAGAACCCAGCCGCCCCACAGGGAGCGGCAGGTGTCGGTGAGGGTGCGCTTGGACCAGTGGTGGGCCGGTACGAAGTCGAAGCGGACACCTCTGAACTCCGCCCCCTCCCACCAGTCGAGTTCCGTCACCCGGGTGAAGCGGCGGCGCCGGAACCAGCGTCCGAGGCCGGCCGGGACGAAGAGCGGGGTGCGGCGCGGAAGTCTTTTCAGGGTGGGGGCGTCCAGATGGTCGAAGTGGTTGTGGCTGATGACCACGGCGTCGACGGGCGGCACATCCTCCCAGCGGACGCCGATGGGAGTGATCCGGACCGGAGTGCCGAGGATCCGGCGCGACCAGACGGGGTCGGTGAGCACCGTGAGCCCGCCGATGCTCAGCACCCAACTGGCGTGTCCCGCCCAGGTGACGGCGACCGTTGCGGTGTCCACGGTGGGCAGCGGTCCCGGCGCGAACGGCAGCAGCGGAATGTCCTGGAGCCCGTCGGGGCCGGGGCGTACGGCGCCTTCTCTGGCGAGGCGGGCCATGGCGCGTACACCGGGGAGCGGAGCGGTGAGGCGGTCGGCGAAGGATCTGGGCCAGTGCCGGATCTCGCCGAGAGGACGGGTGCGGGGGCGGGGCCGTACACCTGCGGTGGTGCCCTCGGAGGTACCCGCGGCCGCGGTGCGTCCCGTCACGCCCGCTGTGCCCGCCGCTTCCGCCGTACGCTCCGCTTCCGCCGTACCCGCCGCCCCTTCTTGCCCCGCGTGCCCTGTCTGGCCCGACTGTCCCGAGTGCTCCGCCTGTTCCGTCATCCGGGGCTCCGTTCAACGCAGTTCGTCGAAGGCCGTTCCGAAAATCCTCAACGCCTCCGCCACATGCGGCAATTCCAGGGGTGCCGGAGAGGTGAGAGATTCCAGGCGCTGCTCCGGAGTCGTTCCCAGCAACGGCCCGGTGGCCAGCCGTACGCGCAGCGCGCCCAGCTCGTCGCCGAACCGGTGGCCGCCGGGCACCGGGGTCCCGAGGCGGTCCGTCAGATACTCCTCGAGCTCCATGGAGTCGCTCACGCCCCGTTCGGCGAGACGGGCGCGCAGCGGTCCGAGGTCGGCATACAGATGGCGGCCCGCCTGCGGAGGTCGGGCCAGGGCTCCGGAGGTGAGCACCGCGCGGTGCGCCGCGGCCGCCACGCGCGCGTGCAGTTCGGCGGCCTGATCCGTCCTGGCGGTGACCTGACCGGGCTCGCCGAGTGCGTGGGCGGCGGCCGCGGCCACCGGCGCCGACACCACCGCGCCGAGGGCGGTCAGGATGTCGAGAGTCCTCGCGCGGCGGACGATCCCTTGCTGGGTGGGCGGGAATCGGGCGACGGCGACCGGCCAGGAGGCGGGAGTGAGCGCGCCGGCCAGGTCGCTGATGACGGTCACGTCCGCGGGCCACATCTCGGCCGGGCTGAGCAGCACCGTCTCCTGCGGCCGGTGCAAGGTGTCCCGCCAGGTCTCGTCGCTGATGATGTGCAGACCCTCGCCGACCGCGGCCTCGCATGCCTCGCTCACGGTCTCGGGCGGCGCGACGGTCGCGGTGGGGTCGTCGACGACGGAGAGCAGCAGCAGCCGTGGCTTGCCGCCCTCGGCGCGCACTCTGCGTACGGTCTCGAGGAGCGCGAACGGATCCGGCACGCCACCGCACTCCGCCGGGGTCGGCACATGGTAGGCGGGGCGCCCCAGCAACCGCGCCTGCGGAGTCCACCAGGCGGGGCACGGACGGGGCATCAGCACATCCCCGCCGTACGCGCCGAGCAGGGCGAACAGCAGCGGCTGCGCGCCGGACGCGGCGGCCAGCTCGTCGGGCCTGCTGCGCAGACCGCGCCGCCACCAGTAGCCGCAGGCCGCCTCGCGCAGCTCGGGACCGCCGCCGGGCGGCTCCCCCTCGGCTCGGCTCGCGGCGGACGCGAGCACGGTGGCGAGCTCGGGCAGCACGGGCAGTCCCGGCTCGGGCGCGGGCGGACCGTAACGGACGGGACCACGGCCTTCCGGAGCCGTCCGCTGCATGCCGTCACCTCCGCCGCTCGGTCCCGGGACCTCTGACGCGGCCCACGAGCCCTTTATACGGAGGTTTGGGTGAGCTCGCCGCGCGGGAGCGGCAGGCGGCCGGGCCGCGGACCACGGCGACCCGGTGGCGGACCACGGCGCCGAAGAGAGCGCCCGGCTGTCGTGGACCGTACGTCCGGCCGGTGTTGCGGGCCCGGTCCGTCGTACGGGCCGTCCGGCCGGTCCTGGCCGGGCTCCTGGCACGGTCGCCCCTTTGGCGGCAGCGGCGGGAGCGGCGGCCCGCGACGGCGGCGGGCGTCGCGACCGACGGGTGGCAGCCCTTCTCCGGGCCCCGCCCCGGGCGCCGCGACAGCCCCCGTTTGGTCCTCGTCCCGAGTGGCAGCGGGGTCCGCTGGGTACCCGCGATGCATGTCAGACGCTTACACACAGGGAAGTCCGCAGGTCCGTGAACGGGTCACGGCGCTGCTCAGTGGCTGGGACCGGCAGATCCTGCACACCGTCGCCGCCCGGCGATGGCCGGGCGCGGAGCCGGTGCTGCCGCGGCTGAGCCGCAGCGCCAACCACGGGCTGCTGTGGTTCGGCGTGGCCGCCGGAATGGTGGCGCTGGGGCGCGGGGCCCGCTCGCGCCGGGCAGCCGTACGTGGTGTGGGGTCCCTCGCACTCGCCTCCGCCGCCATCAACACCATCGGCAAGCGCTCGGTGCGCAGGGCACGGCCCATGCTCGACGCGGTGCCGGTGATACGGCGGCTGAAGCGCCAGCCGTTCACCACGTCCTTCCCTTCCGGGCACGCCGCCTCGGCTGCGGCCTTCGCGACCGGCGTCGCGCTGGAGTCGAAGAGCTGGGGCGCGATCGTCGCACCGGTGGCCGCTTCGGTCGCCTTCTCCCGCGTCTACACGGGCGTGCACTACCCGAGCGATGTGCTGGTGGGCGCGGCGCTGGGCGTGGGCGCGGCGTTCGCGCTGCGCGGGGCCGTACCGACCAGGTCGCAGCTGCCCGCGCCGGGCCGGCCGGCCGCCGAGGCGCCTGCCCTGCCCGGCGGCGAGGGCCTCGTGGTCGTGGTGAACGAGCAGGCGGGCACGGCGGACTCCGCGGCTGTCGTGCATCAGGCGCTGCCGCTCGCGGAGGTCGTGGAGTGCGCTCCTGACGAACTGTCGGCGGAGCTGGAGAAGGCGGCGAGCCGTGGCCGGGCGCTGGGCGTTCTCGGCGGAGACGGGACGATCAACCGGGCGGCGGCCGTCGCCGTCGCGCACGACATCCCGCTCGCCGTCTTCCCCGGCGGCACGTTCAACCACTTCGCGTACGACCTGGGCATCGAGTCGGTCGACGACACCTGCCGGGCCCTGATCGGCGGCGAGGCCGTCCGGGTCGATCTGGGACGCTTCACACCGGGAGCGCAGAGCGGCCCGGACAGCGGCAAAGAGTCGGGGATTTTCCTCAACACCTTCAGCCTGGGCGTCTATCCGGAGCTGGTGCGGATCCGCGAACGCTGGTCGCCGCGCATCGGCGGCTGGCCGGCCGGGGTACTGGCGGCGGCCCTGGTGCTGCGCGGCGAACACCCGCTGGAGGCCGAGATCCAGGGCCGGCGCCGCCCCATGTGGCTGCTGTTCGCCGGGAACGGCGTCTACCAGCGGGTGGGGCCGACGCCCGGCCACCGCCTGGATCTGGCGGATGGCCTGCTGGATGTCCGGGTGGTGCACGGCGGCAGGTGGCCGGGGCTGCGGCTGCTGGCCGCGGCGCTCGCAGGACCGCTGAGCCGCTCACCTGTGCACGCGGCACAGAAGCTGCGGCAGCTGCGGATCGGCGGGCTGGCACCGGGGACGCCGATGGCGTACGACGGTGAAGTGGCCGCGGCCCCGAGGGAGTTGTTGGTGCACAAGGCCCACGAGGCGCTCACGGTCTACCGTCCGCAGGCCCTGCTCTGACAGGCCCTTCCCCGAGAAGGGCCTGTCGAAAATCTGATCGACGGGCCGCGGTCGCATCCCGCACCATGAGCGCATGCAGATCCGGCGCGCGCAGAGTCATGACGCGGCCGGGATCGCCGCGGTCCACGTACGGTCCTGGCAGGCGGCGTTCCCCGGTCTCGTACCGCAGCACCATCTGAACGCGCTCGACCCGGGACAGAAGGCGCTGGCCTGGGCGGGCCGGCTCACCGAGCCCCGCAGGCCGGCCGCCGGAGTGCTGGTCGCCGAGACGGACGAGGCGATCGTGGCCTTCGCCGGTTACGGGCCGACCGGGCACGCGGGCATCGTGGAGATCGGCGCTTTCTACTCGCTGCCCGAGGTCTGGGGCACCGGAGTCGGCACACGTCTGCTGGCGGCCGTCCTCAAGGAACTCATCGCGGCCGGCTGCACCCGGGCGACCTTGTGGGTGCTGGAGGCCAATGAACGTGCGCGGCGGTTCTACGAGGCCGCGGGCTGGCGTCCGGACGGCGCGATCGAGGTGGAGGTGACCGGCGGCCGCCCGCTGACCAAGCTGCGCTATCAACTCCCGCTCCCCGGCGCCGTCACCGCCGGACCCATCCACACCGACCGGCTTGTGCTGCTGCCGCTCGCTGTCGCGCACGCGGAGGAGATGGCCACGGTCCTGTCCGACCCGGTCCTGCACACCTTCATCGGCGGTGAGCCCGACACTCCGGAAGCCTTGCGCTCGCGCTACGTCCGCATGCTGGCGGGCGCGCCCGATCCCGCCGTGTCCTGGTGCAACTGGGTCATCAGACTTCGGAACGAGTCCTGCCTCGCGGGCACCGTCCAGGCAACCGTCAGCCCCTCCGGACGCGGCCGCAGCGCCGAGATCGCGTGGCTGGTCGGCACACCGTGGCAGGGGCGGGGCATCGCCACCGAGGCGGCGCGCGGCCTCGTCGGCTGGCTCGCCCGGCAGTCGGTGCACACCGCTGTGGCCCATGTGCACCCGGACAACCTGGCCTCCGCGGCCGTCGCCGCGGCGGCCGGGCTCACCCCCACCGCCCGGGTGCAGGACGGTGAGGTGCGGTGGGAGGGGCGGCTCGGCGTGAGGTGCAGGGCCTAGAGGTACCGCTCCGGAGCTCGAGCCCTCCCCCCTGCTTCAGCAGGTGCGGCCGCTCGCCGACCGGCCGCGGCGAACGCGTCGGTGAACGTCTGCGGGCCATGGCGGAAGTGACCCCGCTTGTTCCCGGCTCCGTCACCGCCTTGCTCCGTCACCGCGTTGTTCCCGGCCGCCGCGCGTGTCCGTATAGCAAGATGCAGGTCTCGACATACGAAACGTCGGCGTACGCTGGCCGTACTCGCCTCAGGAGAAGGAGTTCGGCCATGTCGAAGGAGACCGCCGTCTACACCCACGGGCACCACGAGTCGGTGCTGCGCTCGCACCGCTGGCGGACCGCCGCCAACTCCGCGGCGTATCTCATCGGTGAACTCCACCCGGGCCTGGATCTGTTGGACGTGGGGTGCGGTCCCGGCACCATCACCGCCGATCTGGCCGAGCTGGTCGCACCGGGGCGGGTGACGGCGGTCGACGCCGCCGAGGACGTACTGGCCCAGGCACGTGAGACCGCCGTCGAACGCGGCCTCGACCATGTCCGCTTCGCGGTCGCCGATGTCCACGCACTGGACTTCCCCGATGACTCCTTCGATGTCGTCCACGCCCACCAGGTGCTGCAGCACGTCGGCGATCCGGTGCAGGCGCTGCGCGAGATGCGGCGGGTCTGCCGGCCCGGTGGCATCGTCGCGGCACGCGACAGCGACTACGGCGCGTTCACCTGGTTCCCCGAAGTCCCGGCCCTGGACGGGTGGCAGACCCTGTACCAGCGGGTCGCGCGTGCGAACGGGGGCGAGCCGGACGCCGGTCGCAGGCTGCTGTCCTGGGCCCGCGCCGCGGGCTTCAGCGACATCACCGCCACCGCCGCCACATGGTGTTTCGCCACACCCGAGGAGCGCGCCTGGTGGAGCGGACTGTGGGCAGACCGCACGACTGCTTCGGTGTACGCCACGCTCGCGGTGGACGGCGGCCATGCCAGTGCGGAGCAGCTGGCCACGGTCTCCGACGCGTGGCGCGAGTGGGGCGGCGAGGACGACGCCTGGTTCATGGTTCCCCACGGTGAAGTGCTCTGCCGGGCGTGACTTCCGGCGTGAGTGAAGTGCCGCTGATCGGGGCCTTGTGGCAGGAGGCCGGACGACTGGGCCGTTCACGCCGGGACCGTCGCAACCCGCCCACAATCGGGCAACCGATTTCGCGTCCGGTCACCGCGAACTACGCTCGCCCGTATGGAGATCCTCGGAACCACGCTCCGCATCTGCGTCGAAGACCTGGAGGCCGCTGCCGCCTTCTACGAACGCCTCACCGGTGCCACGCCGCTGCGCTTCGAACGCGCCGGGGTCTCGGTCGCCGCGGTCGGCTGCTTCCTGCTGATGAGCGGCCCGGAGTCGGAACTGGAGGTGTTGCGCAAGGTGACGGCAACCATCGCGGTGAAGGACGTCGACGACGCGTACGCCACGCTCACCGAGGTGGGCGCACAGATCATCGCGGGCCCCGTGCCAACGCCGGTGGGCCGCAATCTGATCGCCGTCCACCCGGACGGATCGGTCTTCGAGTACGTCGACAGGAAGGCAGCCGAGTGAGCGGCCGAACCGCGGAGCGCGCAACACCGCTGACAGAGCTGCACCGGCGCGTCATGGAGGTCACCACGGCCGTCGTGAACACCGTCGGATCCGGCCGACTCGCCCTGCCCACACCGTGCGCGGCCTGGAACCTGGGACAGCTCCTGGCCCATATGACCGGCCAGAACCACGGCTTCGCCGCGGTGGCGCGCGGCGAGAAGGAGGACGCGTCGGTCTTCGCCGACCGGCCGGTCGGCGACGATCCGGCGGGCGTCTTCGCCGCCTCCGCGCACGAGGTGACCGCCGCGTTCGCCGAAGAGGGGGTACTGGAGCGGGAGTTCTGGCTGCCCGAGATCCGCAAGGGCGGCGGATTCCCCGCCCGCCTGGGGATCGGCTTCCACTTCATCGACTATGTGGTGCACGGCTGGGACGTAGCCGTGTCCATCGGTGCCGGTATCCGCTTCGACGACGAGGTGCTGACCACGGCGCTCCCCATCGCCGAGGCCGTCCCGGACGGCAGCCCCCGCACCCTGGCGGGCGCCGCCTTCGCCCCGGGCCTCGCCACTGCCCCGGACGCGGTCCCGCTGGACCGTATCCTCACGCTGCTGGGCCGCGACCCGCTCTGGGCAGCGCCTCAGCTCTGAGAGGCTGCTGATCCGCTGCCGGTGGCAGCAGCACCCGTGCCCGCGAGCTCTTCCGGACGGAGCAGGGCAGCGAGCCGGTCGGCCGGGAGCAGCCCCCGCTCCAGCACCAGTTCGGCGACGCCGCGCCCGGTGGCGAGGGCCTCCTTGGCGATACCGGTGGCCGCGGTGTAGCCGATGTGCGGGTTGAGGGCGGTGACGAGCCCGATGGAGTTCTCCACGGTCGCCCGCAGCGTCGCGATGTTGGCGGTGATGCCGGATACACAGCGTGCGGCGAGGGTGAGGCAGGCTGCCCGCAGGTGGGTGATGCTCTCCGACAGCGAATGCAGGATGATCGGTTCGAAGGCGTTGAGCTGCAACTGCCCCGCCTCGGCGGCCATGGTGATGGTGACGTCGTTGCCGATCACTTCGAAAGCGACCTGATTGACGACCTCGGGGATCACCGGGTTGACCTTGCCGGGCATGATGCTGGAACCCGCCTGGACCGGCGGCAGGTTGATCTCCCCGAACCCGGCGCGCGGGCCGGAGGAGAGCAGTCGCAGATCGTTGCAGATCTTGGAGAGCTTGACGGCGATGCGCTTGAGCACGCCGGACAGATGAACGAAGGCGCCGCAGTCCTGGGTGGCCTCGACCAGGTTGGCCGCGGTGACCAACGGCAGGCCGGTGATGGCCGCGAGGTGGCGGCGGGCGGCTTCGGCGTAGCCCGTCGGGGCGTTCAGGCCGGTGCCGATGGCGGTCGCGCCGAGGTTGATCTCGTGGATGAGGAGGACGGCCTCGGCCAGGCGGCTCTGGTCCTCCTCCAGCATCACCGCGTACGCGGAGAACTCCTGGCCCAGAGTCATCGGTACGGCGTCCTGGAGCTGGGTACGGCCCATCTTGAGGATGGTGCGGAACTCCTCGGCCTTGGCGGCGAAGGCCTCCCGCAGGATCGCCATCGCGTCGAGCAGTTCATGCACGGCGATGATCGTGGCAACGTTGACGGCGGTCGGGTAGACGTCGTTCGTCGACTGGCTGAGGTTGACGTCCTCGTTCGGATGCAGCCGGCCGTAGTCGCCCTTGGCATGGCCCAGGATCTCCAACGCCCGGTTGGTGATCACCTCGTTGGCGTTCATATTGGTCGACGTACCGGCACCGCCCTGGATCACGTCGACGACGAACTGGTCGTGCAGCCGTCCGTCGTCCCGGATCTCCCGGCAGGCGGCGGCGATGGCGCCGGCCTTCTCCGAGGTGAGCAGCCCGAGGTCCTCGTTGGCGCGGGCCGCGGCTTCCTTGACGGCGGCGAGCGCGTTGATCAGGTGCGGGTACGCGGCTATCGCCGTACCGGTGATGGGGAAGTTCTCCGTGGCGCGCAGGGTGTGGACGCCCCAGTACGCGTCTGCGGGGATGTCGCGGTCTCCGAGCAGATCGTGTTCGCGGCGATGTCCGGCAGTCATGGCGCAGGTGTTCCTTCGTGAGGTGGCGGGAGTGGGATGCCGCGGATACGGATGGGGCGCGTCGCTGTGCGCGGCGCTAGGCGACGGACGAGGCCGCCGAACCGGAGAGGCGGGCCAGCGCACCCACCGCCCGCAGGCACCCGACCGCCACGCCGCCTCCGATGACGGGCACTTCGGCGAATCCGGCAAGGATCTGCGGGTCGACTCCGCACAGCGCGAGGGCCGCCGCCGTCACGGGCATCCGGGCGCGGTCGGCGCCGTCGGCTATCTTCACGCCGACAGCCCGCCCGTCGGGGAGCGCCGCGACCTGCACGCCCTCGAACCCGTCCTTGGCGAGCAGGCCCGGCACCGCGCGCATCAGGCGCGCGACGTCCCGCCCGCTGCCGGAGACCATCTCCGGGTGCTCGCGCATGGCGTGCGCGACCCGGCCCTCCTGGGTGTCGGGCGCGGCCGTCGCCAGCCGGGCGACGGCCCGGGTGAGGCCGTGCAGCGATACGGAGAACAGCGGCGCGCCGCATCCGTCGACGGTCACCCCGGCGATGCCCTGCCCGGTGAGCTCCTCCACCGTCGCGGCGATCGCCCACTGCAGCGGATGTCCGGGATCGAGGTAGCTCTCCAGGGACCAGCCACGGGCCCGTGCCGTCATCAGCATGGCGGCATGCTTGCCGGAGCAGTTCTGGGCGAGCCGGGTGGGTCCGAGGCCACGGCTGATCCACTCCTCGCGCACCGCCGGGCCGTACGGCAGATCGGGGACGTTGCGCAGGTCGTCCTCGGTCAGCCCGGCGGTGTGCAGGATGCGCAGAGCCGTGGCCAGATGCCGGTCCTCACCGGAGTGGCTGGCAGTGGTGAGAGCCATCGCCTCGGCGTCCAGCGGCGGCAGACCGGCACGCAGCAGGCCGACCGCCTGGACCGGCTTGAGCGCAGAACGCGGGTAGAAGGCGGCCTCGATGTCGCCCGCGCTGAACTCCACGCTTCCGTCCGCCGCCAGCACGACGACGGAGCCGTGGTGGACGCCCTCGATGACTCCCCCGCGCACTGCATGGGCGAGCGGGACGTGCGCAGGTGGGCGAACGGCGGGCGGCTCGGCGGGGGGGCGGCGGAACGGGGTGGTGTGGGTCATGCTCAGCTTCCGGTGTTCTCGTCGCTGTCGCGCCGGGTCTTGTCGTCTCCGTCGCGCCGGGTGTTCTCGTCGCTGTCGCGTCTGGTGCCCCGGTGCTCAGGAGGCTCTTGCGCGCCGCTCCGGTGGGGCGGCCGCACGATGGTGGTCAGCGTCGACTCGACGCGCGCCAGATGGTGCGTCATGGCTTCCACGGCGTCGTGCTCGGAACTGTCGAGAAGCGCCTCGACGATCGCGCGGTGCTCCCTGTTCGACTGCTCGCGCCGGCCGCCGAGCTCGTTGAGGAACGCCGACTGGCGGGCCAGCGCGTCGCGGATCTCCTCGATGACTCTGCGGAAAACCGGGTTCTGGGCCGCCTGGGCGACCGCGAGGTGGAAGAGCGTGTCCATCGCCACCCACGCGGTGGTGTCCGTCTCCCGTTCCATCCGCTCCAGCAGATGAGAGATGTGGTCGAGATCCTCGGGGGTACGCCGCAGGGCCGCGTACCCGGCCACCGGGATTTCCACGTGCCGGCGGACCTCGAGAAGGTCGCTGGCCGAGTAGTCGCCGAAGGTCGGGTCCTCCACCGGACCGTTGGAGAGGACAAAGGTGCCCTTGCCGGTACGCGAGACGGTGAGGCCCATCGTCTGCAGCGCACGCAGAGCCTCACGCAGTACGGGCCTGCTCACTTCCAGACGCCGGCAGAGTTCCGCCTCCGAGGGCAGCTTCTCCCCCACGGCGTAGTCGCCCCGCTCGATGGCTCCGCGCAAGTGCGTCAGCACCGCTTCGAGCGCACTGATCCGCCGGGGCACATCACCAGCTGTCTGGCTGTCTGACAGGTTCACCCTGGAATCGTCAACCGTACGAGGGGCAACTGTCAAGAGGCGGCACGACTCGCCGCGGCCGGATCGCGCGCGGCGCCACCGGGGACGGGCAGGACGGACACCGCCCGCCCTTCCGTTCCCGGCAGGAACCCGGAAGTCACCGCGCCCGCCCCCGCCGCCCCCGGGTTAACTCGGGCGCGGCCGCTGAGGCCGCATCCGGTAGTCGTACGTCTCCGGCAGCGGCTCGTCGGTGAGCGCCGACCACACCTCGTCCAGGATCTCCGTCCCCTCGCGCAGGTCCGCCACCTCGAAACCCGCCTCGAAGACGGCGCGGGCCTCGTCCGTGCGGCCCTCGGCGATCAGCAGCTGAGCGTCGATGAGGCGGAAGCGGCCGCGCTGCTGCACCGCCGGACGCAGCCGGGACCAGACCGCGCGGGCCTCGGCGGTACGGAGGACCGCGAGCAGTGCGGCGATCGCCTCCCGGCCGAGGGCCGCCGTCGCCGCCGTCCAGGACTCCCCGTCGTCGCGGCGCTCCTCGCAGAGGTCGTCGAAGGCTTCGGCATAGCGCTCGGCGGCCCGTACGGCATTGCCGCCTTCCTGGTCGGCGACGGCCAGGCAGCGCAGCAAGGGCCAGCGGGACGGGGCGAGTTCGAGGCCGCGTTCCCAGCTGCGGACGGCCTGAGCGAGGTCGCCCGCGTGCCACTGGGCGATGCCGAGGTGGTACTCGGTCAGCGGGTCGGCGGGGGCGGTTTCCAGCATGTCGCGCCAGTGCTGTGCGACGAGCGAGGGTCCTGGCGGAGCGACCCTGCGGGGCGCGGGGAAGACACCGGTCCTCAGCAACTCCTGCCAGGGTGCCTGTTCTTCGCCGAGTGTCGACTCGGCGAAGGGCGTGCCGGGCAGCTTGTGCCGTTCACGCAGCACCTCGAGCGCGCCCCAGCCGGAGCCGGTGGCCAGCCACTCGGTCGGCTCGGTGTCCGCATACGGCCGCCATGCCTCGTACGCGGCGTCCACCGCCGCGCGGGGCAGCGCCTCGGACAGCCGGGTCTCGACCTCGGCGCGCGCCGCGCCCCAGCCCTCGCCGTGCACCGTCTCCGGGTCGGCGTCGAGCGGTCCGTACGACTCCAGCCAGCTGAACTCCTCGCCCCCGTCCAGGCGTAGGTGCTCCAGCTGGGTCCGGGCGAGCCCGGCCTGGATCTCGGCGTAACCGGTCGAGCCGGGCTCGGTCAGCCACTGCTGCCAGCGGCGTCCGCCGCGCCCCGAGCCCCAGAGGAAGAGCTTGCGGCCGCGCAGCGCATCGGTCGAGGTCTGTACGAGCCCCTTCCCGTCGGCGTCGAGCGAGGCGATCCACTTACGGGCCTCGGCCGGCACCTCGTAGAAGTAGTCGGCGGGATACTCGCTGCGCAGCGGGTACGTGCGGTCCTCACCCTCGAACTCCGGCACCGGAACCCGGCGCAGGCTGCGCTCGTATCCGAAGTGCCAGGCTTCATCGGCGGGTGCGAGCACGCGCGTGGTCCCGTGCTCCTCGACGGCGATGTTGGACCACCAGTAGACGGGCGCGGGCCTCTCGTGCGGATTCCGGATCCGCACGCCGACATGGAGGAACTCGGAGTCCGCAGGCAGCCACAGATCGACCTGGAACGGCAGATCGCGCAGCCGCTCCCACTCCCAGAGCCGTACCATCCGACCGCCGTCGGGGGCCGGTACGAGTGCGGCGTGCAGCGGGGCACAGGAGAGCGTGGTGTGGCCGGTGGCGCCGATGTTCCACTCGATGCCACCGGAGAACCAGGCACCGTTGAGCGCGAAGTCCGCGGGCTGGAACACCGGGTTGCGGTAGAGGAGTTCACGCCCGGTCGGCTTGTGGTGCAGCGAGTGGATCCGGCCGCCGAGGCCCGGCAGCACAGTGGCCCGCAGCCGTTCGTTCTCGATCACGATCGCGTCGAGGTCCGTGTGCGTGCGCTCACGGCCGTACCCGTCGAGCACCCGCACCGGCAGCAGGGTGCGCAGCGGCTCGTATCCGATCTGCCGTGCCATCTCGCGCGGCAGCTCCCCTTTGGCGCGCTCGTCGAGAGAGTGCATCTCGTCCAGCGGCCGCAGGGCGGGCAGCGGGTTCGCCGGCCCCACCGGGGCTGCGGGCACGGTCAGGACGGTACGCCGCACAGTGGTGGCCAAGGCAACCTCGCTTCGCTCGCGCGGGCCGCCGGCAGCTCCTGATGGACCGGCACCCCCGGCGACCATGGAACACGGTGTGCTCTGCACTGACCAGGGGCTCAGTGGGTCAGTCTTCGGCAAAGGCGCCCACGATCAGATCGGCGAACATCTCGCCCGCCGTGCCCTCCGGGTCGAGGTCGGGGTCGTAGACGGTCACGTTCAGCCCCACGCAGCGCGGAGAGCGCAGCAACACCTTGAGCAGCTGGCCGAGTTCGGGCGGCAGCAGTCCTTCCGGATCGGGGCTGTCGACGGCGGGCATCACGCTCGGGTCCAGCACGTCCGCGTCCAGATGCACCCAGAATCCGTCGAGCACCGGTACTTCGAGGGTCTGTACGACGGCTCCGGCGAGTTCCGCCGGGCCCCATTCGCGCAGTCCCCGCACGGTCACCGTCGGGATCTTCAACTCCGCGAGCTCGGAACGGTCTTCGTCGAAGCAGTCCCGGATCCCGAACAGCCGCACATCCTCGTCGCGCAGATAGGGCCTGAGCCCCTCCAGGTTCGTCAGATCCTCCTGGCCACGACCGGTCGCCAGCGCCAGCTCCTCACCGGCGGCGGCCCCGACCCGATCGGAGTTGCCGGGGTGTCTGAAGTCGGCGGACGCGTCGACCGAGGCCAGCCCGTATCTGCCGAGACGGCGCAGCGCGAGCGAGGCGCCGAGCTGGATCGAGCAGTCTCCGCCGAGGACCAGCGGGAAGTCACCGGCCCGCACATGACGCTCGATCCGGTCGGCGAGACGACGGGTGTACGAGGCGATGGCGGCGGCGTTGAAGACCCCGTCGCCCTCCTGCCAGTCGCCGCGGTCGTAGCGCGGCGGTACGACGACGCCGCCTTCGAACGCCCCGAGCCGCTGCACGATCCGCTGCTCACCCAGGGCGCCGGCGAGCTTGTAGCAGCCGGGAACGGCGCCCGGGGCCGGGGGCCGCAGGCCCAGATTCGAGGGGGCGTCGACGACCACGATATTCCGCATGCGGTCCATCCTCACCGCCGCACTCCGCATCTTCAATGCGTTCCACGAGCGGAAGGCAGCCAGAGGGATCGCGGGACCTGGGCCGCGCCCGCGAGTCGCGCCGGCCTGCTGTTGGGGGCTCCGGAACACGCTGCAGAGGACCGCGGTCACTATGGTTCGGTGAAGGTCTGCCCGGCCGTGGGCGGGACGCGACACGGCAGCAGGAGCGAGCACGGTCGGCTCCTCGCCGGGGCACCGGTCTCGCACCGGAAGCCGGTGTCGGACACTCGCATGGTCAGTGCCCCGCGCTCCGGCCGCCGTCGACGTGCAGGATCTCTCCGGTGACGAACGAGGCGTTCTCGAGGTAGACGATCGCTTCGACGACGTCGTCGATCTCGCCCATCAGGCCGATCGGCTGGAGCGCGGCGAGGGCCTCGTACGTCGCGGCCGGATACGTCTGAGTGCGGATGGTGCCGAGCGCGACAGTGTTGACCCGGATGCCACGGGCCGCGTACTCGATCGCCAGCGCCTTGGTGACGGCGTTCAGCCCGCCTTTTGTCAGCGACGCGAGCGCTGAGGGCCGCTGCGAGTCGGCATGGTCGACCAGACTGGTGGAGATGTTCACCAGGTGGCCGCCGCCGTCGCGGGAGAGCATGGCGGCGACGGCGCTGCGGGAGAACTCGAAGAAGCCGCGCAGGTTCACCCCGGCCACGGCGTCGTAGTCCGCGTCGGTGTAGTCGGTGAACGGCTTGGCGATGAAGATTCCGGCGTTGTTGACGAGCGTGTCGATCCGGCCGAACCGCGCAAGAGTCGCGTCGACGACGCGGGCGCCGACGCCCGGCTGGGCCACGTCGCCACGCACGGTCAGTACCTCGGGATCGCTCGAGTCGCCGATGGAGCGGGAGGTCGCGGCGACCCCGTAGCCGAGCTCGCGGTAGGCGGTGACAAGGGCGGCTCCGATGCCTTGGGAAGCGCCGGTGATGACGGCGACCTTCTGCGCGGTGCTCATAACCAGAGGGTCACTGACTTCTGTATCGGCAGCACCTGCAACCTGGATCGCGGCGCGCGGCACCCGCACCGCGGAGATCAAGGCTGCGGGGACCGGGATCGGGGCTGCGGGAGACCGGGGATCGGGCCCGGCACCGGCCGGTGTCCGCCCGGCGACATGTCCGTGGCCTCGTCCCCGGCGCGGTGCGTCAGGCGCCCTTACCCGACGCCTGATGCCGAGTGCTCACCTGCTTGTTTCGGCGCGCGTGATCGGGTTTGACCTGGTCTGCTGGTTCTGGGGGCGCCGTTGTACCCGTACCCCTGGAGAGATTCGGATGAGTACTTATCGAGTGGCGCAGGTGGCCGCTTCCGGCGGTCCGTTGGAGATCGTCGAGCGTGAGGTACAGCGCCCGGGCCCAGGCCACGTACGGATTGCCGTGGAGGCCTGCGGGGTCTGCCACAGCGACGCCGCTTTCGTGAACGCCATGCTGCCGGGCGTCCGGTTTCCGCTGGTCGCCGGGCATGAGATCGCCGGGCGCATCGAGGAGATCGGCGAGGGAACGTACAGCGGCTGGCGGGTGGGCGACCGGGTGGCGGTGGGCTGGTTCGGCGGCAGCTGCGGCCACTGCAGGCCCTGCAGACAGGGCGACTTCATCGTGTGCGAGAACCTGAAGGTTCCAGGATGGGCGTACGACGGGGGGTACGCCGAGAAGGTGGTCGCACCGGCCGACGCCCTGGCCCGGATCCCCGACACACTCCCGGCGACCGATGCGGCTCCTTTGGGCTGTGCGGGCGTGACGACGTTCAACGGGCTGCGGCGCAGTTCCGCGCGACCGGGCGATCTGGTCGCCGTACTCGGCATCGGCGGTCTCGGCCACCTGGGGGTGAAATATGCGGCCGCCATGGGCTTCGAGACCGTGGCCGTCGCCCGGGGCGCAGACAAGGCCGACTTCGCCAGGAAGCTCGGCGCCCACCACTACATCGACAGCACGGCGGACACCCCCGTCGCGGACGCGCTGCTGTCCCTCGGCGGGGCCAAGGTCGTCCTGGCGACCGCCGCGAACTCCGAGGCCATCACGGCGACCCTGGAGGGGCTGTCTCCCCGCGGCGAACTTGTGGTCATCGGCGCGGCCGCCGAGCCGCTGGGCATCAGCCCCAACCAGCTGCTTCTGAGCGGCAAGATCATCCGCGGCCACCCTTCCGGCACCGCCCAGGACGTGCAGGACACCATGGCGTTCAGCGCCCTGCACGGGATCCGCCCGATGACCGAGATCGTGCCGTTGGACCAGGCCGATGAGGCGTACCGAAAGATGATGTCCGGCGCCGCCCGCTTCCGAATGGTGCTGACCACCCCCTGACGTTGCAGGTGCCGGTGGGATGAGAATCCTTGGGCTTCACCCGAGACGGACTGACAGACCGCTTGGTCGTGGTGACCGCCGGCAGGACAGCCACCGTCGCCCGCATGGACACGGAGAAGGTCATGAAGGAGTTCCTGGTCGAGATCACCACCAGCATCCCCGAGGGCACGCCCCCGGCCGAGGTCGACCGGCGCCGCGCCGCCGAAGCCGTCCGCGCCAGGGAACTGGCCGCCGCCGGTCATCTGGTGCGGCTATGGCGCCCCGTCGGCGAGCTGCGCAGCATCGGCCTGTGGCGCGCCGACGACGAGACCGAGTTGCACGCGAAGGTGCTGGACACGCTTCCCCTGCGCTCGTGGATGACGACCGTGGTCACCGCGGTCGAGTCCCACCCCAACGACCCGGGCAGGGCCGACACCATCGCGTGACCGTCCCACCCGCGGCGTGTGGCCGGCTCCGGCGGGTGGCCGGGCGGAGTGGCTTTGGGCCGGAGCTGCCATGGGGCGAGGGATCATGGCCCATGCCGCCGGCCGCGGGGCGCAAGACGTATTCGTCCCGCGCGAACCGTGCCGCTCGTCGGCCGGGGATCCGCTGCACGACCCCCGAACCGGCCGCAAGACCTGCTGAGGGGCAGGGCTCCTTGCGCTTCAGCGCTTCAGCATCTCCGTGGTGATGGCCCAGCGCTGGTGGTCGCGCCAGGCCCCGTCGATGAAGAGGAAGTCGGGCGAGAAACCCTCGAGCCGGAAGCCCGCGCCGCGTACGAGGCCGATCGAAGCCTCGTTGCCCGGCTGGATGTTGGCCTCCAGCCGGTGCAGACCCATCGGGCCGAAGGCGTAGCGCAGAACCAGGCCGAGGCCTTCGCGCATCAGACCTCTGCCGACGGCGTGCGCGAAGGCGCCGTAGCCGATCGCCCCGCTGCGGAAGCCGCCTTCGACGATGTTGTTGACGTTGATGAAGCCCGCGATCCTGCCGGAGTCGCGCGCGCAGACCAGGAAGCCGGCCTTCGTCGGGTCCTCGATGAGTTTCCGCGCGTACACCGCGTACATCTGCGCCGAGACGGGCGGGAAGAGCCAGGGCCGGTGGTGCTCGCTGCTCCGGCTCGCCAGCTCCGTGAATTCCTCGCTGTCCCCGTACTCGTAGTGGCGTATGCCGACCCGCGGACCCGCGGCGAGGTAGGGGGTGGAGGTCTCGGGCATCGCGCCAGACTAACCGGGTGCTTTCACCGGGAGCGCCGGCGGAAGAAGATGCCGCCGCACAGGGCGCCGATCACGAAGGTCGCGAGGAGGCCCAGGTAGAGGGGCATGGTCACTTCCGGAATCAGCAGACGGATCCTGACCTTCTGGGTGTTCTCGAAGATGAAGACGATGGCGAGGATCGCGAGCACGCCGCCGGTGATCATGGCGGGCGTGAGCCGGGGCCCGGCGCCGGCCTTCCTGCTGCTCGGTGCTTCCCTGTAGCTCATGGGACCAGCATGAACGGATCCCGGTCCCCTGAGGGCGGTGGAGCGGGCCGTACGGGTGAGCCGTGCCGTCCGTCAGTGGCGGGCGAGGACCGGCTGCGGCCCGCCTTGTCAGACAAGCTAGGCTCAAAAAGATCGAAGATCCGCAGGTGCAGAACCGAGGAGGATCGGTGGCAGTCACCGGACAGCAGCGTAGGCCGGTCGTCGTCCTGTACGAGCGGATCGCGGACGCCATCCACGAAGGCACCTATCCCCCGGGCTCCACGCTCCCGTCCGAGCCCCGGCTCGCCGCCGAACTGGGAGTCAGCCGGCCGGCGCTGCGCGAGGCACTGCTGCTGCTCCAGGAGGACGGGCTGCTCACGGTGCGCCGCGGGGTCGGCAGGACCGTCAACGACCGGCCGCCTCGGCGCGGTTACGAACACATCCAGCCGCTGGAGGACCTGTTGTCCACCGGCACCCCGCTCCGCCTGCGACCGCTGCTGCGCGCCGTCGAGGAGCCCACGGACTTCACCACTCAGCATCTGCTCGCACCGGCCGGTGCGGAGCTGCGGTTCTGGGAGTCACTGCTGATCGGAGAGGGTACGGCGGCGGCGCTCAGCCAGGAGTGGGCGGCCGCGGAGCAGGTGCTGGACAAGGCGCATCCGGCGTTCGCCGCGGCTCTGCGGGCCGTCCCCGCACCGGCCACCTCGATGCTCGCGGTGCTGTCCGGGGCCTCTCGCGGTGTGATGCTCACCGCACACAGCGGGGTGAGCGCCACGCTGCTCGGACAGCGCCGCGGAGAGCAGCTGGGCCGGCCGGCCGACACCCCTGCCGTGCTGGTCACGCAGGTGGTACGAGTCGAGGACACGCCGATCATGGCGGCCAAGCACATGCTGCCGAGCGGGGCGCCCGCCCTGCCCGTGATCCAGTCGAACTGACAGCTCTACCGACGGCCGGCCGAGCCGGGAGACGGCTGTCACGGCGCCGCGGCCGGACGTGCCGTACACTCCCGGGCCATGCACTTGTCTGACATCTCGCGCGCGCCCAAGGCCGTGCTCCACGACCACCTGGACGGCGGTCTGCGCCCCGCCACGATCATCGAGCTGGCCCGGGAGTGCGGCTACCGCGAGCTGCCCACCGAGGACCCGGCCGCACTCGCGATCTGGTTCCGCGACGCCGCGGACTCCGGCTCGCTCGAGCGGTATCTGGAGACCTTCGCCCACACCTGCGCGGTGATGCAGACCCGCGAAGCGCTGCGGCGGATCGCGGCCGAGTGCGCGGAGGACCTGGCGGCGGACGGAGTCGTCTACGCCGAGGTGCGCTACGCCCCCGAGCAGCACCTGGAGCGCGGTCTGACCCTCGACGAGGTCGTCGAGGCGGTCAACGCGGGCTTCCGTGAGGGCGAGCGCCGCAGCGGCGGCCGGATCACGGTGCGTGCACTGCTCACCGGCATGCGCCACACCGAACGCTCACTGGAGATAGCCGAGTTGACGGTGGCACACCGCGAGCGCGGGGTGGCCGGCTTCGACATCGCGGGCGGCGAGATCGGCAACCCGCCGGCCCGTCATCTGCCGGCCTTCCAGCATCTGAGGCGGCACAACTGCCACTTCACGATCCATGCCGGCGAGGCCGTCGGCGCCGAATCGATCCACGAGGCGGTGCAGATCTGCGGCGCCGAGCGGATCGGGCACGGCGTCCGCATCACCGACGACATCACGGTGCACGACGACGGCACGGCGACCCTGGGCCATCTGGCCGCGTACGTACGCGACAGCCGCATCACCCTGGAGGTCTGCCCGACGTCCAACCTCCAGACGGGGGCGGCGAAGGACTACGCCACGCACCCCATCGACCTGCTGCGCCGTCTCGGCTTCCGTATCACGCTCAACGCGGACAACCGCCTGGTCTCCGGCACCACCATGAGCCAGGAGTTCCAGCACATGGTGGACGCCTTCGGCTACGGCCCCGAGGTTTTCGAGGAGTTCACCGTCGCCGCGGTCGAGTCGGCGTTCCTGCCGCTGCCGGAGCGCCGTCGGCTGATCGACGAGGTGATCCGGCCGGGGTACGCGGCGCTCGGCCGGTAACCCGGAGGACCACGCCCGGCGGCTGATCGGCAGGTTCAGCCGCCGGTCCGGGTGCGGATGTCGTTCACCGTCCTGCCCATGAGTCCCCACCGAAGGCGAGTTGGAGCGCCCGCTGGTGTCAGACCAGGGCGGGCACCTCCAGCGTCAGCGTGCACGCATCCGCGTCCAGCACTGCCGGCACCCCGAACGGCAATGTCAGCGCGGTCACCCCGTGCCCGAAGCCGAACTCCTCCACGACCGGCACGCCAAGGCCGCCGAGCCGGTCCTGCAGCACCGCACGCACCTGTTCGTACGGACCGCAGTCCACCCACGAGCCGAGCACGACACCCGCCACGTCCTCCAGCCAGCCCGAACGCAGGAGTTGGGTGAGGATCCGGTCGAGCCGGTAGTCCTCCTCCCCCACGTCCTCGATCAGCAGCAGACCACCGCGGGCCGAGGGGCGGGCGTGCGGAGTGCCGAGTTCGGCGGCGAGCAGACTGACACAGCCGCCGAGCGTGATGCCCCGGGCACGGCCGGGGACCATCGTGCGGGCTGTTTCCAGGCCGAGCGTCCGGACCGACTCGGGCTCGAAGAGCGTGGCACGCAGCGACTCCTGGGTGCGGACGTCCTGGTGGAAGGCCTGCGCGCCGACCATGGGACCGTGCAGCGTGGCCAGGCCCATCCGGACAGCGAAGGCCTCATGGAGGGCCGTTATGTCGCTGTACCCGACGAGGATCTTGGGCCCGGCCGCGCGGATCGCCGTCCAGTCGAGGAGCTCGACCATGCGCTGTGCGCCGTATCCGCCGCGGGCGCAGATCACCGCGGAGACGGACGGGTCGCACCAGGCCTCGCTCAGGTCCCGGGCCCGCTCCTCGTCCGCGCCGGCGAGATACGACAGCTCCGGGTGCCGGCCGAGGACATGAGGCATCACGACCGGATCCAGGTCCCAGCTCCGCAGGATCTTCAGACCCGCTTCGAGCCGCTCTTCGGGGACGGGGCCGCTGGGCGCCACGACGGCGACCCTGGCACCCGGCCTCAGCCGCGCGGGCCGGGCCAGGGGCCGGCGGTTCGGCGGCTGTACACCAGAAGGACTCGGCAGGGTCACTTCTTGAGCTCCAGCAGGGGGACGTCGCTGCGGACGATGCCGAAGGTCTGGGCGTAGAGGGAGAGTTCGGACTCGAGCGCGCGGACCATTGTGTCGGCCCTGCGGAAGCCATGGCCCTCGCCCTCGAAGGCGATGTACGCGTGCGGGATGCCGCGCCCCGCCATCTGTGCCAGGAAGCGCTCGCACTGCACGGGCGGGCAGATCACATCGTCGAGGCCCTGCAGCAGCAGGAACGGCGTGGTGATCCGGTCGACATGCTGCAGCGGCGAGCGCTCGCGGTAGCGGCCGGGCACGTCGGCGAGCGGGCCGATCAGCGATTCCAGGTACTGGGACTCGAAGTCATGGGTCCCGTCGGTGGCCCAGCTCGTCAGGTCGAGGATCGGATAGATGATGGTGCCGCAGGCGTACACATCGGTGGTGGTGAGGGAGGCGGCGGTGGTCCAGCCGCCCGCGCTGCCACCGCGGATCGCGAGCCGCGCCGGGTCCGCCGTGCCTTCGGCGGCCAGCGTCTCGGCGACGGCCGCGCAGTCCTCGACGTCGACGACGCCCCACTGTTCGCGCAACCGGTTGCGGTACTCCCTGCCGTAGCCGGTGGAGCCGCCGTAGTTGACCTCGGCGACGCCGATGCCGCGCGAGGTGAAGTAGGCGATCTCCAGGTCGAGGACGAGCGGGACATGACCGGTGGGGCCGCCGTGCGCCCACACCACGAACGGGGGCAGTTCGTCGTCGGGTGCGATCCGGTCCGGGCTGTGCGGCGGATAGATATGGGCGTGGATCTCGCGGTTGTCGGGACCGGCGAAGGTACGGATCTGCGGCTCCGGGTAGTACACCGGGTCCACCGGGTCGTCGTGCGCCGAGCCGATGACCCGGGTCCGCCCGGTCCTGGTGTCGAGCTCGACGACCTCGTAGGCGCTGCGCGGGCTGGCCGCGACCCCGATCGCCCGGTCTCCGTGGACGGCGAGGGTGGACGACCACTCGGTCCAGGGTCCGGCGGCATCGACGAGCTCACCGGTCTCCGGATCGAGAATCCCCAGCGCGGTGGCGCCCTTGCCGTGGATGACGGCGATCAGCCCGTTCTCCAGGGGATGGAACCACTTGAGACCGATCTTCCACAGCGGTCCGCCGAACTCCTCACCGCGACCGGGACAGAGACTCGTGCGCGCTACGGCCCCGGGCGTCGGCCCGTCGAGCCGGATGCGCTGCAGCTCCCACCAGTTGCCGAGGTCGGAGACGAAGAGCAGCGAGCCGTCCGCGGCCCAGTCGACCTGGGCGACCGACTCGTCCGTATCGCCGACGACGGGCCGCACAGCACGGAACGGCCCGCCCTCCGCCACCTCGCCGACCATCACCACCGTGCCGTCCCAGGGCATCTGCGGATGGTCCCAGGCGATCCAGGCCGCGTGCCGCCCGTCCGGCGACAGCCGGGGCCCGGTGACGAAGCGGTGCCGGTCGTCGGAGAGCTCCCGCACCGCTGCACGGTCCTCGGCGGCCGAGCCGTCCAGCGGCACGGCCGCGATCACCCGGCGTACGTCCGTGGGCGCCGCGCCGGTGAACTCCTCCAGCACGCACCAGACTTCACCGCGGTCCAGCCGGAGCTGCGGGTCGACCCAGCGCAGCCCGCCGCCGAGTGCCGACACCGGCGTGAGCGGACGGGGCCCGGCCTCGGGCGTGTCCGGCTCGTACACGTACAGCCGCTGGTCGGGGAAGTGGACGAAGACGATGAGCGGAGTGCCTTCGGCGCGCAGGTCTCCGGCCCAGGGCCGGCCCCCGTACTCGATGACTCTGCTGCGGACGTTCCACGGGGCCGGGAGCACCGACTCCTCGGCGCCGTCGGCCCGTCTGCGTATCAGGGCCCGCCGGCCGCCCTCGGTGGGGCGTGGCGCGGTCCACCACACCTCGTCGCCGACCATGCCGAGGTACTCCGGGCGCCCGTCGCGCGAGGCGGCCAGCGCCGCGTCGATCGGTGACGGCCAGGTTCCGTAGGCTCCCGTGGGTACCATTGCCGACTCCCCCTATGCGGACCGCAGATAGTGGTCAAGAACCTTCACGCCGAAGTGCAGCGCCTCGACCGGGACGCGCTCGTCGACCCCGTGGAACAGTGCCGCATAGTCGAAACCCACGGGCAGTTTCAGCGGCGAGAAGCCGTAGCCGGTGATGCCGAGCCGGGAGAACTGCTTGGCGTCGGTGCCGCCCGGCATGCAGTACGGCACGACATGGCCGTCCGGGTCGAAGCGCTCGACGGCCGCACGCAGCTTGGCGTAGGTCGGGGAGTCGACGGGTGCCTGCAGCGCCGTCTCGCGGTGGTGGAACTCCCACTCGACGTCCGGTCCGGTCAGCAGGTCCATGGTGTGGTGGAACTCGTCCTCACCGCCGGGCACCACCCGCCCGTCGACGTACGCGGTGGCGTGCCCGGGAATGACATTGATCTTGTAACCGGCTTCCAGCATGGTCGGGTTGGCGCTGTTGCGCACGGTCGGCTCGACCAGCGCGGCGGCCCGGCCCAGCTTCGCCATCAGCGCGTCCGGGTCGAATCCTGCCGCGTACGCATCGATCTCGATGCCGTGCAGCACGGCGAGCTCGGCCAGCGCGGCCCGCACGGTCGGGGTGAGCCGCACCGGCCACTGGTGCTCGCCGATCCGGGCGACGGCCGCGGCCAGCCGGCTCACCGCATTGGCGCGGTTGACCTTCGAGCCGTGGCCGGCCGTGCCGCCCGCGGTGAGCTTGAGCCATGCCGTGCCGCGCTCGCCGGCCGCGATCGGGTAGAGCGTCATCCCGTGCCCGGCGTGGAAACTGAAGGCGCCCGACTCGCTGATCCCCTCCGTGCAGCCCTCGAAGAGGCCGGGATGGTGGTCGGCGAGGAAGCCGGAGCCGTCGACGGCGCTGGCCTCCTCGTCGGCGGTGTACGCGATGACTATGTCGCGCCGGGGCCTGATGCCCGCGCGCGCCCATGCCCGTACGACCGCGAGGACCATCGAGTCCATGTTCTTCATGTCGACGGCGCCCCGGCCCCACACCACGCCGTCGCGGACCTCTCCCGAGAAGGGGTGCACGGACCAGTCGGCGGGCTCGGCGGGCACCACGTCCAGATGACCGTGGACGAGCAGCGCATCGGCGGACGGGTCGGTGCCCTCGATCCGGGCCACCACATTGGTGCGCCCGGGCGTGCGCTCGAGCAGGATGGGTTCGAGGCCGGCGCCGGCCAGCCGCTCGGCGACGTACTCCGCGGCGGGCCGCTCCTGGCAGTCCCCGCCGCCTCGGTTGGTGGTGTCGATGCGGATCAGCTCGGAGGTGAAAGTGACCACCTCGTCGAGTGCATGGCCGTCCATGGGCGTTGTCACGTCAGCCATACTGCTCCTCCACCGCCGCGGACACGATCGTCGTGACCGCTTTAAAGGTACGAATAGCCTCATACATCGTCTCGCTGGTGTACGCGACCCGCCGCTCACCGCCGCTTGTCACCCCGGGGACGACCGTAGCGGCCCCCGCGAGATGGGCCGCGTCGAACTCCAGCTCCACGGCGAACGGGCCGCCGAGCACCGGTTCGTGCCGTACGGCGAGCGCCGCGGCCTCCTTCGCGGCGGCGCGGATGTCGGAGGCGGTACGTGCCGGAGTGCGGCACACCGCCGCATACCGCGACACATGGTCCTTCACCGCGACCGTGCGGGCGTCCGGCGCATAGCCGCCGGCATCCACGCAGGTCAGGTCGTCACCGGTGACCAGCACCACCGGCACGCCGTACTCCGCGACGACATGGGCGTTGAGCAGGCCCTCGCTCGCCCGCGCGCCGTTCAGCCACACGCCGGTGATGGAGTTGGGGAGGTAGGTGTGCGCGAGCACGCCCTCCGTGCCCGCGCCGGTGTGGTAGCCGACGAAGGCGATGCCGTCCACGTCGCCGTGCTGCACGCCTTCCACCATGGACAGCGACTTGTGCTTGCCGGTGATCATCTGGGCCCGCTCGTCGAGCCGCTCGAGCAGGAGATTGCGCATGGTCCAGTGCGCTTCGTTGATGAGCACCTCGTCGGCACCGCCGTCGAAGAAGCCGAGGGCCGCCGCGTTCACATCGGAGGTGAACATGGACCGGCAGCGCTCCCACTGGGGAGTGCCCGGCAGTACATCGGCCGGCCAGGTCACACCGGTGGCGCCTTCCATGTCGGCGCTGATGAGGATCTTCACGGCATCACGGTACGCGCCGTGGAACGCAGCGGCCAGGACCGCAGCTCCGAGTGCGCCCGCCCGGCATTGCCCGGCGGGCGCGCTCCGCCGCCCGGCGCCTCATCGACAGCCGCCGGCTCGGTCCGCCGGGGGCGCTATCCGTCCCGGCCGAGGACCAGCCATTTCGACGGCAGCTCGATACGTGAGCCGTCCGGCGCGTACTCCGTTGTCGTCAGCGGCAGTTCACCGCTCGCGAGCACGGCGAGACCTGCCCTCCGGAAGAATTCCGCCACGTCCGCGTCGGCCACCACACCCGGCTGGATGCCGTGCCGGAACACCGGCTGCAGCTTGGGCGGCGGTCCCGAGGAGGCCTGCGCCAGAGTCCTCAGGTGCTGCCCGGCCGCCTCCGCGAGCTCCACCACGAAGGCGCGTCCGCGCTCACCCACCAGTGTGGCGATCGAGTCGGCCAGCGGCTGCCGGTCCTGCGCGTCGCACTGGTGGAGCACCCCGCGCATATAGACATTGGTGTCGCCGAGCTCGGCGTGCAGCTGCGCCACCATCGCCCCGTCCACCGCGTCGATCTCCCGGAACCGTGTCTCGCTCTGTTTGTCCTGCTGTCTGGCCAGCTCGATCGCGGCGGCCGAGAGATCCACGCCGAGCACCTGAGGGAAGCGATCGGCCAGGAATCGGGTCTGTGTGCCGTTGCCGCAGCCGAGATCCACCAGAGTCAGCCCGGGATCCATCACATGCGGTTCGTAGACCGCGAGATGGGGCCCCGCGGTGAGGGCCGGCTCCGCATCCCAGAAGACCGCGCCCGGCTCGCCGGGGGCCTCGCTCCAGAAGCCCTCCCAGGCGTCCTTGTACCGACTCGTCACGCTCATGACCAGCTCCCCAGGTGTGACACGACGTCAAGATCGGTCTATCGCGCCCGGGTTGCGGCGACAAGTACCCGGAACATTCCTTCACCTGGCGTTCGAGCCCGCGGCCGAGCGCTCAGACGCCCCGAGAGCCGCTACGGCAGTGCCATCTCGAACCAGACCGTCTTGCCGTCGGCCGTACGGCTGGTGCCCCACTCCCGCGCCAGGCCGCTCACCACGCGCAGTCCGCGGCCCAGCTCGGCGTCCGGGCCCGCGTCGAGAAGCGTCGGCAGGGTGTGGTCCTCGTCGGCCACTTCGCACAGCAGGGATCCGGCCCGTACCAGCCGCAGCTCCGCGCGACGGCCCCGCGCGTGCCGCACCGCGTTGGTGACCACTTCGCTGACCAGCAGCTCCACAGTCTCCGTCACATCACCGAGACCCCAGGACCGCAGCTGTCCACGGACCAGCCGCCGGGCACGCGCCGCTTCGCGCGGCTCGAGCGACAGCTCCCAGACCGCGACCGACTCGGCCTCGATGCCGTTCAGCCGGGCCATCAGCAGGGCGACGTCGTCCTTGCGTCCGCCACGGACGTTCAGCGAGCGGATTATGGTGTCGCAGGCGTCATCCATGGAGGCGGCGGGATGGGCCGCGGATTCGCAGAGCGTCGCAAGCCCGACACCGATGTCCTCGCCGCGGACCTCCACCAGGCCGTCCGTGCACATCACGAGGCGGTCGCCGGGTGCCACGGGAACTCGCACGCTCTCGAACGGCACTCCGCCGACCCCGATCGGCGCGCCGGTCGGCAGTTCCAACAGCTCGCTGCGCCCGTCCGCCGCACGGACGATCACCGGCGGCACATGGCCGGCGTTCGCCATCCGGAGCTCATTGCGGATCGGGTCGTAGACCGCGTACAGACACGTCGCGAGGTAGTGCTCGCCGAGACGCTGAGCGAGGTCGTCGAGGTTCCGCAGGAGCTGCTCGGGCGGCAGGTCCAGGGCGGCCATGGTCTGTACGGCCGTACGCAACTGGCCCATCATCGCGGCGGAGTTGAGCCCGTGTCCCATCACATCGCCCACCACGAGCGCGGTGCGCGAGCCGGGCAGCTTGACGGAGTCGAACCAGTCGCCGCCGACCCGTCCCAGCAGGGTGCCCGGCAGATAGCGGGTGGCGGTGTCGCAGCCGGCCATTCGCGGGGTGACCTGCGGCAGCATCGAGTCCTGGAGGGTCTCGGCCACACTCTCCTGGTAGGTGTACATACGGGCGTTGTCGAGGACGAGCCCGGCGCGGGCCGCCAGTTCGGCCCCGGTGACCCGGTCCATGTCGTTGAACAGCGGGCGCTCCGCATGGCGCAGCAGGATCATGAAGCCCAGCACCACATTGCGCGCCTTCAACGGCACGACGAGCATCGAACGGTTGTTGATCAGCGGCCGGATGTCGCGCTTTTCGAACTGCGAGGCGATGGCATTGCCCATCTGCTCGCTTATCCGGGGCACCAGCACCGGATCGCCGGTGGTCATGCACTGGAAGAACGGGGTGTGCTCGGGGAACGGCATGGATTCGCCGACCGGCACCACATCGTCCCAGCGGCCCGGCTCGTCCACATGCTCGACGGCGACGCGGTGCCACATGGTGGTGGCGTCCGGAGGTCCGTCCGGGAAGCCTTCGCCCGCGATGACCTGTTCACGCAGATAGGTGCCCGCGACATCGGTGAAGCGCGGCACGACGGCCGCGCTGACTTCCTGGATCGTACGGGCGAGGTCGAGCGAGGAACCGATGCGGCCGCTGACCTCGTTGAGGAATTCGAGCCGCTCGCGGACCGCGGCGTACTCGAGATCCTGCTCGAGGTCGGCCGTGTCGACCGGTCGCCCCGCCGCTGCCGCCTCCTCGGCGGCCCGCTGCCGCGCCTTGCGCTCCGCACGCCTGGGCACACCCCAGTCCGGGGTGACCGGCACCCGGTCGTGATGGCTGAACTCGAGCACGGGATAGCCCAGGTCCAGGATCTGGGAGACGATCCGTGTGGACTGATGGACGCTCATGCTCGGCAGGATCTCGGGGAGCCGGCGCGCCAGTTCTTCGAAGCCGGGGAACTCCGTGTGCAGGGCGAATCCGGGCGCGATGCGCTCGACGCTTTCGTCCTCGCCACCGAACTGCGCGGCGTCCGCGGCCAGTACGAGCAGCCGCTCGTGGCCAGGCCCGACCATCGGGTACGCCCACCACAGCACATCGACCCGGTCGCGTCCCGGTTCGGAGAGCCGGGCCCGGCCTGCCGCGGGGTAGGAGGTGAGGCCGTTCAGCGAGGCGTCGAGTCCGGGGCCCAGACCGCCGTAGTCGTCGTACGTTTCGTACTCAGCGTCCTCCGCGAGCGCGCCGGAGACCGGAAGCAGTTCAACGGCGGGCTGGCCCACCGCCTGCTCCCTGGTGGTGCCGAAGAGGCGCTTCGCACCGGTCGACCAGTGCGACACCAAGCCGTCGCCGTCCACGACGACCACGGCAAGCGGAATCCGGCCGGCCACGGCGTACTCCCGCGGCGGTGTCGGCGGAACACCACTGTCCATGGGTGGGAGGCTCCTTCCCCGCCGCCGGGATCTGCGGCCCTGCCACTACGGTACGGCGCGGCGCGGGCAGCGCGCGGGGCAACGCCGAAATGGGTCGTGCGCGGGGGCACGAAACTGACGAGCACTCAATCCTCGTGTCCCAGCTGGAGATCGCGCTCGGAACGTCCGCCGCCCGCGACCTGCAGGACCGTCGCGACCGGCGGATAGCCCGCAGCGATCACCGTGTACTCCCCCGATGACAGATCCACGAACCGGAAGGTGCCGTCGGGGCCTGTGGTGAGGGTGTCCACGACATTGCCCGCCGCGTCGAGCAGCGTGACCCGCGCGTCCTCGACGGGGCGGCCGCCACCGGCCCGTACCGTGCCGCGCAGCACGGCTCCGCCCGCGAGCTCGATGTCCTGCCTGGTCTCGCGGGACGCCTGCACGCTCACGGTCTGCGCGGCGGGGCGGAAGGCGGGCGCGCTGGCGGCCAGCGTGTACTCCCCGGCCACCAACTCCGTGATCGCATAGCCGCCTTCGCGGCCGCTGCGGGTGGTGACGACGACGTCGCCGCGTACGTCGGTGAGGGTGACGGCGGCGTCGCGTACCGGCGATCCGTCGGCCGTCACGACGGTCCCGGCGAGCCTGCCCGCGCCGCCGAGGACCACATCGAGCTCGACGGGCCGCTCGCCGACGGTGACGGTGACGGCCTGCGGCTGGTGTCCGCCGGCCGCCGCGATCATGACGTACGAGCCGGAGCCCGGCACGCTGAGCGCGTACCGCCCGTCCTCCCCGCTCGCGCCACGTCCGATCTGCTGTCCCTGTACGTCGATGAGGGTCAGGGCGGCGCGCGGCACGATGCTGCCGTCGTGGTGCTGGACAGTGCCGCAGACCGGGACGCCCGAGGTGTACGCCGGCGTGGTGCGGGCGGCGCGATCGGTGCGCGCGCTGCGGGCCGGCGGGACCGAGGCGGAGGCGACAGAGGGCTCGGCGGCCGGGGCGTTCTGGGACACCAGCGGTTTCTCCTTGAGGAAGAAGGCGATGAGGAGGCCGAATGCGAGCACCGGCACGAAGTAGAGGAAGATCCGCGGCATCGCGTCTGCGTACGCCTGGATGTAGCTGTCACGCAGCGCCGGCTCCATCGCGTGCACCATCTGCGGAGTGATGGACTCCACGCCGGGAAGGGATGCGGTGGGCAGGCCCGCGCCGGCCGGGAGTCGGTCGGCGAGCGCGTCCGTGAGCCTGTTGGCGAAGAGCGTGCCGAAGATCGCGGCGCCCACGCTGCCGCCGATCTGGCGGAAGTAGTTGTTGGCGCTGGTGGCGGTACCGAGGTCGGCGGCCGGTACGGCGTTCTGCACGGCGAGGATCAGCACCGGCAGCACCAGTCCGATACCGACGCCGAGCACGGCCTGCCAGATGCTGAGGTCGAGCCGGGGTGTGTCGGCCTCGAGGCGCGACAGCAGCCACATGCCGACGGCCGAGATCGCGCTGCCGAGGACGGGGTAGATCTTGTAGCGCCCGGTACGGCTGATGAGCCGGCCGGAGATGATCGAGGCACCGACGATGCCGCCCATCATCGGCAGCATCAGCAGCCCGGACTCGGTGGCGCTGGCTCCGTCGACCATCTGGAGGAATGTCGGCAGATAGCTGGCCGCGCCGAAGAGTGCGACACCGACGACGGCGCCGACGAGGCTGGTGACAGTGAAGACGGAATCGCGGAACAGCCGGAGCGGGATGATCGGTTCGGGAGCGAAGGACTCAACGACCAGGAAGAGCAGGGCGGTTCCCGCCGCCCCGGCCGCCAGACCAAGAATGACGCGCGAGTCCCACGCGTACTCGGTACCGCCCCAGCTGGTCAGCAGTACGAGGCAGGTGGACGCGGCGGCGAGGAACAGCGCGCCGAGGACGTCGAGTCGGGCTCTGGCAGCGGGCTTCGGGAGCTTCAGCACCACGGTGACCACGATCAGGGTGACCAGGCCGAAGGGGACATTGAAGTAGAAGCACCAGCGCCAGGAGGCGTGGTCGGTGAAGAAGCCGCCGAGCAGCGGTCCGGCGACGGAGGCGAGTCCGAAGGCGGCGCCGATGAGACCCATGAAACGGCCGCGTTCCCGGGGCGGCACGATGTCGGCGATGATCGCCTGCACGCCGATCATGAGGCCGCCGGCACCGATTCCCTGAATGGCGCGGAAGGCGATGAGCTGGTCCATGCTCTGCGACCGGCCGGCCAGCGCGGAGCCGATCACGAAGACGACGATCGCGAACTGGAAAACGCCCTTGCGGCCGAGGAGATCGCCGAGTTTGCCGTAGACGGGCAGGCCGATGGTGGCGGTGAGGAGATAGGCGGTGATCGCCCACGACATCCGGTCCAGGCCGTGCAGTTCGCCGACGATTTTCGGCAGGGCGGTGGCGACGATCATCTGCTCGAGCGCGGCGAGCAGCAGCGCGAGCATCAGCCCGGTGAAGACGAGGCGTACGCGGCGCGGGCTGACCGCGGCGGCTTCGGCCGGTCCGGCAGGCGGAGGCGGTGCAGTCGCGGCCGGAGCCGCCTGCTCGTCCTTCACCAGAGTGATGCCGCCCACGTATCTGCTCCCCTCGTCACGCCTGCGCGGCGTAATTCTTCGCATTACGCGCCAAGGGGGAGCAAGCGGGACGTTATCCATGCCGGGGCGGGCGACGGGGCCCAACTGGCGCCGGCGGGGCGCACTTCGGGCGCTCATCAGGGGCTTTCCCGCGGCCCGTGGCGCGCGGGGCGCATCACGGGCCGCGGGAAAAACCACTCGAAACGGTGAGAGTTACAGCAATCCCACAGGGCTACTTCACGGCTACCTCACGGGCTACTTCTCGACTTCGGTGGCCAGCTTGGCGAGCAGCGCGTCGTAGATCCGGCCAAGTCCCTTGGGGGCGAAGGTCTTCTCGAAGAAGCCGCCGATGCCACCCGCGCCGTTCCAGACGGTGCTGACGACTGCCTTCGACCTGCCCTCGCCGGCCGGAGTGACGGTCCAGGTGGTGACCATCGAGGAGTTGCGGTCCTTCTCGACCAACTGGCCGTCGGTCGGCTCGGCCACCTCGAGCAGGCAGTCGCGGATCCGCTTGCTGGTCGCCTGGAGCTTCCAGTGGACGAGGGTGCCCTCGCCGTCGCCGCCCTCACGGACCTCGTACTCGCTGAAGTGCTCGGGCAGGAGCTTCGCGCGGGTGTTCTCGTAGTCGGCCAGCGCATCGAACACCTTCTCCGCGTCCGCCGCGATGATCCGTTCCGTGGTGGCCTCGACCTGCGCCATTCGCGTTCCTCCAGCACTCGGTTCTTCGGGGTGCCGCTAGCCAATCACCTCGGGGTCGGCGCCCCAAATCTGAGGGGTACCGCAGTCGTGGTCCACCCGCGGGACAAGCGATCAAGGGAACATGTGTTCTATTATGTGGTCAGTGCTATCGAGGAGGCGCGCATGCGCTGGGACAATCTGGCCGAGAACCCCACGACGGCCGGGGACACCGCGCTTTTCGGCGCGTCCGCGGTGACCACCAGGACCTTCGACACCCCCGAATTCCGGGGCATCACCTTCCACGAGGTCCGCGCCCGCTCGATCCTGAACCGGGTGCCGGGCGCCTCACGGATGCCGTTCGAGTGGACGGTCAATCCCTATCGGGGCTGCTCGCACGCCTGTGTGTACTGCTTCGCCCGCAAGACCCACAGCTATCTGGACCTCGACACCGGGCTCGGGTTCGACTCCCAGATCGTGGTGAAGATCAACGCGCCGGAGCTGCTGCGCCGGCAGCTGGCGTCGCGGCGGTGGCAGGGCGCTCATATCGCCATGGGGACGAACGTCGACTGCTATCAGCGGGCGGAAGGTCGCTACCGGCTGATGCCGGGCATCATCACCGCTCTGCGCGATCATGCGAACCCGTTCTCCATCCTCACCAAGGGCACGCTGATCCTGCGTGATCTGGAGCTGCTGCGACAGGCGGCCGAGGTGACCGAGATCGGGATCTCCGTCTCCGTCGGATTCACCGACCCCGAACTGTGGCGCACGGTCGAGCCGGGCACGCCCTCGCCCGAGCGGCGCCTCGATGTCGTACGCACCCTCACCGAGCACGGCATCGGCTGCGGGGTGCTGATGGCGCCGGTCATCCCGTTCCTCGGCGACCACCCGGACCAACTGCGCGCGACGGTACGGGCGATCGCCGCCTCCGGGGCGACGTCGGTGACGCCTCTCGTCCTTCATCTGCGACCGGGAGCGCGCGAGTGGTTCATGGCGTGGCTGGCACAGCACCATCCGCATCTGGTGCGGCGTTACGAGCGGCTGTACGCGGAGGGAGCGTACGCGCCGAAGTGGTACCAGCGCCGCATCACGCGTCATGTCCATGAACTGGCCGCGGAGTTCGGCATAGGCCCGGCGGACCGGGGTGTGCCGCGGCGGATCCCGGTACCGCAGGAGCCGGAGCTCTCGACGCCGGAGCCGACCCAGCTGACTCTGCTCTGAGGCGGGCGGCCGGGAAATCTGCCGGGATTGTCAGTGGTGTGGGCGAGGATGAACGGATGACTTCACCACTCACGCGTATTCACGCACCCGAAGGCGTGGCTCCCGGCACCGGATACAGCCATGTCGTCTGGGGCACCGGCCGGTTCGTGGCGATATCGGGGCAGTGCGCCTTCGACGAGGACGGCAAGGTCGTGGGTGAGGGTGACCCCGCGGCGCAGGCGCGGCAGGTCTTCGAGAACCTCCGCCGCTGCCTGGCCGCGGCGGGCGCCTCCTTCGACGACGTGGTCAAGCTGACGTACTTCGTCACCGATGTCGCGCACCTTCCGGCCGTCCGTGCGGCACGTGACGCGGTGATCGACTCCGGACGGCTGCCGGCGAGCTCGGCGGTCCAGGTGGCGGCCCTGTTCCGGCCCGAACTGCTCGTCGAGATAGAGGCGTTCGCGATCACCGCCGAGGAGGGTTAGCGGATGACGGTCCGTATACGGGACATGGGCATCGACGACTGCGACGCGGTCGCGACCGTCCGGGTCCGGGGCTGGCAGCACGCGTACGCCGGGTTGATGCCGTCGTCGTATCTGGACGCGATGAGCGTCGAGGAGGACGCGGCGAAGCGCCGCGCCTTCCTCGCGACGGGCGGCAGACGCATCACCAATGTGGTCGCCGAGCGCGACGGCGAGGTCGTCGGGTGGGGCTGCTGCGGACCGGGCCGGGACGAGGACACGACGGCGAGTCGGTGCGAGCTGTACGCGATCTACGTGCTGCCGGAACAGATCTCCACGGGCGTGGGGCAGGCGCTGATGGCGGAGCTGACGGGGCGGGCCACGGCCGACGGGTTCGGTGAGATGCGGCTCTGGGTCCTCAAGGAGAACGACCGCGCCCGCCGCTTCTACGAGAAGGCGGGCTTCGCACCCGACGGCGCGGAGGAGCCTTTCGAGATGGACGGCGTTGCGGTCCCGGAGGTTCGGTACGCCCGCGCCCTGACCGCGTAGAGCCATGGACGGTCGGGCGTGAGCCCGCGGCCGGCAGGCACAGCTCGCACCCGGGGCCGCGCGCTGTCCCCCGCGAGGGCCGGCCCACCCGGCGAGCTCGGCCTTCAGCCCGGGCGCTCAGCCCAGCCGGGCCAGTGCCGCCTCCGCCGCCGCGGTGAGCCGGGGGTGCGTGCGGGCCGAGCCCAGGATGCTGGCCGCTCGTTTGTCGCCCAGTGCACCGAGACCCTCGACGCAGGCCAGGGCCACCCGCCAGTGCGGGTCGCCCGGAGCGAGCCGGCGTCTCAGGACCGTGATCAGCGCCGGTACGGACTCCGGCGCGCGCAGCCGCGTGAGCAGCCGGACCGGAAGCAGGGCGTAGGCGACCCGGAGCTCATTCGTGGCGAGCGCGGCCGCCGCCCGGGGCGTGCGGGGGTCGTTCAGCCTCGCCAGAGCGTGTGCCGCCGAGACACAGCGCGCGGGATCGCGGTGGTTGAGGAGCAGTACCAGCGCCTCGAAGGCCCGCCGGTCTCCCGCGCAGCCCAGCCGGAAGGCGGCGATCTCCCGTGCCCACAGAGGCCGTTCGTGTTCGATGAGGACCCCGGCGAGCTCCTCCTGGTCCTCGGTCACCAGCAGTCGCTCGTACGCCACCGAGCCGCCCGACTCACCGCGCAGCCGCCCCGCGAGCGACCGTAACTCCTCGTCCATGGCGGTCAGCGTATCGGCGGGAGACAGGCGACGGACCGGCCAGGACAACCAGGTCCGGCCAAGGACTGGGCAAGGACCGGCCACGGCCGCGGGAGAGACAACGAAGGACCGGCGATCCAGATCACACCCGCTCAGGTATGGCGCGCTCGTTACCGGCGGGTTAAGCTCAAGTGAGCGGGTAACCCCCGCAGCTCACGGTGGCCTGGTGACGCAGCCGCCGCGAGTGCTTTGTCGGTTCGGTAGTTCTGCATTACGTACGACGTGACTCCGGGACAGGGTCCGTCGGCCCGCACCTCGACACGCATTTCCGGTGCGCCGAATTTCCGTGCGCCCGTTCTATGCAGCCATGCCGCCAGGCAGGCGCCCTTCGGCGTTCCCGCTCGCGCGCGCTCCTCATCAGTCGTCACTCATCCCTGGAGTCCCCCGATGGACACCCCTCTCCACACCATTGCCGTCGTCGGCCTCGGCACCATGGGCACCGGCATCGCCGAAGTCCTCGCCCGCGCCGGCCGTGAGGTCATCGGCATCGACATCAGCGACGCCGCCGCCAGCCAGGCCGTCACCGCGCTCGAGGCCTCCACCGCCCGTGCCGTGGAGCGCGAGCGGAGCACCGAGGAGGAGCGCCGGAACACCCTCGCCCGCTTCCGCACCTTCTCCGATCTGCAGGCCGCGGCCGAGGCCGACCTCGTGATCGAGGTCGTGCCCGAGTCGTACGAGGCCAAGCATCAGGTCTTCCGGGCGCTGGACGGCATCGTCCGCCCGGACGCGATCCTCGCCACCGGCACCAACGCCCTCTCGGTGACCCGGCTCGCCGCCGACTCCCAGCACCCGGAGCGCGTGCTCGGCCTGCACTTCTTCAACCCGGCCCCGGCCATGAAGCTCGTCGAGGTCGTCTCCTCGGTGCTGACCTCCCCGCTCGCCGTCGAGGCCGTCACCGCGCTCGCCCGCGAGCTCGGCAAGGAGCCCGTCGCGGTCGGCGACCGCCCCGGTTTCGTCGCGGACGGTCTGCTGTTCGGCTACCTCAACCAGGCCGCCTCGATGTACGAGGCCAAGTACGCCTCCCGCGAGGACATCGACGCCGCGATGAAGCTCGGCTGCGGACTGCCGATGGGCCCGCTCGCCCTGCTCGACCTGATCGGCATCGACACCGCCCGTACCGTGCTGGAGGCGATGTACTCCGAGTCCCACGACCGGCTGCACGCGCCCGCCCCCATCCTCAAGCAGCTCAGTGAGGCCGGCCTGACCGGCCGCAAGTCGGGCCGCGGTTTCTACTCGTACGCCGCTCCCGGCAGCTCGGTCCCGGTGCCGGACGCCCTGACGCCGCAGCCCGAATCGGCGTCGACGGGCGGCCGCGAGGTCCGGTCCGTCGGCGTGGCCGGCTCCGGCACCATGGCGAGCGGTATCGCGGAGGTCTTCGCCAAGGCCGGTTACGACGTCGTGCTCGCCGGCCGCAGCCCGGAGAAGGCGGAGACGGCGAAGGCACGTATCGCCAAGTCCCTTGCCCGCTCGGTCGACAAGGGCCGGATGACGGCCGAGGCGCGCGAGGCCACCCTGGCCCGGGTCACTCCGGCCGGTTCGCTCGACGCTTTCGCCGAGGTCGACCTCGCCGTCGAGGCCGTGGCCGAGGATCTGGAGATCAAGCAGGCCCTCTTCGCCACCCTCGACAAGATCTGCAAGGAGGGTGCGGTGCTCGCCACCACCACCTCCTCGCTGCCCGTCGTCGCCTGTGCCCGCGCCACCTCGCGCCCGCAGGACGTCATCGGGATGCACTTCTTCAACCCGGCCCCGGCGATGAAGCTGGTCGAGGTGGTCCGTACGGTGCTGACCTCCGACGAGGTTCACGCCACCGTGCGCGAGGTCACCACGAAGATCAAGAAGCACCCGGTGGACTGCGGCGACCGGGCCGGCTTCATCGTCAACGCCCTGCTCTTCCCGTACCTGAACAACGCGATCAAGATGGTCGAGGAGCACTACGCGACGCTCGATGACATCGACACCGCGATGAAGCTGGGCGGCGGCTACCCGATGGGCCCCTTCGAGCTCCTCGACGTCGTCGGACTCGATGTCTCGCTCGCCATCGAGAAGGTTCTGCACCGCGAATTCCGTGACCCGGGCCTTGCGCCGGCGCCGCTGCTCGAGCACCTGGTGGCCGCGGGCTGCCTCGGCCGCAAGACGGGACGTGGCTTCCGCGAATATGCCCGGCGCTGATCACGGCGCGGGCTGGGGCGGGCTGCTCGGCCCTTCGGGCGACCCGCCCCCGCAGGCGCGATCTCCTGCACGAATGCAGTACGTTCAGGTCATGCCCCAGCCCGCCAAGCCCAGCCGTACGAAGGCCACTACCGACGCTCCGGAGAGTGCCGCGGGCAGTCGCGCCGCCGCGCAGCGCCTCAAGATGCGGCGCGAGCTGGCGGCCGCGGCGATGGAGCTGTTCGCGACCAAGGGGTACGAGGCGACGACCGTCGACGAGATCGCGGCCACGGCCGGGGTCGCCCGCCGGACGTTCTTCCGCCACTTCCGTTCCAAGGAAGAGGCGATTTTCCCGGACCACGACGACACACTCGTACGGGCCGAGGCGGTGCTCAACGCGGCCCCGGCCCATGAGCATCCGCTGGACACGGTCTGCAGGGGAATCAAGGAGGTCATGCGGATGTACGCGGCCTCTCCGGCGGTTTCCGTCGAGCGCTACCGGCTGACCCGTGAGGTTCCCACACTGCGGGAGCGGGAGATCGCCTCGGTGGCCCGCTACGAGAGGCTGTTCACCCGCTATCTGCTGGGCCACTTCGACGAGCGCGACCACGACGCCGGCAACGACGACCCGCTGCTGGCGGAGGTGGCCGCGTCCGCGGTCGTCACGGCGCACAACCATGTGCTGCGCCGCTGGCTGCGGGCGGGCGGCCAGGGCGATGTGGAGTCCCAGCTCGACCACGCGTTCGCGATCGTCCGCGACACCTTCGGCACGGGCATCGGGGCGGGCCGCTCCCAGGCCGGCCGCACCCCGGGCGCCACGTCGGACTCGGCACCGGCCGCCTCGGTCAGCACACAGGGCGAGGTTCTGGTGGCCGTGGCCCGTACCGACGCCCCGCTGAGCGAGGTCATGCGCACCATCGAGCGGGCGCTGGGCGACCGCAGGGGCTGACCGGCCGCCGCAAGCCCCTGACCGGGGCCTCCGCCCCGGAGACGCCACCCCTCCGCCCCGGCGGGCGTGGGGACCCCTCAATTCGCCGGACCGGCCGGAGAGCCGGCCGGTCCGGCGATACACGGAGTGGTTGCCCGGCACGTTGCGTGAGCGGGCGGCGACCGGGCGGCGCCGCGCGGGACGCTTGTCGCCCGGAGCGAGAGCGACTTCTGTCCGTTACACGCGGCGGAACGTCTCAGGGCCCACCGCAACAGATGCGGTGCCGGCTGGACAGGATCGAGCGGCTGTCGGGGTGGGGCGCGATCCGAGTGCGGCGATCGCGCTGTATCCGGCGCTTCCGGCGGACCCGTTGAACCCTCCGCATCGGATCCGGCAAGTCCCCCGGAAATAAGCGCTCCTGACGCTCCATCACCCCTCGCACCGGCCGACGCCATCACCAGGGTCACCGGAGGCGTGGTCCTGGCACATGCCTCCACCTCGCCTGGAGAGCGGCGGCCGACCGCGCACAAGAGCACACGGATTGTGACGACCACCCCTCTTCCAGGTGGCCGTTTGTTGCTCATACGTGCCCGCCAGATGACAAGCGAGAGAAATTGTTGGCACCGAGTGTCTTGCGGCCTGGCACGGGGTGCCATACGTTGATGTTGTCCGGGCGGCCGGCGTGCAGAGACCATTCGTACGCCGGCTGTCCCCGCAAACCATCGGTTTGTGCGCCCGGACGCCTGCGTCACAGGCAACCTCACGCGCACACCAGCGCTGCCACCAGCACCACCCGCCGAACCGACGGCACACCTCCACAGCAGCAGCACCCCGACGTTTCCCCTCAGCGTTCCCTCAAACGCGCTTCGCCGGAGGCACCCCGTGAAGGAAATCCTGGACGCGATCCAGTCGACCGACAGCAAGTCTGCCGACTTCGCCGCACTGCCCATCCCCGAGTCCTACCGCGCGGTGACCGTGCACAAGGACGAGGTCGACATGTTCGCCGGTCTCGAGACCCGCGAGAAGGACCCGCGCAAGTCCCTCCATCTCGAGGACGTGCCGGTGCCCGAGCTCGGCCCGGGCGAGGCCCTCGTCGCGGTCATGGCGAGCTCCGTCAATTACAACTCCGTCTGGACCTCGATCTTCGAGCCCGTGTCCACCTTCGGCTTTCTCGAGCGCTACGGACGGCTCTCCGAGCTCTCCAAGCGCCACGACCTGCCGTACCACATCATCGGCTCCGACCTGGCGGGCGTCGTGCTGCGCACCGGACCCGGCGTCAATGCCTGGCGGCCGGGCGACGAGGTCGTCGCGCACTGTCTCTCGGTCGAGCTGGAGTCCTCGGACGGCCACAACGACACGATGCTCGACCCCGAGCAGCGCATCTGGGGCTTCGAGACGAACTTCGGCGGCCTCGCCGAGATCGCGCTCGTCAAGTCCAACCAGCTGATGCCCAAGCCCCAGCACCTCAGCTGGGAGGAAGCAGCGGCTCCGGGTCTGGTCAACTCCACCGCGTACCGCCAGCTCGTCTCGCGCAACGGCGCGGGCATGAAGCAGGGCGACAACGTGCTGATCTGGGGCGCCAGCGGCGGCCTCGGCTCGTACGCAACCCAGTTCGCGCTGGCCGGTGGCGCCAACCCGATCTGTGTGGTCTCCAGCGCGCAGAAGGCGGACATCTGCCGCGCGATGGGCGCCGAGGCGATCATCGACCGCAACGCCGAGGGCTACAAGTTCTGGAAGGACGAGCACAACCAGGACCCGCGCGAGTGGAAGCGCTTCGGCAAGCGCATCCGCGAGCTGACCGGCGGCGAGGACGTGGACATCGTCTTCGAGCACCCGGGCCGCGAGACCTTCGGCGCCAGCGTGTACGTCACCCGCAAGGGCGGCACCATCGTCACCTGCGCCTCCACCTCCGGCTACAACCACGAGTACGACAACCGCTACCTGTGGATGTCGCTCAAGCGGATCATCGGCTCGCACTTCGCCAACTACCGCGAGGCGTGGGAGGCCAACCGCCTGGTCGCCAAGGGCAAGATCCACCCGACGCTGTCGAAGGTCTACTCCCTCGAGGACACCCCCCAGGCCGCGTACGACGTGCACCGCAACCTCCACCAGGGCAAGGTCGGCGTGCTCGCGCTGGCACCCCGCGAGGGTCTGGGCGTGCGCGACGAGGAGCTCCGCGAGAAGCACATCGACGCCATCAACCGCTTCCGGAACATCTGAGGCCCTTAGATGACTGAACGTCAGAAGGACCGGCCCTGGCTCATGCGGACGTACGCGGGTCACTCGACCGCCGAGGCGTCCAACGAGCTCTACCGGCGCAACCTCGCCAAGGGGCAGACCGGCCTGTCGGTCGCGTTCGACCTGCCGACGCAGACGGGCTACGACCCGGACCACATCCTCGCCCGTGGCGAGGTCGGCCGGGTCGGGGTCCCCGTCTCGCATCTCGGTGACATGCGCCGGCTGTTCCAGGACATCCCCCTGGACCAGATGAACACCTCGATGACCATCAACGCCACCGCGATGTGGCTGCTGGCGCTCTACCAGGTGGTCGCCGAGGAGCAGGGCGTCGACGTCACCAAGCTCCAGGGGACGACGCAGAACGACATCGTCAAGGAGTACCTGTCGCGCGGGACGCATGTCTTCCCGCCCGGTCCTTCGCTCCGCCTGACCACCGACATGATCACGTACACGGTGGCCAACATCCCCAAGTGGAACCCGATCAACATCTGCAGCTATCACCTGCAGGAGGCGGGCGCCACTCCGGTCCAGGAGATCTCGTACGCGATGTCCACGGCGATCGCCGTGCTGGACGCGGTGCGGGACTCCGGCCAGGTGCCGGCGGAGAAGTTCGGCGATGTGGTCGCGCGTATCTCCTTCTTCGTGAACGCGGGTGTGCGCTTCGTCGAGGAGATGTGCAAGATGCGCGCCTTCGGCCGCATCTGGGACCAGGTCACCCGCGAGCGGTACGGCATCGAGAACGAGAAGCAACGCCGTTTCCGCTACGGCGTCCAGGTCAACTCCCTCGGTCTGACCGAGGCTCAGCCGGAGAACAACGTCCAGCGCATCGTCCTCGAAATGCTGGCCGTCACACTCTCCAAGGACGCGCGCGCCAGGGCCGTACAACTCCCGGCGTGGAACGAGGCCCTGGGTCTCCCCCGGCCCTGGGACCAGCAGTGGTCGCTCCGTATCCAGCAGGTGCTTGCGCACGAGAGCGATCTGCTGGAGTACGAGGACATCTTCGAGGGCTCGCATGTCATCGAGGCCAAGGTGAAGTCCCTGGTCACCGAGTGCCTCGCCGAGATCGGCCGGATCCAGGAGATGGGCGGCGCGATGGCGGCCGTCGAGTCCGGCTATCTCAAGTCGCAGCTGGTCTCCTCGCACGCCGAGCGCCGGGCCAGGATCGAGGGCGGCGACGAGAAGATAGTCGGCGTCAATATCTTCGAGACCACCGAGGAGAACCCGCTCACCGCGGACCTCGACACCGCGATCATGACGGTCGACCCCGCGAACGAGGCACGTGTCGTCGCAAAGCTCCACGAGTGGCGCGACAACCGCGACGAGGCCCGGGCGACCGAGTCCCTGGCCGCGCTGAAGAAGGCCGCCGCGGGCTCCATGAACCTGATGGCCGCCACCGTCGAGTGCGCCCGTGCGGGTGTCACCACCGGCGAGTGGTCGTGGGCGCTGCGCGACGTCTTCGGCGAGTTCCGCGCGCCGACGGGCGTGAGCAGCGCGCCGGTGGCGGTCACCGCAGAGAAGGGCACGCCGCTCGCTCTCGTACGCGAGAAGGTGTCCCGTACCGCCGACGAGCTGGGCTCCGGAAGGCTGCGGCTGCTGGTCGGCAAGCCCGGCCTGGACGGTCACTCCAACGGCGCCGAGCAGATCGCCGTACGTGCCCGTGACGCGGGCTTCGAAGTGGTCTACCAGGGCATCCGGCTCACGCCCGAGCAGATCGTCAACGCCGCGCTCGCGGAGGACGTCCACTGTGTGGGCCTGTCGATCCTCTCCGGCTCGCACGCCGAGCTGGTCCCCGATGTGCTGGACCGGCTGCGCGAGGCCGGCGCGGCCGATATTCCGGTGATCGTCGGCGGAATCATCCCCAACGCCGACGCCGCCGATCTGAAGGCGGCGGGTGTCGCCGCCGTCTTCACCCCGAAGGACTTCGGTATCACCGAGATCATCGGCCGTATTGTCGACGAGATCCGGAAAGCGAACAAGCTCGACCCTCTGGAGGTCCCCGCATGACCGCCCACCCGTCGCCCACCACCGCCCCGTCTGACGGCCGCTCCGCGACCGGCTCCCCGGGGTCCGTGAACCGTCTCCGTCCGCGGCGTTCCTGCCTCGCCGTGCCGGGCAGCAACCCGCGCTTCCTGGAGAAGGCCCAGGGCCTCCCGGCCGACCAGGTCTTCCTCGACCTGGAGGACGCGTGCGCACCGCTCGCCAAGGAGGGCGCCAGGCACACCATCGTCGACGCGCTCAACAACGGCGACTGGACGGGCAAGACCCGGGTCGTGCGGGTCAACGACTGGACGACGCACTGGACCTACCGCGACGTGGTGACGGTCGTCGAGGGCGCGGGCCCCAATCTCGACTGCATCATGCTGCCGAAGGTCCAGGACGCCACCCAGGTCAAGGCGCTGGACCTGCTGCTGACCCAGATCGAGAAGACGATGGGCTTCGAGGTCGGCCGGATCGGCATCGAGGCGCAGATCGAGAACGCCAAGGGCCTGGTGAACGTCGACGAGATCGCCGCCGCCTCGCCGCGGCTGGAGACCATCATCTTCGGCCCGGCCGACTTCATGGCCTCCATCAACATGAAGACGCTGGTCGTGGGCCAGCAGCCGCCCGGCTACGGCGCGGACGCCTACCACTACATCCTGATGCGGATTCTGATGGCGGCCCGCACACACGACCTCCAGGCGATCGACGGCCCCTTCCTGCAGATCCGCGACGTGGACGCGTACCGCGAGGTCGCGGGCCGTGCGGCGGCGCTGGGCTTCGACGGCAAGTGGGTGCTGCACCCCGGCCAGGTGGACGCGGCCAACGAGGTCTTCTCGCCCTCCCAGGAGGACTACGACCACGCCGAGCTGATCCTGGATGCCTACGAGTGGTGCACTTCGGAGGCCGGCGGTAAGAAGGGCTCGGCGATGCTCGGCGACGAGATGATCGACGAGGCCAGCCGCAAGATGGCACTGGTCGTCGCGGGCAAGGGCCGCGCGGCGGGCCTGCAGCGCACGTCCAAGTTCGAAGCCCCGGAGGCGTAAGCGATGCAGTTCGGACGCACGTACGAAGAGTTCGAGGTCGGCGCGGTCTACCGGCACTGGCCCGGGAAGACGGTCACCGAGTACGACGACCACCTCTTCTGTCTGCTCACCATGAATCACCACCCCCTCCACATGGACACCAACTATGCGGAGAAGACGACTGATTTCGGGAAGAACGTCGTCGTCGGGAACTACATCTACTCGCTGCTCCTCGGCATGTCGGTCCCGGATGTCTCCGGCAAGGCCATCGCCAACCTGGAGGTCGAGTCGCTCAAGCACGTCGCGCCGACCTTCCACGGCGACACGATCTACGGCGAGACCACGGTCCTCGACAAGACTCCGTCAAGGTCCAAGAACGACCGCGGGATCGTCTACGTCGAGACCAAGGGCTACAAGCAGGACGGCACCCTCGTCTGCGTCTTCCGGCGCAAGGTGATGGTCCCGACCGAGACGTACATCAAGGAGCGCGGCGGCGAGCAGCCCGGCCGCCCGGAGCTGAAGGCACAGGAGAAGTAGCCATGAGCCGACTCGCCCAGACGCACGGTCTGACCGACGTGCAGCAGGAAATCCTCTCCACCGTCCGGGATTTCGTCGACAAGGAGATCATTCCTGTCGCCACCGAGCTGGAGCACCGCGACGAGTACCCGACACAGATCGTCGAAGGACTCAAGGAACTCGGCCTGTTCGGGCTGATGATCCCGGAGGAGTACGGCGGCCTGGGCGAGTCGCTGCTCACGTACGCGCTGTGCGTCGAGGAAATAGCGCGTGGCTGGATGTCCGTCTCGGGCATCATCAACACGCATTTCATCGTGGCGTACATGCTCAAGCAGCACGGCACCCAGGAGCAGAAGGACACCTTCCTGCCGCGGATGGCGCTGGGCGAGACGCGCGGCGCGTTCTCCATGTCCGAGCCGGCTCTCGGCTCCGATGTGTCGGCGATCACGTCCAAGGGCGTCAAGGACGGCGACGAGTACGTCCTGACCGGCCAGAAGATGTGGCTGACGAACGGCGGAACGTCCAATCTGGTCGCCGTTCTGTGCCGGAGTGACGAAGGACACCCGGAGGGCACAGCCCCCCATAAGTCGATGACGACCTTCCTGGTCGAGAAGGAGCCCGGCTTCGGAGAGGTCCGCCCCGGCCTCACCATCCCCGGGAAGATCGACAAGATGGGCTACAAGGGTGTCGACACCACCGAGCTCATCATGGACGGACTGCGCATTCCGGCCAATCGGGTACTCGGCGGCACCACCGGTCGCGGGTTTTACCAAATGATGGACGGCGTTGAAGTCGGCCGCGTCAACGTCGCGGCACGTGGCTGCGGAGTCGCGCAGCGTGCCTTCGAGCTGGGCGTCTCCTACGCCCAGCAGCGTCACACCTTCGGCAAGGCGATCGCCCAGCACCAGGCGATCCAGTTCAAGCTGGCCGAGATGGCTACCAAGGTCGAGGCCGCACATGCGATGATGGTTAACGCGGCACGCAAAAAGGACTCCGGGGAACGAAACGACCTGGAGGCAGGGATGGCGAAGTACCTCGCCTCCGAGTACTGCAAGGAAGTCGTCGAGGACGCCTTCCGTATCCACGGCGGTTACGGCTTCTCCAAGGAGTACGAGATCGAGCGCCTCTACCGTGAGGCTCCGATGCTGCTGATCGGTGAAGGTACCGCCGAGATCCAGAAAATGATCATTGGTCGTCGGCTGCTCGAGGAGTACCGCTTCCAGGGTTGATGTCACGTTCGGGTCGATATGGCCGCGAAGAGGATCACACCCTGTCATCATCTTCCGGCCGCCGACTCGGCTGCTGGCTTACCCAGTTGCGGCCGGCAACCGATATCATCGCCCGAAAGCCGCCGTCCCCCGTTGCCAGCGCGGCATCATCCGCTACGAAGGTCATCCATGCCCCACAGCCAAACCTCTGCACCACGCGGCCGTGTCCGCCTCGCGCGCGGAGCATCGCCGTGGCTTCTGCCGACCGTCGCCACCGCCGCACTCAGCCTGGTCCGCGCACGCCGCTCCAGGCGTGCCGCGGCCATTGCCGTGCCCACCACCGCGCTCGCGGCGGGCATGCTGTGGTTCTTCCGCGACCCCGAGCGCGAGATCGCCCAGGGCCGCGTCATCTCACCCGCCGACGGTGTGGTGCAGAGCATCATGCCGTGGAAGGACGGACGCACTCGCGTCGCGATCTTCATGAGCCCGCTGAACGTGCACGTCAACCGCGCTCCCCTCGCGGGCACCGTGACCTCCGTCGAGCACATCCCCGGCGGTTTCGTTCCCGCGTTCAACAAGGAGAGCGAGAACAACGAGCGCGTTGTCTGGCACTTCGACACCGAGCTCGGCGACATCGAGATGGTGCAGATCGCGGGCGCGGTTGCCCGGCGGATCGTGCCGTATCTGCCGCAGGGGACCAAGGTCGAGCAGGGCGAGCGCATCGGTTTGATCCGTTTCGGATCGCGCGTTGACATCTACCTTCCGGAAGGTGTCGACGTCGCTGTCGAGGTCGGCCAGACCACGACTGCGGGGGTGACTCGAATTGACCGTGATTGATCCTGATACACAGGCAGGCTGGGTCGCCGAGGCTGAGGACGACGCGGAGGACATGCCGCTCTCACTGCGGCTGTCAATAGCGGACACCCTCACGCTCGGTAACGCGACGTGCGGCTTCATGGCGGTGTACTTCACCACCACCGGCATCCTCATCCCGCACCTCACCGGCAGCAACGAGAGCGGTATGGCGCGCAACAGCGCCGCCACCGCCGTCATCCTGATGCTGCTCGCGGCGATCTTCGATCTCTGCGACGGACTCGTGGCGCGCAAGCTGCGCAGTTCGCCGATGGGCGCGGAGCTGGACAACCTCTCCGACCTGATCAGCTTCGGGCTGGCCCCCGCGTACTTCGTACTCGTGTACGGAATGGTCGCGGACGACGCCCAGCAGAAGGTCTCGGCGGTGGCCGCGATCGTGGTGCTGCTGGCGGTGGTGCTGCGGCTTGCCAGATTCTCGTGCGTGACCATGAAGGACGGCATGTTCCAGGGCATGCCGAGCCCCTTCGGGGCGCTCACGGTCGTCTCGATCGTGCTGCTCGAGCTGCCGTTCATCCCGACGCTGCTGGCGATCATCGGCACGGCATGGCTGATGGTGAGCCGGGTCGAGTACCCCAAGCCGCGAGGTGTCCTCGCGGTGGCGATGCTCGGCTGGATCGTCGCGGCGATGGGGATGCTGGCGGCGTGGGCGTTCGACGCTCCGGGCGGTCAGGTGCTGCTCCAGACCGGCTGCGCGCTGCAGATCGTGATGGCCGCGACGATTCCGCTCTTCGCGACGGCGCGGCGTGTGAACACGTTCCGCGACAACCGCCGCGAGCACCGCCGCGAGGCGAGGGCGGCGCAGCTCCCGTAGAGCCGTGCGTGTGCATGACGAGGGCCCGGGTGCGATCCGCACCCGGGCCCTCGTCATGTCCCGTGGCCGACACCGATCCGGTCACCGCGGCCTCGCTGCCGGACGACGGCACGGAGCTGTAGGGGCCGCCGCCGGCCGCGATCGGCGGAGAACGGCTCCGGCTCGACGCGCAGGTGCGGCTGGGGCGGGAGCTCGCCCCGGGCGCGCGGCCTGATCCCCGTGTACGGGCCCACCGAGGTCGCCGGGTGCGAGACCTGGTTCGAGACCCGGCCGGCTGCCGCGGCCGGTCGGGGCTCCCGCGCGGGACGCCTGTCTCGGGCAGCCGTTCCCGGGGCGCGCAGCGCAGATCCCCAAGGGGCAGATCTGGCTCACACCGCCATGCGGCGGTGAGGCGGTGCCCACCGGGGATCTCGAGCGGGAGGACGGCTCGGGCCCGCTGGAGTTCCGGGGCCGGATGGCACACCGTGTCTCGGCGGACGGCTGATCCTCTTTGTGGACGCGCGTCAATCGCCGGACGGGCTTGATTTTCAAGCCCGTCCGGCGATTGAGGACATGCGGCCGAAGGACCGCATACGGAGGTCTGGGGGCCTGGCCCCCTGCGCCGCTGAGCCGGCGCAGGGGGCGGGGGCTTGCCCCGGACGGGTGACTCAGCCGCCCGTCTTGTACGACTCCGCCGACTTGGACACCGCCGCCGGCCGCACCACCTTCAGACCACCCGGCACCTTGAGGTCCGGCTTCATGATCAGACTCTGCCGGGTCGACGGTGCCGCGGGGTCGGAGAAGTTGTTCGTGATACCGAAGCCGTTGTCGTACGAGGAGACGGTGAGCAGGGCCTTGTCGATGCCCTCCCTGGTCAGGTCCTTGGCCGCGCAGGCCTTCTTCAGCACCTCGCCGTAGACGCTCGCGGCGGTGTAGCCCGCGACCACTCCGTTGTCGAGCCCGTCCTTGGGGTAGGCGGCCTTGTACTCCTTTGCGAGCTTCGCCGGGCCGGCGCCCGAGTCGCCGATGGGGAGGGTGGAGGCGGCGACGTAGTAGTCCTTCGTCAGCGCGGGCGCCGCCGCGGTGGCCAGCAGTTGCGGAGCGAAGGCGGAGTTGTTGCCGATCATGGGCACCTTGAAGCCGCCCGCCGCGGCGACGCCGACCAGCGAGGCCGCCTGACGTGGTCCGGCGCTGATCATGACGGCCTTGACGCCCGCCTTCTTGAGCGCGGCGACCTGGGCGGACATGTCGTTGTCGGTCGGCTTGATCTTCTGCTCGACGACGGTCAGACCCGCCTGCTGCGCCGCGTACTTCGAGCCCTTCAGCGCGTTCTCCCCGAAGTCGCCCTCGAAGTAGACATGACCGATCTTGTCGCCCTTGGCGATGCGCTTCTCGCTGAGCAGATAGTCGACCGCGTTGATCGTCTCGATGTCGTACGTCGCTCCCACGACCCGGATGTACGGACTGCCCAGCAGCGATGCCGACCAGGCCTGCGGCACCACGAGTGCCTTGTCCTGGCCGTCGATACGGCCCTTGACCGCGGCGACGAAGGGCGAGCCGATGAACTGGGAGAAGCCCAGCACCTTCGGTTCGAGTTCGGTGTACGCGGCGACGGCCTTCTGCGGGTCGTAGCCGTGGTCCCGGACGGTGAGCTCGATGGTGCGGCCGCAGATGCCGCCGGCCGCGTTGGTCTGCTTCGCCCACAGCTGCTGCGCCTGGGTGACGCTCTTGCCGAGCGAGGCGTAGACGCCGGTCATGTCGGTCAGCACGCCGAGGTTGATGGTCTTGGCCGTGACGCCGTCACCGGTCTTCACCCCTCCGGCGTCCTTCTCGCTCCCGCCGCCGTCGGTGGCCTTCGAGCTGCATCCGGCGAGGCCGGCGCTGGTCAGGGTCAGGGCGGCGGCCAGCGCCGCCGCGTACAGACGTGGCTTCATGTCTACTCCCGAGGGGTCTTGCGTGAGGTGATGAGACGGGTGAGTCCGCCGGGCAGGAAGAGGACGACCGCGACGATCGCGGCCCCGTACAGATAGCGCGATGCCTCGCCGGGTGAGATGCCGCCCGTACCGGGGGCGGAGACCAGCGGGAGGGTGTCGCTGTAGTGGGTGAGGAGTTGGGGCAGCAGGGATACGAAGGCCGCGCCGACGACGGCGCCGGCGACCGTTCCGAGGCCCCCGATCACGATCATCGCCAGGAATTCGAGCGAAAGGATCACACCGAAGTACTCGGGGACGGTCCGCTGGAAGACCAGGGCGATCAGTACGCCGGCGAGTCCCGCGTACATCGAGGACAGGACGAAGACGGCGGCCCGGTAGCGGGCGACCGGGACGCCCATGACACCCGCGGCGATGCGGTGGTCGCGGATGGCGTTCATGGCGCGGCCGGGGCGGCCCCGCAGCACTCCGCGGGCGAACAGGCCGCAGCCGATGAGGGCGAGGAGTGCCACGTACCAGAGCTTCTCGGCGGACTGGAACGGGACGGCTGCGATGACGGTCTCGCTGTCGTCGAAGACGATGCCGAAGAGCGAGAGGGGCGGAACGGCCCGGCCGTTGAACCCTCCTGTCAGATCATGGGCGTTGAAGAGGACGTGCTGGCCGATGAAGATCAGCGCGAGCGTGGCGATGCCGAGATACGCGCCGCGCAGCCGTCCCGCGATGGGGCTGAACAGGCCGCCCGCCGCGCCCGCGACGAGCACCGCGAGTACGGCGGCGAGCCAGGTCGGAAGTCCGAGTCCGACGAGGCGATGGCCGTTCTCCACGCCGCTGTCGCCCGCCAGGACGCAGTAGCTGTACGCGCCCACCGCCAGGAAGAAGGCGTGCCCCATGGACAACTGCCCGGTGGCGCCGGTCAGGAGGTTGATGCCGATCGCGCCGATCGCGGCGGCCATCGCGAAGAGTCCGGCCTGCAGCCAGAAGCGGTCGAGGTAGAAGGGCAGAGCGAAGAGCAGGACGGCACCGGCGATCCAGAGATACGCCTTGGGACTCCTCACGTACGCCCTGGGACTCTTCACGTACGCCTTGGGGCTCTGTGCCGCGTCTGCCTCGGGGGTCTTCAGCGTCTCAGACACGGGCGGGCTCCTTGGTGCCGAAGAGCCCTGCGGGCCTGAGCAGCAGGACGAGCACCATCACCAGATACGGCGCGAGATCGCCGATCCCCCGGCCCATGAAGGACAGTTCGCTCTGGTAGCCGGTGGCGAAGGACTCGGTGACACCGACGATCAGACCGCCCGCGAGCGCGCCGGTGGTGGAGTCGAGCCCGCCGAGGATCGCCGCCGGGAAGGCCTTGAGTGCGGCGAGCGAGGTGGCTCGTTCGAGCCCCGGGGTCGGGAACACGGTGAGGAAGAGCGCGGCGACCGCGGCAAGCGCGCCCGCGACCGCCCAGGCGGCGAGCGAGACACGGCCCAGGCGTACTCCCATCAGCGCCGCGGTCTGCGGATTCTCCGCCGCCGCGCGCATCGCCACGCCCCACGATGTGTACCGGAACGCGAGCAGGAACACGGTGATGAGCAGAGCCGCCGAAACGAACGCGGCGATACGGGTCTCCGCGATGGTGATGTCCCCGATGGTGACGACGCGGTCACCCCACGGGTCACCGAGCGCGAGCACGTCCGTGCCGATACGCCGGGTGAGTTCGGTGGTCAGGAGGATGTCGACGCCGATGGTGACAATGGCAAGGACGCTGTGGTCGGAGCCCCGGTAGCGGCGCATGACGAGAAATTCCACGGCCGCGCCGACGAGGGCCGCGCCCGCGATGCCGACGGCGAGCGCGCCCCAGAAGCCGATGTCGTCGTGAAGTACTGCGGTGACGTAGCCGCCTGCGAGAAGCAGGGACGCGTGGGCGAAGTTGACGACTTCCGTGGCCTTGAAGATGACGACGAAGCCGAGCGCGATCAGCGCGTAGACGGCGCCGATGGAGAGTCCGCCGAGGAGTAGTTCGGTGAAGGTCGTCATGCCTGGGCCTCCGTTCCTAGATAGGCCTGTACGACGGCCGGGTCGCTCTGTACTTGTGCGGGGGTGCCGTCGGCGATCCGGCGCCCGAAGTCGAGTACGGTCACGGCGTCCGCGAGCCGCATCACCACCCCCATGTCGTGTTCGACGAGCACGATGGATATGCCGAGGCTGTCGCGTACGCCCGCGATGACGGATGCGGTCTGCCGCCGCTCGTCCGCGGTCATCCCGGCGACGGGCTCGTCGAGGAGCAGCAGTCGCGGCTCCATGCACAGGGCCCTGCCGAGCTCGACGAGCTTCTGCTTTCCGTACGGGAGTGCTCCCGCGGGCCGGTCCAGATCGCCGCCGAGTCCGGTGAACTCCGCGATCTCCCGTACCCGCTCCAGGTGTTGCCGCGCCTCGCGGGCGGCGGACGGCAGCCGCAGCCCGGCGGCGAGGAACCCGGCGCGGGTGAGCCGGTGCCGGCCGAGCAGCAGGCTGTCGGCGACCGTGGCGTGCGGCGGGAGCGCGAGGTTCTGGAAGGTACGGGCGATGCCGAGGGCGGCGATGCGGTCGGGAGGGAGCCCGGTGAGCTCCGTCTCGCCGAAGCGCACGCTGCCGGACGTGGCCTGGTAGACGCCGGACAGGACGTTGAACGAGGTGGACTTGCCGGCGCCGTTGGGGCCGATGAGGGCGTGGACACTGCCGGGCCGGACGGTGAAGGAGACGGAGTCGAGGGCGGTGAGCCCGGCGAAGCGGACGGTGAGGTCGGTGACCTCGAGGGCGGGCACGGCGCCGCCGGATGCGGTGTCGGTCATCGGTTCCCCCCGCCGGATGCGGGCTGCCGCCCGCGCGCGGGGGCCCCGAACTGGATCTCGCGCCGAACGTGCCGGCCGGATTCCAGAATGCTCATGCCGGCCACCTCCTCAAGGTCGGCGCCGCCGCCTGCGCGCGGGACGCATCCGCGGCCGCGTCCTCGTCCACCACACCCAGATACCGCCGGCGCACCTCGTCCGAGGAGGCGAGCTCGTCCGCGGGACCCGAGAGGGCGACCTCACCCACGTCGAGTACGTACGCCGTCGAGGCCAGCCGCAGCGCGATCGCCGCGTTCTGCTCGACCAGCAGGACCGATGTGCCGGTGGCGTTGATCTCCTGCACCGTCTCGGCGATCCGCGCCGCCATCAGCGGGGCGAGGCCGAGCGACGGCTCGTCGAGCAGCAGCAGCCGTGGCCGGGCCATCAACGCCCGTCCCATCGCCAGCATTTGCTGCTCGCCACCGGACAGCAGTCCGGCCCGCTGGTGGGCTCGGTCGGCAAGGACGGGGAAGAGCTCATGCACCCGCGCGAGGGCCTCGGCGCCCGACCGGCGCCCGCCGGCCGAGCCCAGTGCGCCCGCCCGGAGATTGTCGGCGACGGTCATCCGCGCGAAGACCTGCCGCCCCTCCGGTACCTGGACGACGCCGGCGGCGACGATCCGCGCTGCGCTCAGCCTGTCGAGCGGGCGGCCGTCGAAGCTGATGCTGCCGGACGTGACGTGGCCGCGTTGAAAGCCGAGGGTGCGGGAGACGGCTCGCAGCAGGGTCGATTTGCCGGCACCGTTGCCGCCGAGGACGGCGACGATCGCGCCCTCGGGTACATCGACCGTGACGTCGCGCAGTGCCCGCACCGGCCCGTAGCCGACGGACAGCGCACGCACTTCGAGTGAGGCGGCTGCCATGCAGACCCCCTTTCCGGACTTGTTCGAAATTGCCTGTGGGGGCACACACCAGCACCGGCCGGACGTACCGTCCAGGCGGTATGCCCGAATCGCTGCGGATGACCAGCGGTGCGGCGCGCGCATTGTGCACGGGCACAAGGGCTGGCATCCTCACAGGTCATGGGTGGTCGCAGAGCGCGCACCGAGCGTGAGTGGTCCGTCCTGGTGAGCGCCGCCCAGGTGCTTCTGGAGCGCGTGCCGCGTCTGACGGACCTGCTCATCGAGCAACTTCAGGCACATTCACCGCAGTTCGATCTCGCTGTGCCGCCGGACGAGCACTGGCAGCAGATCAGCGAGGCGATGCGGTACGGCATCGAAGCGCTGGCCGCGACCCGGTCGGCGCCACGGCGGGACCTCCAGTACGCGGCTCGGCTCGGCCGACGGCGCGCGGAGCAGGGGCTTCCGCTGGATCTGGTGCTGTACGCGTACCGGCACGCGGGCTATCTCGTCTGGGACGAGCTGCTGGAGATCGTCTCCGCGAAGGATCCGGAGGCACTGCCGGTGCTGGTGCATCTGGCGTCCACCATGTGGGCGGGGGTGGACCGGCAGTCGTCGACGGCCGCGGAGGCTTACCGCAGTACGGAACAGGGGATGCAGCGGCGCAGCGACGAGCGCGTGCAGGCGCTGCTGGACGCGCTGCTGGAGGGCAGGTCCACGCCGGGGCTGGCGGCCAGTGCCGCGGCGGGCCTGGACCTGCCGGAGCAGGGGCGGTACGCGGTGGTCGCGGTTCGGGTGGAGCGCGCGGCGGGCCGTGAGCCGTTCCGCCGGGTCGCGGCGTCGGAGGGGTTCCGGTTCTTCTGGCGGATGCGCACGGATTACGAGATCGCGGTCGTCGCGCTGGAGGCGGGGGTGGGGCTGACGGAGCTCGCGGAGGTGCTTCACCGGCACTGCCCGGGTCCTGGCGGGATCAGCCCGGTGGTGCCGGGCCTCGCGGACCTGGGCCTGGCGCGGCGTCTGGCGGAGACGGCCCTGCGTACCTGCGGCCCCGGCGCGCAGCGGATCGTACGCCTCGACGAACGCCTCCCGGCGGCGCTGGTGGTGAGCCAGCCGGAACTGGCGGCGCGCCTGATCGCGGACGTGTTCGGCCCGCTGCTGGACCTGGACCCGGCGGACCGTGCGCTGCTACTGGAGACGCTGGACGCATGGCTGGAGTGCGGGGGCTCGGCGGGCCGGGCTGCCACGCGGCTGTACTGCCACCGGAACACGGTCTTCAACCGCCTGCGGCGTCTCGAACAGCTGACGTCCAGGTCGCTGGGCCGCCCGCGGGACCTGATCGAAATGACCTTGGCACTCGACGCGTTCCGCCTGACCGGGGGGTGATGGGGGGCGGATGACCTTCCCCTGGGTGCACGGCCCTGCGCGGGCGGCTACGCCCGGGTTACCGGTCATGGGCCGGTGGCCGCGCCCCGGGTGCACGGCCCTGTGCGGGCGGCTACGCCCGAGGTGACCGGTCATGGGCCGGTGGCCGTTTGTCTCAGCTGCTCGCTGCGCGCGGCGAAGCCGGCGCCCTGGGGTGCGGGGGCGTGAGCCCCCGCCCCGGCCCTCAGACCGGAGGCCGGGGCGGCGCCCAGGCCCACCGCCTCAGCTCAGGAAGTCCCGCGCGACGTTCTCCGCCACCCGCTCCAGCAGCGGCCCCGCCTCCGCCATGCAGCGGGCCGGGTCCGGTTCCAGTGCCGTGAGGGCGTATGCACGGCCGATGCCCGCGCTGCCCAGCGCCTCCGGTGGCAGGGCCAGGCGGCCGCAGACCGCCACGACCTCGATGCCCCGAGCGCGGGCCGCCGCCGCGACGCCCGCCGGGGCCTTGCCGTGGAGCGTCTGCTCGTCGAGGGAGCCCTCGCCCGTGATGACCAGGGTCGCCCGCTCAAGCGCCGACGCGAAGCCGAGCACGTCGAGCATGACCTCGATGCCCGGCCGGAAGCTCGCGCCGAGGGCGACCAGCGCGCCGTAGCCGATACCGCCCGCCGCACCCGCGCCGGGCAGTTCGGCCTGCTCCGGGCCGAGGACGGACGCGTAGTGCGCCAACGCCGCGTCCAGCGTGGCGACGTCCCCGGGCGTCGCGCCCTTCTGCGGGCCGTACACCGCCGACGCCCCCTTCGGCCCGGTCAGGGGGTTGTCGACGTCGCTCGCCAGGACCAGCTCCACGTCCTTGAAGCGGGGGTCCAGGCCGGACAGGTCGGCGGACGCAAGGTCGCGCAGACCGCCGCCGCCGGGCCCCACCGACGCGCCGTCCGCGTCCAGGAAGCGCCCGCCGAGCGCCGCCAGCATGCCCGCGCCGCCGTCCGTCGTCGCGCTGCCGCCGACGCCGAAGACGATCGTCCGCGCTCCCGCGTCGAGCGCCGCGCGCAGCAGTTCGCCGGAGCCATATGTCGTCGAGGTGAGTGGCGCGAACACGCCGTCCGGGAGGCGCTGGAGGCCCGAGGCCTCCGCCATCTCCACCACCGCGGTGCCATCCCGCAGGGCATACGCCGCTGTCAGGGACTCACCGAGCGGCCCGGTCACCCGGACCTCCCGGCGCTCGAACCCCGCTGCCACCGCGGCGGCGACCGTGCCGTCACCGCCGTCCGCGACGGGCAGGGTCTCGACCGCCAGACCGGGCACCACCCGCTGGAGGCCCGCCGTCACCCGCTCAGCGACCTGTACGGCCGTGAGAGAGCCCTTGAACTTGTCAGCCGCGACGAGCACACGCGCGGGCTGAATAACTGCTCCGTCCGTCACCTTGCTATCCCTTGCTTTCGAACAGGCAGTCGCGCCTCCCCGACCCTATCGGCCAGGTCAGAGGGCAGGCCACCCCACCATGGCACGACATTCCGCAACATAGTGGGGTGCTGCCCGGTGGCCGGCGTCCGCGAGCCGGGCAACGGGCGCACCGCCCGGCCGCCGTCGCCGCCCGGCCGCCGAAACCTCCATGCCCCCACCACCGCGCGGTTCGGGCGCCGATTCGGTAAACCGGACGTATGGGCCTTCAGCGCGCCGACCTCGCCGACCGGATCCTCGGCGGCTGGCTGGGCAGAGTCGCCGGCAACATGCTGGGCAAACCCGTCGAGCGCGGCGACCACTGGACCCGCGACCGCATCGACCGCTATCTGCGCCGCACCGACGCCCTTCCGCTCACCGACTACCTCCCCGAGCCGCCGCCCGACGCGGACGCCGACGAGTTCGAGCTACGTCCCGAGTGGCGCCAGTGCGTACGGGGCCGGATCCACGGCAGTTGCAGGGACGACGACGTGGACTACACGATCCTCGGCCTGCATCTCCTTCGGACCCACGGCTTCGGCTTCACGACCGAGCAGGTGGGCGAGGCATGGCTGCTGCATCTCCCGTTCCTGCAGACGTTCACCGCCGAGCGGGCCGCCTACCGCAACCTCGCGAACGGCCTCAGACCCCCGCTCACCGCCACGCACGACAATCCCTACCAGGAGTGGATCGGCGCCCTCATCCGCGCCGACATCTTCGGCTGGACCTCCCCCGGCGATCCGCGCCGCGCCGCCTCGCTCGCCCGCCGCGACGCGGTCCTCTCCCACACCGGCAACGGCGTGTACGGCGCGATGTGGGCGGCAGCCCTGATCGCCGCCGCGTTCACCGCCAAGACCCCGCGCGAGGCGATCGAAGCGGCCCTGGAACACATCCCCGCGAGCTGCCGCCTCGCCCGCGCGGTACGCCATACCGCAGCCCTGCACGCCACCGGGACGTCCTGGTCCGACACGCTCACCGAGCTGGCCGCGCAGACGGGCGGCCTCGGCTGGATCCACACCGTTCCGAACGCCGCGGTCATCACGGCCGGACTGCTGTACGGCGCAGGGGACTTCACCGCGACCATCGGCCTCACGGTCCGCGGAGGTCTGGACACCGACTCCAACGGGGCGACGGCGGGCTCGGTGGCGGGTGTGCTGTGCGGGGCCTCCGCCATCCCGCCGCAGTGGACGGAACCGCTGGAGGACCGGGTGCGCAGCGCGGTGTTCGGGTTCGACGGCGTACGGATCAGCGAACTGGCGGAGCACACGGTGCGGTTGGCGGCGGACTCCGCCGGGCCGGAGCGTTCGTCGCCGACCGCACCGACATCCTGGTGACCCGCGAACGCCCTCCGGGCGTCAGGGGCCGCCCTTCTGCATCCCGTTACGCTTCCCCGAGTGACCACTCCTGACTACGCCACGTACATCGCCTCCCTGCCCCGCATCCTCGCCGGCGCCGCCGCTCTCATCCGTGACGGCCAGGGGCGTGTGCTGATCGTCGAACCCAACTACCGTGCCGGCTGGGCGCTGCCGGGCGGAACCATCGAGTCGGACCGGGGCGAGACCCCGCGACAGGCGGCGCGGCGGGAGACGCTCGAGGAGATCGGGCTCGATGTGGAGCCGGGCGCACTGCTGGCGGTCGACTGGGTGCCCGGCGAGGCGAGGCCGCCCATCGCCGCGTATGTGTACGACGGCGGGGTGCTGACCGAGGCGCAGTTCACGGCGATCCGGCTGCAGGAGGAGGAGCTGGTTTCCTGGCGGCTGGTGCCCCGTGACGAGATCCGCGAGTACCTTCCGGGGTCGCTGGGCCACCGGGTGCTGGCCGCTCTCGACGCTCTGGAGACGGGCAGCGGGACGGTGGAGCTGGAGAACGGGCAGCGGCCCGCCTGACCGCGCGGACCGTCGGGCTGCTCCAGGGCGGTCAATATCGGCTCGCCGCCGCGAGGGACCGCTGCGTAGGCTCGCCACATGACTCTCGTCGCGATCCTCAGCGGCGCCGGCATCTCCACGGACTCCGGCATCCCCGACTACCGCGGGCCGGACGGTCTGTGGCGGCGCGATCCGGAGGCCGAGAAGCTCGTCACGTACGAGTACTACATGGCCGATCCGGAGATCCGCCGCCGCTCCTGGGTGATGCGGCGCGAAAGCACGACCTGGCGCGCCGAGCCGAACTCCGCACACCATGCCGTCGCCGAGCTGGACCGGAAGCCCGGGTTCGCCGTCCGGGTGATCACCCAGAACGTCGACGGACTGCACCAGTTGGCGGGCATGCCCGCCCGCAAGGTGCTCGAACTGCACGGCACGGCACGGACGGTGGTCTGCACGCGCTGCCAGGCCCGCTCCTCGATGAAGGACGCGCTGGCCCGGGTCGAGGCGGGCGAGGAGGACCCGCCGTGCCTGGCGTGCGGTGGGATCCTGAAGTCCGCGACGGTGATGTTCGGGCAGCGGCTCGACCCGGCGGTGCTGGCCGAGGCGATGGGGATCGCGAAGGCGTGCGAGGTCTTCATCGCGGTCGGTACGAGCCTGCAGGTCCAGCCTGCCGCCTCGCTGGCGGGCATCGCGGCGGAGCACGGGGCGCGGCTCGCCATCGTGAACGCGGAGCCGACGCCGTACGACGAACTGGCGGACGAGATCGTGCGCGAGCCGATCGGCACGAGCCTGCCGGCGCTGCTGAAGCGGCTTGCGTAGTCCGGTGCGTCCGGAGTCTCGTTGGTCACCGGGCCCGCCCGGCAGCCGGTCGTCCTCAATCGCCGGACGGGCTTGAACATCGGACGGGCCTGAACATCAGAACAGCACGTCGTCCGGCATGCCGGACTCGAACGCCAGCAGCCGCTGCTTGCGGTCGAGTCCGCCGCCGTAGCCGACCAGGCTGCCCGTCGAACCGATGACCCGGTGGCACGGCACGATGATCCCGATCGGGTTCTTGCCGTTGGCCAGTCCCACCGCCCGGGAGGCGCCGGGGCTGCCGAGCGCCTCCGCCAGCTCGCCGTACGTACGTGTCTCGCCGTACGGGATCTGCCGCAACTGGTCCCAGACCGCGCGCTGGAAGGGCGTACCGGCCAGCCGCACCGGCAGGTCGAACTCCGTCAGCTCGCGGGCGAAGTACGCATCGAGCTGCCGGATCGTCCCGGTGAACGGCGCGGGATCGGGTTCTCCGAAGGTCTCCTCGTCCGGGCGGTGGCGCTGCTGGACCATATAGAGGCCGCTCAGCACCCCGTCGGTGGCCACCAGGGTCAGCGGGCCGTAGGGGCTGTCGACGACCGTGTGCCGCTTGGTCATGGGTGAACTTCCTTACGCGGGGAGGTGGTTGATGGCATGGCCGTCGGTGGCCCAGAGGTACTGGACGGCGTACGCCCGCCAGGGGCGCCAGGCCGCGGCGCGCTCGGTGAGCGCGGCCGGGGTCGAGGGCAGACCGAGTTCAGCCGCCGCGCGCCGCATCCCGAGGTCTCCGGGCAGGAAGGCGTCGGGGTCGCCGAGGGCGCGCATCGCGATCACCTCGACCGTCCAGGGGCCGAATCCGGGCAGCTCGGTCAGCTGGGCGCGGGCCTGCTCCCAGTCGCTGTCCGGGCCGAGCCGCAGCGAGCCGCCGGCGAGCGCGCCGACGAGGGTCGTCAGCGTGGTGCGGCGGCTGCGGGGCAGCGCCAGGGTTTCCGGGTCCAGCGCGGCCAGTGCCTCGGAGGACGGGAAGAGATGGGTGAGGCCGCCCTCGGGGTCGTCGACCGCCCGGCCGTGCGCGGTGACCAGCCGGCCGGCGTGGGTGCGGGCGGCGGCCGTCGAGACCTGCTGGCCGAGCACCGCCCGTACCGCGAACTCCGCGGCGTCCACGGTCCGCGGCACCCGCCGGCCGGGCGCCTTGTCGACCAGCGGGGCGAGCAGCCCGTCCCTGCGAAGCTGCTCGTCGACGGCGACCGGGTCGGCATCGAGGTCGAGCATCCAGCGGCAGCGGCTGATCGCGATGGTGAGGTCGCGCAGGTCGGTGAGGGAGAGCCGGCAGGCGATGTGGTCGGGCCGCGGGGTGAGGGCGACGATGCCGTGGCCGTACGGGAGGCTCAGGGTGCGGCGGTACGCACCGTCGCGCCACTCCTCGACGCCGGGGACACCGGTCGCGGCGAGATGCCCGAAGAGGTTGCTGGGGTTGAGCGGCGCGCGGTACGGCAGGCGCAGTGCGATCACGCCGGGAGTCCGCGGTGGAGCGGACTTGCTGCGCGCGGCGCGGGTACGCAGTCCGCTCGGGGCCAGCGCGAACACCTCGCGAACGGTGTCGTTGAAGGTGCGGATGGAGGAGAAACCGGCCGCGAAGGCGACCTGGGCCATGGGGAGGCCGGTGGTCTCGATGAGGAGGCGGGCGGTCTGGGCGCGCTGGGCGCGGGCCAGGGCGAGCGGGCCCGCTCCCAGCTCGGCGAGGAGCTGGCGCTCGATCTGCCGGGTGGAGTAGCCGAGGCGGGCGGCGAGGCCGGGTACGCCTTCGCGGTCGACGACCCCGTCACGGATGAGCCGCATGGCGCGTGCGACGGCGTCGGCGCGGGCGTTCCACTCCGGCGAGCCCGGGCTGGTGTCCGGGCGGCAGCGCTTGCAGGCCCGGAATCCGGCCTGCTGGCAGGCGGCGGCGCTCGGGTAGAAGGTCATGTTCTCGACCTTCGGCGGCACCACCGGGCAGCTGGGGCGGCAGTAGATCCGGGTCGTCAGTACGGCCGTGAAGAACCAGCCGTCGAATCGGGCGTCCTTCGACCGGACGGCACGTACGCAGCGCTCGGTGTCGGTGTGCATGGGTCAAGCATCGGGGATGCCGAACGGCTGGAGCTAGCGAGAAAACGACGTCATCCTTGCGCTGCCAGGGCCGTCGCGAACTCCTTGTACGCATGTTCATCGAAGAGCACGAACCGCACCTCGGTGATCGTCGTGGGGGCCGCCGCGCGGACCGTGCGGATCGCTATGCGCGCCCCGTCGTCCATCGGCCAGCCGTAGATGCCGGTCGAGATGGCGGGGAAGGCGACGGTCTCGGCTCCCAACTCGGCCGCCACGCGCAACGATTCGCGGTAGCAGGAGGCGAGGAGGGCGGACCTGTCCTCCTCGCGGGACCAGACGGGGCCCACCGTATGGATCACATGGCCGGCGTCGAGGTTGCCCGCGGTGGTGGCGACGGCCTGGCCGGTGGGCAGCCCCTTGCCGTAACGCGAGGCGCGCAGGGCGCGGCACTCGGCCAGGATCTCCGGGCCGCCGCGCCGGTGGATCGCCCCGTCGACGCCACCGCCGCCGAGCAGCGATGAATTGGCGGCGTTGACGATGGCGTCGACCCGCTGCTGGGTGATGTCGCCGCGTACGAGGGTGATGGCCGGGTCGTGCTGTGTCATACGGCCATGATGCGCCGGTTCAGCGGGCCGCGCGGAGGCGGCGCCACACCGCCTTCGCCGCGTGGTGGCCGGACATGCCGTGCACACCTGGGCCCGGCGGGGTCGCGGAGGAGCAGAGGAATACGGCGGGGTGACTGGTGGCGTACGGGACACGGGCGAGCTTGGGCCGGATCAGCGTCTGGAGTCCGGCATAGGCACCGCAGGCGATGTCGCCGCCGACGTAATTGGCGTTGCGCCGGGCGATCCGGGGCGGGCCGGCGACGGCGCGGGCCAGCACGAGATCGCGGAAACCGGGCGCGAAGCGCTCCAGCTGCCGCTCGATGACCTCGGTGGCGTCCCCCTCCCACCCGGCCGGCACATGGCCGTACGCCCACAGGACATGCTTGCCGGCGGGGGCCCTGGACGGGTCGATCATGCTCGGCTGGGCGGTGATCAGGAAGGGGACCTCGGGGTCGCGGCCCCCGACGGCGGCGGCCAGGGCCGCCTCGATCTCACCGGCCGTGGGGCCGAGGTGGACGGTGCCCGCCGCGCGGGCCTCCTCTGCGGTCCAGGGCACCGGCCCCGACAGCGCATAGTCGATCTTGAAAGCCGAGGGGCCGTACCGGTAGTGCTTGTACGCCTGGCCGAGGTCGGCGATCCGGGCGAGCGCGGTCGGCGAGGTGTCGAAGACGTACGCGCGGGCCGGAGGCAGCTCGTCCAGCCGCTTCACCTCCGTGCCGGTGTGGATCACGCCACCCTGTTCGCGCAGATAGGAGGCGAGCGCGTCGGAGATCGCCTGCGAACCGCCACGCGGCACCGGCCACCCCACCTCATGGGCGGCGAGCGCGAACATCAGGGCGACGCCGCCGGTGGCGAGCCCGCTGGTGGGGGCGATGGCGTGGGCGGCGAGCCCGGCGAACAGGCCGCGAGCCCGCTCGCCCTCGAAGCGGCGCGACAGCCAGTCGGCGGGCTGCAGCGCGGTCAGCCCGAAGCGGGCGAAGCGGTACGGGTCCCGGGGCAACCCGTCCCAGGGCGTGCGCAGCAGGTCGGCGGCGAGGCTTTCCCAGTGGCCGATGTAGGGGGCGACGAGGCGTCGGTACGCTCCGGCGTCGCCGGCACCGAAGGACATGGCGGTCTCCCCGACCGAGCGGCTCAGCACGGCGGCCGTGCCGTCGGGGAAGGGGTGGGCCAAAGGTAGTTCGGGATGCAACCACTCGAGGCCGTGCCGGGCCAGGGGCATGGCGGCGAAGGCGGGCGAGCCTGCGCCGAGCGGGTGGACGGCTGAGCACGGGTCGTGGCGGAAGCCGGGGAGGGTGAGCTCTTCGGTCCTCGCGCCCCCGCCGACCGTCTCCATGGCCTCGTACACCGCCACGGAGAAGCCCCGGCGGGCCAGTTCCACGGCGGCGGTCAGTCCGTTAGGTCCCGCCCCCACGACGACGGCATCGAGCATCGACGGCACCTTCGGACTCCTTTGTCAGCCGATGGCCAAGGTCCCCAGGATATTCCCGGGCACCGACAGTAGGGGCGGCGGTAGCCATACGGGCGTCAGCTCGACCGCCCCCTCATCCCAGCAACAGGCTCCGTACCCGGCGTGCCGTGTCCGCGTCCCGCGCCGCCGTGAACGGGAGAGCATTGCCGCCCACGATGCGGAAGGGTTCGCCCGCCACCGTCGTCTGCGCTCCGCCCGCCTCCGTCACCAGAAGGAGCCCCGCCGCGTGGTCCCATGCGTTCTCCCAGGAAAAGGCAATGGCGTCCAGTTCGCCCCGGGCAACAGCCAGATACTCCAGGCCCGCCGAACCGCAGGGACGACCGTGCACTCCGGGCACGTCCAGGCCCAGAAGTGCGCTCTTCTGGTCCGGGCTCGTGTAGTCCGGGTGGGACATGGCCACCTCGATCACCGCGCCCGGGGCGGGCGAGCCCGAGCGTATGGGCGCGCCGTTGAGCCGGGCGCCGCCGCCCCGCAGCGCGATCGCCATCTCCTCCAGCACCGGGGCGTACGTCCAGGAGGCGAGCACCTCGCCGTGCTGGGCGAGGGCGACCAGCGTGCAGAAACCCGCCTCACCGCGGACGAACTGCCGGGTGCCGTCGACCGGGTCGACGATCCACACGGGCGCGTCACCACGCAGCGCCTCGTACACGGAAGGATCCGCGTGCACCGCTTCCTCGCCGACCACCACGGAGCCGGGGAGCAGCGCGGTCAGTGACGCGGCGAGGTGCTCCTCGGCGAGCCGGTCCGCGGTCGTCACCAGGTCGTGCGGACCGCTCTTCTCGACGATCTCGTGCGCGGCAAGCTGCCGGAATCGCGGCGTGATCTCGGTGGCGGCCGCCTTGCGGACCGCCTCCTCGACGTCGGACAGATCACCGTTCAAAAAGTCATCGATCATGTTTCCAGCTAAGCACGGCCCGCTGACATCGCGCTGTCCGCTCAGCGCCCCACCGCGTAACCCTGCATTCCCCTCGGGTTCGCCGCGGCCGACAGCACGCCCGTACGCGGGTCCCGGGCGACCGCGCACAGCCTGCCCTCCGACCAGCCGTCACCGACCGTCACATCGTGACCACGGAGCCGCAGCTCCGTGATCACATCAGGGTCCGTCCGGGATTCGACGGTCACGCTGCCCGGCCGCGTACCACGTGGGTGGAAGGAGCTCGGAAAACTGTCGTTGTGCCAGCCCGGCGCGTCGATCGCGCCCTGCAGGTCGAGCCCGCCGCGTACCGGCGGACGGAGCGCCACGGCCAGGAAGAAGTGCAGCTGCCACTGGTCCTGCTGGTCGCCGCCGGGCGTTCCGAAGGCCATCACCGGCACGCCGTCGCGCAGTGCGAGCGAGGGCGTGAGGGTGGTGCGGGGCCGGCGGCCCGGGGTGAGGGTGTTGGGCAGGCCGGGGTCGAGCCAGGCCATCTGGAGGCGCGTGCCGAGCGGGAAGCCCAGCTCGGGGACGACGGGATTGGACTGCAGCCAGCCGCCGCTCGGCGTGGCGGCGATCATGTTGCCCCAGCGGTCGACGATGTCGAGGTGACACGTGTCTCCGCGGGTCCCGCCGTCCTTGGCGACGGTGGGCTCACCGACCCCCATGGGGTTGAATCCGGGCTCACCGCCGGCCGCGTCCCCGGCATGCGCGCTCAGTACGGGGGTGCGGCCGGCGGGGCTGCCGGGCCGCAGTTCGTACGAGGCCTTGTAACCGATGAGCGCGCGGCGGCCCGCGTTGTACGGCTCCGACAGGAGCGCCTCGAGGGGCACTTCGGCCGCGTCCCCGTACCAGGCCTCCCGGTCCGCCATGGCCAGCTTGCAGCCCTCGACGAGCAGATGGACGTAGGCGGCCGAGCCGTACTCCGGCAGTTCTTCCGGAAGCAGCGCCAACTGCTGCAGGAATGCGGGACCTTGGCTCCAGCCACCCGCCTTGCACAGGGTCCAGCCGTTCCAGTCGTACGTCGCCGGGGCTTCGTAGGATGCGGACCAGCCGGCCAGGTCGGCCGCCGTCAGCGTGCCCGTGTGGCGTTCGCCGCTGGTGTCCAGGGTGGGGCGGGCGGACTGGCGTACCAGCGCCTCGGCGATGAACCCCTCGCTCCACACCTTCCGCGCGGCCTCGATCCCGGCGACGCGCCCGCCGCCGGACGTCTCGGCGATCAGCCGCCGCCAGGTCGCGGCGAGCGCCGGATTGCGCAGCAGCTCACCGGGGGCAGGGGCCCTGCCGCCCGGCAGGTACACCTCGGCGGACGAGGGCCACTCCGTCTCGAAGAGTTCGCGGACGCTCTCCACGGTCTCGCCGATCCGCTCGACGGGCGGGTGCCCGTCCTCCGCGTATCCGATCGCGTAACGCAGCACGTCGGAGAGGGACTTGGTGCCGTGGTCGCGCAGCAGCACCATCCATGCGTCGAACGCCCCGGGCACGGCGGCGGCCAGCGGCCCCGTACCGGGCACGAGGTCGAGGCCCAGGGAGCGGTAGTGGCCGACGCTCGCTCCGGCGGGTGCGGGCCCCTGCCCGCAGAGCACGCGCACCTCGCCGTCGGCCGGCGCGAGGATGATCGGTACCTCGCCGGCGGGGCCGCACAGATGCGGCTCGACGACATGCAGGACGAATCCCGCGGCGACGGCAGCGTCGTAGGCGTTGCCGCCGTCCTCGAGGACAGCCATCGCGCACTGCGAGGCGAGCCAGTGGGTGGAGGACACCATGCCGAAAGTGCCCTGGAGGGTGGGCCGGGTCGTGAACAACGCGTGTCACCTCGCCGCTTGGAGCTGTCAAGCGGCCCAGGTTATCGATCGCCCGAGGTAGGAGAAGAAGAGGTCCTCGGGGTCGTAGCGCGCCTTCAGCCGGCCCAGGCGGTCCCAGTCGGACGGGCTGAAGGAACGGCGGGCCCGGGAGGGGTCGGCCGTGAGGTCGGCTTCCGCGATGTAGTGGCCCGTACCGAGGGGTTCGACGGTTCGCATGGCATGGCGCAGCCACTCGATGTTGGCCTCGTCGCGCACCGGGGAGTCCCAGATCGCGTACGGGACGACATAGCTGTCGCCGAGAACCGAGAAGGCCATCTCCTGCTGAAGGGTCTTCTCCTGTGAGACCGGTGACACGGGGGCGAGTACGAGGGACTTCTCCGAAGGGGCCGTGGCGACCACAGGGGCGAGCCTGGACAGCAGGATCTCGTAGTCCGCGCCCGACCACAGGGTGTCTGCGCTGCAGCGGTGACCCGTCGGCCACAGGGACCCGGAGGTGTCGTAAAGGGCCTCGAAGGTGGTCGGTTCGTCGGCCTGGCTGAAGATGGCACGGTCGGCGAGCGGGCAGACCCGCAGCGGCCCGAGGGCGCGGGTCGCCTCGTCCTGGCTGTCCGCGAAGGAGGTGGCCGCGACGATGATCACCTTGGGCCTCGGTGTGGCCGCCGACATGGCCGGGTCGGCGGTGCCGAGTACGAAGGACAGCTCGACGGTCGGCGGAAGTTCGGTGGCCGCCGCGGTGGCCCATCGGGTCACGGGTACGACATCCGCCAGTGGAAAGGCGTACGTGGTCGTGACGATGGCCGCCGGGCGTGGGTACAGGGCGAGGCGGAAGCCGGTGACGATCGCGAACAGGCCGGGGCCGGCTCCGCGCGCCGCCCAGAACAGGTCGGAGTTCTCGTTCGCGTCGCAGGTGACGACCTCGCCGGCAGCGGTCACGGCTTCGATCTGCCGCACGCTCGCGCACGCCGGTCCCAGCGCGCCGGAATTCCAGCCGAGGCCGCCGCTGAGGAGATATCCGCCGACGGCGACGGATCCGCAGTGCCCGGTGGGAAAGGCCAGGCCGTAGCGGGAGAGTTCGGCGGCGAGTGTGCCGCCGGTGGCGGCGGGCTGGACGGTCGCTGTCGCGGAGTCCGGGTCGATATGGGTCCGGCCGAGCGCGGAGAGGTCGATGAGCATGCCGCCGTCGCGCAGTGGCGAGCCGCACCAGCTGTGCCCGCCCGACCGTACGGCGATGCGCAGGCCCTCGGAGCGGGCCAGTGCGACGGCTTCCGGGACATCGCGTTCCGAGGCGACCCGGACGATGACATCCGGAAAGCGCGGGGGCTTGATCCCGTTCCACAAAATGCCCTGCCAGGCGCTCTCGTATCCGGGATCGCCCCGCCGGACGATGTCTCCCCCGATAGCCCGCGCCGGCGTCCGTCCGCCCATGATGACCCCATTGGTCGACTAGTCGTCAGTCCGTGGTCAGGCCGAAAATCAAGAGGAAGACAGCCCAGCACAGCATCACGACCAGGGCGCCGGCCACATGCGTACGCGCGGAACGTGCCCGGTCGGGCAGCAGCCAGAATGCGAGGGCGCTGTTGACGAGCGGCATCAGCACCCAGGTCAGGATGGAAACGCTCAGCACATTGGAGATGAACAGGCCCAGATATCCGGGAATGCCCCATTCGTCGAATACCTTTCCCACCGTCAGATTCAGGACCATCACGGTCGGATAGAGCGCCAGGACGACGGACATGGCCTGTTTCCAGTTGGACGGAATCCCTGCCTCGTCGCCCTCCCCGAAGCGGAACCAGCCGCTGAACGCCGACCCGATCTTGCGCACGTCGTACGCGGAGAAGTACTGGTTCCCCTCTTCCAGCAGCTTTTCGCGGTCGGCGGAGGCGAGCCAGTCGTCGAGGTGGTCGCGGGTGTCGTAACGGAAAACAACCACCCACTTGTCCTGGATTCCCTCCACCGGCTCGAACAACTCGGTCCCCCTGAAACCGGGATGCTTTTCCTGCACCTTCAGGACTTTGTCCTGCCACCGCAGGAAGTCGCGTTCCTTTCCCGGCCGCACGGAATGGGAGATGACCGCCGTGACCGCCTCCTGCTCCTGAGGGGCGGGCTCTCCGCCGGCCAGCACCTCTTGCGTCGGGGCACCCTCGAACAGCAGGCGCGCCTCCTCCATGAGGTCGCGGCGAGCACCGGAATCCAGCCATGCGGTCAGCTGCTCGACATGGGCGAACCGGAAGACCACTACCCACTCGTTCTCTTCGGCGGAGTCCGGTGGATACAGTTCCGCGCCCTCGAAGCCGTCAAAGCCCTCGGCTACGTGGTTGGTCTTCTCCTGCCAGCGCTTATAGGCGTCAACCCGGCCCTCCCGGATTTTCTGGGAGGTCACCACGGTCGCCCCGTCGCTGCCCGGGACCCGGCTTGCAGTAACACCCATACGGAGTAGCCTACTACGTAGGGGAGTTATCGGACAATTGGGGGATTCCACCTCAGTGAGCGATGAAGCGGAGGTTTGCCATGGGGCACAAGGAGTTTCTGACCGAGGCGGTACGACTGGCCACCGAATCCGTGGAAGAGGGATGGGGCGGCCCCTTTGGTGCGGTCATCACCCGTGACGGCGAGATCCTGGCCCGCGGGCAGAATCGCGTACTCCTCACCGGCGACCCCACCGCGCACGCCGAAGTGGAGACCATTCGCAAAGCGGTTCAGCGGCTCAACCCCGAGGCGCCCTCCATAGCCCCGGAGCACCAGAACGAGAGCACGCTGGAATACATCGACCGCCCGGAGGGATCTCCCGACCCGATACCGGAGAGGGCCCGGATGCTCAAAGGGTGCTCGATCTACATCAGCGGCGCCCCGTGCCCGATGTGCATGAGCGCCATCTACTGGTCGCGGATCGACAACGTCTATTTCAGCTGCGACTTGAAGGCCACGCGCGAGATCGGATTCGACGACGCCTTCCAGTACGAGGACTTCATGAAGCCCCTCGACGAGCGCAGGATCCAAATCGAGCAGATCCACCCCGAGTTGGGCGCGGCGGCGTACGAGGCGTGGAGCTCGAAGCCCGACCGGCACCCGTACTGAACCGCGGCACCGAACCTCAGCGGTAGCGGATCCCGGCGAACCGGTCGGCGGTGGCCAGGCGCTGACGGCCCGTGGAGCGGCTGGTCGAGACTCCCAGGGGCGGCCCCGTACCCACGAACGTACTGCTCGCTGCTCGACGTCCACGCGGCAAGGTCGGGTTCGCCGCGCTCGGGCCCCAGCGGTTCGAGACGGCATGGCCCGCAGTCGAGTTCGCTGAGGCACCACGAATTCATCGGGTAAGAGGCGAGTGTTCGGCATCTGTGCAGGCTGCCCGCCTACGCTCCCCGTCCATGAGCCGATCCCCCGCCTCCCCTGCCCCGCCTTCCGTTGTGCTCACGGCGTTCGGCGCAGCCGAAGCGCCGGCCCTTCTCCCCGGCGGCCAGGGTTCGGCCTGGCGCTCCGGCACGCTGGTGCTCAAGCCCGTTGCGACGGCGCCGGAGACCGCGTGGCGCGCGGGTGTACTGCACCATCTGCCGGAGACCCCCGGCTTCCGGGTGGCCCGGCCGGTCCCGGCGGCCGACGGATCCTGGGCGGCGCACGGCTGGGAGGCCTGGCGGCTGATCGGCGGATCCAGCGACCCGCACCGCGCGGACGACGTCATCCGGGCGGGCGAGGCATTCCACGCGGCACTGGCGGACCTGCCCCGGCCGCGGTTCCTCGGCGTACGCGACAACCCCTGGTCGCATGCCGAGCGGCTGGCCTGGCAGGAGACCCGGCAGGCCCCGGACTTCCCGCTGCTCGAACCACTGCTCGCCGCACTGCGCCCCGTCTCGGCCCCTGCCCAGATCATCCACGGTGATCTGCTGGGCAATGTGGTCTTCGAGCCCGGCCTGCCGCCCGCGATCATCGACTGGCCGCCCTACTGGCGGCCCGCGGCCTGGGCTTCGGCGGTCGTCGCCGTCGACGCGCTGTGCTTGTACGAGGCCGGGCCCGGGCTGCTCGACCGGTGGGCGCATCTGCCCGACTGGCGTCAACTGCTCGTTCGCGCCCTGATCTTCCGTATCGCCGCCCACGCGACACTCGGCGGCGCGCAGGATGACACGTACCGCCCGGTCGTGGATCTCGTGCTCAACCGCGACTGACCGGTCCGGTCCGGCAACCGATCAACTACCGGCGCGGCAGGTCCCGTTCGGACCCCTGGCGGCCGGGAGGTCTCGGTGATGCGGGCCACGGTCCATGTCCGAGGGCCGGCGGGTGTTCGTCGCCGCCCGGCGTCACGGCGACCGCAATGCCCTCGTGCGGGCACGCTCGACGAGTTCGCTCAGGTCGGCCGCAGGGTCATGCCGCGCGCCGCGATGCGGCCGGTTACCGCCCGACGTCGTGGCTGACCGCGCCCCGCGCGAGCAGCAGCAGCGCGTCGACGAGGTCCTCGGCCGGCCCGCCCGTCGCCAGTCTGCGCAGTTGCAGGCCCATCACCAGCGCCACCGTGGTCGCGGCGAGACGCTCGGCGTCCGGGACGCCGAGGCCGGTGAGAATCTGCGCCGCCAGCCGGTCGTACGCCGCGAACGCCTCGGCGGCCGCTTCCCGCAGCCGCTCGTCCCGGCCGGCCTCGACGTACAGCTCGAAGGGCGCGATGTGCTCGCTGTCGAAGGACGTGCCGCCCGCCACCTGCCCGGCCAGCGCGGCGGCACCCTCGATATCGACGCCGTCGCTCTGGCACTGGTCGGCGAGCTCGGTGAAGCGGCGGGTCTCCTCGCGCACGAAGTGCAGCAGGCTCTCGCGCAGCAGCTCGTGCTGGGTCTCGAAGTGGTACGTGACCGAGCCGAGCGAGACGCCCGCCTCCTTGGCGATCCGCCGGTTGGTGACCGCCGCGACGCCGTCCTTGCCGATGATGTGCAGGACGGCGGTGATGATGCGCTGCCGGGTCGGGGCGGAGCGGGCGGGGTTGGACATGACGGTCATTGTTCCACCGGCACGCTCCCCCTGATCACCGGGGCGGGCGGCCGCTTCTCGTGCCACCGCTGGTCCGCCTCGAGCTGGGCGGCGAGCGAGATCAGTCGCTCCTCGCTGCCGGCCGGCCCGAGCAACTGGGCGCCGACGGGCAGCCCGTCCGCGGTGAGGCCGGCCGGCACATTGACGCCGGGCCAGCCCAGTACGTTCCAGGGCCAGGCGTACGGACACGCGGCCGCCATCGTCGAGTCGGTGCGCCAGGCGCCCATTCGGTCGAAGGTGCCGATCCGCGGCGGCGGCGCCGCGGTGGTCGGGGTGATCACGACGTCGTAGCTGTCGAAGATCGCGCCGATCCTCTGGTGCTGACGCGCCTCACGGGCGCGGGCGGCCCGCACCACACGGCCGCCGAGCCGTCGGCCGTTGCGCATGGCGCTGCGCGTGCGCGGGTCGAGGAGAGCGGGATCGGGGTGCAGGGCCGCGACTTCGGCGATCCCGGCGGTGGCGCGCGGCACGAAGGCGAGGCCGATCAGCCCGTAGCGCGGCCTGGCCTCCTCCACCTCGTGGCCGAGGCGGGCGAGGGCCTCGGCGAGTGCGGTGACGGCGCGGCGCACTTCGGGGTGGGGCATGGCGCGGGTGAGGGTCAGCGGTGGGCGCCAGGCGAGCGCGATGCGCAGCCGGCCCGGATCCCGGCGGGCGGCGGCGGAGGCGTCGATCGCGTCCGGCCGGTGGAGATCCTCTGGGTGCGGGCCCTGCACCACATCGAGGAGCAGGGCGGCGTCGGCGACGGTGCGGGCGAGCGGGCCGTTCACCGCGAGGCCCTGGAAGGCGTCGGTGTAGGGGTACAGGGAGACGCGACCGCGCTGTGGCTTGATGCCGACGAGATGGGACCAGGCCGCGGGGATACGGACCGACCCGGCGCCGTCCGAGCCGAGCGCCGCGGGCACGAGCCCTGCGGCGACGGCGGCCGCGGAACCGCCGGAGGAGCCGCCCGGGGTGTGGTCGGTGGACCAGGGGTTCCGGGTCGCTCCGAAGGCGGGGCCCTCGGTGAACGGCCACTGGCCGAGTTCGCAGGAGTTGGTCTTGCCGACGATCACGGCGCCGGCCGCGCGGAGGCGCCGTACCGCTTCACCGTCCGTGGCGGCCGGGGCGAGTTGACCGTCGCAGCCGAAGAGCGTGGGCAATCCGGCCACATCGGTGTCGTCCTTGACGGCGAGCGGCACGCCGAGGAGCGGCAGCCGCTCCCCCGCCGCCAACCGCCGGTCCGCGTCACGGGCTTCGACCAGCGCCTGTTCTCCGCGCACCCAGCGGAAGGCGTTGATGGTGCTCTGGCTGGCCTGGATACGCTCGATCGCGCTGGTCACCAGCTCTTCTGACGTGGTCCGACCGTCCCTCAACATCCGTACGTGTTCCGCCAGTCCGGCGAATTCATCTGTGGACACGACCGCCCCGCCTCCCTATTGTTCGTTCGAACGAACAGAACTGGAGGGTAACCAGATGCGCATCACCGGAGCAACCGTTCTGCTGACCGGGGTCACCGGCGGTATCGGCGGCGCACTCGCCGCCGAACTCGCTGAAAAGGGTGCGAAGTTGGTGCTGACCGGGCGCCGGGCCGACGCGCTCGAACCGCTCGCCGACCGGTACGGGGCCCGCACGATCGTCGCCGACCTCGCGGACCCGGCGGATGTGGAACGGCTCGCCGCCGCGGCCGCCGGTACGGACATCCTGATCGCCAACGCCGCGCTCCCCTCCAGCGGCGACCTGCTGGACTACACACCCGAGCAGATCGACCGTGCCCTGGCGGTGAACCTTCGCGCCCCCGCGATGCTGGCCCGGCTGCTCGCCCCCGCCATGGTCGAGGCGCGACGGGGACATCTGGCGTTCGTCGGCTCGATGTCGGGCAAGACGGCGACGAAGTACTCCGCGCTGTACGACGCCACCAAGTTCGGCCTGCGCGGCTTCGCACTCTCACTGCGCCAGGATCTGCACGACCATGGGGTCGGCGTATCGATCGTCCAGCCCGGGTTCGTGAGGGACGCGGGCATGTTCGCGGCGACCGGCGCGGAGGCCCCTGCGGGCCTGCGCACGGTCTCACCCCGGCAGGTCGTGGCGGGCGTCTTCCGCGCCGTCGAACAGAACCGGGCCGAAGTGAACGTCGCACCGGTCGAGATGAAGGTGCTCACCGCGATCGGCGGTCAGTTCCCTGGCTTCTCCGAGCGCGTCCAGCGCCGCGCGAGCGGCGCGGACCGCACGGTCCGGGACATCGTCGAGGCGCAGCGCGGCAGCCGCTGAGGGAAGCGAAGTCAGCCCCGCCGGCGATTGATGCCCGGGCTCGGGGCGAAGCCCCGACCGGGCCGCCCGGCCGCCGGGTTCGTCCTCAAACGCCGGACAGGCTGGACCTGCCCGGCCGACGGGAGCAGAAACCGGCCCCGCCGGCGATTGAGGCGCGGGGTTCGGGGCGGAGCCCCGACAAGGCCGCCCCGCAGCGGGTTCGTTCTCACACCCCGGACGCGCCCGAATGCGCCGCACGGCCCCGCTCCGGCAGCATCAGCACCACATAGAGCATCAGCGACGCCGCCAGCCCCACCGCCCAGCCGTAGTTCGCGAGCGGCTTCAGGAAGGGGATCAGCCCGTCCTCGGGGAACGGCCCCTTGCCCTGCTCCGAGTGCGAACCGCCCACCGCCAGCAGCCCGCCGACCACGAACGCGGCGACTGCGCGCGGATTCCAGCCGGAGGTGTACCAGTAGCGGCCCCCGGGCCTGTAGAGATCCGCCAGGTCGAGGACGGTGCGGCGGATCAGCCAGTAGTCGGCGATGAGGATGCCCGCGACCGTGCCGAGCAGTCCGCCCACCAGGCCGAGCCAGGTGAAGATATAGAGCTCGGGAGTCTCGGTCAGCTTCCACGGCATGATCAGCACGCCGACAACGCCCGTGATCAGCGCTCCCCTGCGGAAGTTGATCAGCTTCGGCGCCAGATTCGCCAGGTCGTAGGCGGGCGACACGACATTCGCCGCGATGTTCACCGAGATCGTCGCGATCAGCACCGTCACGAGCGCGAAGAGCAGTCCGAAGACATTGTCCGTCTTGGCTGCGAGTTCGACCGGGTCCCAGATCGCCGCCCCGTACACCGCCTGGGAGCCGGAGGTGACGAAGACCGACAGCAGGGCGAAGAGCGTCATCGTCGTCGGCAGACCCAGCGACTGCCCCCAGATCTGGGCGCGTTGGCCGGCTCCGAAGCGGGTGAAGTCGGGGATGTTCAGCGACAGCGTCGACCAGAAGGCGATCATCGCCATCAGCGACGGGAAGAAGACCGGCCAGAAGTCCGCGCCCCAGCCGAGCTTGGAGGGCTGGTCGAGCAGCGGTCCGAGGCCGCCCGCCTTCACGGTGATCCACACCAGCAGCGCCAGCGCGCCGACGATGACGAAGGGCGCGGCCCAGTTCTCGAACCGCCGCAGCGTCTCCATCCCCCGGAAGATGATGGCGAGTTCGAGCACCCAGAAGAGCAGGAAGCAGACCCAGAGCGTCCACGGCTGCCCGCCGACCTCGGAGGCCTTGGCCCAGCCGCCGAAGATCTTGCCGAGCAGAATGAAGATGCCCTGCCCGCCGATCCAGGTCTGGATGCCGAACCAGGCGCAGGCCACCCCGGCCCGGATCAGCGCGGGCAGATTCGCGCCGCGCAGTCCGAAGGACGCCCGCGCGAGCACGGGAAAGGGAATGCCGTACTTCGGTCCCGCGTGTCCGGTGAGCAGCATCGGCGCCAGCACGATCAGATTGGCGAGGCCGATGGTGAACACCGCCTGCTTCCAGTCCATCCCCAGTGTGACCAGGCCCGAAGCAAGCAGCCAGGACGGGATGTTGTGGGCCATGCCGACCCACAGCGCGGCGAAGTTGTACGTCGTCCAGCGGCGCTTCGCGACCGGGACGGGCAGCAGATCGTCGTTGACGAAGCGATTGTCGGCGGGGACCTCGCCGGGCGCGAGCTCGACGCGTCCCGACATGTCCTGTATCGATCCCCCGGACGGGGAGGGCGGGACGGTCGCGGTCATGGCTGCTGGACCTTTCAGCGGTTGAGTGCCGGGATGATCTCGGAGCCGTACGCGTCGATGGTCGCTTCCTTCGCGTCGTGCATGTTGTAGACCGCGAACTGGTCGACGCCCAGCTCGCGCAGCGCCTTCAGCTTCTCGATATGCGCCTCTGCGGGGCCCAGCAGACAGAAGCGGTCGACGATCTCGTCCGGGACGAAGTCCGTGGACGGGTTCCCGGCGCGCCCGTGGTGGCTGTAGTCGTACCCCTCGCGTGCCTTGATGTACGCGGTGAGAGCCTCGGGCACCAGGCCGGAGTGCTCGCCGTAGCGGGAGACCAGGTCGGCGACGTGGTTGCCGACCATTCCGCCGAACCAGCGGCACTGTTCACGGGCGTGTGCGAGGTCGTCGCCTACGTACGCGGGCGCGGCGACGCAAATGGCGATGGAGTCGGGGTCACGTCCGGCGTCGGAGGCGGCGGTGCGTACGGCCGTGACCATCGACGCGGTCAGATACGGGTCGGCGAGCTGGAGGATGAACCCGTCGGCCTGTTGGCCCGCGAGGGCCAGCGCCTTCGGGCCGTACGCCGCCATCCACACCGGCAGCTTTCCGTCCCGCACCCATGGCAGCCGCAGTGGCTGGCCGTCGACGACGGCTTCCCGGCCCTCGGCCAGATCGCGGATGGCGCCGATCGCCTCGCCGAGCCTGGCCAGGGTGTTGGGTTTGCGTCCTGCGACACGCATCGCGGAGTCGCCGCGTCCGATACCGCACACGGTGCGGTTGCCGTACATGTCGTTCAGCGTCGCGAACGTGGAGGCGGTGACCTCCCAGGTCCTGGTGCCCGGATTGGTCACCATCGGTCCTACGGTGAGCGTCTCCGTGTGTTCGAGAATCTGGCTGTAGATGACGAAGGGCTCCTGCCAGAGCACCGCCGAGTCGAAGGTCCAGCCGTAGCGGAAGCCGTTGCGTTCCGCGCGTCGCATCAGTCCGACGACGGCCGAGGCCGGCGGGTCGGTCTGCAGGACAAGTCCGAAGTCCATGGCCTGGCCGCTCCTAGATGAGTTCCTGGACAAGGTGCCTGGTGCCCGGGTGAGTGAGGTGGCTACATGAGGTACTGGCAGGTGCCGCGCGCGGTGTACTGGCCGTGTCCCGCCCGGCCGGTGAACTCCCGCCCGTCGATGACCACTTCGCCCCGCGACAGCACGGTCTCCACCTGGCCGGTGATCCGCTTGCCCTCGTACGCGGAGTAGTCGACGTTCATGTGGTGGGTCTCGACCGAGAGGGTCTGTTCGGCGTGCGGGTCGTAGATGACGACGTCGGCGTCGGCGCCGGGGGCGATGGTGCCCTTCTTCGGATAGATGCCGAACATCCGGGCCGGTGTCGCGCAGGCGATCTCGATCCAGCGGCGACGGGTGAGGTGTCCGTCGACGACCGCCTGGTGGAGCAGATCCATCCGGTTCTCCACGCCGGGCAGCCCGTTGGGGATCTTGGAGAAATCGCCGCGGCCCAGTTCCTTCTGGCCCACGAAGCAGAACGGGCAGTGGTCGGTGGAGACGACCTGGAGGTCATTGGTCCGCAGCCCGCGCCAGAGCGCGGCCTGGTGCTCGCGCGGCCGCAGCGGCGTGGAGCAGACGTACTTCGCGCCCTCGAAGTCCGGCTCGGCAAGGTTGTCCGTGGACAGGAAGAGGTACTGCGGACAGGTCTCGCCGAAGACGTTCAGTCCCTTGTCGCGGGCTGCCACCAGTTCGGCGACGGCTTCCTCGGCGGACACATGGACGACGTACAGCGGAGCTCCGGCGACGCGCGCCAGCTGGATGGCGCGGTGCGTGGCCTCGGCCTCCAGCAAGGCCTTGCGCACCTCGCCGTGGTAGCGCGGATCGGTGCGGCCCTCGGCCAGCGCCTGCTCCACCAGGACGTCGATGGCGATGCCGTTCTCGGCGTGCATCATGATCAGCCCGCCGTTGGTGGCGGAGCGCTGCATGGCGCGCAGGATCTGGCCGTCGTCGCTGTAGAAGACGCCGGGGTAGGCCATGAAGAGCTTGAAGGAGGTGATGCCCTCCTCCACCAGCTTGTCCATCTCCTTCAGCGACGACTCATTGACGTCGGAGAGGATCATGTGGAAGCCGTAGTCGATGGCGCACTTGCCGTCGGCCTTGGCGTACCAGGCGTCCAGGCCTTCGCGCAGGGCGTGCCCGACCGACTGGACGGCGAAGTCGATGATGGTGGTGGTGCCACCCCAGGCGGCGGCCCGGGTCCCGGTCTCGAAGGAGTCGGAGGCGAAGGTCCCGCCGAAAGGCAGTTCCATATGGGTGTGGGCGTCGACGCCGCCCGGGATGACGTACTTGTTCGTCGCGTCGATGGTGCGATCGGCGGTCCATGCCTCGGACACCGCTGAGCCATGGGCGGCGAGCGCCGCGATTCGGCCGTCGTCGATCAGTACGTCCGCGTGGATCTCGTCCGCGGCGGTGATGACCAGACCGCCGCGGATCAGGGTGCGGGTGCTGCTCATGCTGGTGCGCTCCCTCTCGTACGCTGAACTGGAGGCTGAAGTGGAGGCTGAGGTAGGCAGAACTAGACGCTGTGCAGGGCCCGTTCAAGGATCGAGGCCCCCTCTTCCGCCTCCGCGACGGTCAGTGACAGCGGTGGGGCGATACGCAGGACGCTGGTGTTGTGGCCGCCGCCCTTGCCGATCAGCAGCCCGCCCTCGCGGGCGGCCTCCAGGACGGCCGAAGCCGCCTCGTGGTTCGCCTCGTCCGTGCCGGGCTTGACCAGCTCGATGCCGATCATCAGGCCGCGGCCGCGCACTTCCCGTACGGACGGAGCACTCGCTCCGACGGCCCGCAGCCGCTCGATGAGCAGACCGCCGACACGGCGGGCGTTGCCCTGGAGATCGTGCTCCAGCAGATACGAGAGGTTGGCGGCGCCCGCCGCCATGGTGATCGGGGAGCCGCCGAAGGTCGAAATGGAGTTGGCGTCCACGGAGTTCATGATCTCGGCGCGGGCTACGACACCGCCGACGGACATGCCGTTCCCGATGCCCTTGGCGAAGGTGAGCATGTCCGGCGGCCCCTTCTCGGCGTGCGCCTGCCAGCCCCAGAAGTGTTCGCCCGTGCGACCCCAGCCGGTCTGCACCTCGTCGGAGATCCACAGGATGCCGTGCCGGTCGAGAACCTCGCGGAAGGCGGCGTAGAGACCGTCGGGCGGCGAGGTGAAGCCGCCGACGCCCTGGATGGGCTCGGCGATCAGCGCGGCGACATCGCGGGTCTGCCCGAGCAGATCCTCGAGGTCGGCGACGCATTCCTCGATGAACTGCGCGTCGGACAACTTGGCGTAGGGGCCGCGGGTGCGGACGCCGCCGTGCACGTACAGCGTCTGCAGCGGGGAGAGGCTGGTGGGCGACCAGCTGCGGTTGCCGGTGATGGAGACCGCGGAGAAGGACCGGCCGTGGTAGCTGTTGCGCATGGCCAGGATCTGGTTGGAGCGGCGGTATCCGGTCGCGAGCAACAGGGCTGTGTCATTGGCCTCGGTGCCCGAGGTGGTGAAGAAGACCCGCGCGTCGGGGATGCCGGAGAGAGTCGCGACCCGCTCGGCGAGCTCGACCATCGGACGGTTGAGGTAGAGCGTGGAGGAGTGGATGATCCGTCCGGCCTGCTCGCTCACCGCCTTGGTGACCTCGGGGAGGGCGTGGGCGGTCATGGTGGTGAGGATGCCGCCGAAGAAGTCGAGGTAGCGCTTGCCGTTCGCGTCCCAGACATGGCGGCCCTCGCCGTGGGAGAGCTCGATCGGCTGCTGGTAGTAGAGAGCGACCCAGTCGGGGATGACGGCCTTGTGCCGGTCGTGCAGGTTGGTCACGGCTGCACCAGTCCTTCGTACGCGTCGGGGCGGCGGTCCCGGTAGAACGCCCACTGCTGTCGTACGACGTCGATCAGGTCGAAGTCGAGGTCCCGTACGAGCAGCTCCTCCTTCGTGTCGCTGGCGACCTCACCGACGAACTGGCCGCGCGGGTCGACGAAGTAGCTGGTGCCGTAGAAGTCGTTGTCGCCGTACTCTTCCTGGCCGACGCGGTTGATGGCGGCGATGTAGTACTCGTTGGCGACGGCGGACGCGGGTTGCTCCAGCTGCCAGAGGTACGCGGAGAGCCCGCGTGAGGTGGCGGATGGGTTGTAGACCAACTGGGCGCCGTTCAGGCCGAGTTGACGCCAGCCCTCCGGGAAGTGCCGGTCGTAGCAGATGTACACCCCGACCCTGCCGACCGCCGTGTCGAAGACCGGCCAGCCCAGATTCCCCGGCTTGAAGTAGTACTTCTCCCAGAAGCCCTTGACCTGCGGAATGTGGTGCTTGCGGTACTTGCCGAGGTAGGAGCCGTCGGCGTCGATCACGGCGGCGGTGTTGTAGTAGAAGCCGGCGCCCTCGATCTCGAAGACCGGGACCACGATCACCATGCCGGTCTCGCGGGCGAGTTCCTGCATCCGGCGGACGGTCGGGCCGTCCGGGACGGGCTCGGCCCAGCGGTAGTGCTCCGGCTCCTGGACCTGGCAGAAGTACGGCGCGTTGAACACCTCTTGGAAACCGATGACCTTGGCGCCCTGGCGGGCCGCCTCGCGGGCGTGTTCCTCATGTTTCGCAATCATGGATTCGGTGTCGCCGGTCCAGGTCGCCTGGACCAGTGCGGCGCGTACGACATTGGCCATGAGTTGCTCCTTCGACGGCGCGTCAGAGAGCTTCTACGCACGTAGATGCGGTGCGTAGGAGGAGAACGTAAGCCCCGTCACACGGCGGGGCAAGACCATCGTCGTTAACCCGCAGAGTCGATCTTGTTTCACACCCGAGCGGTCCACACCGAACCGTTTCAGCCGCCGAGATGCCCCGCCACGCGCAGCGCGTGAACGAGATCGCGCTCGTGCGCCGCGGACTGGGCGCGTGCGACGTCGAGCAGCCGCGGCACAAGACGGCGCGGATCCCGTTCGGCGATTCTGGCCGTGTCCTCGGCGGTGTGCACCTGTACGTAGGCGGTCAGTAAAGCCCTCGCCTCCGGATTCCGGCTCTCCTCCTCGAGGGCGAGTACGGCGGCTGCTATGTCGTCCGCGGGGCGGGCCACACCCTGTCTCAGCAGTTGCCGGCTGTCCTCGGTCCGGCCGGCGGCGGCGAGTGCTCCGGCGGCGGAGGCGAGCCGCAGGGCGGGCTGCGAGGCGACCTCCCACAGCAGGGTGGCCCAGTCGGCGTCGAGGCCGGCGCGGTGCAGTTCGGCCGCGAGAGAGGGCAGCCAGGGGGCGGGCCGGGCCGCAGCCTCGCAGATCATGACGTGCGCCTCACCGCTCCGCCCCTCCGCCCGGAGCCGGCCGAGCGCGGCGACGGTCTCCCGCGCGGCCCTGCTCGCGCCCTCCGGGGCGGCGGGGGCGGCGGGCGTTTCCTGACCGGGTGCGGCGCCGCCGTATCTGGCACCGCGCGGGACGTCGCCGGTCGCCGGCAGTACGGGCACGGCCGCGATCTCCTCCCCGCTGCCTTCGACGCCGGCGAACCGGGCGCCGCCACGGGGCCGCCGCTTCTTGGCGGCGCGAGCCTCGGAGCGGGCGGGTGGGGCGACCGGCAGGACGGGCTGTGCCTCGGGGCGGGCGGGGCCGGTGCCGCCGGACGCGGTGGGACCGGTGCCGCCGGACGCGGTGGGACCGGGCTCCGCCGGGTGTCCGGGCCCGGCCGCGGGTTCCGGCCGGAACCAGTCCGCGGTGGGACCGGGCAGCGACGGCCTGCCCGGCGGGCGGCGAGTGACGTCGCTGTCCGGACGGGGGTACGCGTCGTACGGGTCCGCGCCCGGCCGTTCCCGGAGGGCGTCCCAGCCGTCGGCGACGGCTGCCTGCGCCTGGCCCGCGGTGGGCTCGTACCGCTGGGTGAAGCCGGACCAGTCGTCCGTCTCCCGGCCGTGCTCCGGCCTGCCGCCCTGACCGTACGGCCCGCTCGGTCCGTCCGCCGGGCGCGCGGGTCCACCGAACACCGAGGAGGATCCGGGAGCCTCGGCGGCCTCGGAGCCCCACCGGGGCGGGCCGTCCGCGGGTGCGGTGTGCGCGTACCCCTCCGGCGCGGCGGGCGCCGCCCCGTCCGCACCGGGCCCGTCGGGTATCACCGCGAGCCGGCCCCGCAGCTCGCTCAGCCGGGCGGTCGCCCTCGCATGGTCGTCGCGTGTCCAGGCCAGCTCGTTGGCGAGTTGCTCCGACGCCGGTGTGCCCTCCGGTTCCCCGGCCAGGCGGCTCAGCAGCTCTTCCGCCCGGCCGGTCGCGTACACCTGCTCGCGGCGCATCAGCTCCAGCCGTTCCTCCAACGCCTCGCGCCCGCCCGGCAGCCGGTCGTGCGCCGCCGCCGAGGCCGTATGGAGGCGTCTCGCACGTACGGATTCGGCCTCGGCGAACTGCGCCCCGCGTCCCGTCGCGAGATCCTGGAGCAGCGACTCCACCACGTCCCAGGGCGGGATCTCGGTGCCGTCCAGGCAGGCTCGCATCCCATCCGGGTCACGCTGGCAGAAAATCCCGTACCAGCCGTCACCCGGGTCGAGCAGCGCGGTCAGATCTCTCAAATACCGCGCGAAGATCCCGCCCGTTACCGGAAGTTGATGCACCGTCATCGCCGCCCCTGCGCCACCGCCCGGAAACATCCGGTCCGGAGGCATTCGACCGCAGGCGTGTTACGGGGCTGCTACGGACAGTTTTCAGATAGTTACAGCGATTCCGGTGTGCGGCCGCTTCCCTCGTCGCACGATCGTCGCGGGCCAGTCGACCAGCCAGAACTGCCAGGTGTACTTGCGGGCGAGGAGTTTGCGGACCGTGCCCATCCCGACCTCGTCCAACAGCCGCGCCGCGCCCTCCGCGCTCGGGGCGCCGTCCGCGATCCGGCCGCGTACGTCGCAGACCGTGACAACGACGTGACTGTTGTTGCGCAGGCGCTTGACCTTCCAGGAGTCGGAGCGGGTCCAGAAGAAGATCTCACCGCTCTCCACCGCGAACCACACGGGCGTGGCGACGCCCGTCCCGTCCTTGCGGAACGTGGTCACACTGATGTACTTGGCGTCGGCGAAATCCTCAGGAGTCACAGCGAGAGACTACGCCGTGCCGGGTCCGGGGCGTGCGTCGGAGTAGCCAGGGGCCTCGCGGAGATCACCGGTCCCGGCCGGCCGAACAACGCCCGTCCGCCTCGTCCGCTCCGCCCATCGGGCCGTTCCCCTCAGTGCCGCTCAGACACGTCCGCCTGTCTTGACCGGGCAATTGTTCGGCGTGGGGTGGGCGCCCCGGCGGCAGGCGCGACCCGGCGGTACGCGCCGGCGGGCGCGGGCCGCTTTGCCGCCGACGGCCGACGGACCTGCTCGGGCGCCTGAGCGGCATCGAGAATTTCAGGCGGCGGGCGCCGGCGCGCAGCTCACGACCAGCTCGTCCATGGACAGGCCGAGAACCGCGGCGAGCGCGGCAACGGTGAAGAAGGCTGGGGTCGGGGCGCGGCCCGTCTCGATCTTGCGCAGAGTCTCGGCGGACAGCCTGGCGGCCGCGGCCACTTCCACCATGCTGCGGTCACCCCGCGCCGTGCGCAGCAAACGGCCGAGGCGTTCGCCGCGTTCACGCTCTTCGGGAGTGAGAGGAGTACGCACCATGCCGTTATTCTAATGCCGGTATTAAAATACCGGGAGAGCCGGTATAGTAATTGGCATGTTGGAGATCAAAACCGATACGTCGATCGAAGCGATGCGCGAGGCGGGCCGCATCGTGGCCCAGGCACTCACGGCGGTCCGGGAGGCGGCGGCCGTCGGCGTCAGCCTCCGCGACCTCGACCGTGCCGCCCGTGCGGTCCTCAGCGAGACCGGCGCAGGATCGCCTTTCCTCGACTACCGCCCGGAGTGGGCACCCACCCCCTTCCCCGCCGTCATCTGCGCCTCCGTCAACGACGCGATCGTGCACGGCATCCCCGACGACTACCGGCTGCGCGACGGCGACCTGGTGAGCATCGACTGCGGCGCGATCCGGGGCGGCTGGGTGGGCGACGCGGCCGTCAGCTTCACCGTCGGCCGTGCCCGCGCCGAGGACACCAAACTGATCCGTACCGCCGAGAAGGCGCTCGAGGCGGGCATCGCGGCGGCCGTCGTCGGCAACCGCATCGGCGACATCGCCCATGCCGTCGGCCGGGTATGCCGGAAGGCTGGATACGGAATCCCGGACGGCTTCGGCGGCCACGGTGTGGGCCGCCATATGCACGAGGACCCGGGCGTCCCCAACGAGGGGCGCCCGGGCCGGGGAATGCCGCTGCGGCACGGCATGGTGCTGGCGATCGAGCCGATGGTGATCGGCGGCGGCACCGACGACCACTACACGGCACACGACGGCTGGACGGTGCGTACCGCCGACGGCAGCCGCGCCTCCCACGCGGAGCACACGGTGGCGATCACGGACGACGGCCCGCGCATCCTGACCGCCCTCTAGCGTCAACCCCTGGCGCCCCACCGGACAGACAGCACAACGCCCGTGACCCGACCGGCTGTTGAGACCGGGGGTCGCGGGCGTTCGCCTTTCGGTCAGCCGTTCAGTCAGCCGCCGGACTGAGTACCGCTCGGGTGGACGACCATCGCGGAGCCACCGCCCCGCCGCACCTTCTCGGCAGCCGCGAGCCACCGCCCGTCGGGCAGCCGCTCGATGCCCGTCGCCGCGCCGATCTCCGGGTTCTGCCGGAAGGCATGGCCGATCGCCTCCAGCTCGGCGCGGAGCGGGCTGTTCCACAACGCCGGTTCGAGCTCCGTCGTCGCCTGGTTGCGCTGGCTGGCGCGTGGCGCCGCGATCGCGTCGACCAGCGGCAGCCCCCGGTCCAGACGGCCCGTGAGCGTCTGCAGCACCGTGGTGATGATCGTCGCGCCGCCCGGGGAGCCCACCGCAAGCACCGGACGGCCGTGGTCGAGCACGATCGTCGGGGAGATGGACGAGCGCGGACGCTTGCCCGGGCCCGGCAGATTCGGGTCGTGGACGGCCGGGTCGGCCGGAGCGAAGGAGAAGTCGGTGAGCTCGTTGTTGAGCAGGAAGCCGCGCCCGGGCACGGTGATTCCGCTGCCACCGGTCGACTCGATCGTCAGGGTGTACGCGACGACATTGCCCCACTTGTCGGCGGCGGTCAGATGGGTGGTGTTCTCGCCCTCGTACGTGGTGGGCGCTGCCGTCCCCGACGTCCCGCACGCCGCGGGCCTGCGGGGGTCACCGGGAGCCAGCGGACTGGTGAGCACCGCGTTGTCCTTGATCAGGCATCCGCGCGAGTCCGCGAACCGCTGCGACAGCAGCTCCTTCGTCGGCACGTCCTCGAAGGCCGGGTCGCCGACCCATCGCCCGCGATCCGCGAACGCGATCCTGCTCGCCTCGATGAAGCGGTGCAGATACTGCGCCTGCGTGGCCTTCGAAAGGTCGGTCCGCTCCAGGATGTTGAGCGCCTCGCCGACGCTCGTACCGCCCGACGAGGCCGGCGCCATGCCGTACACATCAAGACCCCGGTAGCCGACCTTGGTCGGGACCCGCCGCTCCGTCCCGTACGACCGCAGATCCTCCGTCGTCAGGTCGCCGGACCGCACGACCCGCGCCGCGCCCGCGGCCACCGGAGGCTTGCGCACCGTACGGACGATGTCCTTGGCCAGCTCGCCGCGGTAGAGCGTACCGACGCCCTTGCGCCCCAGCTCCTCGTATGTACGCGCAAGATCCGGGTTCTTGAAGACCGAGCCGACCACCGGCAGTTGCCCGCCCGGCAGGAACAGCTTCGCCGTGTCCGGGAAGTCCGCGAAGCGCGCCTTGTTGGCCTCGGTCTGCGAGCGGAAGGTGGCGTCGACGGTGAAGCCGTCCTTCGCCAGCCGCTCGGCGGGCCGCAGCAGTTGCCGCAGCGGCCTGCTGCCCCAGGCGTCCAGCGCGGTGTCCCAGGTCGCCGGGGTGCCCGGCGTGCCGACGCCGCGACCGCTCGTCATGCCCTCCTCGAACGGGATCGGCTTGCCGTTCTCGAGGAAGAGAGAGGCGTCCGCGGACCGGGGCGCGGTCTCGCGGCCGTCGACAGTGTGGACCGTACGGGATTCGGCGTCGTAGTAGACGAAGAAACCACCTCCCCCGATGCCCGCGGAGTACGGCTCCGTGACGCCGAGGGCGGCCGCGGTGGCCACCGCGGCGTCCACGGCGTTGCCGCCGCGCCGCAGCACCTCTATGCCGGCGGCCGAGGCGTCCGCGTCGACGCTCGCGACGGCCCCGCCGTAGCCGGCCGCCACGGGTGTCTTGACCGGTGATGTCACCGGCGGGGAGTGGCTCGGCGGCGCCGCGGCACCGATCGAGACCACGGCCGCGGCAACGGCGAGAATCGACACATTCCGTGCGGCAGAGCGACGCATCCGTACCTCCAGTCAATGCAACTCCGCGCAGCGTAACTTCACTGTGACCGCCCCGTCAGGCCCGCCTCGAACATTGGTCCGCAAGACCGCTAACATGCCCGCCCATGAATGACGACGTACGCAACATCGTGCTCGGCGTGGTGGCCGCCGGGGTCAGCGCCACACTCGGCTGGCTCGCCCGCACGTACCTCTGGCGGCGAAGACTCCACCGCAAGCAGTCCTTCTTCGGGCTGCCGGGTAACTCCGAATCCCTTCTCGTCGTCAACCGCGAGGCCGGCCGCGACGGCTCCGTGCACCGCTTCGACGTCTTCGCGCTGCTCGAGCTCTCCGCGCTGATCAAGGACTGCGGTTCACACGCCCAGATCGTCTGGCACGACACAGCCCAGCAGGGCTTCGGCGAGCGTACGGAATTCTGTGTGGGCGGCCCGTTCTCCAATCGCCGGATGGCCGCCCATCTGCAGTCGCTGCTCCCCGGCGTGAAGGTCAACACGGACCCTGAGCCGGGCCCCGACCAGGGCGCCTTCCAGATCGGTTCGGAGCGCTACCGCATGGAGCCGGGCGTCGCCGAGTACGTCATGCTGGCGCGCCTCACGGCGGGGCAGGACGCACGGCCCGTCTTTCTCTTCTGCGGCCAGCGCGCCATCACCAACCAGGCGGCCACCCGCTATCTGGCCCGCAACCACGAGAAACTCGCCCGCAAGCACGGCGGCAACTCCTTCTGCCTCCTGCTCAAGGTCGTCAACTCGCAGGCGTACGGCCCCGATGTGGTGGAGCTGGTCGCCGATGTGACCCGGATGGCTCAGGCGCCCGCTCCGGCCACGCGCAGCTCCCACCGCGCCGCGAGCTAGGAGTAACGCCCAGGCAGTCCATCGCCCTTGAGGCGGCAGTCCCCAAGGATCTTCCCTCTCCTCGGCCGGCGACGACGTCTGACCTGCCGACCTCGAAAGGCGCGCGCTCAGGCCTCGGTCAGCGGCAGCGACTTGATGCCATTGATGAAGTTGGACACCAGCCGGCGCGGCGGGCCCGCCGTCGTCAGTGGCGGCAGCACATCCAGTGCCTCCTCGTGCAGGACGCGCAGCTGGAGCCGGGCGAAGTGGGCGCCGAGACAGATATGCGGGCCGTCACCGAAAGACACGTGAGGATTCGGCGAGCGGGAGAGATCGAGGCCGTGCGGGGCCTCGAAGACACGCTCGTCGTAGTTGGCGGAGGCGTGGAAGACGACGACCTTGTCGCCCTTGCGAATCCGCTGCCCGGCGAGCCGGGTGTCCCGGTCGGCGGTGCGGCGGAAGGTGAGGACCGGCGGGTGGCGGCGCAGCAGTTCCTCGACGGCGCTGTCAGGAGCCACCTCTCCGGCCCGCAGCCTGCGCTGCTCGTCCGGGTGATCCGCCAGGGTCAGGAAGCCGCCGGGAGCGGCGCTGCGAACGGTGTCGTTGCCCGCGACCGTGAGCAGGAAGAAGAACATCTCCAGCTCGGCGCCGGAGAGTTCCGACTGCGCGAGCGAGGTCATGACGTCGTCGGCGGGCCTGCGTCGCTTGTAGGCGGCGAGCTGCTGCGCGTAGCCGAACATTTCCTGGAGCATCGCGGGTGAGCGCGGATTGACGGGCCTGCCGTCAGGTCCGAGCACCGGCGGCTCGTCCGGGTCCTGGTAGGCGATGACGCGCTCGGTCCACTTCAGCAGCAGTCCCCGGTCGCTCTCCGGGACGCCCAGCAGATCGGAGAGGTTGAGCAGGGCGTAGTCGTCGGTGACGGTACTGACCAGGTCGAAGACCGGCCCCATGTCCCGGGCCGCGGACAGCAGTTGGCGCGCGCGAGCCCTGGCCGCCGCGGTGAAGCGCTCGATGCGTCCCGGGGTGAAGGCGCGGCTCACCAGTCGCCGCAGTCTCCCGTGGTCCGACGGGGCCTCCCCCGCGAAGCGGGGCGAAGGGTCCTGGTTGAGCATCATGCGTCGGATGAACGGCAGATCCGCCGGGTCGGGGTCGCGGATCTGGGTGGCGCCGAGGTGGGACGAGAAGGTACCTGCGTCTTTGAGGACCCGCACGACGTCCGCGTGGCGGGTGACCGCCCAGAAGCCGGATCCCGCGGGCCAGCCGAGCACCTCGTACTCCTCCTGGCGGGCCACGGGGTGGTGGTCGCGCAGCTCGCGGAAGGCGTCGTGGGGCAGTCCGGCGGCGTAGATCCGCGGATCGAAGACATCCGGCACGCTCTGATCGGGCCCTGTCATGCAGGCATTGTCATACGCCCCGTACGCGGCCGTCCGCCCGAAGGAAGTCTCCGCGGTACGGATGAAACCGGATCACGGCATCTCTCGATCGCCCCGAAAGAGGCCCGCACCACCACGATCGGTGTCAACTGCCCGGCCGGGCAAGGACGGAGAGAGGCTTGTGGAAGTCTACCGGCGCGTTTCGTCCGTCATCCTGAGCCCCACCGGCGCATACCGCCTGATGGCGTCGAGCAGTTCGGCCGGATCCAGGTCGAATACCTGCGTCTCGAAGCAGAGCCCCTGGCCGCTCGCCGCACTGTTCGGGGCGGGAGCGAGCCTGCGGTACGCGGCCCGCAGCCGACAGGTCCGCGGCAGTTTCCCGACCGGTGCGCGACAGCCGACGATGACGTACTGCGGCAGTGCGGTCACCCGCGAAATACCGGACCAGGGCACGGTTCTGGCCGGCCAGACCGGCAGCCGCACGGTCAGCCCGGCCGCGTCGGCGCTGACCCGCAGCGGCCGCACCAGATGGCCCACGCAGCTGACCGCGAGGACGGCGATCGGCACCCCGACCACCGCCATGGCGATCCCGCCTGCTGTGCCATTGGGGCCGTCGACGATGGACCCGGCGGCGATGCCCCAGACGACTGCGAGCACGAGCGCCGCGACGGGCACCCACTCGACCTGTCGTCGCAGCCGGAGGGTCATCAGCACCGGCGGCGGAGTGCCGCCCTCTGGATTCTCCACACGGAGAGCTTGGGACGTCCGCCACGGGAACACCAGAGGTCGGCTGCATTCCGGTCCTGGCCGCCGCTGCCGGGCGGCCGGCGCGGCAGCCCGCGAGGACGATCACCGGGGTCGGGTCTGGAGGGTACCCCGGGGCCAGGTCGGCCAGTCGAGATCGCCGGCGACGACACCGAGGGCACGCGGGCGCTCGGCAACGGCCACGGCGACGGGAATCCGTCCTGGACCGAGTGACGGGGCGAATGGGGCGTTCCGCCGCGGCCGGGCCCACTCCTACTGACGGGACGTCAATAATCGTTACTCATGCGTAACTTACCGGGCAGTTACCTCAAGTAAGCCTCCGCGGTTACCGTCGGGTCACTTTGCATTGACACGAGTGAGGAGTGACCCGTGGGACAGTCGCGCAAGGCTCTGCGTACGACCGCGATCGGTACGGTCTCCGTGGCGCTTCTCGCCGGACCGGCCGTAGGGGCAGCCGCCGGAGTGGCACCCGGCGCCCGGATGGCCGGCATCCAGGCCCGATCCGCCGGGCCGGACGTACGGTTCGTCGACATCGCGGGTGATGGCGGCACCACACTCAAGGGCAATGTTGTTACGCCCGCCGGCGCGGACGGCACACGGAAGTACCCCGTGATCGTGCTGCCCACGAGCTGGGGCCTGCCCCAGATCGAATACCTCGCCCAGGCCAGGCAACTCGCCGACTCGGGCTATGTCGTGGTGACGTACAACGTCCGCGGCTTCTGGCAGTCCGGCGGCACGATCGAGGTGGCGGGGCCGTCCGACATCGCCGACGCCTCCAAGGTGATCGACTGGGCGCTCGCGAACACCCCCGCCGACCCCGGCAGGATCGGCATGGCCGGCGTCTCGTACGGCGCGGGCATCTGTCTGCTGGCCGCCGGCCACGACAAGCGGATCAAGGCGGTCGCGGCGCTCAGCGGCTGGGCCGACCTCGTCGAGTCCATCTACAGCAGCCGCACCCAGCATCAGCAGGCCACGGCGCTGCTCGCCGGGGCGGGGTACGTCACCGGCCGGCCGAGCGAGGAGTTCCGTCGGATCACGGCGGACTTCTTCTCCTCCGATCTCACCAAGGAGCAGGGGTTGATCGCCTGGGGGAAGAAGCGATCCCCCAGCACCTACGTGGACCGGATCAACGCCAACGGCGCCGCCATCATGCTCGGCAACGCCTGGGGCGACACGATCTTCCCGCCCAACCAGTACGCGGACTTCTACGAGAAGCTCACCGGCCCCAAGCGCCTCGAGTTTCGCCCCGGCGACCACGCCACGGCCGAGGGAAGCGGACTGTTCGGGCTGCCCAACGACACCTGGACCAGCGCCCACCGGTGGCTGGACCACTACCTCAAGGGCGTCGACAACGGCGTGGAGCGCGAGCAGCCGGTCCGCCTCAAGTCCCGTTCCACCGGCGCGTACGAAAGCTATCCGGACTGGAAGTCGGTGGCGGCTACGGAGCGGAAGATCAACCTGGACGGCACCAAGAAGATCTTCGCCAACATCGACTCGGGCGCCGACGGCGGGGTCATCTTCCTCTCCAGCATCCTGGACCAGTTCGCCAAGTTGCCCCCGATGGCGTGGATCCCGCTGCTGCCGCGCGCCTTCGCGGCGGTCTGGCAGTCGGAGCGGTACGGCTCCGAGCAGCGGGTGCGCGGCACCACGAAGCTGCACACCACGGTCACCAGTACCAAGGAGAGCGGCACCCTCGTCGCGTATCTCTACGACGTGGGCCCGCTCGGCCTCGGCAAGCTGGTCAGCAACGCGCCGTACACCTTCCACGGCGAGACACCCGGAAAGCCGTTCACCGTCGACCTGGAGTTGTTCTCCACGGCCTACGACGTACCGGCCGGCCACCGTCTCGCCGTGGTCGTCGACACCGTCGACCCGCTCTACATCGAGCACAACCCGTCCGGCGCGCAGCTGACCTTCTCCTCGTCCGCAGCCGACCCGTCATATCTGTCGGTCCCGCTGCACGAGAAGTGATCACCGGCTGCTGCCGGGCGGGCCATTGCCCCTGAGCTACTGCACTCCCGGCAGCAGCGTCCCTGGTTCGGCCGAGGCGACATCCGCGGCCTCTGTCTTCGGATTGCGCCGCTGCCACCCGGCCATCCAGTTGGCGAACCAGGAGAGCAGCATGCACATCCCGATGTAGATAGGCGAGATCACCATCACCACAGGGATGAACGGCAAATCGTAGTCGAGATTCGAGGCGATGAGCTTGCCCGCGTGAAGGAACTCCTCATAGGTGATCAAATAGCCGAGCGAGGTGTCCTTCAGTGCTACCACCAGTTGACTGATGATCGTCGGCAGCATCGCGCGGACCGCCTGGGGCACCAGGACGTATGACATGACCTGGGACTTGTGCATCCCGAGGGTGTAGGCGGCCTCCCGCTGTCCTCGCTCGACCGAGTTGACGCCCGCCCGGAACACCTCGGCGAGCACCGAGCCGTTGTAGAGCGTCAGTCCGGCCACCAGCGCGGGCAGCGGCTGCACCTTCAGCGCCACGAAGATGAAGAAGATCATCACCAGTACGGGCATGGCGCGGAAGAACTCCACCACCACAGTGGCGACCCAGCGCACCGGCCGGTGGTCCGAGAGCCGGCCGACGGCGAGGAGACCGCCCAGGGCGAGCGAGAACACCGCGGCATAGGCGAAGGCCTTGAGCGTGTTGCCGAGGCCCCGCAGCAGCAGTTCCTGAATGCCCTTGTACTCGAACGGAGTCCACTTGGTGGCGGTGAACTGTCCCGTGTCGAACAGCAGATAGAGGATCCAGCCGAACAGGGCCACGATCACGGCGGTCGAGATGATGCCGTAAGTGAGGTGTCGCTTACGGGTGTTGGGACCCGGAATGTCATAGAGGGCGGTGGAATCGGTCATCGGGCGACTCCATAGCGCTTCTCCAGTACGTGGAACAGCGCACTGATGGTCAAGGTGATGATCAGGTAGCCGACGGCGATCCAGACGAAGGTCCAGATGATGTTGTAGCCGAGCTCGCTGAGGGGTTTGTACGTGCCCAGCAGTTCGGTGACGCTGAACGCGCCGGCGATCGCGGAATTCTTGGCGAGCGCGATGAGTGTGGAGCCGATCGGCGGGATGACGCTCCGGAATGCCTGTGGCAGGACAACGTTGTTGAGGGTCTGGCCGAAGTTCATACCGAGGCTGCGCGCCGCCTCGCCCTGCCCTTTGTGCACGGTGTTGATGCCGGCGCGCAGCGCCTCACAGATGAACGCGGAGGTGTAGCAGCCCAGCGCGATCACCGCGAAGAGCTGGAAGGGCAGGACAAGTCCGAAGCGCGGCAGGCCGAGCAGGACGGCGAAGAAGAGAAGTGTCAGCGGAGTGTTGCGCAGCACGGTCACCCACACCGTGCCCAGCACCCGCAGGGAGCGCACGGGGGCCACCCGGAAGGAAGCCATGATGAAGCCGAGGACCAGGGCGAGCAGCGAGGCGTAGATCGTGAGCTGGACGGTGCCGAAGAAGCCCTCGGCGTACAGGGAGAAGTTGTCGATCAGTACGTACACGATGTCCTCAGCTCGCCGGGTAGCGGTCGATCGGTGGCGGCTGTGGAGCCGGCACCCCGGAGAGGCCGAGTGTCGCGTCGTAGGCCTTCTTCCAGTTCCCGTTCTTCTCGTTGGCCTCGAGGGCGTCGTCGATGGCGAAGCGCAGGGCGTTGTCGCTGCGCGGAACGCCGATTCCGTACGGCTCCTGCGAGAAGGGCTTGCCGACCACCTTGAGCTCGTCGGGCACCTTGGCCGCGTAGCCGGTGAGGATGGCGTCGTCGGTGGTGACGGCGTCGACCTGGTAGGTCAGCAGATTGTCCACGCAGACGGAGTAGGCGTCGTAGGCGACGAGGTCGGCCTTCGGGTAGTCGGCCTCGATCCGCTGGTACGGCGTCGATCCGGCGGCCGAGCAGACGCGCTTGCCGGCCAGGTCCTGGGGGCCTTTGATGTCGTTCTCGTCGGACCGTACGAGGAGGGACTGGCCGGCCAGGTAGTAGGGGCCCGCGAAGCCGACGAGCTTCTTGCGGTTGTCGTTGATGGTGTAGGTGCCGACGTAGTAGTCGATCTGCCCGTTCTGCAGCGCGGTTTCGCGGTTCGCCGAGGCGATCGTCTTGAACACAATGGTGTTCGGATCGAAACCGATCGAGGCGGCGACCATTTTGGCGATCTCGATGTCGAACCCGGTGTAACGCCCGCTCGCCGGATCCTTCTCACCCAGGTAGGGCTGGTCCTCCTTGGCGCCCACAATGAGATGGCCGCGCTTCTTGGCCTTGTTCCAGGTCGGCGAGCCGGGCAGTTTGAAGCCGGTGGCGACGGTGTACTGCGGCAGCCGGTCGGTCCGCGGGCCCTTGGCGGGCGGGCTGCCCTCCTTTCCGCAGGCCGCGGTGGCGGCGACGGCCAGTACGAGTGCCGTCGCCACGAGAGCACGTCTCATACGTCCCGTACGCGTCATGAGTCCTGCACCCCCGTCAGTGCTTGAGGATCTTGGAGAGAAAGTCCTTGGCGCGGCCGCTCTCGGGGTTGGTGAAGAAGTCCTCCGGGCTGCGGTCCTCGACGACGCGGCCGTCCGCCATGAAGACGACGCGATTCGCGGCGGAGCGGGCGAAGCCCATCTCGTGGGTGACGACGACCATGGTCATTCCCTCGCGGGCGAGCTGCTGCATGACCTCCAGCACCTCGTTGATCATTTCCGGGTCGAGGGCAGAGGTCGGCTCGTCGAAGAGCATGACCTTGGGATCCATGGCGAGCGCGCGGGCGATGGCCACGCGCTGCTGCTGGCCGCCGGAGAGCTGAGCCGGGTACTTCCGAGCCTGGTCGGCGAGGCCTACGCGTTCCAGGAGTTCGCGGGAGCGCCTGTCCGCCTCGTTCTTCTTGCGGCGGCGGACCTTGACGGGCGCGAGCGAGACATTCTCCAGCACCGTCTTGTGGGCGAAGAGGTTGAAGGACTGGAAGACCATGCCGACGTCGGCGCGGAGCCTGGCGAGCGCGCGGCCCTCATCGGGCAGCGGCTGTCCGTCGATGGTGATGTGACCCGACTCGATCGTCTCGAGCCGGTTGACCGTACGGCAGAGCGTCGATTTGCCGGAGCCGGAGGGGCCGATGACCACAACAACCTCGCCGCGTCCGACGGTGAGACTGATGTCCTGGAGAACGTGCAACTGTCCGTAGTGCTTGTTGACGTTACGCAGCTCGATCAACGGATCGACGGCCATACGCGGCCCCACCCACTCTCAGCTGTGTCGAGGTCAGCGCAAACTATCCAGCCCGATAAGAGACTTCGCAGTCGACACGCATAAATAGGGCATAAGCCGTATTAATCACGGCTGTACATGATCGTCGCCGGATCGGCGAGCCCCGCGCGACGTCAGGCTTCGGCCGCTTCGGCGTAGACCTGGGAGAGCTCGGGGGCTCCGTTGACCGCCCAGTCAAGACCCGCTTCCACCACGCCGATCTCACGGCCGGAGACGAGCCGCACCACTGGATGACCGGCGGGCCAGATGTGCCACGTCGCGCCGGGGACCGTACGGACGATCACGGTGCCGAGGTAGAGACCCGCGTCGTTGCCCAGCCAGGGCAGTTCCTCCGGGTCGTCGCGCCAGCGTGGCGGCAACTGGTCAAGGGCGCTCAACGAGGCCGGGGAGTCGTCCAGTTCGAGCCCGGCCTGCCCTGCTCGGACACGCAGCAGCTCACACTCGGAGAGCAGCTCGGCGATGGCCGCCGCTCTCTCCGGGTCGTTCTCGGCTCCGGCGGTGAGCGCCTTCTCCTCCAGGTCACCGCCGTGCCGCTTGAGCCAGTTGTCCAAGAAAGGGATGTTCATACCGCTCAGCCTCGCATCCCCGCCGCCGTACGCACCACAGGGCGCGCGTCAACCTCCGTCAGATGTCCAGATCGACAACAACAGGCGCGTGATCCGAGGCGCCCTTGCCCTTGCGCTCCTCGCGGTCGACATAGCTGTCCTTGACCGCCTTGGTGAAGGCTTCGTTTCCGTAGACCAGGTCGATGCGCATGCCCTTGTTCTTGGGGAAGGACAGCTGGCGGTAGTCCCAGTAGGTGTAGGGGCGGTCGTACTTCAGCGGGCGGGGCATCACATCGGACAGCCCGGCCTCGCGCAGCCCGGTGAGCGCCGCACGCTCGGCCGGGGTGACATGCGTGGCGCCCTCGAAGAGCGCCGGATCCCAGACGTCCTCGTCGGTCGGTGCGATATTGAAGTCGCCGAGGACCGCGAACGGGCGCCCGCCCGCCGCGTCCTCGGCGACCGAGGCCTTCAGCGCCTCCAGCCAGCGCAGCTTGTACGCGTAGTGATCGTGGGCGACCTCGCGGCCGTTGGGCACATAGACCGACCGGACACGGACTCCGTCGCAGGTCGCGGAGATCGCCCGCGGCTCCTGCACGCTCTCGTAATCCGGTCCGCCGGGCAGGCCCCTGACGACCTCGTCCAGGCCGGCCCGGGAGACCACCGCCACGCCGTTCCACCTGCCGTTGGCGTTGACCGCGGACTCGTAGCCGAGCTCTCGCAGCGCCTCAAAGGGGAACTGCTCCTCCGTGCACTTGGTCTCCTGGATGCACAGCACGTCCGTGCCGCTGCTCTCCAGCCAGGCCAGCAGCCGGGGCAGCCGAGCGGTGATCGAGTTGACGTTCCAGGTGGCGATGCGCATGTCCGACAGCCTATCCGGGGGGTATGACAGCCGACGGTCCGGCGTTCAGGGGGTGGCAGCCAGGGGGTGGGCAGCCAGGGGCGCGGCCTTCACAGATCGGTCGCCTCGCCCGGGGTCAGCCGGCCGTGTTCCGCGCCGCCCAGGGAGCCGATCTGACTGTCGTAGATGGGCCGCGCCAGATCGGTGAGCAGGGCGTCGTGAATGTCGATCGCGCGTCGCGGCTTCACCTCACGTACGTAGTCGATGATCTCGGAGATCTTGTTCCACGGGGCCTGCACCGGGATCATCAGTGTCTCGACCGGATGGTCCGGGACGGTGAGGGCGTCGCCGGGGTGGAAGACCGAACCGTCGACCAGATAGCCGACATTGGTGATCCGCGGAATGTCCGGGTGGATCACGGCGTGCAATTCGCCGTGGACCTGTACGTCGAAACCGGCCGCGCTGAAGGTGTCGCCGTGGCCGACCGTGTGGACGCGGCCCGGGAAGGCCGCCGAGATCTTCTCGGCGACGCTCCGCAGGGTCCAGATCCCGGCTGCCGGATTCGCCTCGAGGGCGGCGCGCAGCCGGTCCTCGTTGAAGTGGTCGAGGTGCTCGTGGGTGACCAGGATGACGTCCGCGCCGACGGCCGCGTCCTGTTCGCTGAAGGTGCCCGGATCGATGACGAGCGTCTGCCCGTCCTTCTCGAGCCGGATGCAGGCATGCGTCTTCTTCGTGAGCCTCATGCACCCATCCTGCTACGCCTTGGGGGTGGTCTCCTCCTGGATCACGGCCTGCGCCACCTTGAAGGCGGAATTCGCCGCGGGGACGCCGCAGTACACAGCCGCGTGGATCAGGACTTCCCGGATCTCCGCCGGGGTCAGTCCGTTGCGCAGCGCGGCGCGGGTGTGGAAGGCCAGCTCGTCCAGGTGTCCGCCCGCGACCAGTGCGGTCAGCGTCACCACGCTGCGGGTGCGTCTGTCCAGGCCTTCGCGGGTCCAGACCTCGCCCCAGGCATAGCGGGTGATCAGCTCCTGGAAGTCGCCGGTGAAGTCGTCGGCCGCGGCCGTCGCACGGTCCACATGCGCGTCGCCGAGAACCTCGCGGCGCACCTTCATCCCGGCGACGTACGGATCGGGGCGCCCCGTCCGCACGGCCCGGGGCTGCTCGGGCGAGGCCGCGGCGATCTCGGCGACGGGCGCCCTGGGCGCGGAGACCGCGGGCACGACCGGCGGCACCGGAATGGCCGACAGCGTGTCCTGCCACGCTGAGGAGAAGTGGCGTTCGAGCAGATCGGTGACCGCGGCGGGCTGCTCGACGGGGGCGAGGTGGGAGGCTCCCGGGACCAGCGCGAGCCGGGCGTCCGGAATCCCGGCGACCAGCGTGCGGGCCTCGGCGGGACCGGTGACCTGGTCCTCGGAGCCGACCAGGACCAGCGTGGGGACGCCGACCATGCCGAGTTCGCCGCGGACGTCGAAGGCCGCGAGCGCTTCGCAGGCGGCGATGTAGCAGCCGGGGTCGGTGGTACGGACCATCTGCACGGCCCACTCGACGATCGCGGGCTGGGCGGAGGCGAAGCCCTGGGTGAACCAGCGCTCGGGCGCGGTGCGCGCCACCGGGTCCAGGCCGTTGGTGCGGACGATCACGCCACGCTGGCGGAACTCGTCGGCGGTGCCGAACCGGGGCGACGCGGCGACCAGCGCGAGGGATGCCAGCCGATGCGGGTGGCGCAGTGCCAGTTCGATGCCGATCGCGCCGCCGACGGAGCAGCCCGCGTAACCGAAGCGCTGGATGCCCAGCTCGTCGAGCGTCGCGAGCAGCCGGTCGGCGAGCTCGGCGACGGAGGTGGCGGGATGGGCGGGCGCGCCGCCGTGGCCGGGCAGATCGAAGCGGAACACCCGCCACCGGCTGGAGAGGTCGGTTATCTGCCGGTCCCACATGTGCCAGGTGGTGCCCAGAGAGGGGCCGAGGATGAGCACGGGGGCGTCGTCGGGACCATCGATCCGGTACTGCAGGGTCTTCGGGGGCGTCTGCGTCTCACTCACCCTCTCCACGCTATCCAGTAATGGTTCGTCGTGCGGTCAGGGGGTCGCTGTCGATACGACGTACACCTTGGGGCGGGCCGTATCGGTCAGATCGACGGTGATGTCCTGGGTGGGCCGCGGGTCCTTCTGCGGGTGGCTGGTGCCCGCCCAGTCGGCGTGCCCGGCGCCGAAGTCCCAGCCGGCCGTCTCGGCGTCGCGCGCGCTGATGGTGACCGTGCCGGCGTGGAGCTTGGCGCGGCTCGTCCCGACGCCCTCCAGGAACAGGTCGAGTCCGGCGGAGGTGGTGCGGAACTGCGTGAACAGCCGGCTGGTCTTCCAGTTGCTCGTCTCGTAGTAGGCGACGTCCGTGGACTTCGGCGGGATCGGCACCTCGAAGACGCGGCGCTTCGTCTGGGAGGGCCAGGTCTCCCGCAGGCTGGTGGCCGAGGACTCGGCCTCCTTGTCCCGGCCGCTGTCGCGACTCTGCTCGGCGGAGATCACCAGATAGCCGGCCGGGACGCCGACGAGCAGCACGATGATGATCGCCGTCAGCCAGCGGCGACGGAGCCTGTGGCGCCGGTCCTCGGGAGGGTGGGCGTTCTCGTCCGGAGACGTGGACTGTCGGGGCACGGTCATGGCTACGGTTCCTGGGTGGGGCGGGTGGTGCTGGAGTTACGGATGACCTGCGCATAGCGCTCGTACCGCTCATGGCGCTCCACGCGGCGCCGGTTGGCCCGGCGGAAGCGGCGCGCCACGAGCCGCGCGAGGTCGGCCGCGCCGACCATACCCGCCTCGGGGCCGAGCTGGGCTTTGGCGATACGGGCCTCAGGGCGGTAGCCGCGGCCGGTGAGATTCCGGCGGAAGGCGTCGCGGGCGGGCCCGATGAGCAGGTCGTCGGCGGCGCTGACACCGCCTCCGATGACGAAGCAGGAGGGGTCGAGTGCGGCGGCGAGATTGGCGATGCCGACGCCGAGCCACTGCCCGATGTCCTGGAAGAGCTCGATGCACATGGCATCGCCCTCGCGGGCGAGTTCGGTGATGAGCGGGCCTGTGATCTCGTGAATGTTGCCGCCGACGCGCTCGATGAGACTGTGCGCGACCGGGGAGTCGGCGGCGGCCAGCTCGCGGGCCTCCCTCACCAGCGCGTTGCCGGAGCTGTACTGCTCCCAGCAGCCGCGGTTGCCGCAGGGGCAGCGGTGGCCGCCGGGCACGACCTGCATATGACCGAACTCACCCGCGACTCCGTACTTGCCGCGCTTGACCTGGCCGTCCTCGAGGATCGCGCCGCCGATGCCGGTACCGAGGGTGATCATCACCAGATGGTCCTCGCCACGGCCCGCGCCGAAGCGCCACTCCGCCCAGGCGGCGGTATTGGCGTCGTTGTCGACCAGTACGGGCACGGCGAGCCGGGCCGCGACGGCGTCGCGCAGGGGCTCGTTGCGCCAGGCCAGATGGGGCGCGAAAAGGACCTTGGAGCGGTCGGCGTCGACCCAGCCGGCCGCGCCGATACCCACAGCGTGCACATCGTGACGGTCGGAGAGATCGAGTACCAGCTCGCAGATGGTGTCCTCGACGACCTTGGGGCTCTTGGACTTGTCCGGCGTCTCGGTGCGGATCTTCTCCAGGATGACCCCGTCGGCGTCGACGACACCCGCCATCACCTTCGTACCGCCGATGTCGATGCCGACCGTGGGAACGCGGGGCGCGGTGAGATGAGAGCGCCGCTCGCGGGTGCCGACGGTCTTCAGGACGGTGGCGCGGGCGGAGCCCCGGTGGGCGAAGTCGCGGTACGTGCTCATGTCCCTGCGGAGTGTCGGGGGCCGGGTGGTGTCACGGCCCGGGGTGGGCGGCGCCCACCGGGCCCGATTCTGCCATCCGGCGGGTCGGGGTGCGGCTCCGGTTCGGTGGCCCCGGAGCCGGGCGAGTCCCGCTGCCCGCCCCTTCCCGAACCGGGGACAAGCCCGCAGACCTCCGGATACGTCCTTCGGGCGTGTCCTCAATCGCCGGACAGGGTTGATTTCTCGAAACCCTCCGGCGATCGAGGAACGGGGCCCGGGGGCTGAGCCCGGTGGGGAGCCCCGAAAACCGGCCTCGCCGGCGTTCGAGGCGCGGGGCTCGCGGGCCACGCCCCCGATCACGGACAGGGGTGAGGTGGGGAGCGGGCCCGCTGCGGGCACTACGCGGTGGGGGGCTCGTCCTTCACCGGGTGGCCGCCGAGGTGGGTGGGTACCGGCGCCCGCTCCAGCTCATGGCGGAGGTCCTCGAGCTCGCTGCCGCCCGCCATCTGCCGGGTGAGCTCGTCGAGGGTGACCGAGTCCTTGGTGTGGGCTGCGGACATGGTGCCGCGCTTGAGCAGTACGAAGCGGTCGCCGACCAGATAGGCATGGTGCGGGTTGTGGGTGATCAGCACGACGCCCAGACCGGCGTCGCGTGCCGCCGCCACATACTTCAGTACGACGCCGGACTGCTTGACGCCGAGCGCGGCGGTCGGCTCGTCCAGGACCAGGACCTTCGCGCCGAAGTAGACCGCCCGGGCGATCGCCACGCACTGGCGCTCACCGCCGGAGAGCGTCCCGATGGGCTGGTCGACATCGCGCAGATCGATGCCCATGCGCAGCAGCTCGGAGCGGGTCGTCTCACGCATCAGCTCGACGTCGAGACGCTTGAAGGGGCCCGCGCCCTTGGTCGGCTCGGAGCCGAGGAAGAAGTTCCGCCAGACCGGCATCAGGGGTACGACGGCGAGGTCCTGGTAGACCGTGGCGATGCCCCGGTCCAGGGCTTCGCGCGGGCTGGCGAGGCTCGCCTGCTCCCCCTCGATCAGGAAGGTGCCCGCGTCGTGCCGGTGCAGACCCGCGATGATCTTGATCAGGGTGGACTTGCCGGCGCCGTTGTCGCCGAGCACACAGGAGATCTCCCCGGCGTGGACCTCGAGCGAGACGCCTTCCAGCGCGCGGATATTGCCGTAGTACTTACTGACGTTGTCGAGCTCGACGAGGGCTGTCATTTGCTTGCCTCCGCACGCTTGCGGACCCATGCGTTGAGCAGGGTGGCCAGGAGGAGCATCGCTCCGAGGAAGAACTTGAACCAGTCCGGGTTCCACTCCGCGTACACGATGCCCTTGCTGGTCATGCCGAAGATGAACGCGCCGACCGCGGAGCCGATCGCCGAGCCGTAGCCGCCGGTGATCAGACAGCCGCCGATGACGGCCGCGATGATGTACGTCAGCTCATTGCCGACGCCCTCACCGGACTGCACCACATCGAACGAGAAGAGGAGATGCTGGCCGGAGACCCAGGCGGCGAAGGCGACGCCCATATAGAGGCCGATCTTGGTCCTGTTGACCGGGACGCCGACCGCGCGGGCTGCGTCGGCGCCGCCGCCGACCGCGAAGATCCAGTTGCCGAAGCGCGTACGCAGCAGGATCCAGGTGGCCAGCGCCACCAGCACGAACCACCACAGGATGGTCACCTTCAGCGTGACGTCACCGAGGGTGAGCTGTGAGGCGAAGAGCTTCTTGGCGGACTCGAAGCCCTCCATGTCGGCGATGGACTTCGTCGAGACCGTGCCGCTGATCAGCTTGGTGAAACCGAGGTTGAGGCCGGTCAGCATCAGGAACGTGCCGAGCGTGATGATGAAGCTGGGCAGTTTCGTACGGGTCAGCATGAAGCCGTTGAAGACCCCGACGGCGAGCGTGACGAGCAGTGAGACGAACACGCCGACCCAGACGTTCGCCGTCATCTGGTAGCTGAACATCGAGGAGACCAGCGCGGAGCTGGTCACCAGGACGCCGGCCGAGAGATCGAACTCGCCGCCGATCATCAGCAGCGCGACCGGTACGGCCATGATGCCGAGGGTCGAGGCCGCGTACAGCACGGTGGAGAGGCTGGACGCCCGCAGGAACGAGTCGGCGACGAACGAGAAGAAGATGAAGACCGCCACGGCGCCGACGACCGAGCCCAGCTCGGGCCGGCCCAGCAGCTTGCGCAGCGGCGAGGTGCGCAGCAGCCGCTCGTCGGTCTTCTCCGGTGTCATGTCCGGTGTGGCAGGTGGTGCGGTAGCGCTCATCGGGTCCCCCGCTCCGTGTATTTCTGAAGCTCGGCGGCGTCGTTCCTGGTGATGATCTGCGGTCCGGTCAGGACGGGCCGCCCGCCCCCGAGGACATCGGCGTTGTACTTGTGGAGCCACAGCAGATCCACGGCCTCGTACCCCTGGAGGTACGGCTGCTGGTCGACGGCGAAGCCGAGCGTGCCGGCCGTCAGAGCGGTGGCGACCTTGGCGTTGAGGTCGAAGGTGTCGACCTCGGCCTTGCTCTCCGCGGTCTTCCTGGCCTGGACGGCGGCATCCGCGAACGGCGCGCCGAGGGTGACGACGGAGTCGATGGAGGGGTCCGCCTGGAGCTTCGCCTCGATGGACGCCTGGACGTCGGGCATGTTGGTGCCGTCGACGTACAGGTTCTGCAGCTGGCCGGCGAAGGTCTTCTTCGCTCCGGCGCAGCGCTGCTCATGGCCGACATTGCCCTGCTCGTGCAGCACGCACAGGGCCTTCTTCTTGCCGCGCCTGTCGAGCTCGTCGCCGACGGCCTCGCCGGCGATCGACTCGTCCTGGCCGATATGGGTGAGTGCGCCGTACGCCTTGGACTGTTCGGAGCCCGAGTTGACGGTGATCACCGGGATGCCGGCCTTCTCGGCCTTGACGATGACGTCCTTCATCGCGTCGGGCTTGGCGAGCGAGACGATGAGGCCGTCGACCCTCTTGTCGATGGCCGCCTGGACGAGCTGGGCCTGCTGCTGGCCCTCGTCGCTGTGCGAGTAGAGGAAGTTGATGTTGTCCTTGACGGCGGCCTGCTCGGCGCCGTTCTGGACGATGTCCCAGAAGGTGTCGCCGTCACCGGAGTGGGTCACCATGGCGAAGGTCCAGCGAGGGGTGGTCACCGCGGACCTGCCGGCGGCGGCCTGTGCCTTGCGGGCGTCCTCCGCACGCTTGCCGCCGGTGCTGCTGCATCCCGCGAGGGAGGCTCCGAGTACCGCCGCCAGCACCGCGCCGAGCGCGCGTACCCCTGTCCTTGCCCTAGCCACGACGCCGTGCCCTTCTTGCCGTACTCGCTGTGATTCTCGGTGCGGCCGGGGGACGTGATGACGCGCCCCGGCCGCCCAAGTATGTGTCACAGCAGGTCGGAGGGTGGGCATCGGGTATGCCGGGTAGGTCATCGGGTGCCGTCGGCGGTCAGCTTCTCCAGGGCCGGCACGTCCTTCTCGGTGACGAGGGCGGGACCGGTGAGGATCGGCTTGCCGCCGCCGATCACATTGCCGTTGGTCTTGTTGAGCCACAGTTCGTCGATGGCGAGGTAGCCCTGGAGGTAGGGCTGCTGGTCGACGGCGAAGCCGATCTGCTTGGCCTTGAGCTGCTTGACCACTTCGGCGTTGAGGTCAAAGGTGTTGACCTCGGCGCTGGAGCCCGCGCCCTCCTTGGCCTTCACGGATGCGGCGGCGAACGGAGCGCCGAGCGTGACGACCGCGTCGATGTCCTTGGCACTCTGCAGCTTCGCCTCGATGGAGGAGGTGGAGGCGGGCATATTGGTGCCCTCGACGTTGAGGTTCTCGACGGTGCCCTTGAAGGTCTTCTTCACTCCTGCGCAGCGGGCCTCGAGCGAGACATTTCCCTGCTCGTGGATGACGCAGATCGCCTTCTTCTTGCCGCGCTTGTTGAGCTCCTCGCCGACGGCCTCGCCGGCCACGGACTCGTCCTGGCCGATGTGGCTGAGCGCGCCGATCTCCTTGGAGAACTCGGCGCCGGAGTTGATCGTGACGACGGGTATGCCGGCCGCGACGGCCTTCTTGACGACCTCCTTGACCGCCTCCGGCTTGGCGAGGGTGACGACGATGCCGTCGACCTTCTGGTCGATGTAGGTCTGGACGAGCTGGGCCTGCTCCTTGCCCTCCTTGTTGGCGGCGTAGAGGAACTCGACGTTGTCCTTGCGGGCCGCGACCTTGGCGCCGCTCTGGACGATGTCCCAGAAGGTGTCGCCCTCGCCGGAGTGGGTCACCATGGCGATCTTGAGCCGGCCGGTGGTGGCGGGCTCGCCGCCTCCGCCGCCCTTGGAGGGGCTGTCCTTCGCCTCCTTGCCGCCGGAGCTGCTGCATCCTGCGACGACGACCAGGGCACATGTGGCGAGCAGGGCTGCTGCCGTGCGGGTGGTACGCATGGTGGGTCCGCCTTTTCTCCCGGCCGCCCGGTTGCGGCTGGGTGAGTTTTTACGGCGGTCCCGCGACCCCGTCAAGACTTTGTCCGAACATTCTTACGGGAATGACATTCTTACGTGACCGAATCGTGCGGGTGGGCCGGGTCGCCGCCGGGCGCCGAAACCGGCCGGACGGCGCCACGGCCGGCGGTGTCGCCATCGGCCGGGTCGCGGTCGGCGGCGGGGTCACGGCAGGGACCGGGTCACGGCCGGACGAGCAGCTGGAACTCGAAGGCGTAGCGCGAGGCGCGGTAGATGTGCGAGCCGAACTCGACCGCCCGGCCGGTGTCGTCGAAGGTCGTCCGCTCCATGGTCAGCAGCGGAGCGCCGGTCTCCTCGGTCAGCAGCTCGGCCTCCAGCTCTGTGGCAGCCCGCGCCCCGACCGACTGCCGGGCGCTGTGCAGGGTGATCCCCGCGGTCCGCATCATCCGGTACAGGCCGGTTGCCTCGAGCCGCTCCGTGTCGCATTCGAAGAGGCCGGCCGGCAGATGGTTCCGCAGGCGGGCCATGGGCTCGCCGTGGGCGAAACGCAGGCGCTCGATCAGCTGGACGTCGCTGCCCTCCGGCACCCCGAGGGCGGCCGCGACCTCGGCACTCGCGGGCTCGAAGGCGTTGCGCAGCACGATGGTGGCCGGGCGCTGACCGGCCGCCTCGAGGTCGTCGTAGAGGCTGCTGAGCTCCAGCGGGCGCTTGACCTGGCTGTGCACGACCTGGGTGCCGACGCCCCTGCGGCGCACCAGCAGGCCCTTGTCTACGAGGGACTGGATGGCCTGGCGGACGGTCGGGCGGGACAGCCCGAGCCGGTTGGCGAGCTCGATCTCGTTGCCGAGCAGGCTGCCAGGGGTGAGGGTCCCTCTCTCGATGGCTGCTTCCAGCTGCTGCGACAGCTGGAAGTAGAGCGGGACCGGACTGGTGCGGTCCACGCTCAGCTGGAGAGACAGGGACGGGTCCGTCACGTGTCTGGGCTGCTTGGGCACGGGGTGAGCGTAGTCGCAGTGAATGTTGACGGGAAGTCGTGAGGTTCGGTTGTCAGGACAAAGTCTTGACATGGCGGTCGGCCGGGCAGCACCTTTAGGCCATGCGCATCGGACTTATCGGTACGGGACGTATCGGCTCCTTCCACGCCAGCGTGCTCAGCCGCCATCGAGAGGTCGGTTCACTGGTCGTCGCTGATGCCGACGCGGCACGGGCGGCCGAAGTCGCCGAACGCACCGGGTCCACCGCAGCACCGAGTGCCGATGAGATCTTCACCTGGGGCGTGGACGCCGTGGTGATCGCCTCGGCGACCGCCGCCCACGCCGAACTCATCGCCCGCGCCGCCCGCGCCGGTCTCCCCACCTTCTGCGAGAAGCCGATCGCCCTGGACCTGCCTGGCACGCTCAGCGCGCTCCGTGAGGTCGAGCAGGCCGGCACCCTGCTTCAGCTGGGCTTCATGCGGCGGTTCGACGCGGGCTACACGAAGGCACGCGAGGTCGTACGGTCGGGTGCGCTCGGCAGGCTGCACACCGTACGGGCCATCACCTCCGACCCCACGCCGCCGCCCGCCGCGTATCTGCCGCTCTCCGGCGGCCTGTACCGGGACTGTTTGGTCCATGACTTCGACATCCTGCGCTGGGTGACGGGCCGCGAGGTCGTGGAGGTGTACGCGACCGGTTCGGACGCCGGGCCCGCGATGTTCCGCGAGGCGGGCGACGTGGACACGGCGGCGGCGGTGCTCACTCTGGACGACGGGACACTGGCCACCGCCACGGCCACCCGCTGCAACGGCGCGGGCTACGACGTACGGATGGAGCTGGCCGGCGAGCTCGACACGGTCGCGGTCGGACTGGACGACCGAACACCTATCAGCTCGACCGAACCCAAGGGCCCGCCCGCGGCGGACAAGCCGTGGCCCGGCTTCCTGGAGCGGTTCGCCCCGGCGTACGAGGCGGAGCTGGACGCGTTCGTTCGGATGGTTCAGGGCGAGGCGGAGAACCCGTGCGACGGATGGGAGGCGCTGACGGCGCTGCGGATCGCGGAGGCGTGCGAGCTGTCGCGGCGGGAGCGCCGTCCGGTGCGGCTCGAGGAGATCCCCTCCGGCTGACGACCGGCCCCCCGGCCGACGGACCGGATGGGCCGACCGGCCGACCGACCGAGCACGCCGACCGGCCGACCCCAACCGACTACACCTCGCTACCAGCTGACCGGCAGGCTCTCCGGCCCGCGGATCAGCATGCCGGTCCGCCAGGTCAGGGCCGCCGGATGCGCGTCCAGCACCAGGCCGGGACAGCGCTCCAGCAGCGAACGGATCGCGATCCGCGCCTCCAGCCTGGCCAGCGGGGCGCCCAGGCAGTAGTGGATCCCGTGCCCGAAGGCGAGGTGTCCGCGGCTGTCGCGCCGGATGTCGAATCGGTCCGGGTCGGGGAAGCGTGCCGGGTCGCGGTCGGCGTCCGCCAGGGCGATCAGCACCAGTTCGCCACCGCCAGGGATCGTCGTGCCGCCGATCTCCAGGGGCTCGGTGGTGAAGCGGTACGTCGGCGTCTCCAGCGGTCCTTCGTAGCGCAGCATCTCCTCGACCGCGCCGTCGAGCAGCGAGAAGTCGGCACGCAGAGCGGCCAGTTGGTCAGGGTGGGAGAGCAGGGCGAGTACCCCGTTGGAGATGAGGTTGACGGTGGTCTCGTGCCCGGCGACGAGCAGCAGCCAGGCCATGCCCAGCAGTTCCTCTGCGCCGAGCCGGTCGCCGTCCTCGTCCGCCGTATGGATCAGCGCGCTCATCAGGTCGTCGCCGCGCTGCTCCCGCTTGTCGGCGAGCAGCTGCGTCAGGTACTGCGTCATCTTCGCGGACGCATCCCTCCGCGCGTCGCGGTCCGCCGCGGAGAGCACCGTGTTGGACCAGGACCGGAAGGTGTCACGGTCCAGGAACGGCACGCCGAGCAGCTCGCAGATGACGGCCATGGGCAGCGGGAAGGAGAGCGCTTCCACCAGGTCGGCGCGCCCGGTGGGCACCATCTCGTCCAGCAGCCGGTCGGTGATCTCCTGGATGCGCGGGGCGAGTTGCTCCACCCGCCGCGTCGTGAACTCGCGTACGACCAGCTTGCGCAGCCGGGTGTGCAGCGGCGCGTCGGAGCTGAGCATGGTGAGACCCGAGGAGATCTGGCGGATTCCGAGCTCCGGCGAGACATTGCGCCACTCCTTGGACAGCCGCGGATCGGCGAGCGCGGCTCGCCCCGCTTCGTGTCCGACGATCAGCCAGGCCGCGTAGCCCTCGGGCATCTGTATCCGGTGGACCGGGCCCCGCGCCCGTAACCCGGCGTAGACGGGATAGGGGTCGCGGGTGAAGTCCTCGCCCAGCGCGGCAAGATCGACGACGGCGGCTTCGGTGGTCATGGTTTCCCCCTCAGGACTGCTGCGCGGACAGTACGGTGCCCTGAGCGACGGCGCAGAGCGTCTCTTCGCCGTCCGCGTTCACCGCGGACAGATCGCAGCGGACGACGGCCTGACGGCGGCCGGTGTGCACGACGGCGGCGCGGGCCACCAGGGTGCGCCCGGTCGCCGGGCGGATGTACTGGACGGAGAAGCCGCCGGTCAGCACCGCGGGCCCGAGCGTCGTACCGGCGGCAAAGCTGATGGAGTTGTCGGCTGCGTACGCGAGCACTCCGCCGTGCAGATAGCCGTTCTGCTGGTGCAGCTCTTCGCGGATGTCCACCTCGAGCACGGCCTCGCCGCCGCCGAAAGCGGTGATCCGTGCCTGGAGCAGCCGGCTGAACGGCTGGCTTTCGAGAACCTTCCGGGCCGCTTCGAGGTCAAGTCCGGGCATCGTGCTCCTTGGGAAGTCGGTGACGGAGGAGTCCGGTCGAGCGCTCACTCGCCCATCGTGCGCTACCACCGCACCGGGAGCCTGCGCACCCCGCGCATCAGCATGCCTGGCACCCAGTCGAGCGGACCGGCAGCAGGGTTGATGGCCAGGTCCGGGCAGCGTTCCAGCAGAGTACGGACGGCGATCCTGCCCTCCATACGGGCCAGCGGCGCGCCCAGGCAGTAATGGATGCCGTGGCCGAAAGCGAGGTGTCCGCGGGTGTCGCGGCGGATGTCGAAGCGGTCGGGGGCGGGATAGCGGGCGGGGTCGTGGTCGCCGGCGGCGATGCCGACGAGCACCGCCTCGCCGGCCGGGATCACGGTGTCGCCGATCGGGACCGGGACGGCGGTGAAGCGAAGTGTGCCGGTCTCCAAAGGGCCGTCATAGCGCAGCATTTCCTCGACCGCGCCGTCCAGGAGTCCGAAGTCGGCGCGCAGAGCGGCCAGCTGACGGGGGTGGTCGAGCAGGGCCCGTACGCCGTTGGAGATCAGATTGACGGTCGTCTCATGGCCGGCGATCAGCAAGAGATAGGCGAGAGCGCGCAGTTCGGCGACCGAGAACCGGTCGTCGTCCTCGGCGCGGGTGCGGACGAGTGCGGACAGCAGATCGTCGGTGGGGCGGCCGCGGCGTTTGTCCTCGATGAGTTCGTCGAGGTAGGCGGCCAGTTCGTGGATGGCGTCCTGTTCGGCCGCGGGACCTGTCGGGGCCACCACCTCGTTGGACCACTTCCGGAACACGTCTCGGTCGGCGGTCGGCACGCCCAGCAGCTCGCAGATGACAATGATCGGCAGTGGGAAGGCCAGCGCGTCGACCAGATCCCCTCGCCCGGCCGGCAGCATCGCGTCGAGCAGCCCGTCGGTGATCTGCTGAATGCGGGGGCGCAGGCTCTCCACCCGGCGCGCGGTGAATTCGCGGACGACGAGCTTGCGCAGCCTGGTGTGGTCCGGCGGATCGAGGACCAGCAGATGCGGGCCGATGACGCGTTCATCGAGCATCGTCGCACCAATCGTGGCGGGCGACTTGGACAGCCGCGGATCGGCGAGCGCGGTCCGCGCCTCCTCATGGCCGACGATCAGCCAGATCTCCTCACCGTTCGGCAGAAGCACCTCATGGACGGGCCCGGACTCGCGCAGTCGGGCGTAGTACGGATACGGATTCGCGATGAAGTCCGCTCCGTGCTCGCCGAGATCGACGATTGTCATCGCGTCAGCCTACGTCGGCTCCTCCTCGTCGAGCAGACCGGCATCATGGGCCAACAGAGCGATCTGGACACGGTTGTTGAGGCCAAGTTTGGCCAGGATGCGGGAGACATGCGTCTTGACCGTCGGCACGCTCATGAAGAGCGTCGCGGCGATCTCGGCGTTGGACCGGCCGCGGCCGACGGCGACCGCCACCTCCCGTTCGCGTTCCGCCAGCGAGGTGAGCCGCTCGGTCGCCGCTGCTCTGCGGGTCCCGTGCGTGCTCCCCGCCACGTGCGTCACCAACTGGCGGGTGACGGCCGGGGAGAGGACCGGATCGCCGGCGGCCACCCGTCGTACCGCCGCGACGATCTCGGTGGGCGGAGTGTCCTTCAGTACGAATCCGGCCGCGCCCGCCCGCAGCGCGCGCAATACCTGTTCGTCGGCGTGGAAGGTGGTCAGGACGATGACCTCGGGCGCCTCGGGGCGGCGGCGCAGCGTCTCGGTGGCGGTGAGGCCGTCCACGACCGGCATCCGGATGTCCATCAGCACCACATCGGGCGAGAGCCGGTCGACGAGCGCCTCGACCTCGGAGCCGTCGGCCCCCTCCCCCACGATCTCGAGGTCGTCCGCACCCCCGAGCATGAAGGCCAGTCCTGCCCGTACGAGCGGGTCGTCATCCACGACGATCAACCGAATTGTCATGAGGGCCACGGTAGCCAGGCATGGACACGGAATCCGCCGTCGGCCGTCGCTCCGTGCTCGAGCCTGCCGCCCGCGAGGGTGGCGCGTTCGGTCAGACCGATCAGTCCCTGGCCCGATCCGGGCACCTTCGGGACCTCGCCGAGAGGGGCCGGATTGGCCACCTCGACGGTGAGACCGCAGCCGGGGCCACCACTCACGGCGACGGTGACCTCCGTGCCGGGGGCGTGCTTGCGGGAGTTGGTCAGCCCTTCCTGGGCGATCCGGTAGACAGTGCGGCCGGTGGCCGCGGGGACGGCGGCCGGGGTGGTGATGCGGTTGTCGAGGGTGACCTTCATACCCGCCTCGCGGGACTCGGCGACCAGCGCGTCGAGCGTGGCGAGTGTGGGCTGCGGCCGGTCCGCCCCGTCCCCGTCGCCCGGGGCGCGCAGCACGCCGATGATCTCGCGCAGATCCTGGAGTGCCTCGTGTGCGCTGTCGCGGATCACTCCGGCGGCCCGGGCGACCTCGGCAGGGGGCGCGTCCGGCCGGAATTCGAGGGCGCCCGCGTGCACGCTGAGGAGTGTCAGCCGGTGAGCCAGCACATCGTGCATCTCTCGGGCGATCGCCTCACGGGCCAGGCGCTGGGCGTTCTCGGCCCGGAGCTCGGCCTCGGTCTCGGCCCGCCTGGCCCGCTCGCGCAGCGCGACCACGAGCTGGCGGCGGGCCCGTACGAGCATGCCCCAGCCGGTCATCAGCAGGATCAGGACCACCGAGGTGATGAACGAGGCCAGGAGCGACATGCCCGGATCGGGGCGCACGACGGCGGAGACGACCGAGCTCGCTACGGCGAGGGCGCTCACGACCGCGACCGGTCTGAAGGGGCGGTGCACTGCCAGGCTGAACAGGCTCAGCAGCAAGGCTCCTGCGGCGACCGGCACCACCACGCTCACGACGATCAGGGTGATCGCGAGCCCGAGCGGTGCGCGCCGCCGCGCCCAGAGCGCGCAGCAGGCCGCCGCGCCCACCAACTGGTCTGCGAAGACAACGAGTTCGGAGCTACCGGCCTGCTGGCTCTCCTCAGAGGCAAGCAGGCCGATGACCGCGGCGATGACGAAGACGAAGGTGTCGACGATCCAGTCGCGTGCGGTGCGCCGCGGCCTGGCCCTGCTCCGGTCGCCGGCCAGGTCCGGGTCCCTGGGGTCGGACATGGCCGAGGGAAGCAGCCAGGGGTACTCCGTGCGCGTCATATCGACAAAGCTACGCAGGCGGGGGCCGGATGGGTCCGTGCGGCCGAGGGAGGCTACCAAAGTCGCGCGGGCTCAGACTTTCGGAGCCGCGGCACATCCCGAGGGCCGACGCGACGGCCCGGCGGACCGGACCACGATCAACGGATGAGGAAGATTCTCGAAGGCATCGGCATGGTGCTGCTGGTTGTGGGTGTCTGTGGAGTGCTCCGCGAGCTGACGGACTGGTTCCGCTTCCTCGGGTTCACGCGTTTCGTCACCGAGTACTTCGCTTTTCTGCACGGCCGGGAGACCTTCGCGAACGTTGTGATCGCCGTGGTCGGCTTCGCGGTGCTGATGATCGCGGACCAGCGCCGGAAGGCTTAGGCGGCAGCGGCTTCGTTCAGTCGGGTCACTTCGGCGAGGTGCTCGCTCATGCGATTGCTGACGCTGCCGCTGGTGTAGAGCACGGCGCCGGCGAGGGAGAGCGGGACGGACAGGCCGAGGACGCCGAGCAGTTCGGGCCAGTCGCGCTCGGCCGCACATTTGGTGCCGTTCGCCGCCCCTTCGTTGGCGGTGGAACGCTCCGTGAAGAACCGCGACTCACAGTCCGAGGAGCCGTACCTGCCATCGACGTCGTACGGCGTGAGCAGCAGGACGCCGAACCACACCCACAGCAGTGCCGCAGCGGAGAGCAGCCCGAGGCCCCAGGCCTGGACTCGCTTGGCACGCGCCCGGAACTCTATGTCGTACACAAGTGATCGCATGGCGCCAGAACTTAGCAATCCGCACGGTCGGCCGCGCGCCTGCCCCAGGTGGTGCCCGCCAGGACCAGGCCGGCGCCCACCAGTCCCAGCGCGCCGAGGTGTTCGCCCGCGATCGCCGTACCGGCGGCGGCCGCCCACAGCGGCTCGGTACCGAGCAGCAGGCTGACGCGCGACGGCGACGTACGACGTACCGCCCACATTTGCACGAAGAAGGCGAACAGCGTGCAGAAGAGGGAGAGAAACAGCAGCCCGGCCCATTCGCGCGGGCCGAAGCCGGCAGCCACCGACCAGGGCGAGGCGCCGGTACCGGGGACGGCCGCCAGGAGCGCGAACACGGCGACCGCGCTGCCCAGTTGGACCGTCGTCAGCGAGAGCGAGTCCGCGCCCCGCACCGCCTTGATCCTCGCCATCGCCAGCACATGGACGGTACGGGCAAGCGCCGCCAGCAGCATCAGCAGATCGCCGGGCGAAGGTGTGGTGAGGCCGCCGCCCTGGGTCAGCAGCACCACACCGGCGACGGAGAGGCCGGCCGCGGCCACAAAGGCCCGAGGCGGCCGGGTCCTGCTCACCGCGGCCTCGGCGAGCGGCGTGAAGATCATGGTGAGGCTGATGATGAGCCCGGCGTTGGTGGCGGAGGTGTGCACGACTCCGTACGTCTCGAGCAGGAAGATTCCGCTCAGTACCAGCCCGAGGAGAGCGGCGCCGCTCCACTGCGCGCCGGTCAGCGCCCGCAGCTTGCGGTGGCCTGCCACGGCCAGCGCCGGCAGGACGAGCGCGAAGCGGAGCACCAGCACGGCGACGACCGTGTGCGTGGTGGTGATGCCTTTCGCCGCGAGATAGCTGGCGCCCCACACCACGGCCACAAGCAGCACGGGCAGGTCGGTGAGCCAGGCGCGTCGGGGCGCGAGGGCGGCAGCGGGTACGGCGATCGACGACACCTGGGTCTCCAGCGGTTCCGGCAGGGTGGAGACTTCGGCGGCTCGCACGCGGAGCGATCACCGTACCCGGGTGGACCCGTGAGTGCTACACGCTTTATTGGTCCTCGTATGTGCCGTACTCGGGGCGGCCCGCCAGCTCGTACGTGTGGATGGCCACGCCCGTGCCCGTGACTCGCGCCCCGACGTGCCGGAACGCGGTCGGTACCGCGCCGTTGGCGAAGAGACGGCGGCCCGTGCCCAGGACGACGGGGAAGAGGAGCAGATGAAACGTGTCGATCAGGTCGTGGGCCATGAGGAAGTGGGCAAGGCTGCCGCTGCCGTGCACCTGAAGCTCGCCGTCCGTGCTCTCCTTGAGCGCCGCGACCTCCTTCGCGAGGTCACCGTCGATGACGGTGGAGCCGGCCCAGTCGGCCTTTTCGAGGGTACGCGAGGCGACGTACTTCGGCAGGGAGTTGAGCCGCGACGCGATCGGGTTGCCGGGGTCGGTCACCTTGGGCCAGTAGCTCGCGAAGATCTCGTACGTACGGCGGCCGAGCAGGAAGGCGCCCGCCCGTTCGAAGACCTCCGTCACGAACCGGCCGAAGTCGTCGTCGCCGTACGGCACGGACCAGCCGCCGAGCTCGAAGCCGCCGCTGGGGTCCTCGTTCGGTCCGCCGGGGGCCTGCATGACGCCGTCGAGAGTGACAAAGGTGGTGATGGAGAGCTGTCCCATGGCAAGTGCCTGCTTCCTGTGTGCGGTGTTCCGTTCAAAGGCTCAGACCCTGCCCGCGCCGGGAATTCATCGGTCGGCCGGCGGGGCCGGGGAGCCTGACCGGCGTCGGTGGAGAAGAGCCCGCCCATCGGGCCCTGCCTGTCACGGCCCTGGGCCTTCTTCAGGGCGGTGGCGAGGCCCTCGTGGGAGACGACAGTCGGCTGCATGGCGGTGCCGAGGATCTCTTCTGAAGGGTCACACCGGGATTCAACGTCCGTTTGCCGCCAGCACCGAGGAAGCAGGGCCGCTTTCCTTGAGGTCGTAACCACCACTGACAAAAGGGGTACGGGATGTCCAGGACGGCTCTGGTGACCGGTGGCAGTCGCGGCATGGGGGCGGCGATCGCCCTGCGGCTCGCGCGGGAGGGCGTCGATGTGGCCATCACGTACGTGCGCGGCGAGGGCGCCGCCCAGGCGGTGGTCCGCAAGATCGAGGCGACGGGGCAGCGGGGTCTCGCGCTGCGGGCGGACGCGGCGGACGCCGAGGCACCCGGCGCGGCCGTCGCCCGGGCCGCGGACCGGCTCGGGCGGCTCGACATCCTGGTCAACAACGCGGGCGTCGGCGTACTCGGCCCCATCGGGCAACTGTCCGCAAGCGATGTGGACCAGGTGCTCGATGTGAATGTACGAGCGGTGTTCCTCGCCGCGCAGGCGGCGGCTGCCCGGATGGAACGCGGTGGGCGGATCGTCTCCATCGGCAGTTGCATGGCACAGCACGTGCCGGGTCCCGGCGGCACGCTCTACGCGATGAGCAAGTCCGCGCTGACCGGCCTGACCAAGGCTCTGGCCCGGGAGCTCGGCGGGCGCGGCATCACGGCGAACCTGGTCCACCCGGGCCCGATCGACACGGACATGAACCCGGCCGACGGCCCGTACGCCGAGCCGCAGAAGGCGGACACGGCGCTGGGCCGTTTCGGCAGCGCGGAGGAAGTGGCGTCCCTGGTTGCGTACTTGGCGAGCGACGAGGCGGCGTACATCACGGGCGCGGAACTGTCGGTGGACGGCGGCCACGCGGCGTGACGGGGGCTCGGCCCCAGGCCCGCGTACACCCTGCGGCCGTGTCCTCAATCGCCGGACGGGCTGACTCCCCCACCCGTCCGGCCGGAACTTCAATCTCACCCTGCGGAAAGCAAGCCCCGCCGGAAATGAGGCGCGGGATCCCGGGCGGAAATCAAGCCCCGCCGGATATGAGGCGCAGGGCCCGGGGCGGAAATCAAGCCCCGCCGGCGATTGAGGCGCGGGGTCCGGGGCGGCGCCCCGGTTCAGGGAAGGACCCGGCTCAGCCCCCCAGTTCCTGGTGGCGCGCCGCCAGGCGGTTCGCGCCCTCCTCCGTCAGGGAGCCGAAGAGACGCAGGCGCGATATGCCGCCGTCGGGGTAGATGTCCACCCGGACATGGGTGCCCACCGCCGGCGCACCCAGGACGAAGCGGTGATTCGTGTCCGGCTGGAGACGCGTACGCGGGAGGATCTCCGCCCACTCCCCCGCATCGCCGTCGCGGAGCGAAACCGCCGCCCACCCCGCGCTGTTGCCCTTCAGATACGCCGTGTCGATCTCCACCGCGCGGATCTCGGCCTGCTCCACCAACTGGTAGCGGATCCAGTCGTTGCCCTTGTCCCGGCGGCGGCGGGTCTCCCAGCCGTCGTCCATCTTGCGGGAGCGGCCCGGCTGGATGGTGTTGGTGGCCGGGGAGTAGAAGCGGTCGGAGGCGTCCTCGACACCGCCGCCGTTCTCCAGCGCCACGAGGTCGAAGGTGCCCAGCACGCCGAGCCACGCCGGGTCGGGCGCGACCTCGCCGTAGACCCGCAGGCGGGCGATGCCGCCGTCGGGGTGCTGGTTGACACGCAGGTGTGTGAAGCGTTGCTCCACGTCGACCGCGAACCCGTTCGCCGCGTGGCCGCCGACGGCGGTACGGGGGACGAGCACCGTCCACTTCACGTCGTCGGCCAGGAGCTCCTCGGGCGAGGGTGAACCGGAGACCGCCGCGGCCTCGACCGACACCGCCTGCGGGTAGTTGCCACGGAAGTGGGCCGTGTCGATGACGATGCCGCGTACGACGCCGGGCGCACCGAGCCGTACCAGCGCCCAGTCGTGGTCCTCGTCGGTCGGGTGCGGCTGCGCGGCGCTCACACCGCGGCGACGGCGGGTCTCCCAGCCGTCCATGATCTTGCCCTTGTGGCCGAAGTGCTCCGGGTCGAACTCCGCGGCCCCGGGCTTCAGCATGTTCTCGCGCTCGGCGAAGAACTCGTCATTGGCGGCGATGACGCCCGCGCCGAGCCGCCGGTCGGCGAGGTCGGCGTGGTGCGCGAAGGGAAAGTCGGCCGTGCGGTAGTCGGCGTACGGGTCGCCGCCTGCGAACGGGTCGGCGTCACCGGTGAAAGAAGGAATGGACACGATCAGATATTCCTTTCGAGCAGCCGGCCGGTCGGCTCGGCCAGGGTGCCGTTCTCCACGATGCGTTCGCCGCGCAGCCACGTCGACCTGACGACTCCGTGCAGGGTCTTGCCGGCGTACGCCGTGACCTGATTGCGGTGGTGGAGCTCGGCCGGGTCGACGGTGAAGGTCTCGTCGGGCGCGAGGACCGCGAAGTCCGCGTCACGGCCCGCCTCGATGGCGCCCTTCTGGCTCAGGCCTGCGAGCTCTGCCGGAGCCGCCGACATCCAGCGGACGACGTCCTCGAGTGTGCGGCCGCGTTTGCGGGCCTCGGTCCAGATCGCCGAGAGGCCCAGCTGGAGCGAGGAGATGCCGCCCCAGGCGGACGCGAAGTCCTGGGTCTTCAGATCGGTGGTGCAGGGCGAGTGGTCGGAGACGATGCAGTCGATCGTCCCGTCCGCCAGGCCCTCCCACAGCGCGTCCTGGTTCGCTGCCTCGCGGATGGGCGGACAGCATTTGAACTCCGTTGCCCCGTCGGGTACTTCCTCCGCCGTGAGGGTGAGGAAGTGCGGGCAGGACTCGACCGAGATCCTCACGCCCCGCCGCTTGGCGGCCGCGATCATCGGCAGCGCGTCGGAGGAGGACAGGTGCAGTACATGCACCTGGGCGCCCCGCCGCTCGGCCTGCGCGATCAGGCCTTCGATCGCGGTGTTCTCGGCGTCGCGCGGCCGGGAGGCGAGGAAGTCGGCGTACTTCGGCCCGGACTCCTGCGGCGCGGCGGCGAGGTGGTGCGGGTCCTCGGCATGCACGATGAGCAGCCCGCCGAAGCCGGCGATCTCGGCCATGGAACGGGCGAGCTGCTCCTGGTCGAGCTCGGGGAACTCCTCCACGCCCGACGGTGACAGAAAGCTCTTGAAGCCGAAGACTCCGGCGTCGTGCAGCGGCCGCAGGTCCTTCACATTGGACGGGATCGCGCCGCCCCAGAAGCCGACGTCGATGTGCGCCTTGCTGCGGGCCACCTCCCGCTTGGCGGCGAGGTTCTCGACCGTGGTGGTCGGCGGGAGGGAGTTCAGGGGCATGTCCAGCAGGGTGGTTATACCGCCGGCCGCTGCCGCGCGGGTGGCCGTCCAGAAGCCCTCCCACTCGGTGCGGCCGGGGTCGTTCACATGGACATGGGTGTCGACGAGGCCGGGGAGCACGACATCGTCCCCGAAGTCCTCCAGTCGGGCCCCGGAAGGCACCTCGGCGTCGTACGGCAGTACCGCCACGATCTTTCCGGCGGCGACGGTGACCGATGCGGCCCGGGTCCCCTCCGGGGTGATGACGCGCGTCGAGCGCAGTACCAGGTTCACGTCCCTGTCGGACACCCGTACCCTCACGTCCCTTCTGTACAGCGAAGCCATGCCGTGAAATTCAACGAACTGTTGAAGAAGTCTTCACTCCGGAGTCCGGTCCGTCAAGACCCACCCGCTCCGCGCCGGGTACTTGACAGTTTCCACAACGCGAAACCGGGATTTCGCGAAGCAGAAGGTAGATTTGACGGAAGAGACCGGCGGAAGATCTCCGTAGGTGACCGCCGAGGCAGGGACAAACCGGCCCTGACCGGCGAAGACGCCTTGACGAGAGCGATGTGCCGGGCAGAGGCGCCCGGTAGGCTGCTGACTTGCCCGCCTGCCCGAAAGGACCGTTGACGTGCCGACGTCCAGCGCCAGCACCACCGACGCCGCCAAGACCGCTTCCAGCGGTGGCGTGCAGTCCCTGGAGCGCGCCTTCGACCTGCTCGAGAGAATGGCCGACGCCGGCGGCGAGGTCGGGCTGAGCGAGCTCTCCGCCAGCAGCGGCCTGCCGCTGCCCACGATCCACCGTCTCATGCGGACACTGGTGGACTGCGGTTATGTACGCCAGCAGCCCAATCGCCGCTATGCGCTCGGCCCCCGGCTGATCCGCCTGGGCGAGTCCGCCTCCCGGCTGCTCGGCACCTGGGCCCGCCCCTACCTCGCCCGCCTGGTCGAGGAGACCGGCGAGACGGCGAACATGGCGCTGCTCGACGGCGACGAGATCGTGTATGTCGCACAGGTGCCGTCCAAGCACTCCATGCGCATGTTCACCGAGGTCGGCCGCCGCGTTCTGCCGCACTCGACGGGTGTGGGCAAGGCGCTGCTCGCGCACACCCCGCCGGAGGAGGTACGGGCCCTGCTCGCCCGGACCGGCATGCCTGCCGCCACCGAGAAGACGATCACGACGCCCGACGCCTTCCTCGACGCGCTCGAGCAGGTACGGCGCACGGGCTACGCGGTGGACGACAACGAGCAGGAGATCGGGGTCCGCTGCCTCGCCGTCCCGGTGCCCAACTCTCCGACGGCGGCGGCGGTCTCGATCTCGGGCCCGGCGGGCAGGGTCACCGAGGCGGCCACGGAGAAGATCGTCCCGATCCTTCAGGAGGTCGCCCAGGACCTCTCGGTGGCGCTCGCGAGCACGGCGGCACAGGGCTAGGCCCCTCGACGACTCACACGGAAGAACGCGACTGCGCCGGCGACCACGAGTCACCGGCGCAGTCGCGTTCACGGTGCCGGGACCTGCGAGCGATCCGCATCCAGCAGCAGGCGCGCCGCCTCCCGGGCCCGGCCTGCCGTCGCGCCGCCTCCGGAGATCGCGGCTGTCGTGATCGCACCCTCCACGAGCAGCAGAAGGGGCTCCGACAACCGGGCGGGGCGGCCCGCGGCGGCCACCAGCTCCGCCAGATACCGCCGCAGCGCGTCGATGTGATCGCGGGCCGCGGCGGCGACACCTTCCGAAGTGGCGCCCAGCTCTCCGAATGAGTTGACGAAGGCACAGCCCCGGAAGCCGGGCTCCTCGAACCACGACTCCAGCCAGTCGAAGACCGCCAGAATCTTGTTCTCCTGCGGGGGCCTGGCATCGACATAGCCCGCCAACGCCGCGCGCCACCGCCCGTCACGTCGGCGCAGATAGGCCTCCACCAGGCGCTCCTTGGAGGGGAAGAGCTGGTAGAGGCGTTTGAGGGACACCCCCGAGGCGCCGCGGATCTCATCCATGCCGACCGTCTGCAGCCCCCGCCCGTACAAGAGCGTCTCGGCTGCGTCGAGGACGCGGGCCTCGAGTGCTGCGGCTTCCATGCCAACCCCCGCCTTGCGTGAGAATCACCGTTCTCCTAGGCTACGGCACGGACGGGAGAACGCACGTTCTCCCGGTTTCGAAGGGGAGTGCCATGACCGCGAACAGGCCGCCGTTCCCGCCGTTCACCGCCGAGACCGCACTGCAGAAGGTCAGGGCGGCAGAGGACGCCTGGAACAGCCGTGACCCCGAGCGGGTCGTGCTCGGCTACACCGAGGACTCCGAGTGGCGCAATCGCGATGTGTTCCTGTGCGGGCGCGCGGAGATCGTGGAGTTCCTGCGCGACAAGTGGCAGTACGAGCTCGACTACCGGCTGCGCAAGGAGCTGTGGGCGTACACCGACAACCGCATCGCGGTCCGCTTCGAATACGAGTGGCGCAACGAGGACGACAGGTGGTTCCGCAGCTACGGCAACGAGAACTGGGAGTTCGACGAGCACGGTCTGATGCGACGCCGGTACGCGAGCATCAACGACTTCCCGATCGCCGCGGACGAACGCCGCATCGCGCTCTGAGAGTCGGGACTCAGGGGGCATCGAGGACGAACGGCGGCCGGACGGACCCCGCCCTCATGCGCGCCGCCGCGGCGGCACCCCGCCGAAGAGGTCGACCGCGTTCCGTACCTCCATCAGCGCCGGCGCCAGCGCGCTGACCGAGCCGATCGCGCCCGCGATCAGCAGAAGCGAGCGGCGCATACGCGGGATTTCCGGGGCACCGCCGGCCACCATCGCTGCCAGCACGGCCAGTTCGTCCTCGGCGATGCCGCGGTCAGGGAACTCCGCGGGATGACCGGCGAGTTCACGGTGGAGCCGGGAGACCGCAAGACGCAGCTCCGTCGCCCTCGGGTCCTCGCCGCTCCCGGTCACCCGCGTCTGCCCCACGCTCCGCAACAAAGTCTTCCCCTCGCACGTCGTTGTGCCGCCGGTGACCCAGGGGTGTCGGTCAGCCACCCTGGGTCGCGGGCCAGTTAACGCCATGCGACGCGGTGCGCGCCACTCCGCGGACGTAATTCAGGACGACGGCTGTACGGGGTAGAGGGCGCCGCGCCACACGGTCACGTCGAGGGTGACGAACCTGCTGGGATCCGATGCGGGCGACTGCCCCTGGTAGGTCACCAGGCCCACGTTCCCGGAGTTGGTCAGTACGCAGAACTTTGCGCCCTTGGAGAGGTTCTGGAGCTCGAGCCGGGCCGCGTACCGGGTCTCGGTGCGGCAGGTGTTCAGATCGGCGCTCTGACCGGTGCGCAGCAGAATCAGCTTCGCGTTCTCGACGTCCATCCAGCCGAGGTCCCAGTTGTACGAGAGATCGGCGTTGGAGGAGTCCTCCCCGACCGGCTTGACCGGCTCGTCGCCGAGCGTGATGTGGTAGTCGTCCACCACATTGAGGCCCGTGTAGGTCTTCGGCGTCGGGTCGGCCACCGGCTCCGCGGGCGGCGTGGACTGATCCTGCCCCGGTGCCTCCGACGAGGTGGCGTCCGCCTGCGGGGTCGCGTCCGGCGAGGCCTGGCCCTTGTCCTGGCCCTGCGACTGATTGTCCTTGCCCTTGTCCTTCTCCTTGCCGGACAGGGCGAAGTACACACCGCCGCCCGCCAGCGCGCCGAGCACCAGCGTGGCGACGACGGCGATGGCCAGATTGCGGGCGGTCTTCTTCTTGGGCGCGGCAGGTGCGGCGGGCGCGGCGACGGTCCCGTACGGCTGCACCGGCTGGTGGTGGTACTGCGGAGGCGCCGACTGGGTTTGCGGAGGGGCGGCCTGCGCGTGCGGGTAGCCGTACATCGGCGTCTGCGTCTGCGGCGGAGGGCCGAAGCCGGGCGGCGGAGTGGCCGGGGCGGAGGCCTCGGTGGGCGCGGGGACCGGCGGCGGGGTCGCCGGTGCGGCGCCGGGGGCCGGCGCCTGCATCGGTGCGGCTGCCTGGCTCGCCATCGGAGCGGCGGCGGGCGGAGCGGCGGCCGGCGGCTGCCCGGCCGACGGGGTCGCGGGCGGCGGGGTCGCGGGCGGCGCGGGGGCCGCCTTGCGCGTGGTGATCTCGGCGGCGACCGCACCCGGCAGCCACTCCTCCGGACGGCGCAGCACCGTTTCCGCGTTGGCGGTCTGGCAGATGGCGAGCAGGTCGGCGACCGACGGACGTGCCTCCGGGTCCTTGGCGAGGCAGCGGGTCACCAACTCGCGCAGTTGCTCGGGCAGTTCGGAGAGGTCCGGCTCCTCGTGCACGATCCGGTAGAGCACGCCGTGCGAGGTGCCCTCGCCGAAGGCCGGGCTGCCGGTCGCCGCGTACGCCGCGACCTGGCCGAGCGCGAAGATGTCGGTGGCCGGGGTGACATGGCTGCCTGCCGCCTGCTCCGGGGCCATGAAGGACGGGGTGCCGATGGTGACGCCGCTGCTGGTGAGCGAGGTCGCGTCGGCGGCCCGGGCGATGCCGAAGTCGATGACGCGCGGCCCGTCCGAGGCGAGCAGGACGTTCGCCGGCTTGAGGTCGCGGTGGACGATGCCCGCGCCGTGGATGATGTGCAGCGCCTCGGCGATTCCGGCGACCAGCAGCAGCACGGTCTCCACCGGCAGCTTGCCGTGCTCACTGACCGCGTCGGCGAGGGAGGGTCCGGGGACGTACGCCGTGGCGAGCCAGGGCTGCTCGGCATCGGCGTCGGCGTCGATGACCGGCGCGGTGTACAGGCCCTGCACGCGCTGCGCGGCCTGCACCTCCTGAGCGAAGCGGCGGCGGAATTCGGGGTCCTGACCGAAGTCCGGCCTGATCACCTTGATGGCGATGGGGCGGCCGCCCGGCGTGTACGAGAGGTAGACCTTGCCCATGCCGCCGGCGCCGAGGCGAGCGGCGATCCTGTACCCGGCGACGTTGTGCGGATCCTCTTCGCCCAACGGCTGGAAGACCGTTCTTCCGTGTGCGCGCCCACTCATCAACTCTCGTCCCCCATGGCGAACTTCGGTGTCGGAGGTGCACCTTATCCAAGGTCACCCCGCGCTCCCAACGTCAGACGACCCGAGCGGTACGGGCGGTTCCTGACCCGTGCGCGGACCCGAGCACCGCGCGGCGCTTCGCCCGCAAATGAGGTAAGGAGTCCTTATGGCACAACCACCGAAAGAACCGGCCGTCGCCGGATTGCTGCTCGCGGCGGGCGGCGGGCGGCGGCTGGGCGGACGCCCGAAGGCGCTGCTCGAGCACCGCGGCAGGCCGCTGGTCGAGCATGCGGTACGCGCGCTGCGCGAGGGCGGCTGTGGTCCGGTGCATGTGGTGCTCGGGGCGGCGGCCGACCGGGTACGGAAGGAGGCCGACCTCTCCGGCTGCGTACTGGTCGACAACCCCGAGTGGGAGGAGGGCATGGGCTCCTCGCTGCGAGCGGGACTGGAGTCGCTGGCGACCACGGCGGCGGACGCGGCGCTCGTCTCTCTCGTGGACCAGCCGGGAATCGGCGCGGCGGCGGTGGCCCGCGTCCGCGCCGCGTACCACTCCCGGGACTCGCTCGCGGCGGCGGCGTACAGGGGTGAGCGGGGGCACCCGGTCCTCTTCGGCGCGCACCGCTGGAAGGACATCGCGGCGAGCGCGGTCGGCGACCGCGGCGCACGCGCGTATCTGAAGGCGCACGAGTCCTCGCTCGCGCTGATCGAGTGCGGCGACATCGCCGAGGCGTACGACATCGACACGGCGGAGGATCTGGCACACCTTGAGTGAACGGCGTGGCACTCAGCGCCATGATCTGTCGACTCGGAGAATCTCGATATCAACAAACCATTGAACTTCCACCATGAGGAAACTACTATCCACTGGTCAGAAGCGCCCGACCCCCAGACGGCGCCCGCGACCGTACCTCGGCTCCTGCGGCACCGAGTGCCGTATCTGTACGCCCGGCGGCCGCCAGGCACCGCCCGCTGAAGGAAGTGACAGCTCATGTCCGCACCAGCGCCGTCCCCGCTGGCCATCGTCGAAGCCGAGCCCCTGCCCCGGCAGGAAGAGGTCCTGACCGACGAGGCCCTCGCCTTTGTGGCCGAGCTGCACCGGCGGTTCACACCGCGGCGTGATGAGCTGCTCGCCCGCCGCGGTGAGCGCCGTGCCGAGATCGCCCGCACGTCCACACTGGACTTCCTCCCCGAGACCGCCGCGATCCGCGCGGACGACTCCTGGAAAGTGGCCCCGGCCCCGGCGGCGCTCAACGACCGCCGCGTGGAGATCACCGGACCGACCGACCGCAAGATGACCATCAACGCCCTGAACTCGGGCGCCAAGGTCTGGCTCGCGGACTTCGAGGACGCCTCGGCTCCCACCTGGGAGAACGTTGTCCTCGGCCAGCTCAATCTGATCGACGCCTACGAGCGCCGGATCGACTTCACCGACCCGCGCTCCGGCAAGTCGTACGCCCTCAAGGCCGCCGACGAGCTCGCGACGGTCGTCATGCGCCCGCGCGGCTGGCACCTGGAGGAGCGTCACCTGCAGCTCGACGGCAGCCCGGTCCCGGGTGCGCTGGTCGACTTCGGCCTCTACTTCTTCCACAACGCCAAGCGTCTGATCGAGCTCGGCAAGGGCCCGTACTTCTACCTGCCGAAGACGGAGTCGCACCTGGAGGCCCGTCTCTGGAACGACATCTTCGTCTTCTCGCAGGAGTACGTCGGCATCCCGCAGGGCACCGTCCGCGCGACCGTCCTGATCGAGACGATCACCGCGGCGTACGAGATGGAGGAGATCCTCTACGAGCTCCGCGACCACGCGGCCGGCCTGAACGCGGGCCGCTGGGACTATCTCTTCTCGATCGTCAAGAACTTCCGTGACGGCGGCGCGAAGTTCGTGCTCCCGGACCGCAACGCGGTAACGATGACAGCGCCGTTCATGCGCGCGTACACCGAACTGCTGGTCCGCACCTGCCACAAGCGCGGAGCCCACGCCATCGGAGGCATGGCGGCCTTCATCCCGTCCCGCCGCGACGCCGAGGTCAACAAGGTCGCCTTCGAGAAGGTCAAGGCGGACAAGGACCGCGAGGCGGGCGACGGCTTCGACGGCTCCTGGGTCGCGCACCCGGACCTGGTCCCCATCGCGATGGCGTCGTTCGACGCGGTGCTGGGTTCCAGGCCCAACCAGAAGGACCGCCTCCGAGAGGACGTCTCGGTGGCGCCCGGCGACCTGATCGCCATCGACTCGCTGGACGCCAAGCCCACGTACGACGGTCTGCGCAACGCCGTCCAGGTCGGTACCCGTTACATCGAGGCGTGGCTACGCGGCCTCGGCGCGGTCGCGATCTTCAACCTCATGGAGGACGCGGCCACCGCGGAGATCTCCCGCTCCCAGATCTGGCAGTGGATCAACGCGGGCGTCGTCTTCGAGAACGGCGAGCTCGCCACCGCGGACCTGGTGCGCAAGGTCGCGGCGGAGGAACTGGCCGCGATCCGCGAGGAGATCGGCGAGGAGGCGTTCACGGCGGGCAACTGGCAGCAGGCGCACGATCTGCTGCTGAAGGTGGCGCTGGACGAGAACTACGAGGACTTCCTGACGCTGTCGGCGTACGAGCAGCTGGTCGGCTGACTTCGCGCCGGTCGTGGCACGGCGCCTCCGGTACCGCACGGCACCGGGGGCGTCGCGCTGTCACGAACTGCGCACGCCGTGCCTCTCGCGCGGAATCAGGGTGATCGCCGCAGATCAGATACGGTGAACGGGCGCTACGCGCCTTCCCTTTGGGATGGTGCACGACTCGCGGGCTTCGGAATGGCCGATGGGTGCCCCGGTAGGGGAGTTCCCTGCCATTCCGACTCCTTGAAGGAGATGCTTGGCATGAGCCCCGTCGAGTACACGCCTGCGCGTCGCAGCTGGATCCGTGAGGTAGCCATCGGCGTTGCCGGTGCCCACACCCCTGAGCTCTCATCGGAGATTCCCAGCAGGTCGAGGACCAATTGACGATAACTGTCGCTGCCACCGCAACGAAACTCCGCCTGAAGGGCGTACTGCTGAGCAGTAACACCGTGACGCAAGGCCGCTCGTTCAATGAGCCCGCCAGTACCAACCTCATCGCGTCGCACCGACTGGTCCTCGTCGAGGAGGAAGACCGTGACCCGCGCCGCCTTGATCAACTCGTCCACCTGCGGCTGTTTTCCCTGGCGCTCCGAGGGCCAGTACCGGTTGGTGGATCGTTCCCGCAGTCGGTGCGCCTCATCGCAGATGAGCAGATCCAGAGGCGGCTCAGGAGGTTCCACGAAGTTGTGGAAGTACACGAACTGGTCGGCCGAGACCTGCTCATCTCCGCGGATGAAGTGCTTCATCGAGGCGTCAAAGGCCCGCGAGCCACTCGCATACCTCACCTCCCGGCCTCTCGCGGTGAAGTAGCGCAACAACTCCAGCCCGATGGCGCTCTTACCGCTCCCCGCTCCTCCCCTCACCAGGAAGACCACGGGCCCCGGGCTGTGCGGCGAGGAGCGTCCCTCGCGCTCCACCGCTTGCTTCACGTGGCGCCAGACCGTCTTCTGGTCGCCCCTGAGCGTGAAAACGGATACTGGGTCGGAGTGAGTCTAGGCCGTACCCGCCAGCGCGTCCCGCTCGGCCTGGCCGTCGATGATCTCCCGCAGGTCCGAGACCGCATCTGTGAGTGCCACCAGGCCCCCGTCGATCCGCTGGGTGACCTCCTCGTCCTGCTTGAGGCGTACGTCCTTCACCCAGCGCTCAACAGCGTCGTGCGCCGACCGACGGACCCTGTCCAGCGCGGCGGAGGTCTCCTTCGCTTTGGTGCTGTGGTGGTGGCGGACGGATTTCAGTTCGCGGTTTCGCCAGAACTCGGTGAGCACCTGGTGCGGCACCCACAGCCGGTCCCGAAGCTTCGTCAGTACGGCGAGAGTGTCCTGCCGGGTGCGGGCGTTGGAGCGGTAGAGGTTGAGTAACACGTTGGTGTCCAGGACAACCATCCCGGACTGGAAGACCCGCTCGTAGTCGTCCTTGAGGGGGCTGCGGTGGGCCCCGTCGCAGTCGAAGATCCCTCGCGCGGTTCCGTTCTCCACCGGGTCGTCCTGGAAGGCCATATATTGCTGAGTACTCCCCGTTGTTCGTCCGCCCCGGTTCGTACTCCCGAAGGCACGAGGGGCATGGTTCCAGTTCTTACGCCTCGGGCGTGAGGGCCGTCTCCGCCAACTCCGGTGCGTGCCAGGGTCCCTGACAGAGCCGCGCCTGCCCGTGTGGACCTCGGCAGTCGTTCAACACAACGTTCCAGCCGCGGTCTGCCTGATACGGCCGAAACGCATCGGCTTGATGACTCCCGCAGCAAATCCGCACGTCAGCCCCCGCGACGGACTTGCTAACGTGCAGTCACGCTGAACATCGCCGAACGGGGGAAAGATGGCGTTCAACGAGGAATGGTCCGGTCTGGTATCCGCGGCCAAGGAGCGGCAGTCCGTCGGCACACGGCTAAACCAGCTCGAACCGGGTGCAGGATCAGGCTCGAACCCCGACCTGGTCGTCACCCAGGACGACCTCGGTTCCGTCGGTCACGAGGCATTCCGGCTGCACGACCAGTTGCAGAAGAAGGCCGACATCGCGGGCGCGGACAGCGACAAACGCGGCGCCGGTTCCACCGCGCAGGCCGCCAAGGAACTCTCGGACCGCAACCTGACCATGGGCGCCGAGCTTCTCACCACGCTCTCGGTCTGGGATTCACAGGTCAAGACAGTCCGGCAGATGTGCGCGCACATCTCCAATCATCTGGACTACTCGAAGAAGTCCCACGCTGAGAATGACCGGGCCATCGAAGCTGCTCTCAGACACCGGGACGGCTCCGCGGTGTCCGTCTCAGAGATATCCAAGTACGTAAAGTAGGGGGTCGGCAGACATGGGCACCTTTACGTACTCGGATCTCATCGCCCTGGATCTGGGAAAGCTGAACACGGCCGTCACCGACTGGAAGACCATGGTCGGGGAGCTGGCCAAGCTCAGGACGGACGTCTCCGACACCCTGGTCGCGAAGTCCGACGCGGCCGAGTGGAAGGGCGTGAACGCCACCGTCACAAAGGACTTCGTACGAAGCACCGCCAAGGAGTTCCTCGACCTGCATGCGGAGGCCGAGAGCATCTACAAAGTCCTCGAGGACGCTCACAGCGAGCTCACTCAGATCCAGAAGCGGGCCAAGGCCCTGTCCGAGGAGGCCCGCCAAGGGGATCCTGCGCGTACTCCCGAGCCGGATCCGGGACTGTTGGTGACCGACGGCGGCAACGGCACAGTGAAGGTGATGGAGGCGATGTGCGATGCGAAGGGAACCTCGCAACGCACGAAGGACATGATGCAGTGGTACGCCGACACGCTCACCGGCCTCGTTGCCCACGCATCCGAAGTGGACGCCGCAGTCACGCGGGCGCTGAAACGAAGCCATGGCGGAGACCCGAACAACGCCGGGCACGCCACGTACACCTCTCTCGACGAGGACCAGTTGCCGCGCGCGATGAGTCTGGCTTCGCTCGGCAAGGACGCCAGCGAGAAGCAGCGGGCCGAGTTGCGCCGGCTCTGGCAGTCGCTCAGCCCGGAGGCCCGGGCGGAGCTGTGGAAAGGCCAGAAGGACGACCTACTGGCCACGGGCATCTTGAATCCGACGGCCAAGAAAGCCGCACCCGACCGAGGTGCGGGGCCCTACGCCGCGGAGAAGGCCGGCTGGGACGAGTTCATGACCCAGGAGAAGATGAAGCTCCTGGTACAGGGCGCAGACATGAAAGGCATGACCGATGCCTCTCGCCATATGGCGCACTACTTGGAGGGCGGCGGCGAACCCATGGAGCTTCCCGTCGACAAGATGATGGCGGACGAGGAGGGCTTCAGGACGCATGTGGACGGCTTGGTCCGGGAGAAACAGGGCGAGTGGCGCGAACAGGCTCTGGAGGAGTTCAGGAAGAACGGCGGTCGCCCTGTCAGCATTCCGGTCGAGACGAAGACCCGCGACTACTACTTCGACCAGAACGCCAATGAGAACTGGTTCTTCGCCGTCGGAGCGGCCCGGTCGAACGTCACCGGTGTGGTCACCGTCGTACCGGGCGCCGACGGCCGCCCTGAGGTGGGCCTCGACTACCAGGCCAACGCCTGGGACCGCTACAACTGGGATGAGGGGAAGGGAGTGAGCATCGGCCCGATCGACATCCCGGACGGGGAGATGGCACGCATGCACACCACCGGACTGGCCAAGGAATTCGACATGGCCGGCAGCAGTTCGGTCAAGCACTACGACCTCGGCAGCGCCGCCCCTAACGACAACGGCCTGCCACAGCCCGACGAACCAGGCAGGGACGGTGACCGCACCGACCCCGGCCGGGAGCAGCAGAAGCGCCATGGGAGCATCGTTCGATGACCGGAAAACCGTCCCGGGCGGGGTCATCCCTGCGTCGTGTACTCCTTGTCGTCGGGGGTGTTGTCGCAGTCGCCGCCGCGGTCGTCGTCTCGCTCGCTTTCCTCGCGGACAGCTCGTCCGATCTTGAGAAGGAGAAGAACTGCTGCTGGTCGGAGAGCGCCACGCCCGCATGGGTCAGTCAGGTGACGGGGCTCAAGATCCCCGTGAAGGCTTCGGACGTGAGGGTCGGGTACCACAGCGGATCTCGCTATGACACGGCTCTGATGGCCTTCACTCTGCCCGACAAGAAGGCGGACGAGTACCTCGCACAGCTGACTCCCGAGGGCTCCAAAATGATCGAGAACACCAACCCTCGGGAAAAGGACTACTCGCCCGCGGTCGGCTTCGCCCACCTGGGGATCCCGGAGCCGGAGACGCTCGTCGAAGGCACGCGCATGGGCAACGTCTGCCGTGGTGACGTCGACACACCCGACGGCAAGAAGATCCAGTACTGCGCCAAGCTCTTCGCGCACCGGTTCACGACGGGCAGCACGCGGATCTTCACCAGGACCGGCATCGAGCCGAGCCTGACTCCGCCCCCCGCCAAGCCGAAGGCGTAGCGCGGGCGCTTGCGCTGCCTGGCTTCGACGCAACCGCCGCCGCCCCGCGACGGAAGGGTGCGACCGTGGGGCGGCAGCGGGATGCTGCTGCCGCCCCTCCACGGCGACTCCTGTCACGCCTTGGGCCAGAAACGGACGAGATATCGCTCAGCGTCCTCGGCCGTACCGGTCTGCTCCGAAAGACGTTCGGCCTCCTCCCGGCCCACGCAACAGACCTGCACGCGCTAGACACCGCCACTGTCCGAGAGTGTGATGACGGCGTCCGTCCGGCCCAGGCTCATCGACCACAGAGCCACCTCACCGCTGGTCGACTCGAAGTCGACCTCACCGTGTTCGTCCCACCGCGCCCAGTCCTCTTCGGGCGGCGGTCCGTTCCACACCTCGACTGCCACCGAAGCGGTGTGGCCTGCGCTGAAAATGTCGATGCGCCCGGGAAACGTGGTGAGGAACTGGCCGAACACGGAGTCGTCCGGGTAGGGCACCGGCAGATCGCCGTCGTCGGACTCCTGGAAGCAGAAGCTGTTATAGCCGACATCCGCGTCAAGTTGTTGCCGTTGGATCAGTTCCGCCACGCCAACTCCTCACCGTGAACGGCCGCCTGGTCATCGAGCGCGACGGTAGTAGCTTGCACCGATCGAGGGTGCGTTCGAGGAGGGCCGGGGGTGAGGGCAGGCGGTGCCCGTACGCCAGTCACATCACCTCGCTTGCCGCAGGCTCACCCGACGCGGAGTGGTCTCCGCGGGTTCGTGGCGAACTTCGCAGTGTCTTGGCCGCCGCGTCACGCCGCGCTTTCCGGTGGCCGCTGAAGAGCCACGTCACCTCAGGGAATGGGCGGCAGTCCCAGCTCCGCCCACACATGTTTTCCGGGGGCATCCGCTCGGGGTGCGACGCCCCAGCGGTGGGCGAGCTGGGAGACGAGGTAGAGGCCCCGACCCGATTCAGAGTCGATGGGTGGGGCGGTGAGTTCGCCGGGCGTGGGGCATCGCTCGGTACGAGTGTCGGCGACTTCGATGCGGAGGGCGGTGGCGGTGGCGGTGAGGCGGAGGTGGAAGTCCCGGCCGGGGACGTGTCCGTGGCGTAGGGCGTTCGCGGTGAGTTCGGCGGCGATGAGGGTCAGCGTCTCGTTGGGAGCGGAGTCGTAGGGGTAACCCCACTCGTGGAGCCGGTGCGAGACGAGCCGGCGGGCGAGGCGGGCGCCGCGTGGGGTGGAGGTGAACTGCATCGAGAACTCGCTGGTGGGGGTGGGGGATTGCTGCGGTGCCACGCCAGGGGTAATTGCTCGGTTCATGAGGAAAACGCTGGCGGTGCGGGCGTAGCGTTGACCAGGTGGGACGCGCTCACCGGTACGAGGTGTACGCGTCGGGGACGGCGTTGTACGCAGCTCGGAGCGTGACCGGCTCAAGGGTGCTGCGTTGGCGCAGGTGCGGTGTAGGGCGCGGGCGGCACGGGAGGTGCGGGGGCATGGACGATCAGCAGCAGCCGGAGCACGAATACGAGCCGGGATCGGGCATCCTGCACGTCTTCGGGCAGCAGTTGAAGCTCTGCCGGGTACGGGCGGGGCTGGAGCGGCCGGAGTTGGGGTCGATGACCGGGTACTCGGCTTCGACGATCGCCTCGTTCGAGCAAGGGCGTCGGATTCCGCCACCGAGGTTCATCGACAAGGCGGACGAAGTGCTGGATGCGGGCGGGTTACTGAGGGCGAGCAAGGAGGAGGTGGCGAGGGCGCAGTATCCGGCGTTCTTCAGGGATGCGGCGCGGTTGGAGGCGGAGGCGGTTGAGCTGCATCTGTACGCCGTCCAGGCCGTGCCGGGCCTGCTGCAGACCGAGGAGTACACCCGCGCCCTGCTGACCATGCGACGGCCCCTGCTCGACGAGGAGACCATCGAGCAGCGAGTCGTTGCTCGCCTTGCACGGCAGGAGATCTTCAATCGGTGGCCAGCCCCTCTGATGAGCTTCGCTATCGAGGAAGCAGTACTCCGCCGCCCCTTCGGTGGCAAGACCGTTCTGCGTGGCCAGTTGGAACACTTGCTCCTCATCGGTGAGAAGCGCAATGTTGAGATCCAAGCGATGCCGCTAGACCGTGAGGACAACGCGGGCGTCGACGGACCATTCACACTGATTACACGCAAGTGCGAGGAGCACATCGCGTACTTGGAGGTCCAGGGACGCAGCACCTTGGTGAGTGATCGGGAAGAGGTCCGCGCCATCGCGGCCCGCTATGGGATCATCCGGGCGCAGGCTCTCACGCCACGGGAGTCACTTGCCTTCATCGAGAAGTTGCTGGGAGAGCTATGAACATCGCGGAGACCAACACAGCTGAGGAACTGACTTGGTTCAAGAGCAGCCACAGCGGAGCCGAGGGCGGCGAGTGCGTTGAGGTCGCCGTCTGCCCCGGCATCATTCACGTCCGCGACTCCAAGGACAAGGTCGGTCCGATTCTCCGCGTGGCTTCCGAAGGCTGGGCGGCTTTCATGAAGTTCGCCGCCCAAGGCTGAGCACACACGAACGATGCCCCGCCACCGGGAGCGATCCGGAGACGGGGCGTCTGCCTTGTACGCACCTATACGCGAGCCTCAGTCGGCCTTCTTCGCCCGGCCACGTGTCTTCTTCTCCCGGCGCCAGGCCCTAAGGTCCTCCGCCGAGAGCCCGTGCTTTCCGCGCTGCTCTTCCAGGTACGCCTGGTACTCCTCGGCCGGGTTACCGCCCACTCCTCATCGTGCTGACCGTGCCACTGGTGGACCCACGGCATCAGCTCCTGGATGCCGGCGATGAGCGGCATGAGGCGCGGAGTGTCCCAACCTGCCTGCTCGGTACGGTCGTTGATCACGTTGACCAGCGCCTGCACCTGATCCTTGTGATCCCAGCCGGCCCAGCCAAGCAGGAGCGTCGCGTCGGAGTCGGGCGACGCGTCCGGGTAGGAGATGAACCGCTCCTTGGGAACGTCGAGTTTGCCGCGGTGCGACCAGTAGGACGCCCTAAGGAAGTCGGCGGGCGCGTACTTCGGCGGCACGGGGATGTCGAGCCGCGTCCCGGTCTTGTCCTCCTCAGGCTGGCGATCCCAAACGTGCTCCCACTGCTCGCGGCGATGTAGTCCACAGCGCGCAGGAAGACCTCTCCGTCCTCGTACGGAAAATCCGTGCCGAGTACGAGGCGGTCCGCCCCGAATGACGCCGCGGCGGCGACCAGCGCCGGCGAATGCACATGGCTGACCGTGTCGTTCCAGAGGCGGCCGACGGCCACCGAAGGCAGCTCGGGCGTTTCAGGGGACTCGAACGCCAGATGGTCGTCAAGCCGGCGCGGCAACAATGGCAGCGCCCCGCCCAGGTGCGAGGCCAGGATACGCATCCGCGGATAGCGCACGGGGATGCCCGCGAGGATCAGGTGCATGACCGCCACCGTGTCCTCGACCGGCGCCCCGACCATGCACGTCATGCCGTGCCCGGTGATCAGCGGGCTGGCGGCCCCTTCGCCGGCCGGGTGGATATACAGAACGGCACCGCGCCGATCGAGTTCCTCGTAGAGGGGGTCGAAAAGCGGATCGGCGAGTGTGCGGCCGAGTACGGTCGTGGTCACGCCGACACCGACCGCACCGAGGTCGTCCAGCGCGTGGACGACCTCACGCAGGGCCGCGTCGACATGCGGGAGGGGCAGCGCGGCGAAGGCCCGGAAACGCCCGGGGAAACGGGCCACCAGTTCTGCGCACGACTCGTTCGCCGCCCCCGCCAGCGCCACGGCGTCGGGCTCCCCCATCAGGTGTGGGGACTGCGGCGCCACGGAAAGCACCTGAAGGTCGATGCCTGCCCGGTCCATCAGCGCGAAACGGTGGTCCAGATCGGCCTCGGTCGCCTCTGCGCCGATCCCGCGCTGGTGGCGGCGCGGCCCGCGACGCGGCGTCGCAAGTCCCTTGTGCGAACGTGCGCCATGGGTGCCACGGCGCCCAGGCCTTGGGCAATCGGATATGGCTGAGCACGCCCCTGGAGCAGCGTGGGGCGCGATGGACCGGAATGGACCGGACCGGAATGGACCGGACCGGACTGGAGGCGTGACGGCACTTCGTTGGTACGGGGGTGTTCGGGGACCGGGCACTGGAGCGCCGGCCCCGGCGAATACCGTTCGCCCCGGCGAACGGCCAGACCTAGCATGCGTAGCCGTGACGAGTACCGATGAGAGCATGCACGCGTTCCGCATCGACATTCCCCAGGACGACCTGGACGATCTGCACGCGCGCCTCGATCGCACCCGGTGGCCTGACGAACTGCCCGGAGTGGGGTGGGCGTACGGCATCCCGCGCGACTATCTGAAGGAGCTCGCGCGGTACTGGCGGCACGAGTACGACTGGCGCGCCGCCGAAGCCAGGCTGAACGCATGGCCGCAGTTCACGACCACGATCGACGGGGCGAACCTCCACTTCGCCCATATCCGTTCCCCGGAACCCGACGCGACCCCGCTGATCATGACGCACGGCTGGCCGGGCTCCATCGTCGAATTCGCCGAGGTCGCCGGCCCGCTGTCGGACCCACGGGCTCATGGCGGCGATCCGTCCGACGCCTTCCACCTGGTCCTGCCGAGTATCCCGGGGTTCGGCCTGTCCGGCCCGACACGAGAGACCGGATGGGAGTTCCGCCGGGTGGCCGCCGCGCTCGCGGAGCTGATGCGGCGCCTCGGCTACGACCGGTACGGCGCCCAGGGCGGCGACTGGGGCGCGGCCATCTCCCGCGAACTCGGCCGCACCCAGACCGACCGGATCATCGGCGTACACCTGAACCTGCTGCCCGGCTCGTCCGCGACCGAGGAGCCGCGCGCCGACGAACTGGCCGCGCTGAGCCCGGCGGAGCGGGACCGCACGCTGGCCTCCTGGAAGCGCGGCCAGGAGTGGAGCCGCGACAAACAGGGCTACGCCGACATCCAGTCCACCCGGCCCCAGACACTGGCGTACGGGTTGACCGACTCACCGGTCGGCCAACTGGCCTGGGTCGCAGAGAAGTTCAAGGAGTGGACGGACTCACGCGACCGTCCCGAGGATGCCGTCGACCGCGACCAGCTGCTCACCAACGTGATGCTGTATTGGCTGACGGGCACCGCCGGCTCGTCAGCCCGTATCTACTACGAGAGGGCGCACGCCGCCTACTGGGGATCGGCACCCGAGACGTCGACCGCGCCGACGGCCCTGGCCGACTTCCCGCGGGAGAACTTCATCCCGCTGCGGCACATCGCGGAGCGGACGAACAACATCGTGCAGTGGTCGGAGTTCGACCGGGGCGGGCACTTCGCGGCGATGGAGGTACCGGACCTGCTGGTCGGCGACATCCAGTCATTCTTCCGAAGGCTGCACGCCGGCCGATGACGACCGTGCACCGCCATGCGTCTCAGCGAGCCATGTCGTCCCGACGTCCAGGCGACAGTCGCAGCTCCGCCCAGACGCATTTTCCGGGGGCACCGCGGCGGGGTGCGACGCCCCAGCGGTCGGCGAGCTGGGAGACGAGGTAGAGCCCGCGACCCGATTCCTCGTCGGGGGGGGTGGGGTGCCGGGGGCTTCGGATACGGGACACCGCTCGCTGCGGGTGTCGGCGACCTCGATGCGGAGGACCGCGCGGCCGGCGACCTCGGTGAGCCGGAGGTGAAAGTCCCGGCCGGGAACGTGGCCGTAGCGTACGGCGTTGGCGGTGAGTTCTGCGGCGATGCCTACAACGCACAGTGGTCAGCGAAGGGCCCAGACACTCACTCCGCGCGAATCGTTGATCCTCGTAGAGACGTTGCCGGCAGACACATGAACGCCGAAAAGCCTGTGCGGTCCGTGCCCGAGTCGCATTGGTTCAAGAGCAGTTACAGCAGCGGTGAGGGTGGTCAGTGCGTCGAGGTCGCCGCCGGCCCCGGCACCATCCGCGTGCGGGACTCGGAGGCCAAGACGGGACCCGTCCTGTCGGTCGCACCTCAAGGATGGGCCGCGTTCGTGGAGTTCGCCGCTGAGAGCTGAGCAAACGCGTGGGGGCGGACCAGAGCTTCCCGTTCCGTGACTCCATGCACGCACTTACGCCGCATGGCCATCCTCCGGACAACGACGGCAAGTCGACTACAGGGCCTAGGATGTGGCCTTCATCACGGCCCTGCGGCTCGCTTCGGGGCAGTCCCACGCAGGGGGTGGAATGACGACACCGATGGGCGGCGGGCCGAGGGGCGACGCCACACGCGAACTGGCCGCCGGCACCTATCTCGATGACAGTTTCCGCGATGCCGTCATCGACGAGCTGTACGTGAACCGGGAACGTCTCGTCGCCCCGTCCGTCGGGTTCGACGCTGTTTCGGTCCTTGTCCATGCGCTGAGGGCACGCCGCCTCCAAACCTTCTGGGCGTGGATAGTCGTTGCCCTGTGGATGCTGGGCTTCCTGGTAGCAGGCGCCGTCTTCGCCTACTTCCTGGCCCCGGCCGTCACCTTGGTGATCTCCGCAGCCTTGTCCGGCGTGGGGAACGATCCGGACTCCCGTCGGCCGGGGCTGGAGATCCGCCCGGCACGCGGGGCGCGGCGCGTTCTCGGCACCTCGCTCTCCGTCCTCGGCGGCGCTCTTTTCGTCGGCTACCTTGGCGCGGCGGTAGCGAACATCGCCGCGCCGGGGCTCATGTCTCCCGGCGGAGACACGCTGTCCTCTTGGGTCGCCCTGGGCGTTCCGCTGGGCATGGCCCTGTGTGCCGTTGGACACCGCGCACAGGTGAACCTGGCATTGTCCGTCGATCTGTCGCCGTACCGATTTGGGGACGGCAGCGGCACGCAAGTGGCGCTCGCACAAAACCCACGGATTCGAGCGACCGCGCGGCTCATCGCACGCGAACAGGAGTCGCCCTTCGTCTACTACGGGCCCGGCTCTCCGTTCCTGGGCTTCGGCAGCTCCTACCGGCCCTGGACCACGGCGGTACCACTGGGCAGCGTCCCTCGCGTGGGTCAGTCCCCTCCGCCGCTCAGCAACCAGGCCCTCCTCGACGGGATCAGCTTGCAGGTCGAGCGGCTGCGGATGTCGCCGGCGGCTTCGCGGCAGGACGGGTTGTCACGGCTGGTTATCGGCGAGTGCGTGTTTCTGCCGGTGACCGGGCTGCCACACCGGGGCGGGGCGCCCCACGAGCCCGAGCAGTTTCACGCCCACCGGAGCGCTGCCGTCGAGGAGGGAGGTAGTCGGCGTCGGCATTACCTGTTCATTCAGGTTCCGGGGGAGGCGCAGGACAGCGTGGCGACGGTGTTCGTCCGTGTCCACACGCACGGCGACATGCTGATGGTCGAGTACCTGCCGCACGTGCTGCCTCCCGTCCGGCCCGTCTTTCGTGCGGTAGACAGGATCGTCGCTGCGCGGCGACGCTTGCCTGCGGCCGGCTGGTGGCTCCGAACCCCGGTGTTCGCGGCCCGTTCGGTGCCCCAACTCCTGCGACACGGCGCCTCCTGGTACTGGACATGGAGCCGGGATCGTCGGCGAGAGTTACCGGATGCTCCGCACGCCTCGGTACGGGAGCTGGCTGCCGAAGAGCGGGCTCCCCTCTTCCAGGAGATGGACGTCCAGCATCATGTGCAGGCTGTAGAGGCGTGCGTGGTGCACGGCGTGACGAGCGTCCTTCGCGCATCCGGCTACGAGACAGCCGGGTTCGAGGAGCAGATCGACCACCTGCGCGGGGGGCGGTCGCCATCGGTGGGATGTCCGGCGGGGCGTTCGCAATCGGCAAGCGCCACGGGCCGCTGCGCCCGCCGGAGGCGGGCCCGCGCTCACCGGGCCCGACCACCAACCCCGACGACGACAGCTGGCGGAGAAGCTGAGGCATGGGTGACATCGCAAAGGGAGTCCTGGTCGGCGCCTGGGGCCTGCTCGTTGGCTGGATCCTGCCTACCACGATCAACTTGGCCGCACTGTGCTTCACCGTGGCCCCCAGCCTCGACGGCGTGGTCGACGCGACTCGTCTGCGCCCCACCTCGCCCGTCGGCGCCACCCTGTTGCTGGTCTTCTCGGTGCTTTTCGGACTGATCCTGTACGCAATGCAGAGCCCGCTGTACCGGATCCTGGAGGGCTACCTCCTGTGGCCCCAGCCGTACTACCTCCGGCGATGCCAACGCCACCAGGCGCTGCGCACCGCACTTGACGAGCGTCTTCAACTCCTTCGTCTGGAGCGGGAAGGCCGCCGTCGCCCCCTGGAGGAGCACGAGCAGGAGACACTGCAACGGCTACGGACCAGCTCGGAGCCGGAGCGGTGGCGCAACCGTGACCGCAGCCGCGGTCTAATCCAGCGCGCCTTGCTGCAGGAGCAGTTGGCCCGTTACCCGGTCGACCCTGACCAGATCGCGCCCACGCGCCTGGGCAACGCCATTCGCAGGTTCGAGGAGTACGGCCACAACCGCTACTGCCTCGACACCCAGCTGCTGTGGAACGAGCTGAACGCGGCGGCCCCCGAGCAGTCGCGCCGCCAGGTCGACACCGCACGCACCAGCGTCGACTTCTTCGTCGCGCTGCTCTACGGCCACGCCGTCGTGACTGTCGTCGCCCTGGTATCCCTCACCGCGGCCAAGGCGGATCCCATCCCCCTGGTCGCGACCGCCGCAGTGACTGCGACGCTGATTCCGGTGTGGTACCGCACCGCGGTCGTGGCCACCGACGAATGGGCGGCCGCGGTCCGCGCCCTTGTGAACGTCGGCCGGGCGCCGCTCGCTCACGCCCTCGGCCTCGCGCTGCCCAAGGGCCTGGTCGAGGAGCGAGCTATGTGGACGCTGGTCTCGAAGTTCACACGCATCCCCTACGACGATCCGGCCGTCGCCCTGGACCGGTTCCGCCGCGACCTGGAACCGCCGACCACTCCGCCATCGCCCGGCACCGCTGGCCCCGGCTAGGTCCTGGCGTTCAACCCTTGCCATCGCCCTGAGGACGACCCTGCGGCGCGTGTGCCTGGAGTCGCAGGACAGACGGGGGATTGACGACAGGACCTAGCGCACCTCAACCGTGCGCTGCGCGGAGAAGTCACCCCACTTGCCGTCGGGCAGCCTGGCCCGGAGCTTGATGCTGTAGCGCGTGCCGGGCATGTCGGTGACCATGATCGTGTACGTCGCCTTCCCGGCGGGCGGCGCGGTGCCCCAGACGATGGTCGTCGCCGGCTTCCCGTTGAGGAACAGCTGATGTTCCTTGACCGGTCCGCCGGTCTGCGGCGGTGTCCAGGTCAGCTCGACAGCGCCCTTCCTGACCGTCGCCTTCACATCGCTGGGCGCGGTGCTGGGCCCCTTGCCCGGCGCGGCCTCAGTGGTGAGATCCAGGGCGTTGCTGTCTGTCGAGGAGTTCTCGGCGGCGTCACGCGCCCGAACGGTGAAGGTGTACACGGTGCCGGGCCGCAGGCCGGTGACGCGGGCGCTGGTCTCGCTGCCTGACACGGCGTGGATGCGGGAGTCCTCCTGGTAGATGTCGTACGACGTCACCTCGATATTGTCGACGGCCCGCCCCCAGGTGAGCGTGACGGCCCGCTCGCCGTCGACGTTGCCCCGCAGCTTGGCCGGCTGCGTGGGCGCCTCCTTGTCCTCGGGAGTGGGGGCTGGAGTGGTGACGGATGCGGCCGGACTCGGCTTCGACAGGTTCCCGGCGGCGTCCCGGGCCCGCACGGTGAAGCTGTAGGCGGTCTTGGGACTCAGCCGGTCGATGTCCACCATCTGCTTGGTGGCCGGCAGCGTCTTGACGCGGGCACCCTCCTGGAAGACCTCGTATCCGGCGACCGCCTTGTTGTCGGTTGCCTGCCCCCACATGACATGGACGGATGTGGCACTGCCCGCCTGGACGGTCACGCCGGGGGGCGTACTGGGGCTCGTTGTGTCCTTTTCCTCCGCGCCACAGGCGGTGAGGAGGAGGGCGGCCGCGCAGGCCAGCGCGGCGAGTGTGGGGGGACGTTGCACGGTCGGACCTCCGCAGGGGGACGGAAATGGTCCAGACCTATATGCCACAGGCTGCGCCCGCCCACAAGGGGTGCTTCCGCCTCGCTCTCCGTTCGTGACGAACGAACGGCTTGCCTCAGGTCGGGCATCGCATCGATCCCCGGGGAGCGCGTCTGATGGACGAACTCGGCGCCATGGAGCTCGTGGGGCGGGGGTACGCGAGGCGCGTCATGACCGGCCGGGGGCGGGGGTCGACAGGCCGGCCCCTGCCTCCGCAGCGTCGTCCGTCGCTACGCCTGGGGCCAGAACCGGACGAGGTAGCGCTCGACACCGTCAGCGGTGCCGGTTCTCCGCGGACACCCTCTCGGCTTCGTCCCGTCCCGCGCAGCACACCTGGACCTGCCAGGTGTGCTGCGCTTGTCGGACAGCGTGACGGTCTGGCCCGTACGCCCGAGGCTCATGGACCAGACCGCCACTTGGCCGCAGTTCGACACGAACTCGGCCTCACCGTGCTCGCCCCACCGCGCCCGTCCTCTTCGGGCGGGCGGCCGTCCCAGACCTCGGCGGTCACCGCGGCGGTGTGCGTGTGCGCGGCGCTGAAGATGTCGACACGTCCGGGAAACGAGGTGAGAAACTGTCCGAACACGCTCTCCTCGGGATACGGCACAGGAAGATCGACATCGTCGGACTCCTGGAGACAGAAACTGTGACAGCCGACATCGGCGCTGAATCGCAGCCGTCGGACCAGTTCCGCCACGCCAACTCCTCACCATGAGTGGCCACCTGGTCATCCGCAGAGTTGGTAGCCGCCACGTCGGCGGGGAGTGCGGGCACGGTGTGTCTCGGGGGGGGTGGCGCGAGGGGACTGCCTGCGTGCACCGTTGAGCTTCTTGCCGATGGCCGAATAGCGACACGATCAACGGAGACACAATGATCAAGCGAGTGGGGTTCTTTCGCGAGTTCGAGCCTCAGGACGCGGACCTCTCCGCTCCGTCAATTCATGATGCCGTTCGACCGCATGGGGTGGACGACGAGTCCAGAATCCTGGCGTATCTCTCATCGGGGACCGAGATCTTCAGCGCCATGGGGGCGCAACGGGATGTCATTACGGGCGACGAATGGCTTCCTGGAGCCGGATCCCTCGTCACCGACGGCACTTGGATGTGGCCGGTCGAACTACACCATTACGTGAAGCGGCACCACGCAGAATTGCCGGAAGATTTCCTGGCGACCGTGCGCTCCACGCACTACACCGCTCCGGCGGCGTCACGCGATCGCGTCGAGGAGATCTTTCGGGAAGTTTTCGGCGGACTTCCCTCCCCCACTGGGGCGAGCGGCTAGAAGGGCGCGCACGGTCTCCTCTCCTGGTATCCGTCCGGCCCAACCCGCAGCGCCGCAGCAGGTCGCTGAAGAGTCTGGATACCTTGGGGCTGACGGCAACGCGCGGTTGACGGCCACGTCGTGCACGGCAGGCCTCGGCCCTCGTGGAGAAAGTGCCGGCCCGCGGGCCTTCGTGGCGTTCACCGCCGGTTGGGTTCGCGGAGCCGCGGGCACTTCGTACGTCGCCTGTATTGGGCCGACGCCCGCGACACCGTGTGTCCGTCCGCCCGTCGCCGCTGGTCAACGGTGGTGGCGAAGCGGAAGCGTTGGCACCATGAATCACAGAACTCGCCGACGCCATGAGGCCCGGTCACGCGAGATGACCGCACCCCAATGGTGGGCCAGAACTTGTTCCCGTCGCAGCTTTGGACCTTCGCCGAGGCGTGCCCCGCCGGCCGCAGCTAGTACTTGGTGGTCGCCGGGGGCGGTGTCACGCCGGGCTCGATGGTCGACCTGACATAGATGCGTGTAGTGCCCGGCTTGAATTCGTGCGCAAAGAGGTCGACGCAACGGCGGAGGTACTGGCCTTCAGGGGTCTTGAGGTCATCAGGGCAAAGGCTCACCTGCCGCAGCCCTTCGACGAAGATCTCCGGCTCCGGCAGCTCGAGGTGGGCGAAGGCGGCCGCAGGACGGTAGTCCTTCTTCTCGGGATGGAAGTTCCGAATCATCTTCGTACCCTTCCGAATCAGCCGGGACGTGTACGTGTCTGCCTCCTGACTGGGAAGGGTGAAGGCAAGCAACCCGGTGTCGTAGCGACTGCCGGTCTTGTATCCGGCCCGCCGGTCCGAAGCCGTCTTCGGGATGCGGATGCCGATCTCCTCGCTCATCCAGGCAGGAGTGGCGCCGCTTTCCCAGCAGCAGTTCATCTCCTTGTCGGTCTGGTCCGACTCCACTGCGTCGGCAACATACGCGAACACGCCGACTGCCGCGGCGACGCAGGCGACTACCGCCAGCACCACGGCACACAGGACCTGCAGGCGGCGACGCGCAGTCCGCTCGCGGGAGGATTCATTGCTGCGGCTGTTCATGGGTGGACCTCTACCGGCCTTCCTGCTGTTCACCACCGGGATCCGTACGCCCGCCCTCACGCCCCGGCTCGTCGGGCTTCGGGAGCGGGTCACCGTTCGGGGCGGAGGCGCCCAGGTCGTAGTGCTTGACCGAGCTGCTGCCCGCCATGTCGAACTCCTGGGCAATGCCAGTGGTGTGCAGGCGGGCCATGATCGTCCTGGTGCACCACCAGATCAGCCGGGGCCCGCGGACCGGACCCGCCAGGATCGGGCGCCGCCGCATTGAGTCGCATCTGCGCAGATTGCCTGTCCTGCGCCTCGGACTTCAGCTGTGCCGCTCACTGTTGAACGTCATCGTTGCCCCCGCTCCGATCTGCGTCAACGGCCAACATTATCAATGATGTTGTGGGGCTTCACTGCGGTTGCCGGGCCATCGGGATCGCGTCAGCAAACGGCTGAGATCGCGTCTACGCAGGAAGAATCAAGGTGCACGCGACTGTCTCGTCCGGCTCGTCGAGCATCGACCGCCACTCGCGCAGCGCCAGTTGCAGCGGGCCCGCTCGCTGCTCTTCGTCGCCGCAACGCGTGCCCGTGACAGCCTCGACATCTTCTGGCACGGCAGTCCGAGCCAGTTTCTGCGTCCCCTCCTCTCCGCCTGAGCACGCGGAGTATGTGACCGATCGCGGTCATGCGGCCGGGGTGTATCCGGATGTAGCCGAACGGAGTCTTAGGGCTTTCTTAGGGCTTCTTGAAGAAGACCCGGCAAGAGGCCTTCTCGCACCAGATCGCGCCTACGCTCTCGTCAACCCCCCACAATCCCGGCGGGCGCGAACGCGCCTGCCGGGGTTTCTTCCCTGCTTCATTCGACTCCTCCCGAGGTGCCGTACGCATGAGTTCCCGCCGAGCCGATCGACCCCAGCCCCGCTCCCACGCCCGCCCCAAGGGCGGTTTCCGAGCGCGCAATGTCGTCCTGGCAGTGGGTGCACTCACCGTGACGGCCGGCGTCGCCGTCACCCTTGCCACCGGCGGTTCGGATCCGAGCGGCGGCACGGCGGACCGGGTCACGACCAACGCTGCCGGGGACCTCCCCGGAGGCGCTGATGCCAGCACGGACAGCACTGATCCCCTCGCGCTGCCCTCCGCGAGCCCCAGCGTGTCCACCTCTCCCACCCCGAGCGTGAAGCCCTCCGCCAAGCCCAAGCAGCCGGCGAAACCGGCCGCATCGCCGAAGGTTGAGGCGAAGAGCGGCAGCGGCACGGGTGGTTCGGGCAGCGGGGGGCGGTCGGCCGCCACGCCCCGCAGCGGCTCGGGCTCCGGGTCCGGCAGCTCGGGCGGGTCATCCAACGGCGCCGAAGCCCAGGTCCTCGCGCTCGTCAACAAGGAGCGCGCATCGGCCGGTTGCTCGCCGCTGACGTCGAACGCGAAGCTCGTCAAGGCAGCGGACGACTACAGCGATGTCATGGCCGACGCCGGCGTGATGTCCCATACGGGGCCCGACGGCTCCACCATGACCAGCCGGGTCGAGGCCGCAGGCTACGCCTGGTCCACGCTGGGCGAGAACATAGCCCAGGGGCAGTCCGACGCGGCAGCCGTCATGGACGCCTGGATGCACAGCCCCGGCCACCGGGCGAACATACTCAACTGCTCCTTCAAGGAGATAGGCGTCGGCGTGCACTTCGGCGACGGCGGTCCGTGGTGGACGCAGGACTTCGGGGCGGGCCGCTAGGGCCCGTCAGCGGTCGGCGCCCGCCAGCCCGAACGCCACCTGCACCCGCGCCCCGCCCATCGGAGCGCGGGTGATCTGCATCTCTCCGTCGGCGGTGCGGGCGGCACGGGCCACGATGTCCAGGCCGAGGCCGGTGGAGCCACCGACGCTGACCCCGCGGGTGAGCGCGGCATCCGGATCGGCGACGCCGGGACCCGCGTCGTCCACCGTCAGCAGCACATGCCGGTCGGTGCGCTCGACTCGTACGGCGAAGGCCGTGCCCTGCGGGGTGTGCCGGAAGACATTGCCGATCAGGGCGTCGACGACGGCGGCGAGGTCGTCCTCCGGGAACCGGACGGGCGTCGGCCGCGGCGTGAAGGAGCGTTCATAGGGCCGATCCTGCTGGGCGGCGAGCACCGACCAGAAGTCGAGCCGCATCGCGACCACTTCGGTCACCTCGCACGGCCTCGCCGGAACTCCCCCGCTCGGGGCCGCGGCCAGCGGGGTGCGGGCGGCGGTGATGATCGAATCGAGTTCGCTCTCCAGCTGCGCCACGGCGTCGGAGACCCGCCGGGCACTGTGTGAGCCGCCCATCAGGTCCGCCTCCAGGTAGAGCGCGGTCAGCGGGGTTCTGAGCCGGTGCGAGAGATCCGCGACCATTTCCCGTTCGACGGCCAGCAGTTCCGCGACCCGGTCGGCCATCGTGTTGAACGCGACACCGGCCTCCACCAGCTCCGGTGGCCCGTCGGGTTCCACCCGTACGTCGAGGTCACCCGAACCCAGTGCCAGCGAGGCTCGCGACAGGCTGCGGGAGGAACGCACCACCCGGGCGCCCAGCCGGTCGGCGACCAGTACCGAGCCGCCCACGAGGCCCAGCGCGAGCAGCGACATGACGCCCCACGAGGCCCCCACGCCCCGGGTCAGATCGACGCCGGGCACATACGCCTCGACGACCGCCACCCGGTCCTGGGCCAGTACGACAGGCTGGAGATAGACCCATCCCTCGGCAGTGTCCATGGCCAGCGTCTCGCGCTTCTCGACGGCGCGTTCCAGTGCCTGACGCGGTGCGCGCAGCGTGCCGACGAGCTCTCCCTCCGGGAGCCGTACGGCGAGCTGGTCGCGCGAGCCGAGCCCCGCGACCGCCTGCTGCACATCCGCCGGTTTCGTGGTCAGGGCGAGGACCGGTGAGAGGGCGGCAGCTCGCTGCTCGGCGGCGGTGGTCACGCGGTCCCGGGCCTGTTCGCGGACCAGGAGGGCGAGCGGGATGAGGAAGGACAGCGCGACCATCAGCGTCGCGGCCAGTGCGATCCCCGCGAGTGCGCGTCTCATGGGGAGGTGACCAGTTTGATCCCGATACCACGGACGGTATGCAGATAGCGGGGATCCGCGGCTTTTTCTCCCAATTTTCTGCGCAGTGCCGAGAGATGGACGTCGACCGTCTGGTCCTCGAGATAGGGCTGCTGCCACACCTCGGCGAGTATGCGTTTGCGGGATATGACCTCGTCGGCGTTTGCCGCGAGGTAGGCGAGCAGGTCGAACTCCCGCCGGGTCAGCGTCAGCTCGCGGTCGGCGAGGTGCGCGGTACGGGCCGTCGGATCGATCCTGAGCTCGGCGACCTGGACGACCGGCTGCCGGTCCCCGTCATGGGCGGCCGGTACGGACCGCCGGAGTACGGCGGTGAGCCGGGCGGCGAGCTGGCCGCCCGAGAAGGGCTTGACCATGTAGTCGTCGGCTCCCGCGTTGAGCAGCCTGATGATCTCCGTGTCGTCGTCGCGGGCCGTGGCGACGAGCACGGGAACACGTGAAATGCCCCGGATCATCCGCAGCACGTCGAGACCGTCCAGATCGGGCAGCCCGAGGTCGAGCACGACGATGTCGGGCGGGCACTGGGTGATCTCGCGCAGCGCCTCGAAACCCTGGTGGACGGTCTTCACCGCATACCCGTGCGCGGTAAGGACTTCGATCAGCGCGGCCCGGATCACAGGGTCGTCCTCGACGACAAGTACGGAGGCCATGAGCAGGCACGTTAGCGGGTCCGCCACTATGGTGTCGTGTCCCGGTTCTTGCGCTACCTGCTCATCTGGCTGTCGTGCACGGCGGCCAGTGTCACGGCCGTCATCATCACGGTCCACTTCGTGGTGGGATCGACCAGGCCGACCGCGCCGGTGGCGCAGTCGGCTCCGACGGACTTCGCCGCCTCGGCCCGGGCCTCGGCGACCGCGCGCCCCGACCCGACCCCGAGTGCCTCCGCAAGCACCAGCCCGGACCCGACGCCTTCCAAGAGAGCCGCGAAGCCCCGCACCGCGACGCCGACTCCCGCGGCCCGCACAAGCTCCCGCCCGCCGGACAAGCCGTCCACGCCTTCGAGCCAGGGCTGCGAGGAGGGCGGCTCGGGGGTGCACACCATCTCGTCCCAGGGCGGGTCGGTCACCGTGCGCTACGGAAGTGGCGGGGTGTGCCTCATCTCGGCGGTGCCCAGTCAGGGATTCACGGCAAGCACCGCACAGAGCGCGCCCGACACCCTGACGGTGACCTTCGCGGGCAGCCGGCACCGCTCGGAGATAACGGCGACAACAGTCCCCGTGGACCGGGCGAGCGTGCGCGAAACGTCTTTCTAGGGCGCCCGGTCCCGATTCAAGGACGTCCGGTCCCGATTCAAGGGCGCCCGGTCCCGTTTCCACAGCGTCCGGTGCCGGGCCCGGCCGGAGGGCTCCCCACCTCGCCATGAAATGACCCGGTCGAGAAGCGATGACTTTCGATGTGCCGGCACGTCTGCACTGTATGGACACCACTTCGCAGATCTCCTCCCCCGACCTTCACCCGGCCGCCCGCGCCGTGGCCCAGCTGGTCGACGGCGTCGAAGACGCCCGGCTCGACGACCCGACACCCTGTCCCGAGTACGCCGTACGGGAACTGCTGGGCCACCTCGTCGGGCTGTCCACCGCCTTCCGGGACGCCGCACGGAAAGACCTCGGGCCGTCGACGGACACCGCCCCCGGATCCGTGCGGCCGCTCCTCGGCGACGACTGGCGCACCGTGCTTCCACAGCGGCTGGACGAGCTGGCGGAAGCCTGGACGACGCCGGGGGCATGGGACGGCGACACCCAGGCAGGCGGCGTCACCTTCCCGGCCGCGATCGCCGGACGGGTCGCCGTCAACGAGCTCGTCATCCACGGCTGGGACCTGGCCCGCGCCACCGGCCAGGACTACGCCCCCGGTGACGCGAGTCTGCAGGTGTCGTACGAGCTGATGAAGCCGACGGGGGACGACCCGAGCGGGGACGGGATGTTCGGCCCGGTCGTCGAGGTCGCCTCGAACGCGCCGCTGCTCGACCGGGTTGTCGGGTTCAGCGGCCGCCGTCCCGACTGGCAGCCGGGGGACTGACCGCGTGAGGGGGCGGCGGGGGCGCCCACCGCCTCAGGCGCCCAGCATCGCCCGGGCCCGTTCGCGGAGGCGTTCGTCCGCGGGGACCATTTCGGGCTCCGGGCCCGAGGTCACCACCCGAAGGTCACGTTCGGCGAGCGCCGTCAGCCGGGCCCTGAACTCCGGGGTCGGAGGAAGAGGCGGGAGGGCGGCTGGAGCTTCACGTCCGGTTCGCCGAACGAAGCGAGCCCCGACCACTGGTGCCGACCCCGCCTGTCAGCCCTCACCGCCAGTCGTCCGGCCTCCTCGCCGGCACGCCGTCCGTGTGAAGAAATCCGGATGTGCCGGGAGCAGCGCCGATGCGATGCTCCCGGCATGGCACGTCATGCAAGACCCAGCCTCTACATCTCCATCGACATCGAGGCCGACGGCCCGATCCCCGGCCCGTATTCGATGATCAGTTTCGGCGCGGCGGTGGCCGGCCGCCAGGACGCCGCGAGCTACACGCCGACCGACCCCGAGGCGCACACCTTCTACCGCGAACTGGCACCCATCAGCGAAGACTTCGTGCCCGAGGCCCTCGCCGTCAGCGGCCTCGACAGGGACCGGCTGATTGCCGAGGGCAGTGAACCGGCCACCGCCATGGCCGAGTTCAGCACCTGGGTGCGCGAGGTGAGCAGCAAGGCGGGCCAGGGCGCGCAGCCGGTGATGTGCGGTTACCCGGCTTCGTACGACTGGACTTTCCTGTACTGGTATCTGATCCGCTTCACCGGGGCGAGCCCCTTCGGGCACTCCGGATGTCTGGACATGAAGACCTTGTACGCGACCAAGGCCCGGCTTCCGCTCCGTGCCGTCGCCAAAGGCACCATGCCGCGCCAACTGCTCTCCAAGCGGCGGCACACCCACCACGCTCTGGACGACGCGATCGAGCAGGCGGAGCTGTTCAGTAACCTCATGGTCTGGGATCCCACGTCGTCGGCATAGCGACAGCGGGCGCTGCGGCGAGGCCGCCCTGCTGCCCTGCCTCCCGCCCCCGGCAGGCTGCCCTCACGCATCCACGACGGAAGAGACTCGAACGTCAACACGCTCCTTCGTGCGGTCGAACTCGACGCGAAGCGTGTATCCATCCCCGGGGTTGTGCGCCATGATCCTCCCCGCGCTGCCGCCGCTTTCCCCGACTGCCCAGCACTGCTGGCGCAGGAAATCATTCACGCGGTCATACCCAGCAGACTGGCTACAAGCCGTCACACCTTCCACCGACCAGGAATGAACGGAGAATCCAGCGGAGTCAGCCAGAATCTCGCCGCCGTTCATACGTCCGCGGAGATCCAAAGCGTCGTACACCCTGCTGGAATACTCAAGGAGTCGACCTTCAACCTCTGCCGAACCGAAGAGATCCGAGCCATCCTCGGTTTTCTTCGAATCTGCAGGCTGCACGCAGGGTGAGGTGACCGTGATGGACGCCCGAGTATCCCCGTTGCCCTTGCCCAGGTCGCCGGCCACGGCGTTGAGCCAGAAGTTGTCCGAAGGCGTCTTCATATGCAGACTGGGTGACTTGGCTTTTTTGTCCACGTCACGGTCGAGCGCGTACCCCTTCTCCTTCCAGGCGTCTCGCGCCTGCTCGACCAGCGAAACACCGGCGTTTCCAGGGACACCGTCCAGCCAATAACTACGCCAAACTGTGACCCGGTCCTCCGAACCACCGTCGCTCGGGTCCAAGCAAGGGCGCGTACTGACATCGTGGCCGACCAGGCGGGGCTTGGGAGTCATCGATGCGATCGCCTGGGTGACCAGCTCGTCGGCCCGCTCGGCAGCCTCATCCTCTGTCATCTTGAACTCTCCATCCGGACTACCGCATCCGCCAATGACCGTCACGAGCAGAACGGCGACAAGGACAACAACTGGTTTGAATTTCATTGAGCATATCCATCCTGGCTGCAGCCTAACCGTGACCACGCGACCAATCGAAGTGATAATCAGGCTTTTCGGGCGGAGGCGCCTGTCCTTCACCACCCAATGCAATGCTCACCATACTTTCGAGCGACTTCCCCTCCCAATATTGTGAATGCGCCGGCGTGAGGCCGTCCGTCAGCATTTCCTTGCCAGGTTCCACATAGAATGTATTTCCCTTGAAGTCTGACTCAGTCGGATCATTACCATGAGAGGGGGAAATATCGGGAACCGGATCGTTCCTGGCTGCCCCCGCCCAGACACGGTCGGTCGGGACACCAAGTTCATCCGCCGTGTCCACGCCGACGCCAGGGCTGCCCACGAATACCACATTGTCAACCGGGAGGCTGTGGTCATTCGCCAAAGCCTCACCTGAGACGCGCGACCCATAGCTGTGACCGAGCAGTGTCGAGTTGCTCCCGCCACCCTCATGCGCGACCTCAAGCCCCTTGAGGAAGTTACCCAGCGGAGGCGCACCCTTCTCGGCGTGATCGGCGAATGATGCGTCCGAGAGACCATCGGGCGCATCGTAGCCGAGCCACATGATCGATGCCGTCGACTGCCCCGGCGACTGTCTTTCAGCAGCCTGCTGCAGGACCTCGGCCCTGCTGATGTCCGCTCCGATGGTGGCCAGTTCCGTACCCATTCCGGGGACGTAGGTGATGGTGTTGTCCGCTGTATCCGGATTGCCGACAGAGACTATGGCGCGCCCGTCTCCATCGGGGTCAATGCCCAAGAGGTACCGCTGAGGCATGTCCTTGTCTATGGAGCTCCGTTCCAGCCCGACCTGGACATTCTCGATTCTGTGCATGCGGTCCTTTATCCGCGAGCGCTCCTCGTTCCATTCCTTCCACTCACCAGAGACAGTCTGGATGGGTTCCCCTTTGAAGTACCGAGTGCTGTACTTCTCCGGCTCGCGCGCTTCGTGTCGGGCGAGATTCACCGCGGCCAGACCGTGCTCCTCGCGCACGACAATGCGATTAGCATCGTCTCGCACCGCGGACGGGAGGCCGTCCATTGCCCCGATGCTCGCCGGATACATGGTGGTGAGCGCATCCCGCTCCTCCTGCGTCTTGTGCCGCCACCATGCAGCATTCCGCTCCGCCGACAACCCCTTCGGGATGTCAGCCTCGCCAAGATAGTTTTCTGCCGCCTTCCGCATCGCCCGCATGTCCTGGGAGGCGTCGGCCCAGACCTTGTCATCGACTACCAGTCCACGCTTCACCTTCAGCTTTTCGAGAGCCCCGCTGTACCGCCGATCGATCTCCGCTGCATCGGCGAGGGCATCCCCGATCTTTTCGGCGATTTCCTCCGCCTTGGCCTCATTAGGATCGGACGTCGGCGATTTACCAGGAAGATATGGGATAGGCGTACCCGGTGTCGCTTCCCCTTTCCCGGGACCGAAGGGAATCACTGACGCTCGAGGGAATTCGACGGACCCGTCGGGCTTGATTCTGAATTCCTTCGGCGCGGTCTCAAGCGCGCCGTTCAAGGTCCGTTGCGCCCCGCGGATCTCTGATGCGAATCCGTTGAGGGCAGTTCTGATGAGTCCGCATTCAGTATGAATGAATTGGAAGTTTCGACTCAATTGCTCAAGGTCAGATACAGCAGCGTCTGCGGTCTGCCCCTTCTGCGTGTCGCGAACCTTGGCAAGCATTTCATTGTCGACGCGATCCTTTGCCGCATTGGCCCGACCACTGATTTTCCCCCAACCGTCAGCAACCGCTTCGAACTCCTCAGGCTTCAGGTCTTTAAGGGCCTGCCACGTCAACATTCTCATCCCTGCTTCGGAGAGAGTTTTGCGATTTCTCGCTTAATGTCCGCTTCCCTCTCCCCGAACTCCCGCCCGGCAGCTCCTAGACTTCCCTGCAGCCGTGTGCACTCCTTGCCGACGTCTCCTATGCGGCCTTCCCAGTCATCACGGACCTCTTTCGCCATGGCTGTGATCGAGAAGCCCTGCAGGCTGGCGGGAAGGCCCTCGTGGGCCATGCCCAATTCCTTCAACCCTGTGGCGACAGCCGTGTGCAACTGCTGCGCGACTCCCGAAGCGGACGTCCAGGGCCCTCTGCTGACCTTGAGGTCAGCCGTTTCACCCTTCCCGCCGCTCGGGACATCATCCACGCGGTTCAGACGCATGCTGACGCTGGTCTTGGCCGCGTGCACCGATGCCCACTCGTCGTCGAATGACACTGACTCCCCCGATGTTCCTTGCTGTTAAGGATCACGAGGCTATCCGGGCTGACCCCCGAATGAGCAAGTGCGAGGTGGGATGGGAGGCATAGCTGGGGCCGATCCATAGCTCTCGACACCGCCTGTGGGCAAGGGTGTTCGGGCTCACTGTGCCAAGCGGCACAAGCTCCGCAGGTCGGTAGGGCTGCCGAGAGCGATTCGGGCACGGCCGCCCCGCCGCCCCAATACTTGAACGCGCAGCCCCGAACCGGATTGGCCCGCCCGGCTGCAGACAATCTCCGTCAGTAACCTCATGGTGTGGCCGGGGCGCTGACCCCGAGAGGGGGGAACCGCCGTGAAGTCCGTGCTCAGACCGTTGCTCGCGCTGGTGCTGCTGATGCTCGCCGGGTGCGCGGGGGCCGATGAGAAGCAGGTCGCCGTCGGGCTGGACGATCCCGCGAAGAAGGAGATCGCGATGCGGCTGGTCTCCAGCGCCGAGAACTCCTCGCTGGACTGGAAGGCGCAGTACGGGTACATCGAGGACATCGGCGACGGCCGTGGCTACACCGCCGGAATCATCGGCTTCTGTTCGGGCACCGGCGATCTGCTCGCGGTCGTCGAGCGCTTCACGAAGGCGCGGCCCGGCAATGCGCTGGCGCCGTTTCTGCCCGCCCTGCGCGCGGTCAGGGGCAGCGATTCGCACGAGGGCCTCGGCCGCCCCTTCACCGACGCGTGGGCGCGCGCCGCCAGCGACCCGGCTCTCCGGGCCGCGCAGGACGCGGAGCGGGACCGGGCGTACTTCAAGCCCGCCGTCCAGCAGGCCGAGCGTGACGGCCTCGGTGCCCTGGGGCAGTTCATCTACTTCGACGCCTATGTGATGCACGGGTCCGGCGACACCAAGGGCTCGGTCGGCTTCCGCACGCTGCGGGAGAAGGCCCTGAGCACCGCAGAGCCGCCGGCGCGGGGCGGTGACGAGAAGGCGTATCTCAACGCCTTCCTCGACGCGCGGGTCGAGGCGATCCGCCGCGAGCCCTCGCACACGGACACCAGCCGCATCGAGACGGCTCAGCGCGTCTTCGTACGGGAGGGCAGGCTCGGCCTGGAGACGCCGCTGCGCTGGAAGGTGTACGGCGACAGCTACCGCATCGACGCAGAATAGGGCCATGGGTGTGAACCGGACAGGCTCAACCGTGCTCGACGACCAGCTGTGCTTCGCGCTGTACTCCGCCTCCCGGGCGGTGACGGCGGCGTACCGGCCGGTCCTTGCGGAGCTGGAGCTCACCTATCCGCAGTATCTGCTGATGCTGGCCGTCTGGGAGCGCGGCGAGGTCCCGATGAAGGAGCTCGGCGCGGCGCTCGGCCTCGACTACGGCACGCTGTCGCCGCTGCTGAAACGACTGGAGTCGGCCGGGCTGCTGCGGCGGGAGCGGCAGCCGGAGGACGAGCGGCTGGTCATGGTGGCGGCGACGGAGCGGGGCGAGGCGCTGCGGGAGCGGGCCGAGCAGGTGCCGACGGCGATGGGCCGTAGATACGGCCTGACCGCGGATGAGGCCGGCCGGCTGCGGGACCAGCTGCGGGACCTGGTCGACCGCCTGAGCTGAGCCCCTGACAGTTCACACGCCGATTCGACGTGGCGACTGTCACAACCAGTTACATCGTGCACAATTTAATTGCAGGCTATCTTTCTCTCAGGACACACCAGCCGAGGAGAGGCCCGCCATGGAATTCGTCCGGTACGAGACGTACAACCCCGTCGAGCGACCCACCTACCAGCAGGAGCTGGACGAGGTCGTCAACAACGTCGCCCGCCGCACCGAGCAGTCCGTCAAGCGGCAGGGCGTGGACCGCGCGGTCAGGACGGCGCACGGAAAGACGTACGGCCTGGTGAAAGCGACGGTCACGGTGAGTGACGCGCCGAGGGCATATGCGCAGGGGATCTTCGCGGAGCCCGGGACGTACGACGCCGTCGTCCGCTACTCCAACGGGCTCGGGCATCTGCGTGCCGACTCGCTGCTCGGCGCGGCCTGCGGCATGGGAATCAAGATGTTCGGGGTGCCCGGCGACTCGCTGCTCACCGACGAGGCCGAAGCGACGACCTTCGACCTCAACCTGATCAACAACCACGTCTTCTTCGCCAATACGGCGTACGACTACATGGTCATCGAGGAACTGTTCGCCGAGCTGCCGGACGCGCTGGTGAACCCGGCTCGGCGGAAGTCGTGGATGGGCGAATTCCTCACCCGGCGGGGGACCTTGGAGACCTCGGACGAGTGGCTGTGGGACGAGCTGTTCGCGATGCTGTCGTTCACCCAGGTCCCTCGGCAGAACCTCCTCTCGTACACGTACAACAGCATGGGCGCCTTCCGGTACGGCGACCACATCGCGAAGGTGCGGACCGTCCCCGTCTCGCCCGTCACACATCTCACGGTCGACGTGCGGGCGGACGGCGAGGCGTTCCGCAACACGCTGGTGGCGGAGGCCGGTGAGCGCGACCACGAGTTCGAGCTTCAGGTGCAGCTCAACACCGATCTGACGCGGATGCCGGTGGACAACACCTCGGTGGAGTGGCCCGAGCAGCTTTCGCCGTGGGTGACCGTCGCCCGGATCGCGATCCCGCGGCAGGACATCGGCGGCGAGGAGAACCTGGCCGCCGCGGACGGTACGTCGATCACCCCCTGGCGCACCCGCGAGGACCACCGGCCGATCGGTGAGATCCAGCGGGTGCGCGAGGAGGTCTACCGCCGGTCCTCCATCGAGCGGCACCGCCTCAACGGGCAGCCGCGCGTGGAGCCGGCGGGCAGCGCGGAACTTCTGGACCGGAACAACTGAACCGGCGGAACTGAACCGGGGGAGCCGAATCGGGGGAACCGAACCGGGCGAGCCGAACCGGGGGAACCGAACCGGCGCGACTGAGGCGCAGGTCGGCGCGGCGGGCCCGAACTCCCCCGCGCAGAAGGGGTGTACGACGTCTCCGCACTCTGATAGGAAAGCTTCCTAACAGAACACCGGAACGACGAACTCCCTATGGAGGCAAGGTGCTCACCCCCCACGTACGCGCCCCACGTCCGCTCAGGTTCCTTCCCCGCATCGCGCTCGGCGTCGCTCTCCTCGCCGTGCCGGCCACCGCCGTCGCGGCCACCTCAGACGAGTCGGCGCAGCACGGCAGCGCTACCGCGGCCCCGGCCGCCATCGGGCTCGACGACCCGGCGAAGAAGGAGATCGCCATGCAGATCGTGTCCAGCGCGGAGAACTCCTCGCTGGACTGGAAGGCCCAGTACAAGTACATCGAGGACATCGGCGACGGCCGCGGCTACACCGCCGGCATCATCGGCTTCTGTTCCGGCACCGGCGACATGCTGGATCTGGTCGAGCTCTACACCGACCGCAAGCCCGGGAACGTTCTGGCCAAGTACCTGCCCGCGCTGCGCGAGGTCGACGGGAGCGACTCACACGCCGGTCTCGACCCGAACTTCACCAAGGACTGGAAGAAGGCGGCCCAGGACTCGGAGTTCAAGAAGGCCCAGAACGACGAGCGCGACCGGGTCTACTTCAACCCCTCGGTCAACCGCGGCAAGGCGGACGGCATCGGCGTCCTCGGCCAGTTCATCTACTACGACGCCATCGTGATGCACGGCGACGGCGGCGACAGCACCGGCTTCAGCAACATCCGCAAGAAGGCTCTCGCCAAGGCCAGGACCCCTGCCCAGGGCGGCGACGAGAAGACCTATCTCAACGCCTTCCTCGACGCCCGGGTCTGGGCGATGAAGCAGGAGGAGGCGCACGAGGACACCAGCCGGGTCGACACCGCCCAGCGGGTCTTCGTCAAGAAGAACAACTTCAACCTGAACACGCCGCTGGACTGGAAGGTCTACGGCGAGAGCTTCCACATCGACTGAGCGCCGACACAGATCAGTACCGCTGAGCAGCCGCTGAGCAGCCGTTTAGCAGTCGCTGAGCAAGACCCGGAGGGCCGGGTGCCCGTGCGCACGCGCGGACACCCGGCCCTTGGGCCCTTTTCGGTTCAGTGCGCACCGGCCGGAGCGGGGAGCTTCGTGGCTTCCTGCTGTTCCTCCCGCGAACTGTCCTTCTTCCCTAGGTGGTTGAAGGCCAGGTTGAGGACGATCGCCACGATGCATCCGGTGGAGATGCCCGAGTCGAGAACGACAAGCGCGTCCTTCGGGAAGGCGTGGTAGAAGTCCGGCGCGGCGATCGGGATCAGGCCGATACCGACGGAGGCCGCGACGATCAGAGCGTTCTCGCCCTTCTCCAGGGCGGCCGAGGCCAGCGTCTGGATGCCGCTGGCGGCGACCGAGCCGAAGAGCACGATGCCCGCGCCGCCGAGGACCGGCAGCGGGACGAGCGCGATCACGGAGGCGGCGACCGGGCAGAGGCCCAGCAGGATCAGGATGCCGCCGCCCGCGGCGACGACGAACCGGCTGCGCACCTTCGTCATCGCGACCAGGCCGATGTTCTGGGCGAAGGCGCTGCACATGAAGCCGTTGAAGAGCGGGCTGATGGCGCTGCCGAGGGTGTCGGCGCGCAGCCCGCCCTCGATGATCCGCTCGTCCGCCGGCCGGTCGACGATCTTGCCGAGTGCGAGCATGTCGGCGGTGGATTCGGTCATACAGACCAGCATCACGATGCACATCGAGACGATCGCGGCGATCTCGAACTGCGGTGCGCCGAAGTGGAACGGCGTCGGGAAGCCGACCGGATCGGCGTTCTTGATGGCGTCGAAGCTGGTCATCCCCAGCGGAATGGCGAGGAGTGTGCCGGCGACGAGTCCGAGCAGGATGGCGATCTGCTGCAGGAAGCCGCGCAGCAGTTTGCGCAGCGCGAGCACGATGACGAGGGTGAGGGCCGCCATGCCGATGTTCTTCATCGAACCGTATCCGCCGGCGGTGGGGTTGCCGCCCTGCGACCAGTTGAAGGCGACCGGGAGCAGTGAGACACCGATCAGGGTGATGACGGTGCCGGTGACGACGGGCGGGAAGAAGCGGACCAGCTTCGAGAAGTACGGCGTGAGGACGAACCCCAGGACGCTGGCGACGATGATCGCGCCGAAGACGACGGTGATGCCGTCGGCTCCCCGGTCCTTTCCGATGGCGATCATCGGGGTCACACCGGCGAACGAGACCCCGTTGACGAACGGGAGCCGCGCGCCGACCTTCCAGAAACCGAGCGTCTGCAGAAGGGTGGCTATGCCCGCGGTGAAGAGGCTCGCCCCCATCAGGAAGGCGGTCTCCTTGGCGCTGAGGCCCACGGCGGGTCCCACGATCATGGGAGGGGCCACCACGCCCGCGTACATCGCGGCCACATGCTGCAGCCCGCTGGTGAACATTTTCAGAGGAGGCAGCGTCCGGTCGACCGGATGCTTCCGCTCCGGTACTGCGACGGCATCTGCCTCTGGGACTGCGTCTACTGCGACTGCATCTGCTGCGACTGCATCTTTCGGAAACCTGGGCTGTGCGGCCACGGGTGGTTCCTCCGGTCGGGTACACGTCGGCGGTGACGCGGGTGTCAGGGAGGTGGTGCGAATGGTGCAGCGGTGAGCGCGGGCTTCTGGGGTGTGAAGACACGAGTCACCGTCCCGGGGGGTGCGCACCGTTCTGCGGTGCCGCACCCCCCGGTCACGGCTGCCGTGGACCCCGCTCGGGCCCACGGCCGCCGGTCGAGGGCCGTCCCCCTCGACCGGACTTCCTTGGGGTCAGTCCCGCGCGGCGATCCGCGCCAGGCGCTGTGCCTCGTCCCGCGCCGAGCGGGCGATGGCGTCCTCGTCCACCGTGGTCAGGTGGTTGTCCTCGACGACGGTCTTGCCATTGACGAGGGAGAGCGAGACGGGCGCGGCCGCGCCGAAGACCAGCGCGATCACCGGGTCGGCGATGGAGGAGTGGGCAAGTGTGTCCAGCTTCCACAGCACCAGGTCGGCGAGCTTGCCGGCCTCGATCGAGCCGATCTGGTCGGCGCGGCCGAGGACCTGGGCTCCGCCGTACGTCCCGAGGCGCAGCGCCTGGCGGGCCCCCATCGCCGCCTCGCGGTGAGCTCCGAGGCGGCTGATGAGGAGCGCGTTGCGCAGCTCGGTGTGCAGCTCACCCGACTCGTTGGAGGCGGTGCCGTCGACGCCGAGACCGACCGGGACACCGGCCTTCAGCATGTCGGGGACCCGGGCGATACCGGCGCCCAGGCGGGCGTTGGACGACGGGCAGTGCGCGACGCCGGTGCCCGTACGGGCGAACGCCGCGATGTCCGAGTCGTTCATATGGACGCAGTGCGCCATCCACACATCCGAGCCGAGCCAGCCGGTCGACTCGAAGTAGTCGGTCGGGCCCATCCCGAAGAGCTCCTTGCAGAACTCCTCCTCCTCGACGGTCTCCGAGCCGTGGGTGTGCAGCCGGACGCCCTTGCGGCGGGCCAGCTCGGCGCCCTGCCCGAGCAGTTCCGTGGAGACGGAGAACGGGGAGCACGGCGCGACTGCGATCTGCGTCATCGCGTCGAAGGAGGCGTCGTGGTGCTTGTCGATGGTGGCCTCGGTGGCTGCCAGCGCGCCCTCGAGCGACTCGACGGCGAAGTCCGGCGGCAGGCCGCCGTCCGACGTGCCGCGGTCCATGGAGCCGCGGGCGAGGGTGAACCGCACACCCATTTCGCTCGCGGCGCCGATGATCGCGCCGGACAGATCTCCCGAGCCCTGCGGGTAGACGTAGTGGTGGTCCATCGCGGTGGTGACTCCGCCGCGGGCCATCATGGCCAGGGAGCCCTGCGCGGCCGCGCGGGCCATCGGCTCGTCGATGCGCGCCCACGTCGGGTAGAGCGCGACCAGCCAGTTGAAGAGGTTGTGGTCGGTGGCCAGACCTCGGGTGATCCACTGGTAGAAGTGGTGGTGCGTGTTGATCAGGCCGGGGGTGGCGAGATGGCCGGTGCCGTCGATGCGGCGGACCACGTTCTCCAGGCCGGCGGGGGCCTTGCCCGCTCCGACCGACTCGATCCGGTTGTCCGCTACGACGATGTAGCCGGAGGCGTACTCGGTGTCGTTCGCGTCCACGGTCGCGACGGAACAGTTCTCGATGACGATGCGCGAAGCCGCCATGGCGGGTCCTCGTTCTTCCCAGTTGATTGAACGGACCCGGGGGCGAGCGGGGTGACGACCGGGTCCGGGGCTGAAGTTGTTGCGCAGATGCCCCCGCTCTCCCCCTGGGACTGACGCCGGCGCACACGTCGGGGGTGGAGCAGAGCTACAGATTGGTCATGTCGACCGGGATCCGCGGCTCGATGCCGTCCCGCAGCACGGTGGCCTCGATCAGGCCGTACGGGCGGTCGGCCGCGAAGTAGACCTCATTGTCGTTCTTGAGCCCGAAGGGCTCCAGGTCGACCAGGAAGTGGTGGTTGTTCGGCAGGGAGAAGCGGATCTCGTCGATCTCGCTGCGGCTGTTGATGACCCGCGAACCCATTTGGTACAGGGTCTGCTGGAGCGAGAGGGAGTACGTCTCGGCGAAGGCCTGCAGGATGTGCTTCCTGGCCTGCTCGTACGACTTCTCCCAGTTGGGCATCCGGTCTTCGTCGCTGGTCCAGTTGTAGCGCCAGGCGGCCGAGACATCGGTGCACAGGATGCGGTCGTACGCCTCCTTGAGCGTTGTGTACTTGTCCTTGACGTAGCCCCAGAACTCCGAGCCGGTGGAGTTCATGACCGTGAGGTCCTTGAGGCCGGAGATGATCTCCCAGCTCTCACCGTCGAAGGTGATCTGGGTGGTGCGCAGCTCCTGGCCCTTGCGGACGAAGGAGTGCCTGACCTCGTCCGAGCCGATGAACCTGGAGTTGGCGTCGGAGGTGGCGATCCGCTCCCAGGAGTACTCCTGGATGCGGATGCGTGCCCGGCGGATCGGCTCCTGGCTGGTCACGAAGTGACGGGCCAGGTGGATGCCGAACTGCTCGGCCGACTCGATGCCGTGTTCCTTGGCGAACGCGTACACCGTGTTCTTGGTGGTGTCGGTCGGCAGGACGTTGGCGTTGGAGCCGGAGTAGTGGACGTCGTGCATGTCGCCGGAGAGAGCGACGGAGACGTTCAGGTCCTTGATGTGGTGGGTGTCGCCGTCCCGCGTGATCCTGACGACGCGGTTCTCTGCTTTGCCGTACTGGTTCTGGCCGAGAATCGTGGGCATGTCTGCTAGCTCCCTCGGTAAACGGAGTAGCCGAACGGGTTGAGCAGCAGCGGTACGTGGTAGTGCTCGCCCGGCGTGACGGCGAAAGTGATCGCCACCTCCGGGAAGAACGCACCGCTGTCCCTTACGCGGGGGGCGTCCTGCTGCGCCTCGGCTTGCTGATTGGCACCGTGCTTGTCTGAGAAGTACGCCTCGGTCTCGAAGTCGAGACGTACGTGGGTCGTTCCTTCCGGCAGCGCCGGCAGGTCCTTGCAGCGCCCGTCCGCATCGGTCTTCGAGCCGCCGAGCGCGACCCACTCCGCGTCGAAGCCGCTGCGGGCCGCGAGCGAGATGGTGACCCCCTCGGCGGGGCGTCCGATGCTGGTGTCCAGGATGTGCGTGGACACCGACGCGGTGGTCTCCGTGCTCAAGACGTCATTCTCCTTCTTCGGCGAGGCGGGTCAGCCGGATACGGTTGATCTTGCCCAGCTCGGTGCGGATAATTTCCCGCTCCTGCTCGGGCGAGTTGCCGATCCGGGCCTTGAGCGCCTCGAGCATCTGCTCACCGGTCGCGCCGGTGGCGCAGATCAGAAAGACATGGCCGAACCTGTCCTGGTAGGCCAGGTTCCGCTCGAGCATTTCGGCCTTGAGTTCCTCGGAGGCGCCTGCCATCCCGCGCTGCTCGCGGGACGAGGTCGGGTCCCCGGGCTTCGGCCGGCCGATCGGCGGGTGCCCCGCCATCGCCTCGGCCAGATCCTCTGCGGTCAGCTCGGCCATGGCGGCGTCACTGGCGTCGAAGAGGGCCTCCACAGTGGCGTACGGACGCCGGGCGAGCAGCTTGCTCCCCCACGCCGAACTGGCGCACACCTCGTGCAGTGCGACCAGGGCCGCGCTGTCCTTGGAGGTGTTGAACCGGGTGAGACCCGCCGGGGGTTCGGGGGCCGCCCCCGACAAGCTCTGTGGACTCGAAGTCACGGGAGCCTCCGTGGCTGTTTTCCGCTGTGCGTTGGACGGGCTGCGGACAGCTAACGCCCTCCGGCAACACAACGTCAACACTTTGTTGAAAACTCGGCAACCCGGAAGCCGCCGTCCGGACATCCGGACAGCGGGGCGCGCCGGTGCGACCTCAGTCCTTCTTCGCGGCGTTTTCCCTGTTCACGGTGTTGTGGACAAGCACCTTACTCGCGTGTGGTCGCGTGAGCGGGGCTCACCGAGGGCGGCTCCCCTGATGAACCGGGCTCACTGAGCCCGGCTCCCGCGGCGCAGGGCTGCTGTTTCTGGGTGACAGGCGTCGGCGCCCGTGCCGCACTCCGGGAGGGGTCGTTTTCGCAGCCGAGTCCCGCCGCCCTTCGTCAGTCGTCCTGCCGTGACTGCTCGTCGCCCGCACGCGCCTTGGCCCGCTGCTCGTCGGCGTAATTGATGTAGTTGTAGACGGTGAAGCGGCTGACCCCCAGGGCCGCCGCCACCGTCTCCACACCGTGCCGTACGGTGAACGCGCCGCGCGCTTCCAGGGTCCGTACAACCTGCTGTTTGGTCTTGCGGTCCAGCTCGGCCAGCGGCATGCCGTGTCTGCGCTCCATCGCGGCCAGGATGTGGTCGAGGGAGTCCGCGAGCTGGGGAAGGCGCACGGCGAAAACCTCCTCACCCTCCCAGCTGAGTACGACGTCGTCCTCGCGGGCTTCACCGGGTGCGAGCAGCTCTCCGCCCATGGCGTCCACCAGCGGCTTGACCGCCCGTGCGAGTGCGTGGTCGGCGGGCCCGGTCATTCCTCGCCCTCCACCACATTGACCTGCAGCGAGACCCGGGTGGCCCCGGCGTCCAGGGCCGTGCGCAGCAGCGCGTCGACCGCGCTGAGCACCTCGTCGGCGCCGCCTTCGGCCGTATTGCCGAACGGGCCGACGTCCACCTTGTCCAGGTCCGCGCCCTGGACGACCTCGCGGACGGCCAGGGCGTGCGCCGGCGGCTCGTCCAGGTCGAACGGCTCGGTCGTGAACTCCACTCTCAGTCGCACCATGCCCCCACGTTAGCCGCGCGCTCCCGCGCCGTCGTCGGCCCTCCCAGCACGGAAAAGCTCCGGAAAAACTCCGGAAAAGGTCCGGCTCCGTGCGACGGACCTGCGCCCGTGCCGCGTAGAGCAGGTGAAGAAACGCCGCGCTGCAGCGGCACTGGGAGGGGTCTGCATCATGACAGGGCGCAAGCACAGAGGTGTCAGGACGACAGCTGTCGTTACGGCGGCCATGGCGGCACTGACCGCCTCACAGGCCCCGGGACCGGCGGCACACGCCTCGGCCCCGGCGAAGATCCACCCGGCCTCGTCGGGGCCGAGCGTCTCCGGTGACACCCCGTACCGCACCCGGCTTCCGCCGCTGCGTACGCGCGGCGTCGCGGGCGGCACCGAAGGTGCGGAGGGCTCCGGCGCACGGGTCGGCGGCACGCTGCCGGCCACCGTACTGGCCGCGTACCGGCAGGCCGAGGAGGAGCTCGCGGACGACAGGCCCGGTTGCCGGCTGCGCTGGCAGCTGCTTGCCGCGATCGGCCAGGTCGAGTCCGGGCAGGCGCGCGGTGGCCGGGTGACCGCGGACGGCACCACGCTCGGCCCGATCCTCGGCCCGAGGCTGGACGGCAACGGGTTCGCCGCCATCAAGGACACCGACGGCGGGGTGTACGACGGGGACACCGCGTACGACCGTGCCGTCGGTCCCATGCAGTTCATCCCGTCGACCTGGGCCGTCTGGGGCTCCGACGGCAACGGCGACGGACACCGCGATCCGGGCAACATCTACGACGCGTCCCTCGCGGCGGGGCGCTATCTGTGCGCGGGCGGGCGGGATCTGTCCGATGCGGCCGACCTGGACCGCGCGATCCTCGGCTACAACCACTCCGCCGCGTACCTGCGCACGGTCAGGGCGTGGTTCGCCTACTACCTGGAAGGTCACCGGGTCGTGCCGGACAGCGGCTCCGCACCGGCCGTCCGTCCGGAGCCCGAGCCGTCGGACACGCCTCGGCAGCCGGTCCGCTCCGCCTTTCCTGACCGCCCCGGCGACCGGGACAGCGGGGCCAAGTCCTCCCCCACGCCCTCGAATTCGCCCTCGCCTTCCAGGAGTGCGGGCGGCGGCCCGGAGCCGGAAGCGCCGCTGCTTCCGGTCCCGAGTCCCATCGCGGGGCTGCCCGGCGTGGATGCGTTGACCAGCAACGGAACGGAATCGATCCGCGCCTCCCCCTCCACAACCCCCGCTACCGGACGGTAATCTCCCCCGCGCCGGGCAAGCACCGTGTCCGGCCGGGGTGAGAGCGAAGGGGCCCTCATGACGACGGACACGCAAGCGGCTCACGAGCGGTGGCAGCGCGCGTGGGCCCACCGCGATCAACTGCTCAAGGTGGCCCGCCGCAGGTCCATGAGCGCGGAGGACGCCGAGGACGCCGTGCACGAGGCGATGCTGCGCGCTGCCGAGAACCCTCATCTGGACGAGGAACGGCTGGGCGCCTGGCTGACTACGGTGACGATGCGGCTGTGCGTGGACCGCTACCGGCAGGTCAACCGTGAGACCGAGGTGCGCAGCAGCCCCAGGCTGCTCGCACCGGCCCCGGTGCCGGTGGATGAGGCGGTCTGCGACCAGGCCGAGGCGAGATGGCTGGCGCGCCGGAGCGGGGAGCTGCCTGCCCGCCAGGCCGAGGCCCTGTGGCTCAAGGCCGAGGATCTGGACGTCGGCCAGGTCGCCACAAAGATGGGGCTGAGCTACCGGACGGTCGAGTCACTGCTGGCGCGGGCCCGCCGGACGCTGCGCAATTCGCTGGCCGCCACGCTCGCTCTGGGGCTGTGGCTGATCGGGCGCGGCCGCACGCAGGGCAGCCATGCCCAGGTGGTGGCGTTGGCCTCGACCGCGGCGACGCTGGCGGTCGCGGGTCTGATCCTGCCGTACGTCCACGACGCGGACGGGCCGCAACGGTCGCGTCCGGCGGTCCCCGCAGTCTCGGGGTTCGCTGACGTGCAGTCGCCGCCGGCGAGTGGCGCGGCGCCGTCCCCCGGCAGCACGAATGCCGGGCAGGGCGCGGCCGGGACGCAGGAGTACGGAGCCCCCGGGCTCACCGTGCCCCCGCTGCCCCCGCTGCCGGAACTGCCACTGCCCACACCCGGCATACCGAACATTCCAGATGTATCGGCCGTGCCGGCGGTCCCTGTCCCGGACCTGACCGCCGTGCCCGACCTCACGTCCGCACCGGATCTGCCCGCCGTACCGGACCTGCCCGACCTGCCCGCGGCGTCGGACGTGCCGTCGCAGCCGCTCCCCACCAAGGTGCCGGAGGCGGACGCGTCCGTGGCGCCGGTGCTCCCGAACCGCTAGCACACCGGCGTACATCTCATGTTCCACCCTGATTCCGCCCTGATTCCCGGCCCGTAAAAAAATCCTCGCCTCGTCGCGACGGACGGGCCCGCCCTCCCCGTAGAGCAGATGTCGGACCGCTCCACGGCTGAAGGGTGAACCGGATGGGTGTCGAGATCTGTGTGGAGGGGCTGACCAAGTCCTTCGGCCACCAGGTCATCTGGCAGGACGTTTCGCTGACGCTGCCCGCCGGAGAAATCTCGGTGATGCTCGGCCCTTCGGGTACGGGTAAATCGGTGTTCCTGAAGACGCTCGTCGGGCTGCTGCGGCCCGAACGCGGGTCGATCCGGATCGCGGGCACGGACATCACCGACCTGCGCGAGCACGACCTGTACGAGGTGCGGAAGCTGTTCGGCGTGCTGTTCCAGGACGGTGCGCTGTTCGGCTCGATGAATCTCTACGACAACATCGCCTTCCCGCTGCGCGAGCACACCCGCAAGCCGGAGAGCGAGATCAGACGGATCGTGCTCGAGAAGATGGACATGGTCGGACTGATCGGCGCCGAGGAGAAGCTGCCCGGCGAGATATCCGGCGGTATGCGCAAACGGGCCGGTCTCGCACGTGCCCTCGTACTCGATCCGGAGATCATCCTTTTCGACGAGCCGGACTCGGGGCTCGACCCGGTGCGGGTGGCCTATCTCAACCAGCTGATCGTCGACCTCAACGCGCAGATCGACGCGACCTTTCTGATCGTCACCCACGACATCGCGTCGGCGCGGCAGATTCCGGACAACATCGGGCTCCTGTTCCGGCGTGAGCTGGTGATGTTCGGCCCCCGGGAAAAGCTGCTGACCAGCGATGAGCCGGTCGTACGGCAGTTCCTCAACGGCCGTATGCAGGGTCCGATCGGGATGGCGGAGGAGAAGGACGCGGCCCAGGTCGAGCAGGAGCTCGCACAGCTCGGCGCGGGCGGGGATGCCACTCCGCCGGGCATACCGGAGCTGACTCCGCGTCTGCTGCCCACCGCCGGGATAGCCCGGCCGCCTCGCTGGGAGGCCATCGCCGAACGAGAGGCGCTGCGACAGGTGCGGGCCGCGGTGCGTGTGAAGGAGGCCGGCGCATGAGCCTGTCCCCCACCGGAGCCCTCAGGCATACGGGCAGCCTGTTCGCGATGGGCCTGGATGTCGTACGGACCCTGCCCAGGCGCCCGTTCCAGGTACGCGAGTTCATCCAGCAGGCGTGGTTCATCGCGAGCGTCACGATCCTGCCCACGGCGCTGGTCTCCATCCCCTTCGGTGCGGTCATCGCCCTGCAGATCGGCAGCCTGACGCGGCAGCTCGGCGCCCAGTCGTTCTCGGGCGCGGCTTCGGTGCTCGCGGTGCTGCGGGAGGCCTCCCCGATCGTCACCGCACTGCTGATCGCGGGTGCGGGAGGCACGGCGATCTGCGCGGACCTCGGGGCTCGCAAGATCCGCGAGGAGATCGACGCCATGCAGGTGCTCGGCATCGACCCGATCCACCGGCTGGTCGTGCCGAGAGTGCTGGCCACGATGGTGGTGGCGGTGCTGCTCAACGGGCTGGTGTCGGTCGTCGGTGTGGCCGGCGGCTACTTCTTCAACGTCATCCTGCAGAACGGCACCCCGGGCGCGTATCTCGCCTCGTTCACCACCCTCGCCCAGCTGTCGGATCTGTGGGCGGCCGAGCTGAAGGCGCTGGTGTTCGGCGCCATCGCCGCCATCGTGGCCTCGTACAAGGGACTGACCGCCAAGGGCGGCCCGAAGGGCGTCGGCGACGCGGTGAACCAGTCGGTGGTGATCACCTTCATGTTGCTCTTCGTGACGAACTTCGTGATGACCGCGGTGTACTTCCAAATCGTTCCGCAGAGGGGCTGACCGTGGCGCTCATCAGTCGAATCGTGGGGCTTCCGCTCCGCTCCCTGGAGGAGCTCGGCACCCAACTGTCCTTCTACGGGCGCTCGCTGGCCTGGACCGGCCGTACCCTGCGCCGCTACAAGAAGGAGATCCTGCGGCTGCTGGCGGAGGTGAGCTTCGGCCGCGGCGCGCTGGCCGTGGTCGGCGGCACCGTCGGCGTCATCGCCTTCCTGTCCTTCTTCACCGGCACCGAGGTCGGCCTGCAGGGGTACGCGGCGCTCAACCAGCTGGGCACCTCCAACTTCGTGGCGTTCCTGTCGGCGTACTTCAACACCCGTGAGATCGCCCCGCTGGTGGCCGGCCTCGCCCTGTCCGCGACGGTGGGGGCAGGGTTCACCGCCCAGCTCGGCGCGATGCGGATCAGCGAGGAGACCGATGCCCTCGAGGTGATGGGCGTTCCCTCGCTGCCGTTCCTGGTGACCACCCGGATGATCGCCGGTTTCGTCGCCGTCATCCCGCTGTACGTGATCGGGCTGCTGTCCTCGTACTTCGCCGCACGCACCATCACCACCGGCTACTACGGGCAGTCCGCGGGCACCTACGACCACTACTTCCAGCAGTATCTGCCGCCGGTCGACGTGTTGTGGTCGTTCGGCAAGGTGATCGTCTTCGCCGTCGTGATCATCCTGGTGCACTGCTACTACGGCTACTACGCGAGCGGCGGCCCGGCAGGCGTCGGGGTCGCGGTCGGGCGCGCCGTGCGGACGTCCATCGTCGCCATCAACCTTCTGGACTTCTTCCTCAGTCTGGCGATCTGGGGCGCCAACACGACCGTACGGATTGCGGGGTAGTGCCGATGCGAATTCCAGGACTCGTCCCGACGCGCGGCGCGCGACTGCGGCTGTACGGCATCGTCTTCATCGCCGTCATCGCCCTTCTGCTGTCGCTGTCCGTCGCCGTCTATCAACAGGCGTTCACCTCCGTCGTACGGATCACGCTGGAGGCCGACACCCTGGGCAACCAGCTGGATCCACGGGCCGACGTCAAACTGCGCGGGCTGCTGGTCGGCGAGGTGCGCGAAGTGCGGGCCGACGGCGAGAAGGCGACGCTCGACATCGCCCTCAAGCCGGAGCACGTCTCCCGCATCCCGGCCGATGTGCGGGCCCGGCTGCTGCCCAAGACGCTGTTCGGCGAGAAGTTCGTCGATCTGACACCTCCCCGCGGGTCCGTTGCCCGGCACATCCGCGCGGGTGACGTCATCACCCAGGACCGCACCAAGGCCGGTATGGAGGTGCAGCAACTGCTGAACGATCTGCTGCCGCTGCTGCGGACCGTGCGACCGGCGGATCTCAACGCCACGCTGTCCGCGTTCTCCACCGCTCTCGAAGGGCGGGGCGACCGGATCGGTGCCAACCTCACCCGTCTGGAGGGCTATCTGAAGAAGCTCAATCCGCATATGCCCTCCCTGAAGGAAGACATCTCACGGTTCGCCGACGTGGCCGAGGTGTACGGCGACGCGGCACCCGATCTGATGCGCGTCCTGCGGAACTCCGTCACCACGAGCCGCACCCTCGTCGAGCGGCAGGACCAGCTGGCCTCCGCGCTCACGGCGACCGCCACCACCGCCGGTACCGCCGACGCCTTCCTGGACGAGAACGGCGACCGGCTGATCACTCTCGGGCGCGTCTCCCGTCCCACGCTGGCGCTGTTCGCCCGCTACGCGCCGGAGTACCCCTGTCTTCTGGACGGCCTGGTGAAACAGGAGGCGGCATCCGAAAAGGCCTTCAGAGGCGGGGAGATGCGCATCACGCTCGAATTCGTCCGCCCACGACCCGCGTACCGACCCGGCGAGGAACCGCGCTATGCAGAGCGCTCAGGACCCGATTGCAGAGGTCTGCCCCACCCCCAAGTGCCCGCACCGGACGTCAAGCTCAACGACGGTACGTCGGCGACGCACCCGGGCGGTGCGCTGCCCGGCGGGGCCAATGTGTCCGCCACGGAGGCCGAGCAGCGGGCCATCGGCTCACTGGTGGCCCCGGTCATGGGAGTTCCCGCCGACCGGGTACCGGCGGTCGCCACACTGCTGTTCGGTCCGATGGCCCGCGGAACGGCGGTGAGTGTCGCATGAAGGTGAGCCGAGCCACAGAAACCGCGGCACCGCTGGTCAAGTTCATTCTCTTCGCCGTGGTGACAGTGCTGGCGACGACGCTGCTCGCGGCGACGATCGTCAATATCTCCTTCGCCCCCGAGCACACGTACCGCGCGGTGTTCAGCGATGTCACCAGCCTGGAGGAGGGCGACGACATCAGGGTGGCCGGCGTGCGGGTCGGAGAGGTCCAGCAGGTGGCGATCAAGGACCGGACGCTGGCCGAGGTCACCTTCAGCGTCACCGACGACCGCCCGCTGCTCACCTCCACCGGCGCCGTCATCCGCTACCGGAGCCTGGTGGGGCAGCGGTACATCGCGCTGACGGAAGGCGCCGGCAGCGGTACGCGGCTGAAGCCCGGTGGCCGGATCCCGCTGTCCAGGACCCAGCCCGCGCTCGATCTCAATGCGCTGCTCGGCGGTTTCAAGCCGCTGTTCGCGGCACTGAGCCCGAAGGACGTCAACCAGCTCGCCACCGAGATCATCAAGACGCTGCAGGGCGAGGGCGGGACGGTCAACAGCCTGCTCGCCCACACGGCGTCGCTGACCAGCACGCTCGCCGGCCGAGACAAGCTGATCGGGTCCGTGATCGACAACCTCAACGAGGTGCTGAAGACCGTGGACAAACGCGGCGCCCGCTTCTCCGCCCTGCTCAAGCAGTTGCAGCGGGTGATCTCCGGGCTGTCCGCCGACCGCAAGCCCATCGGCGAGTCGCTGGTGAACATCGGCGCCCTGACCGACGCCACCTCGGGTCTGCTCGAGGACGCCCGTCCGCCGTTGCGGGACGACATCGCCGGGCTGAGAGACCTCACCGGAACGCTGAACGACAACGAGAAGACCGTGGAGGGCGTGCTGAAGCGGCTGCCGAGCAAGCTCAACAAGCTGACCGGGACGGCCTCGTACGGCTCCTGGTTCAACTTCTACCTGTGTGACTTCGACGGCCGGATCGTGCTGCCGAAGACCCGGCAGGTCATCACTCCCGAGCTTCACGTCGCCCGGGCGAGGTGCGCATGATTCCCTTCCGTGAACGCAATCCAGTGGTGATCGGGGCTGTCGGCGTCTCCCTGCTCGCGCTGCTGGCAGCGGCCGCGTTCAATGCCGACAGCCTCCCGGTGATCGGCAACGGTGACACGTACAGCGCGGCGTTCTCCGAAGCGGGCGGGCTCAAGCCCGGCGACGAGGTGAGGATCGCCGGGGTCAAGGTCGGCAAGGTCGACGAGGTCGATCTGGACGGCGACCATGTGAAGGTGACCTTCCGGGTCAAGGGCGACCCGGAGTTCGGCACCAGGACCGGAGCGGCCATCCGGATCAAGACGATCCTGGGCTCGAAGTACCTCGCACTGCAGCCGAAGGGGACGGGCCAACTGCGGCCGGGCAGCGAGATCCCGCTGAACCGGACGGTACCGGCGTACGACGTCGTGGCGGCATTCAGCGAACTGACCACGACCACGGAGAAGGTCGACACGGCCCGGCTGGCGACCGCCCTGGACACCATCTCCACCACCTTCGAGGACTCACCCTCCGAGGTCCGGGCGTCCATCAAGGGGCTCTCGAAGATCTCCCGGACGGTGGCCTCGCGCGACGAGGCCCTGGGTGAACTGCTCGACCACGCCAATGGAGTCACCGGAGTGCTCTCCGACCGCTCCGGCGACCTCGGCGTTCTGATCAAGGACGGCGACAAGCTGTTCAAGGAGATCTCCAGGCGGCGCGAGGCCATCCACACGCTGCTCAAGAGCTCAGCCGCACTCGGCATCCAGCTCTCCGGCCTGGTCGCGGACAACCGCAAGGAGATCGGCCCGGCGCTCAAGGGCCTGAACTCGGTGGTCACCATGCTCGAACGCAATCAGGCGAGCCTCGACCGGAGCGTGAAACTGCTCGCTCCCTATGTGCGCGTCTTCACGAACACCCTCGGCAACGGCCGTTGGTTCGACAGCTACATCCAGAACCTGGTCGCACCCACTCCGGTGGCTCCGCGGACTGGAGGCTCACAATGAACGGCCGCTTCCTGCCGAAGGGGCGCTTCCTGCCGAACAGGCTGGTGCCGAAGGGACGTCTCGCGCGCTGCCTGGCACTCGTCGTCGCGCTGGCACTCGTCGCCGGCACGGCCCTCGTGCTCTGGCCACGAACGTCGCCGGTCCGCGTCACGGCGTACTTCCCGCGCACCGTCGGCATCTATCCCGGCTCGGACGTACGGGTTCTCGGTGTCCGTATCGGCGAGGTCAAGAAGATCATGCCGCAGGGCAAGCGGGTTCGGGTGGAGCTGGAGTACGAGTCCGGCCGCAGAATCCCGGCGGACGCCCAGGCGGCCATCATCAACTCCTCGGTCGTCAGCGACCGTTACGTCCAGCTGCTGCCGGTGTACCGGAAGGGTCCCGCGATGCGGGACGGCGCTGTCATCCCCGAGAGCCGCACGGCCGTACCGGTCGAACTGGACCGGATCTTCGACAGTCTGCATACGACGGCCGAAGCGTTCGGCCCGCGCGGCGCGAACGCGGACGGTTCGCTGTCCCGGCTGCTCGGCGTGAGCGCGGACAACCTCCAGGGCCAGGGTAAGCAGCTGAACCAGACGGTCGAGGACCTGTCGCTGGCGGTCACCACCCTGTCCGACGGCCGGAAGGACCTGTTCGGCACCATCCGGAATCTGCAGGTGTTCACCGCCGCGCTGGCGTCCGACGACACCAGTGTCCGGTCGTTCAACGACAGCCTCGCCAAGGTGGCCGACCAGCTCGCCGGGGAACGCAAGGACCTCGCCGCGGCGCTGCGGCATCTGGGGCCGGCGCTCGCGGACGTGGCCGACTTCGTGAAGAAGAACAAGAAGGCGCTGACAGCGGATGTGAAGGGCCTCAGCAAGGTAACCAAGGTGCTGGTCACCCAGCGAGCCGCGCTCGCGGAGCTGATGGAGGTCATGCCCACCGGCCTTTCGAATCTGCAGAACGCCTACAACCCGTCCTCCGGCACCCTGGACACCCGCAACAACCCGGACACCCCGCAGGACCCGGCCGCGCTGCTGTGTTCCCTGCTCAGGACGACCGGGGACGCCGGAGGGAAGAACCCGGACTGCGGTGAACTGACCAAGCTGTTCGAATCCCTGCCGAAACTGCCGTCGGCCAAGCCGGTGTCGGGCACGGGTTCGGTCGACAGGACGCTCGGCGGAATCCTGGAGGCGCGGGCATGAGCGTACGGCGCAAGGCCGGGGCGGTGGCCGTATGGGCGGCTGTCGGTTCGGTACTTCTCACCGGCTGCGAGTTCAACGGCCTGTACGACGTCCAGCTGCCGGGAGGGGCGGCCGCCGACGGCGACGCCTACCGGGTCACGGTCGAATTCAGGGACGTCCTCGATCTGGTGCCCCAGTCGGCCGTGAAGGTCAACAACGTCACGGTGGGCTCCGTCGAGAAGGTACAGCTGGTCGGCTGGCACGCCCGGGTCCGGCTGCGGGTCGCCGATTCGGTGAAGCTGCCCGGGAACGCGATCGCCGAACTGCGGCAGACCAGCATGCTGGGCGAGAAGTACGTGGCGCTGTCCGCCCCGACCGGCATCTCACCGGTCGGCAGGCTGTCCGACGGCGACCGGATCCCGCTGTCCCGAAGCGGCCGCAACCCGGAGATCGAAGAGGTGCTGTCGGCGCTCTCGGCGCTGCTCAACGGCGGCGGGGTGGCCCAGCTCAAGACGATCACCGTGGAGTTGAACAAGGCCTTGGAGGGCCGGGAGAACCGGGTCAAGTCCCTGCTCACCGAGCTGGACACCTTCCTCGGCGGCCTGGACGGCCAACGTGCGGAGATCATCCGCGCGCTCAAGGGCATCGACCGGCTGGCCGCACGACTCGGCGGTGAGAAGAAGACGATCGCCCTGGCCGTCGACACCCTGCCGCCCGCCCTGAAGGTGCTGGACGGCCAGCGCCGCAATCTGACCCGGATGCTCACCTCGCTGTCGAAACTCGGAGCGACGGGCACCAAGGTGGTCAATGCCTCGCGGGACGACGTGGTCGCCAACCTGCGGAGTCTGCAGCCGATTCTGCAACAGCTGAACAAGGCGGGCAGCGATCTGCCCAACGCCCTGGAAATGCTGACGACGTATCCGTTCCCGCGCAATGTCACGGACGCCATCAAGGGCGACTACGTCAATCTCAAGATCACCGCCGATCTCGATCTGGCCAGTGTGTACGGCAACCTCGCCGACAAGCCCAAGAAGCCGGGCGCCCCGGCAAAGCCCGGACTCCCGGAGCTCCCGGGGGTTCCCGATCTCCCCCTGCCCACCTCCATGCCGGGCACGCCGGGGCTGCCCAAAAAGCCGGGCGCCCCCTCGGCACCCTCTGCGCCCTCGGGCGGCGGCGGGCCACTGTGCCCGCCGGTGTGCGGCAGCAGTTACGCCGCGTACGGGAGCGGGGACGGCGACCGCTATGGGGCCGGGGTCGATCTCGCCCTCGCCGAGCTCATGCTGAAGGGGATGCAACTGTGATCACACCTACGGTCAAGGCCCAGTTGCTCGCCTTCGCCGCCCTCACCGCCGTCGGCGTCTCGTATGTCGGCGCCGAGTACACCGGGCTGGGCGACAGCCTTCTCGACCGCGCCTACACCGTGCGTGCCGACTTCGCCGACTCCGGGGGCGTCTTCCAGGGCGCCGAAGTCACCTATCGCGGGGTGCCGGTGGGCCGCGTCGGCGAACTGCGGCTGACCGGCTCCGGCGGAGTGTCCGTGGCACTGGACATCAAGGACGCGTCGCGGATTCCGGCGGACAGCCTGGCCGTCGTGGCGAACCGCTCGGCAGTCGGCGAGCAGTACGTCGATCTGCAACCCCGGGCCTCCGGCGGACCCTTTCTGCAGGACGGCAGCACGATCGCCCGCCGCGATACGCGGGTACCGCTGCCCACATCGGATCTGGTCCTCAGCCTGGACCGGCTGGTCAACTCGGTGGGCAAGAAGGATCTGCAGATCACCGTCGACGAGCTGGGCAAGGCTTTCGCCGGGACGGGCCCGCACCTGAGCCGGCTCGTGGACTCGGGCAACGAGCTCGTCGAGTCGGCGTCCGGCTCACTGCCGCAGACGATCGCGCTGATCGAGGACTCGCGGAAAGTCCTCAAGACACAGGCGGATCAGGGCTCGGCCATCAAGTCGTTCTCGCGCGACCTGGCCGATCTGACCGCTGAGCTGAAGTCGAGTGACGGCGATCTCCGCAGAGTGATTGGCTCCGGCGCCCCCGCCGCACAGGAAGTGAACTCGCTGCTGCAGGCCAACCGGCCCCATCTGCCGGTCCTGCTGGGCAATCTGATCAGCGGCGGCCAGATCACGGTGGCCCGGCTGCCCGGTCTCGAGCAGGCCCTGGTCACCTTCCCGGTGGTGGTCGCCGGCAGCTCCACCGTGATACCCGGCGACGGCACCACCCACTTCGGCATGGTCGCGGGCGCCGACGATCCACCGGCGTGCCGACAGGGCTACTCGACGCGGCGGCGCGACCCCTCGGACACCGGGGAGCGTCCCGCGAACACCGCCGCGCACTGCACCGCGCGCGGCGGCACATCGGTCCGCGGCGCCCAGAACGCTCCCGGCCCCTCGGGACACGGCAGTGCGGGCGGAGCGGACCCGGCCGCGTACATCACCCCGTACGACCCGGAGACCGGCACCGCCGTCGGCCCGGACGGAACACCCGTCGAGATCGGCTCGACGGGTGGCGAACAGAACGTGTTCGGAAAGGACTCGTGGCAATGGCTGCTCGTCGGACCGATGGCATGAGCAAGGGCCCAGTCGCGCGCGCGATCCGGCCGATCCGCCGCCTTGGCGACAGACTGATGGGCGCCGCGCGCCGCGGCAGGGCGCTGCCCGCGGCCCTCGCCGTGGCGACGGTCGTGACAACCGCCCTGAGCGGCTGGTTGTGCGTCCAGGTGTACGAGCAGCGGGTGCAGCACCAGCGGCACCAGGACATCCTGGCCGCCGCCCGCCAGTCGGCGCTGAACTTCACCTCGCTGGACTACCGGCACTACGCGCGGGACAGCAAGAACGTACTGAAGGGTGCCACCGGCGAGTTCAAGGAGCAGTTCGCGGCGCAGACCGGGGAACTGACGAAGCTGGTCGCCGCGAACAAGTCGGTGTCCGAGGGGCAGGTGCTCGAGGCGGGCATCACCCGGGCCGACGAACGCAAGGCCCGCGTCCTGGTGGTGGCCGACAGCAAGGTGACCAACACCGCCGCTCCCGAGGGACAGGCCCGCACCTACCGGCTGCAGCTCGATCTCGTCTACCAGGGCGGTCGCTGGCTGACGTCCTCGGTCGAGTTCGTCGGCTGACCGCACGCCCGCGCACACACCCGTATCAATCACCAGGAGCAGAGGAGCAAGACCGTGGCGAACCTGACTGGACGAGGCTCCGGCGTCGCATCCCCCGGCCGCCGCTCGATGGCCGCGGCCGCCCGCGCGGCGGCCAGGCGCACGGAACGGGTCGGGACGGGACCGGACGCACCGGTCCGCGTGGCGGCGCGCAGTGCAGCGACGAGCACGAGGACGGGTGCGGCAACGGACCCGGTGGAGCCGGACGGAACACGGCTGGAGGCACCGGACGACGCGAGCCAGGCGCGGCAACCGGACGATCAGTACGCCGGACCTGTCCTGCGCGCCGACGACCCGGTGGCCGCCGCGGCGCGCGGTCGTCGGCGTGTGCTGGGAAGTGCCGTGCTCGCCGTGCTGGTCGTGGCCGGGCTGATCGCGGTCGCGGTGTTCGGGTCGGAGTACCGGGACGGCCGGCAGTCGGACACGGCGAGGGTGCAGGCGCTCGCCGCCGCCCAGAAGGCGGCCCCGGTCGTCCTGTCGTACGACTACCGGCGTCTCGACAAGGACTTCGCCGCGGCGGTGGGTCATCTGACCGGCGCCTTCCGCGACGAGTACCGCAAGACGACCACGACGGTGGTCGCGCCGACCGCGACGAAGTACCACGGGGTGGTGAAGGCCTCTGTGGTGAAGCCGGCGGGTGGCGGCGCCCCCGCGGCGTCGGTGGTGTCGGCTTCTCCGGAAAAGGCCGTCGTTCTGCTCTTCGTGAACCAGGTCACCAGGAGCACCCAGGTCACGGGAGACCGTGTCGACCTCAACCGGGTGCGGATGACGCTCACCCTCACCTCGCACGGCTGGAAGGTGAGCGGCGTCGACGCGCTGTAGCCCGGTACGGGCCGTGCCCAGCCCGTAGTACTTGCCCCCGCCCGGACACTCCTGAGTGCCTCCCGAGCAGGGACGACAGAAGTCTGGAGAGTGCTTCTGTCGTCCCTGCTCGGGGGGCATTTTTTCGTGTCCGCTCTTGACAGTGCTCCCCCGTCCCGGGCAGTCTTCCATCAAGCAGAAATTAACTTCCGCAATACGGAAGGAGCGCAAGCCCCTCATGGCCCCTCTTTTTCGGGACAAGCGCGGCACGGACCAGCGCTTCGATGTGAACCTCTCGATCCTCTTCACGGAACTCCCGCTCCTGGAGCGTCCCGCGGCCGCGGCCGCGGCGGGCTTCACGGCGGTCGAGCTGTGGTGGCCCTGGATCGAGACCCCGACCCCGCCGCGGGCCGAGCTCGACGCCCTCAAGAGGGCGCTCGACGACGCCGGCACCCGGCTGGTGGGGCTGAACTTCTACGCCGGACGGCTGCCGGGCCCCGACCGCGGTGCGCTCTCCGTACCCGGCGACGAGTCCGACCGCTTCCGCGCCAACATCGAGGTGGCCGCGGACTTCGCCGCCTCGGTGGGCTGCGAGGCGCTCAACGCGCTGTACGGAAACCGTGTCGACGGCGTCGACCCGCTGATCCAGGACACCCTGGCGCTGGAGAACCTGGCGCTGGCCGCCCGCGCGGCCGACCGGGTCGGGTCGATCCTGCTCGTCGAGACCCTCAACAAGCCGGAGTCCCCGCGCTACCCGCTGGTGAGCGCCCCGGCCGCGATCGAGGTCGTCGACAAGGTGAACGCGGCGACGGGACTCGGCAACGCCAAGTTCCTGCTCGACATCTACCACCTGTCCATGAACGGCGAAGACGTCAGCCAGGTCATCGCGGCCCACGCCGACAAGACCGGCCATGTACAGATCGCGGACAACCCGGGCCGTGGCGCTCCGGGGACCGGCTCGCTTCCGCTGGAGCAGCTCCTCGACGAGCTGGCGAAGGCGGGTTACGACGGCTGGGTCGGCCTGGAGTACAAGGCCGGCGACCGCCCGAGCGCCGAGTCCTTCGCCTGGCTGCCGGCCGAGTACCGCGCCGCCAACTGACTTTACGTACAAAGGTTTTGAGAGAGGCACCCTCATGAGCACCCTCGATTCTTCCCGGCCGGCCCGCCCGGCCATCGCCTGGATCGGCCTCGGCATCATGGGCTCGCCCATGTCCGAGAACCTGCTGAAGGCGGGTTACGACGTCACCGGTTTCACGCTGGAGCAGGACAAGCTGGACCGTCTTGCCGCGGCGGGCGGTACCGCCGCCGCCTCGATCGCCGAGGCCGTGAGGGATGCCGATGTCGTCATCACGATGGTGCCCGCATCCCCGCAGGTCGAGGCGATCGCGTACGGCCCCGACGGCATCCTGGAGAACGTGCGGCCGGGCGCCCTGCTGATCGACATGTCCTCGATCACCCCGCAGACCTCGGTCGACCTGGGCAAGGCGGGCGCCGAGAAGGGCGTCCGCGTGCTGGACGCCCCGGTCTCCGGCGGTGAGGCAGGCGCGATCGAGGCCGTACTGTCGATCATGGTCGGTGGCGAGCAGGCCGACTTCGACGCCGCGCTGCCGATCCTCGAGGCTCTCGGCAGGACCATCGTCCTGTGCGGTCCGCACGGCTCCGGCCAGACGGTGAAGGCCGCCAACCAGCTGATTGTCGCGATCAACATCCAGGCCTGCGCCGAGGCCGTCGTCTTCCTCGAGAAGTCCGGCGTGGACCTCCGGGCCGCCCTGGACGTCCTGGGCGGCGGTCTGGCCGGCTCCACGGTCCTGACCCGCAAGAAGGACAACTTCCTGAACCGGGACTTCAAGCCCGGCTTCCGGATCGATCTGCACCACAAGGACATGGGCATCGTCACCGACGCCGCCCGCAATGTCGGGGCCGCGCTGCCCGTAGGCGCGGTCGTCGCCCAGCTGGTCGCCTCCCTGCGTACGCAGGGCGACGGCGGCCTGGACCACTCCGCCCTGCTGCGCTCCGTCGAGCGCCTCTCCGGTCAGCAGGTCGCCCGAGTGTGACCGGGGCTCATCGCCTCACCCCCTGATCTCCGGGCCGCGGCAGCGCTGACAACTGTCCTGTCGCGCCCAGGCGCTGCCGCTGCCCGGAACCACAAACTTCCATTTCAACAAACTGTTGACGCTTGGTTCTCCGCGAATCTACGCTCCAGGGGCCGTCAGCAGCTCCAGCACGGAAGGTCACATCCCGCCACCATGACGCAGCGTGTGCTTACGACCGAGTCAGGCGCCCCGGTCGCCGACAACCAGAACTCCGCCACCGCCGGCGTCGGTGGCCCGATCCTTCTCCAGGACCAGCACCTGCTGGAGAAGCTCGCCCGCTTCAACCGGGAGCGCATCCCGGAGCGCGTCGTGCACGCCCGCGGCAGCGGCGCCTACGGCTACTTCGAAGTCACCGACGATGTCACCGGCTTCACCAGGGCCGACTTCCTCGGTGAGGTCGGCAGGCGCACGGAGACCTTCATCCGCTTCTCCACCGTCGCCGACTCGCTCGGCGGCGCGGACGCGGTCCGTGACCCGCGCGGGTTCGCGCTGAAGTTCTACACCGAAGAGGGCAACTACGACCTCGTCGGCAACAACACCCCGGTGTTCTTCATCAAGGACCCGGTCAAGTTCCCCGACTTCATCCACTCCCAGAAGCGCGACCCCTTCACAGGCAGGCAGGAGCCGGACAACGTCTGGGACTTCTGGGCGCACTCCCCCGAGGCGACACACCAGGTGACCTGGCTGATGGGCGACCGCGGCATCCCCGCCTCGTACCGCCACATGAACGGCTACGGCTCGCACACCTACCAGTGGACGAACGCCGCGGGCGAGGCCTTCTTCGTCAAGTACCACTTCAAGACGAACCAGGGCATCCGCTCCCTGTCGAGCGAGCAGGCCGCCGAGCTCGCGGGCAAGGACGGCAACAGCCACCAGACGGACCTGCTGCAGGCCATCGAGCGCGGCGTGAACCCGTCCTGGACGCTGTACGTCCAGGTGATGCCGGCCGCCGAGGCCGCGGACTACCGCTTCAACCCGTTCGACCTCACCAAGGTGTGGCCGCACAGCGACCACCCCCTGCGGCGTGTCGGCCGTCTGGTCCTGAACCGGAACCCCGACAACGTCTTCGCCGAGGTCGAGCAGGCCGCGTTTTCGCCGAACAACTTCGTTCCGGGTATCGGTCCTTCGCCGGACAAGATGCTCCAGGGCCGGCTGTTCGCCTACGCGGACGCGCACCGCTACCGCCTGGGCGTCAACCACACCCAGCTCGCGGTGAACGCGCCGAAGGCGGTGCCCGGGGGGTCTGCCGAGAACTACGGCCGCGACGGCCTGATGGCGACCCGCAACGGCCGCCGCACCGACAAGAACTACGAGCCCAACTCGTACACCGGTCCCGCGCAGACGGACGCCGCGCTGTCGGCTCCGCTGGCCGTCCAGGGCTGGACCGGCACCCACGCGGCGCCCTCCCACGTCAAGGACGACGACTTCTTCCAGGCGGGCGAGCTCTACCGCCTGATGTCGGACGACGAGAAGGCCCGCCTGATCGCCAACATCGCAGGCGGCCTCTCACAGGTCACCCGCGACGACGTGATCGAGAAGAACCTGGCCCACTTCCACGCCGCCGACGCCGACTACGGCAAGCGTGTCGAGGAAGCGGTCCGCTCCCTGCGCGAGGACTAGGAACTCCTGGGCTGCGCCCGGCCTCTGACGTGAGATCAGACCTCCGGGTGCCGAGCCCGCACCGCGGACCCGGATGAGGGGTGGTCATGCGGTACGGGAAGGCGAGGATCGCGGCGGCCGTGCGATGCCAGTGCGGTGGTGAAGGTTCCGGGAACCGCCTCTCGACCTGAGGGAGGCGACCACTACGGACGCCGATCGCCGCCGCCGCGGTCCCCGCCGCACCGGACTCCGCCCGGCGGTGCGAACGACCTGTCGCGCCGGCCTCGTTCCGTCGGGCGGTACCAACTTCACGACCCGAGCGCCGAGTTACGGACGGTCCCGTAACTCGGCGCTCGCTGTGTGCGGCCACCGCTCGTGCCGGCATCCGGTACGGCACCTACGTCCCGGAGAGAGCAAGGAGCCTCCGTCGGCGGCGGATCAGCCCTTCTCGGCGTACACCTCCCGCAGGAAGTCCCGCAGGATCCGGGTGAAGGCCTCCGGAGCCTCCATGGTCGTGTAGTGGGCGACGCCGTCGATCGTGGCCGTACGGCCGTGGGGGACCGCGCGGATCAGGGCGTCGGCGGTCGCCACCGTGCCGGGCGCGTCGAGGGCGCCGTTGATGGCCAGGACCGGGACGGTGATCTCCTTCGCGCGCTCCGCCACGTCGGCCACCGGGACGCAATGGTTCGGCTCGTCCGGGCCGTGCTTCATCAGCGTGCGCAGCGCCATCTCCCGGACGTGGCGCACGATCTCGGGATCGACGTCGGCGAGGGTGCGGCTCGGGCCGGGCACCCACTGGACGAAGGCGTCGAGCCAGCCGGGGATGTCGCCGGCCGCGAGCGCGTTCTGCTGGGTCTCGTGGCACGCCGAGGACCAGGGGTCGCCGAGGTCCGGCTCTCCGAGCCCGCGACCACTGACAACCAGCGCGCGCACCAGATCCGGGTACTCCAGCGCGGTGTCGATCGCTATCAGCGCGCCCATCGAGATGCCGACCAGGACCGCCGGTCCGTCGAGACCGAGGTGGCGCAGCAGCGCGGCGAGGTCGTCGGCCTGCCGGAACGGCTTGCTCGCGTTCGCGGAGAAGCCGTGGCCGCGGGCGTCCGGGGCGATCACCCGGTAGCGCCGGGCCAGGTCGGGGATCAGGTTGTCGAACTGGGTGTGGTCCACGAAGCCGGTGTGCAGCAGCACCAGCGGACGGCCCTCGCGAGGGCCGGCGTCGCGGTAGGCGAGCGGGCCGTCTTCGGACTCGAAGGTTTCGAACACAGGCGTGCGGGCGGAGGTCGCGTCCTCAGTCATGACAACCAAGGTGCCATGTTCTTGGAATCATGGCAACCAAGGTGTCATCATGTGGTCGTGACCGAGACCGAGACCGACCGACCGCTCTCCCCCGACGACCTGCCCGAGCGACTGATGGAGGTGTTCGCCCTCATCGGGCCGCTCTACCGGCGCGTCCAGCGCAAGATCGAGCAGGACGCCCCGGCGCAGGGCCTCTCGGTCGGCGTCCGCGCGGTGCTCGACCTGCTGCGCGAGCATGGCCCGATGACGGTCCCGCAGATGGGCCGGGCCCAGTCGCTGAGCCGTCAGTTCGTGCAGCGCATGGTCAACGACGCCACCGCGCGCGGCTTCGTCGAGACGATCCCCAACCCCGCGCACCAGCGCTCCTCACTGATCCGGCTCACCGACGACGGCCGCGCCGCCATCACCGCCGTGACCGCCCGCGAGCACGCCCTGCTGAGGCAGGTCGGCGGCGACCTCACCGACGCCGACGTGGCGGCCTGCACCCGGGTGCTGAGCAGGATGCTGGAGCTCTTCGACGACGTCGAGGTGACCGGCACGCCACCGCGTTAGGCCTCCTCGCGCGGTTCGGAGAAGCCCGCATCCGCGGCCCTCCGGGTCAACCCCCGGGGGTGCCGCGTGGGACGGGGCCGCCGCGGCTGCGCAGGAAGAGCCGTGAGATCAGACCAACTGACGGATCGCCGTGGGGGCATGACCCGGCTCGGTGGCGAGCTCTTCCCACTCGTTCACGCTCGCGATGTCCGTACCGCTCATCGAGATGTTCGTGACCCGCTCGAGGATCGCCTCGACGACGACCGGGACCTGGAACTCGGCGGCCAGCTTCTTCGCCTCCTCGAAGGCCGGCAGCAGCCGCTCGGGCTCGGTGACGCGGATCGCCTTGCAGCCCAGGCCCTCCACGACCTTGACGTGGTCGACGCCGTAGACGCCCAGCTCCGGGGAGTTGATGTTCTCGAACTCCAGGTTGACCTGGAAGTTGATGTCGAGATTGCGCTGCGCCTGGCGGATCAGCCCCAGGTACGCGTTGTTCACCAGGACATGGACGTACGGGATCCTGTGCTGCGCGCCGACCGCCAGTTCCTCGAGCATGAACTGGAAGTCGTAGTCGCCCGACAGCGCGACGACCGGTGTCTCCGGGTCGGCGGTGGCGACACCGAGCGCGGCCGGGATGGTCCAGCCGAGCGGGCCCGCCTGGCCGCAGTTGATCCAGTGGCGCGGCCGGTAGACGTGCAGCATCTGCGCGCCGGCGATCTGGGAGAGGCCGATGGTGGTGACGTAGCGCGTCTCCGGGCCGAAGGCCTTGTTCATCTCCTCGTACACACGCTGCGGCTTCATCGGCACGTTGTCGAAGTGCGTACGGCGCTGCAGCGTGGCCTTGCGCTCCTGCGCGGAGGCGGCCCACCCGGCGCGGTCCGGCAGCCGGCCGGCGGCCTTGTGCTCCTTCGCCACCTCGAGGAAGAGCTCCAGCGCGGCCTTGGCGTCGGAGGCGATGCCGTACTCCGGGGCGAAGATCTTGCCGATCTGGGTGGGCTCGATGTCGACGTGGACGAACGTGCGGCCCCGGGTGTAGACGTCCAGGCCGCCGGTGTGGCGGTTGGCCCAGCGGTTGCCGATACCGAGGACGAAGTCCGACTCCAGGAAGGTCGCGTTGCCGTAGCGGTGCGAGGTCTGCAGGCCGACCATACCCGCGTTCAGCTCGTGGTCGTCGGCGATGATGCCCCAGCCCATCAGGGTCGGGACGACCGGAATGCCGGTCAGCTCGGCGAACTCGACCAGCAGCTCGGAGGCGTCGGCGTTGATGATGCCGCCGCCGGCGACGATCAGCGGGCGCTCGGACGCGTTGAGCAGCTTGATGGCCTTCTCGGCCTGGGCGCGGGTCGCGGACGGCTTGTAGACCGACAGCGGCTCGTACGTCGCCGGGTCGAACTCGATCTCGGTCAGCTGAACGTCGATCGGCAGGTCGATGAGGACCGGTCCGGGCCGTCCCGACCGCATCAGGTGGAAGGCCTGCTGGAAGACGCCGGGGACCTGCGCGGCCTCCAGGACCGTGGTCGCCGCCTTGGTGACGGGCCTGGCGATCGAGGCGATGTCGACGGCCTGGAAGTCCTCCTTGTGGATCACCGCGGTCGGCGCCTGGCCGGTGATGCAGAGGATCGGGATCGAATCGCCGATGGCCGAGTAGAGCCCGGTGATCATGTCGGTGCCGGCCGGACCCGATGTACCGATACAGACACCGATGTTGCCGGGATTGGCACGGGTGTAGCCCTCCGCCATGTGGGAGGCGCCCTCGACATGGCGGGCGAGTGTGTGGTCGATGCCCCCGCCGGCCTGCAGTGCCTTGTAGAAGGGGTTGATCGCCGCGCCCGGCACACCGAACGCATTCGTGACGCCTTCGCGCTTGAGGATCTCAACTGCCGCTCGGGCAGCGGTCATACGAGGCATGGGGGCTCCTGCTCGGCCGGGCGGAGTCGGGCTCTCTGTCGCGTCGATCGAGAGCATCGATTCCATAATGCGGAAGTTTAGTTCTGCTATACGGAAGTAATCTAAGACGCCCGCGGAGCGACGTCAAGGGATGACCGAAGTCGCTCCCCAAGGCCTCGCGCTTGGTGGACGATGGTCCGGAGCACCTGGGGAAGGGGGACCGCGATGGCCGAGACCGTGCCGGTGCGCTGTCCGGTCTGCAGCCGCGACCACCTGTACGCACCGACGCCGTACCCGTGCGCGTGCGGCGCCCCGCTCGCCCCGCCGATGCTGCGCGGCGCTCCCCCGGAACGGATCACTCACCGCACCTGGACGGACGACTGGGTGACGGTCAGATGCCAGGAGTGCGGCCGCCAGGACCAGTGGCCGCAGCCGGAACTCGGCTGCCCCTGCGGCACCGTGCTGCGCATCCCCGTCCGCCCGGTGAGCGCCCCGCTCCCCGCGTCGCCGGCCGCCACATCGGCACGCGCGTTCGTGCGCCCGGCGCCCGTCCCGCTCCCCCGTACGGTCACCGCGGCGCGCCCCACCTTCCGCCCGGTCACCATCCGCACGGCGCGCGACGCGGTGACCGCGGCGGCGCGCTATCTGAAGTGGCTGGGATTCCGCGATGTCGTCCAGCCCGAGGTCAGGCCCTCGTCCGGGATAGATCTGCGGGGTCCCGGCCTGGTCGCGCAGGTCGACCCGTCCACCCGCCCCGCCACACTGCGCGATGTCGAATGCCTCTGGCTGAACGGGCTGAACATTTCGGCCGCGAGCGTCTTCTTCTCACTCGCGGGATACGCCGAGGACGCCAGGTCCCGCGCCGACCGCCTCGGCATCCCGCTCTTCGTCATGGACCTCACGGGCAGCCCTCAGCCGGTCAACGGCCCGGCGGACGAACTGATCTCCACCGGCGCATAGCGGCATGGCGGCGGCATGGAGTACGCCGCACCTCAATGAAGTACGCCGCACCTCAAGCGACCCGGGCCTCGGCGTGCACCACAACCCGACGGGCGGCGGAGCGGGCTGCGGGGCCTGAAACCGCTTGGGCCATACTCCCCATATGCGTATCCGACCGGCCGCACTCGCCGAACTCCCCCTGCTCCAGGACATCGAGAGGGCTGCCGGAGAGCCCTTCCGCAGCCTCGGCATGGCGGCGATCGCCGACGACGAGCCCCCGGCGCTCGATCTCCTGGACCGCTACCGGCGGCGGGGCCGCGCCTGGGTGTCGGCCGACGGTGAGGGCCGCCCGCTGGCGTATCTGATCTCCGACGAGGTCGACGGCGCGGCCCATATCGAGCAGGTCTCGGTCCACCCGGACGCAGCCCGTCGCGGGCTGGGCAGCGCCCTGATCGACCACCTCGCGACGTGCGCCGTCGCCGACGGGCTGACGGCGCTGACCCTGACGACGTTCACCGAGGTGCCGTGGAACGCGCCGTACTACACCCGCCTGGGCTTCCGCACGCTCGGCGAGGACGAACTCACCGAAGGGCTGCGGGAGATCAGACGCGCGGAGGCCCGGCACGGCCTGGACCTCTGGCCCCGGGTGTGCATGCGCCGGGAACTGGGCTAACTGCCCTGGGGGCCGTACCGCCGGCGCAGCTCCACCTTTCTGACCTTGCCGCTCACCGTCATCGGGAAGTCCGCGAGGATCTCGAGCCTGCGCGGGATCTTGTAGTGCGCGAGCTGTTCGCGGCAGTACTCGGTGAGGTCCTCCGGCGTCGGCGGGTCCGCCGGATCGCGCGGAATCACACAGGCCAGGATCTCCTCGCCGTACTTCTCGTCGGGGACACCGACGACCTGGACGTCCGCGATCTTGGGGTGGCCGTACAGGAACTCCTCGATCTCGCGCGGGTAGACGTTCTCCCCGCCCCTGATGATCATGTCCTTGATCCGGCCGACGATCTGGACATAGCCGTCCTCGCGCATCACCGCCAGGTCGCCGGTGTGCATCCAGCGGGCCGCGTCGACCGACTCGGCGGTCTTCTCCGGCTCGTGCCAGTAGCCGAGCATCACGCTGTAGCCGCGGGTGCACAGCTCGCCGGCCGCACCACGGGGCAGGGTCGCGCCGCCGGCCGGGTCGACGACCTTGACCTCGATATGGGGCAGGACCCGCCCCACAGTGCCGGTGCGGCGTTCCAGATCGTCGTCGCGGCGGGTCTGGGTGGAGACCGGGGAGGTCTCCGTCATGCCGTAGCAGATCGACACCTCCGCCATGTTCATCTCGGCGACGACCCGCTTCATCACCTCCACCGGGCAGGGCGAGCCCGCCATGATTCCGGTGCGCAGCGAGGAGAGGTCGTACGTCGAGAAGTCGGGAAGGTTGAGTTCGGCGATGAACATCGTCGGGACGCCGTAGAGCGAGGTGCAGCGCTCCGCGGCGACCGCGCGGAGCGTTGCCGCCGCGTCGAAGGACGGCGCCGGGATGATCATGCACGCGCCGTGCGAGGTGGCCGCGAGGTTGCCCATGACCATGCCGAAACAGTGGTAGAAGGGCACGGGGATGCAGATCCGGTCCTGCTCGGTGTAGCCGACCGACTCCCCTACGAAATAACCATTGTTGAGGATGTTGTGGTGGGAGAGCGTGGCACCCTTCGGGAAGCCGGTGGTGCCGGAGGTGTACTGGATGTTGATCGGGTCGTCGCAGGACAACTCGGCATCCGGTGAGGCTGGTCCAGCGGCGGCGAGCAGTTCGTCCCAGGACGGGTCGCCGATGTAGTGGACGGCACGCAGCTCGGGACAGTCGGCCCGCACCTGGTCCACCAGCGCCCGGTAGTCGCTGGTCCTGTGAGCGAGCGAGGCGACCAGGACCGAGATCCCGGCCTGCTTCAGGACGTACTCCAGCTCGTGCGCCCGGTACGCCGGATTGATGTTCACCATGATCGCGCCGATGCGGGCGGTGGCGTACTGCACGAGCACCCACTCGGGACAGTTGACCGCCCAGATCCCGACCCGGTCGCCCTTTCGCACACCGATCCCGAGGAGACCGCGCGCCAGCTCATCGACCGCCAGGCCGAACTGGGCGTACGTCCAGCGCCGCCCGGACGGAACGTCGACGAGCGCCTCACGGTCCGGGTGGGCGGCGACCGCGCGGTCGAGGTTGCGGCCGATGGTGTCGCCGAGCAGCGCCGTCGCGCCCGTGCCGTGTGCGTACGAGAGTTCCGTCATCGCAGGTCCCCCTCGTCGTACTCGGCGGCCGAGCCCTCGGCCGTACGCTCGCGCAGCTCGATCCGGCGGATCTTCCCGGACACCGTCTTCGGCAGCTCGGCGAACTCCAGGCGGCGGATGCGCTTGTACGGGGCGAGAACGGCGCGCGAGTGCTCGAAGAGCAGCTTCGCCGTGTCGGGCCCCGGCTCCCAGCCCTCCGCCAGCACGATGAACGCCTTGGGCACGGCGAGCCGCACCGGGTCCGGCGCCGGTACGACCGCCGCCTCGGCCACCGCCTCGTGCTCCAGGAGCGCGCTCTCCAGCTCGAACGGCGAGATCTTGTAGTCGGAGGCCTTGAAGACGTCGTCGGAGCGCCCGATGTAGGTGATGTATCCGTCGGCGTCACGCGCGCCGATGTCACCTGTGCGGTAGAAGCCGCCCGCCATCGCCTCGGCCGTACGCTCCGGGTCGCCGTGATATCCGGTCATCAGGCCGACCGGTCCGCCGGACAGGTCGAGCGAGATCTCGCCCTCCGTCGCGCCCGGCTCGCCCGTCACCGGGTCGAGCAGCTCCACCGTGAAGCCGGGACAGGGCCGGCCCATCGAGCCGGCCTTGAGCAACTGACCTGGGGAATTGGCGACTTGGACGGCTGTCTCCGTCTGGCCGAAGCCGTCCCTGATCACCACGCCCCACTCCCGGCGGACCGTCTCGATGACCTCCGGGTTGAGCGGTTCGCCCGCCGCCACGACCTCGCGCGGCGGCGTGCGCAGCCCGCTCAGATCGGACTGGATCAGCATCCGCCAGACGGTCGGCGGTGCGCAGAAGCTGGTGACGCCCACCCGGTCCATCTCGGACATCAGCCGGCCGGCGTCGAAGCGTGTGTAGTTGAGGATGAAGACGGTCGCCTCCGCGTTCCAGGGCGCGAAAAGGTTCGACCAGGCGTGCTTGGCCCAGCCGGGCGAGGAGATGTTGAGGTGGACGTCGCCGGGCCTGAGGCCGATCCAGTACATGGTCGACAGGTGGCCTACGGGGTACGAGACATGGGTGTGCTCGACCAGTTTGGGGCGGGCCGTGGTGCCCGAGGTGAAGTAGAGCATCAGCGGGTCGTCCGCATGCGTGACGCCGTCCGGCTCGAAGTCGCCGCGGCCCGGCTCGGAGAACGCCCGGTGGAAGTCGAGCCAGCCCGGTACGTCGGCCGCTCCCCGGTCCGCCACCGCGATCCGGGTGTAGTCCCCCGGCACCTCGGCGAACTTGGCGGTGTCCGCCTCGCGCACGATGACATGCCGGGCACGACCGCGGTCGATCCGGTCCCGGAGGTCCACCGGGCCGAGCAGCGGCGTGGCGGGAATGACGACCGCTCGCAGCTTCATCGCGGCCAGCGCGGTCATCCACAGTTCCTGCTGGTTGCCGAGCATCACGAGGATCCGGTCACCCGCTCGTACGCCCTGCTCCCGCAGCCAGGTGGCGACCTGGTCCGAGCGCACGGACATCTCGCCGAACGAGACCTTGACCTCGCTGCCGTCCTCTTCGACGATGTGCAGCGCGGTCCTGCCGTTGCCGGTGGCGATCTCGTCGAACCAGTCGAGCGCCCAGTTGAAACGCTCGAGCCGCGGCCAGGCGAAGCCTTCGTACGCCGTCGCGTAATCGTCCCTGTGCTGCAGCAGGAAGTCCCGGGCGGCCCGGAACTTCTCCGTCGCGCTGCCTGACGTCATGTGTCCTCCTCATTGCGGGACCGGCTACTGACATCGTGTAATCAGTGACACAGGTCTCACTACCCCCGTACGGGGGTGACCCCTACCGGAGAGAAGAGCCGTTGTCCGAGCCGGCCGACGCCGTGGAGATACGAGCGGCGCTGCAGCGGCTGCGCCGCTCCACCGGGCTGCCGGTCGCCTTCGGCGGACTGCTGCACGATGCCCGACGGCTGCGGATCGCCGAACTGAGCGGCGCGGCGACGGGCGCGCTGCGCGGTCTCGCGATCAGCGCGGGCAGCGGCCTCGGCGGGAAAACCATCGCACTGTCGCGGCCGTGCGCGGTGAGCGACTACCCCTCGGCACGGCAGATCAGCCATGAGTACGACGCGGCGGTGGCGACGGAGGGGCTGCGCTCGGTACTGGCGGTGCCCGTCGTCGTACGGCGCAAGGTGCGGGGTGTGCTGTACGGCGCGCTGCGTGAGCCGGTGGCGCTGGGCGAGCGGACCTTCGACGCGGCGGTGGCGGCGGCGCGCGATGTGGAGCAGGCCCTGGTCGTACGGGACGAGGTGCATCGGCTGCTGGCCGAGGCCCGGGAGCCGGTGGCCGGCCCCGGGGCGTGGGAAGAGGTCCGCGAGGTTCACGGCGAGCTGCGCGCGCTGGCGCCGCGGATCGGCGACCAGACGCTGCGGGACACGCTCCTGGCGGTCTGCGGCCGGCTGGCGGCCGCGGCGGGCGGCCCGCCGCGCAAGCACACTCTCGCGCTGGCGCCGCGCGAACTGGATGTGCTCGCCTGCGTCGCGGCGGGCTCGACGAACGCGACAGCGGCGGAGCGTCTTGGCCTGAAGCCGGAGACGGTGAAGGGGTATCTGCGGGCCGCGATGCGGAAGCTGGGGGCGCACACCCGGCTTGAGGCGGTGGTGGCTGCGCGCCGCGCGGGGCTGCTGCCGTAGCCGGGGCCAAGCCCCCGGACAGTCGAGGGTCCCCATCGCCATCTCCACGTCCGTGTCTACTCGCTGAAGGTCCCGAAGCGGACGTCGTGCGCGGTGGCCGAGCTCATGGTGGTGAGCATCCGCTCCCCCTCCTCGGCCAGCGCGTCGCTCTGCGCGCGGGTCAGCTTCCCGAAGGCCTGCACGGTCAGGGTCGCGGTCCCCTCGGTCTCCGTCAGCCGCCAGATGCCGGCCAGGAAGCCGTCGACGAGGAAGGTGCGGTGGGCCTGATTGCCCTTCCAGGTACGCACCTTGTACTCCTCGGCCACCACCCGGCCGCGGTCGGCGTGCGAGAGCAGCAGATTGTCGAACTCGGGGAGGAAGCGGGGCGGTGCGGGAGTCCCGGCGTCGGGGCGGGGCGCGTCGGGGAGGTCGAAGAGCTCGACGCCCTTCTCGTCCTGGAAGACCGCCAGCCGCGGCCGGAGCCGCTCGAAGACCTCCCGCATCCGGGTCAGCCCGGACCACATCTGCATGTCCTTGACGGATGCGGGCCCGAAGGCCGCGAGATAGCGGAGCACCGTTCCGTCGGGCGCGGGCACCGGCTCGGTAGCCCTGCCGAACCAGTGCTCGGCGGTGGTCAGCGCGACCTGGCCGCTTCTGCCCCACAGCCCGCGCGGGGTGACCTGCACCAGCGGCAGTACACAGCGGGCGGCGACGGAGAGGGCGAACGGATCGGCGTCCGGCCACTCCTTCAGCAGAGCCTCGCGCAGGTCCTTCATGGTCCGCGGCCGTTCCTCGACCAGCTCGCGGGCGAGGGCGCCGAGCCGGTCCAGGTCGACCCCGGCCAGGCCCGCGCGGAACTGGGTGAGCTCCCGGTCGCGCGCCGCCTGGACCAGCGGCCGCAGCGTGAGGCAGTCGTCGGCGGAGTGCGTGTGGATGGTGGAGCGCATGGTGACCAGGCGGGCGACCTCGTGGGAGGCCATCAGAGCGGAGAGCTCCTCGGGGTCGAAGCCGTCCAAGCGGGCGGCGAGCGCGTAGTACGGCGGCTTGACGTTCTGCGCCTGGAGGCCGACGAGGTGCTCGACGGCGCCCTTGACGGACATCGCGGACCTGGGGGCGCGGCGCAGCAGGAGCTGACGGTCCAGGGTGGCGCGGTTCAGCGCGCGGTTGCCGAGTACGGGGTTCGTCGTCTTCGAGGCCATGCGCCACACGCTATCCAGACTTGCGGACAACTTCTGTCCGCAATTACTGTCCGCGATACTGGTACGCGTGGCCCGCCACCCCGTCATGCCAGGGCAATTCGACCCGGATATCCTGCTCCGAGGCCGTACCGGCGCAAGCCACAGACGTTCGAGGTGGGAGGTGAGACCCGCGATGCCGCGCTCCTCGAAGAAACACCAATGGCTCCGCCGCCCGCTGCCGCCCGCGAGCCCGCCGCCACAGGCCCCCGCGGCCGACGATCCGCCCGCCCCCTCCCCCGTGCACAAGGACCAGGGCAGCGTCGTCCAGGCCGCGCTCTATCGCGACGGCCGCCGCGTCTCGACGCCCGACTCGCTCGCCGAGACCTTCCGTCAGCTGCGCGAGTACCCGGACGGCATGGCATGGATCGGGCTGCACCGCCCGTCCGAGGCCGAACTCCTCTCGCTGGCCGCGGAGTTCGACCTCCATGAACTGGCCGTCGAGGACGCTCTTGAGGCCCACCAGCGCCCGAAGCTGGAGCGGTACGGCGACACCTTGTTCGTGGTGCTGCGCGCCGCCCGCTATCTCGACGCCCAGGAGGAGGTCGACTTCGGCGAGCTGCACGCCTTCGTCGGCAAGGACTTCCTGATCACGGTCCGCCACGGCGCGGCCCCGGACCTGTCGGCCGTACGCCGCCGGATGGAGAAGACGCCCGAACTCCTCGCGCTCGGACCGGAGGCGGTGCTGTACGCGATCCTCGACGCGGTCGTCGACGGGTACGCCCCGGTCGTCGCGGGCGTACAGAACGACATCGACGAGATCGAGACCGAGGTGTTCGGCGGCGACCCTGCGGTGTCCCGCCGTATCTACGAACTCTCCCGCGAAATGGTCGAGTTCCAGCGCGCCACCCGCCCCCTGGTCGGCATGCTCCACGGCCTGATGGCGGGCTTCGCCAAGTACGGCACGGACGAGGAGCTCCAGCGCTATCTGCGCGATGTCGCCGACCATGTCACGCACACCAGCGAGCGCGTGGACGGCTTCCGCCAGGCGCTGGCGGACATCCTCACGGTCAACGCGACGCTGGTGACGCAGCAGCAGAACGAGGAGATGCGGGCGATGGCGGAGGCGGGCTTCGAGCAGAACGAAGAGATCAAGAAGATCTCCTCGTGGGCCGCCATTTTGTTCGCCCCGACGCTGGTCGGCACGATCTACGGCATGAACTTCGAGTCGATGCCGGAGCTGAAGTGGGCGGCGGGGTATCCGTTCGCGATCCTGCTGATGGCGGTCGTCTGCGTCAGTTTGTACTTCATCTTCAAGCGCCGCGACTGGCTCTAGGATCAACGAATCTCGATCAAGACGTCGAGAACAGGGTGCCGAGGCGCTCCGGGGAAACGCCCCCGGGGAGAAGAGACCCGAATCTCGGCGAATGCGCCATTCGATACGTGATCACGGAATCGCGGCGGCACCCCCACGAAACTAGTATCGGCCCGAGCGCACAGATCACGGCGCCATGAGGGGCTGCCCCGGCCGGCCCGCAGGAGGTCCGCTATGGCGACGCTGCTGTCCGTCAACGTAGGAACGCCCAAGGACGTCTCCTGGCAGGGAAGGACCGTCCACACCGGAGCCTGGAAGTCCCCCGTGCACGGCCCCCGGATGGTGCGGCAGCTGAACATCGACGGAGACGGCCAAGGTGACCTGGCCGGGCACGGCGGCGAGATTCGTGCCGTCCTCGTCTACCAGCTGCAGTCCTACCAGTACTGGCAGAAGCAACTCGGTCGCGACGACCTGGCCTTCGGGATCTTCGGGGAGAACTTCACCGTCGACGGCATGCCCGACGACGACGTGTGCATCGGCGACCGGTACCGCATCGGCGAAGCCGAATTCGAAGTCACCCAGCCGCGCGTCACCTGCTACCGCGTCGGCATGCGCCTGGGCGAACCCGCCATGGCCTCCCTCCTGGTCGCCCACCACCGCCCCGGCTTCTACCTGCGCGTCCTCGCCGAGGGACGCGTCCAGGCCGGTGACGAGATCACCCTGATGCGCAAGGGCCCCGAAGAACTCAGCGTCGCCGACACCGACGCACTGCTCTACCTCCCCGACCGCGACGCTGCGAAGCTGCGCAAAGCACTGAACATCCCCGCTCTCAGCCCCGGATGGCAGCAGTCCTTCCGTGAACTCGCCGCCGCCCAGCAGCCCAGACAGGAACCGGGATGGCCGAGCGAACGCACCAGCACCCGGCAGCCCGGAGGAGAGCCGGGATGGCCGGGCTTCAAGACCATGCGGGTCGCCCGCATCGTCCCCGAGACCCCGACCGTTTCGTCGATCCATCTCGACACCACCGACAACACACCACTACCCGAGGCCCGCCCGGGCCAGTACCTCTCCATCCGCCTCGCCATCGGCGATGGCGCCCCCGCGGTGCGCAGCTACTCACTGTCTTCCGCGCCCACAGCCGGCACCTACCGCATCAGCGTCAAGCACGAGCCCCACGGGAAAGTCAGCAGCTACATCCATGCCACGCTCCACCCCGGGGACCTCGTGGACATCGCCGGCCCCCGCGGAACGTTCGTACTCGAAGAAGGCACCCGCCCGATCGTCCTCGCCTCCGCCGGGATCGGTGCCACTCCCGTACTCGCCATGCTCCACCAACTCGCCGCCACACGGGACCAACGCCCCGTCTGTTGGATCCACACCGCCCACGACAGCGCCCACCACGCTTTCGCGGACGAGACCCACACGCTCCTGGCGCAACTCCCCAACGCCCACGAGTACATCTACTACACCGCCGAAGCCGCCCCACATCCCGGCGAGCCCCACATCACCCAGGGGCGTCCGACCGCCCGTTCACTCGCGGCCATGGGCATTCCCACCGACACCGACGCCTACCTCTGCGGACCGCCCGCCTTCATGGACGACCTCGGCGGTTACCTGCGCGATCATGGTCTGCGCCCCGAGCGCATCCACAGGGAACAGTTCAGCGCCCTCCCCGCCATCAATCCCGGCGTAACGCCCACCGCCGCGATCCGGCCGCACCAACCACCCGGTGCACCGGGCACCGGCCCCCTCATCACCTTCGCCCGCAGCGGCATCACCACCCCATGGTCACCCGCTCACGCGTCACTCCTCGATCTCGCCGAAGCCTGCGACATCCCCACCCGCTGGTCCTGTCGCACCGGCGTCTGCCACACCTGCATCACCCACCTCGTGGCAGGCGACATCACCTACAGCACCCAGCCCCTCGAACTCCCCGAGGCCGGCACCATCCTCGTCTGCTGCAGCGAACCGGCCACCGAAGTCGTCCTCGACCTCTAGCCGGCCGGCAACGGCACGGTCCGGGAGTCGGCACGGTCCGGGAGTCGGCACGGTCCACGAGTCGGCGCGGTCCGCCGCCGCCAACCGGCTGATCTCCGTATCTTCGTGGCGGGTCGAGGAGCCGCCGTCCGGGTCGCTGGGACGATACGTCCATGGCACCCAGGTCAGGCTCTCCCGAGAGGTCGGCATCGGCGCGACTCGTCCTGCTGACACTCGCGGCCGGTCAGTTCCTGATGGCGCTCGACAGCTCTGTCATGAACGTCTCGATCGCGACGGTGGCCGACGACGTGGGCACGACCGTGACCGGGATCCAGGGCGCGATCACCGCGTACACGCTCGTGATGGCGATGTTCATGATCCCTGGGGGCAAGGTCGGCGCGCTCATCGGCCGCAAACGCGCGTTCGTGATCGGCTGCGGCATCTACGGATGCGGATCCCTCACGACAGCGCTCGCCCCGAACCTGCCCGTGCTCCTGCTCGGCTGGTCGTTCCTCGAGGGGATCGGGGCCGCGCTCATCCTGCCCGCGATCGTGGCGCTCGTCGCCGGCAACTTCGGCGCTGAACGCCGGCCCGCCGCCTACGGCCTCGTCGCGGCCGCAGGCGCCGTGGCGATCGCGGTCGGGCCGCTCATCGGGGGCGTCGCGACGACGTACTTCTCCTGGCGCTGGGTGTTCGCCGGTGAGGTCGTGATCGTGCTCGGCATCCTGGTGCTCGCCCGCCGCATCGCCGACGCGCCGAGCGAAGGACGCACGCGCATCGATCTCGTCGGCGCCGTGCTCTCCGCCCTCGGGCTCGGGATCTTCGTCTACGGCGTACTCCGCTCGGACGAATGGGGCTGGTTCCGGCCCAAGCCCGACGCACCCTCCTGGCTCGGGATCTCACTGGTCGTCTGGCTGATGCTGGCGGGTCTGCTCCTGATCTGGCTGTTCCTCCGCTGGGAGGCCCGCCTCGTGGAGCGGCGCAAGGAACCACTCGTGCACCCGGCAATGCTGCAGAACAAGCAGCTCACCGGTGGCTTGACGATGTTCTTCTTCCAGTACCTCGTGCAGATGGGCGTGTTCTTCGTCGTACCGCTCTACCTGTCGATCGCACTCGGCCTGTCCGCGCTCGCGACCGGCGCACGCATCCTGCCGCTCTCACTGACTCTGCTGGCTGCCGCGATCCTGATCCCACGTCTCTTCCCGGACGTCTCGCCGCGGCGGGTGGTGCGGCTCGGGACCCTCGCGCTGCTCGCGGGCGCGGTGGCCCTGATGGCCGCGCTCGACACAGACGCGGGTGCGGAAATCGTCACCGTTCCCCTCCTGTTGATCGGGCTCGGCATGGGCGCACTGGCGTCCCAGCTCGGGTCGGTCACCGTGTCCGCGGTGCCGGACCGGCAGAGCGCGGAGGTCGGCGGCATCCAGAACGCCGTCACCAACCTCGGCGCCTCGATCGGTACGGCACTCGCCGGGTCGATCCTGATCGCCGCGCTGACGGCTTCGTTTCTGACCAGCGTCGAGCAGAATCCGGCGGTCCCGGCCGAGGTCACGAGTCAGGCGACCGTCCAACTCCAGAGCGGTGCGCCCTTTCTGTCGGACGCCCAGCTCAAGACCGCCCTCGCCGAAGCGGGCACGAGCCCGGAGGTGACCCGGGCCGCGCTCGACGCGAACGCCGAAGCGAGGCTCGACGGCCTGCGCGCCGCACTCGCCATCCTCGCCCTCACCGCGCTTCTCGCACTGTTCTTCACCCATCGGATCCCGACGACCCAGCCCCGCTCGACAAAGCCGTAGCGGCGGACAGCGCAGTCTCCGCTGCCGAGCCCGCGTCGTCCGCATCACGCGGCAGGCTGCTGGGAGCCGGCTCTGCCGCTCATGAAGATGAGCGCCACCAGCGCCAGTCCGAGTACGGCGCCGACGAGCTGCGCGCCGATGAAGCCGGGGACCGAGGTGGGGGCGATGCCCGCGAACGTGTCGGTGAACGCGCGGCCGATCGTCACCGCCGGGTTGGCGAACGAGGTGGACGAGGTGAACCAGTAGGCGGCGCCGATGTAGGAGGCGACAGCGACCGGGGCGAAGCGGAGCCGGTCGGTGCGGGCCAGCCCGAAGATCAGCAGGATGAGTCCCGCGGTGGCGACCACCTCGCCCAGCAGCAGGCTCCCGGCGGAACGGTCGTGCGTGGACCACTTCACCAGGGGCTCGCCGAACATCGCATCGGCCAGGACGGCGCCCGCGATCGCCCCTGCTGTCTGCGCCGGCACGTACACGGCCGCCTCGCGGCCGGTGACTCCCGCGCCGCCACGGCGGGCCGTCCACCACTCGGCCAGGGTGACGGCCGGGTTGAAGTGCGCGCCGGAGACTGGGCCGAGGAGGGCGATCAGGACGCCGAGCCCGAAGACGGTGGCGAGGGAGTTGGCCAGGAGCTGCAGGCCCACGTCCTGGGTCAGTTCGGTGGCCTGGATGCCGGATCCGACCACGACCGCGGCCAGCGCTGCGGTGCCGACCAGTTCGGCGGCGGCCCGGGCGACCAGGGGCGTGCGGGGCCGCGTGGCTCCCGGCGCGGGCCGGGACCCGGCGGCGGGTACGGCGGACTGCGCTGCGTTCTCGTGGCCGGCGGCGGCCCGGGTGACGGTCAACAGAACTCCTCGGTGCGGTCGCGTCAGGTGACGGGATCAGGGACAGGACCGCTTGAGGTTCGCTTCGGCGGTGGCGCGCGCGGTCTCCGCGAGGTCGGCGAATTGACCGGCGAGCTGTTCGATGACGTCCGGGCGGAGCCGGTAATAGGTGAAGCGCCCGCACGGCTCGGTCTCGACGACACCCGCCTCGCGCAGCACCTTCAGGTGGTTGGAGAGGTTGGTCTGCCTGGCACCGGTCTCCTCGACCAGGTGCGTGGTGCAGAGCGTCTCCTTGGCGAGCAGGGTCACGATCCGAAGCCTGAGCGGGTCGGCCAGCACCCGGATCAGTTCAGTGTCGACTGACGTCATCATGGGCTGATAGTGTCACATCACCCGGTACTGATACCAATCCGGGCTGATCCGTAGGAGCCGTCGAAGGGGTTCCCATGTCCGCCTCAGTCACCAGGCGTCAGGTCTTTTCTCCGTGGTTCCCGCTCCCCCTCCTTCCCGATGAACCTCTGACCGTCGGCGCGGCGCGCCTCGGTCGATACCTACATCAACGAGCTGCTCGGCTCCCTTGCGGACACCTGAACGCCCCCCGCACTCCCGCCTGTTGAACGATCTCGTCAAGGGAAGAACTGATGCCCTCCACCCCCGCCGCGTCCGTGCTGTTCGTCTGTGTCCACAACGCCGGCCGCTCGCAGATGGCCGCCGGATTCCTCTCCCACCTCGCCGGTGACCGTGTCGAGGTCCGCTCGGCCGGGTCGCTGCCCGCCGAGCAGGTCAACCCGGCCGCGGTCGAGGCGATGGAGGAGGTCGGCATCGACATCTCCGCACAGCGGCCGAAGGTGTTGACCACCGAGGCCGTCCAGGCGTCCGACTACGTCATCACGATGGGCTGCGGCGACGCCTGCCCGGTCTTCCCGGGCAAGAGGTACCTGGACTGGGCGCTGGAGGACCCGGCCGGCAAGGGCGTCGAGTCCGTACGCCCCATCCGCGACGAGATCAAGAAGCGCATCGAGGCCCTGATCGCCGAGATCGACGCCAAGCGGCAGGCATGAGCGCCGTGACGGCTGCGGACGACCTGCCGGAGGTCAACCCATAGGCTCCGGCCCCCCTCCTACCGGCCGGCGCCGGCAGCAGGGCGCAGCAAAGTGCCGAAGGACGGGTGTCGGGCGACCGGCTGACGGTGTACCCGGTGCGGGCTCGGTCAGTGACAGCCCGCGGTTCACTCCCCCGGCGACGGCGGCAAACCAGCCTCGGCACCATCCGCGGCAGGAACTTCGGGAGCATGCCGGACTGTAGTGGGCGGTGCGGTCCGCTCGGGAAGGCTCGCTTCCGCAGGTACGCGTTCATCCGGGCGGTGCGTCCTTCGGACGCTGCCCGCCGCCGATGCCCTGGCTGTCGCCCGTCCGCGCAGTGGCGCGGCGGAAGGGGTCGGTGAACTCCCGCTCGACCGATTCGTCGAGGAGCCCGAGTTCCGTGCGGACCGCCGGCAGGTGCTCGGCCGGCAGGGTGTCGAGCAGCCCCTCCAGCAGCGCGCGGAGCCGCCGGCAGATCTGAGTGGCCCCCGCCCCGTACTCACGGATCTCGGTGACGGCGAGCTGGAGGTAGTCCTCCCAGACCCGGCCGGGCACCACCAGTCGCGGGCGGCCACGGTCGTCGCCGAGCACGTGGCGGCGAGAGAGCCCGGTCCTGCCGGCGATGTGGAGAAACGCCTCGATGTGATTCAGCACCTGGACGGCGGTCGTGGGGTCGTTCACGGCCGGGGAGAGCGCACGGATGGCGATGTCGACGAGCACACGCAGAGCGAAGGCGGGATCCTGCTCGATGGTCCGCTCGGTGCCGAGGGCGACGAGGCCGGTCACCAGCCGCGGATCGGGTGCCGAGGTCCCCCCGTGAACCTCGACGATGGTGGCGCCGGGCGGTACGAAGTCCCCGACCTGGTGGGTCACGACGAACGTGCAGTCGTGGCGCGCCGCGGCCGCCGTCAGCCCGACTACGTTGATCGCCTGGATGACTCCGCCGTCTCGGGAGCGAACAGCTGTCACCGGACGGCCCCGCGGTGCGGGTCCGTCGTCACGGATCTCGGAGCCGCCGGCACCGGCCGACCAGCGGGTGAGGACCTTCGTCCCCATGCGACCGACCAGGTCGGCGATGGCCACCGGGCGGAGGTTGTGGGTGAACCGGTTGAGGTAGACCAGCAGAAGCAGCAGGCTGACGGAGACGGCCACCCCGGCGAGGGTGACTCCCAGGTCGGGGACGGAGTCCGACTCGATCCTGCGCAGCAGGGAGAAGGCGAACGCGAACGTCCCGGTGAAGGTGGCCAGCACGGCCTTCTGCAGGCGGTCCCGGTACCACAGGCGCATGTATCGCGGGGACAGCGTTCCGGTGGCCTGCTGGACGACGAGAACGCCGATGGTCACGACGAATCCGAGCAGGGCGACCATGGCCCCGACGATGGCGGTGAGCACACCGCTGGCCGTGGTCGCGGAATACTGCCAGTTCACCGACAGCCGGCCCGTTCTCTCCGCGGCCATCGCACACTCGGCGAGAATCACCCCGAGTACGAGTCCGAACAGCGGGACGATCCACAGGCTGGCTTTGGCGTACTGCCGCAGCCGGAACGCGGACGCCCAGGACATCATCGTCCGCACCCGCGGACCGTTCCCCTCCCGGGCACCGGCGCAGGACTCCACAGCACGGGGCACCCTCCCGGGGTGAGCTCTGGAATGCGGCCTTCGGATCCACGCTAACGCCGTACCCCGGCGGGCGCAGGAAACGGGACGCTGTCCGGGCTTCCAGGTCGTGCGCACTTCCGGCCCCGCGCCGTGTTTCCGCCGCTCAAGGGCCCGGCCCCGCCTTGCTCGGCAGGCCCGTGGCGATTTCCTTGCTTAAGCTGTCCGGGTGGCACCGGATCGGCGCGACGGCGTAGGGCGGTTGATCTCCGTGATGCCGCCGAGCCGTACCTGGGGGGTCGTGCAGGCCGTGCGTTTTTCGGCCCGGGCAGGAAGGGGCTCGCGATGGACGACTACCCGCTGATCGAGAATCACGGCCTGATCGGCGATCTGCAGACCGCGGCGCTGGTGACCACCGACGGGACGATCGACTGGTTCTGCTGTCCGCGCTTCGACTCGCCAAGTGTGTTCGGCGCCCTGCTGGACCGTGAGAAGGGCGGGCATTTCTCGGTCTCCCCGGCGCAGAAGACCTACGCGACCAAGCAGTTGTACTTTCCCGACACCGCGGTTCTGGTGACCCGGTTCATGACCGAGGCGGGCGCCGGCGAGGTGGTCGACTTCATGCCGGTGACCGGGCGGACGGCCACCCCTCGTCACCGTCTGGTCCGCATGCTCCGCTGCGTGCGCGGCAGCATGACCTTCGAGATCCGCATCGCCCCCCGCTTCGACTACGGCCGCAAGCCGCACAAGCTGCACATCACCGACCACGGAGCGGTGTTCGCCGCGGACGATATGGAGCTGACCGTCCACGCGGTCCGCGAACCGGGGGACAAGCGACTGGTGAACTCCCTTACGGGCGAGGAGGATCTGCACTTCTCGCTGACCCTGCAGGCAGGTGACCAGCGGGGCCTGATCATGGAGTCGTCCGCCGGCGGACCGCCGCGCGAGATCCGCCTCACCGAGTTCGAGCAGCTCTTCGACGACACCGTCCGGTACTGGCGGTCCTGGCTCGGCCAGTCCCGGTACTCGGGCCGGTGGCGGGAGGCGGTGGAGCGCTCCGCCGTGACGCTGAAGCTGATGACGTACGCGCCCAGCGGCGCCCTGGTGGCGGCCCCGACGGCGGGGCTGCCGGAGCAACTCGGCGGCGAGCGCAACTGGGACTACCGGTTCACCTGGATCCGCGACGCCTCGTTCTCCGTGTACGCCCTGCTGGGGCTGGGGTTCAAGGAGGAGGCGACCGCGTTCATCGGCTGGCTGCGCGACCGGGTGAAGGAGAAGGCCGGCAGCGACGGTGACACGGGACCGCTGAACATCATGTACCGGGTCGACGGCTCGTCCGACCTCGTCGAGGAGACCCTGGAGCACTGGGAGGGGTACCAGCGCTCGGCCCCTGTGCGCATCGGCAACGGCGCCGCGACCCAGCTGCAACTGGACATCTACGGCGAGGCCCTGGACAGCATCTTCTTCGCCCACCAGCGCGGAATCCAGCTGGACCACCGGGGCTGGACCTCGCTGCACACGATCCTCGACTGGCTCACCGATCACTGGGACCAGGCAGGGGAGGGCCTGTGGGAGACCCGGGGCGGCCGCAAGAACTTCACCTACGGCAGGGTGATGTCCTGGGTCGCCTTCGACCGGGCGCTGCGGCTCGCGGCCGCCAGCGGCCGGCCGGCCGCGATCGTCCGCTGGAGCAGTGAGCGCGACAAGATCTACGACCAGATCCTGGCCAAGGGCTGGGACCCGCAGCGCAAGGCCTTCGTCCAGCACTACGGCAGCGATGTGCTCGACTCCTCGCTGCTGCGGATGCCGACGGTGGGCTTCATCACCCCCGACGACCCGATGTGGAAGTCCACGCTGGACGCGATGGACCGGGAGCTGGTCACCGACAGCCTGGTCTACCGGTACAACCCCGAGGCGTCGCCCGACGGGCTGCGCGGCTCCGAAGGGACCTTCTCCCTGTGCACGTTCATGTACGTCGACGCACTGGCACGGGCCGGGCGGACCGATCAGGCCAGGCTCGTGCTGGAGAAGATGCTGACGTACGCCAACCATCTCGGCCTGTACTCCGAGGAGATCGACCTGACGGGGCGACAACTGGGCAATTTCCCACAGGCGTTCACTCATCTGGCACTGATCGACGCGGCCATCACGCTGGACGCGACCTTGAAACGGACGCCTCAGGTGGCGACTTCGATCCCGCTCGGTACAGCGGCTCCCGCCACGGCGGTGCCGACCGGGGACCGGCCGAACGCCGGCGGCTGACGGTCAATGCCCGGCGCGTACGTCGCCGCCGGGGGCGGACGTCGCCGGGCCCGGCGGGAAAGGGCCGAGGAGTACCACGGTGTCGCCTTGCTGCAAGGTGACCGTATGTGCCTCGGTGACCGGGTCCAGCCGGCCGTTGGCCCGTACGACGAACAGCGTGTCGTGCTCCGGCGGGAGCGGCTCGGAGGCGGGCTGTACGAGGAAGCGGACGCCCTGCTCGTACCTGGCCGCCAGGGTGTGCCGGACGAGTGACCTGCCGAAGAGGATGTCGCCGCCGGTGTAGGGCGCGACGACGCCGTGGCTGTCGTGCGGCGGGCCGACCCGGTAGACCGGGCCCTCGACACTGTCCTGCACCATGACCGAGGCGAGGGCGTTGAAGTCGTCGTCGTCGGTGAGCAGGAAGACCGCCGTGACTCCCTCCAGCCGCGCCTTGGGGTCGGCGGCGGTGGCCAGCAGTTCCCCGGAGGCCAGCTCGATACCCGCCTCTCTGATCTGTTCCCGCTGTGCCTCGAGACCGGCCCACATCAGCACGTCGAGCCCGGCGGAGCGCAGCGTCCGTCCCAGGCCGATCACCCAGGGGTCGCCGCCCACCAGCAGGGGCCTGGTGCGCGCGGACCTGATGACGCCCAGCCGCGCGGCCACCGGGGCGGCCGTCAGCGCGTACAGCAGGACGGTTCCCACGATCACCAGGAAGGTGATCGGAAGGATCTTGGAGGCCCCGTTCAGCCCCTTGTCGACAAGGGTGGCCGAGAACGCCGATGCCGTGGAGGCGGCGACGATGCCGCGGGGCGCCATCCAGCCGATGAAGGCCCGTTCTCCGGAGCCGAGGTCGGTTCTGACGGTGGAGAGGAAGGCGACCAGCGGTCGCACGACCAGGACGAGGGCGGCGACCAGGGCGAGGGACGGCAGCAGCACGGGGACGACGGACGCCGGGGTCACCGTCGCCGAGATGGAGATGAACAGCAGGCCGATGATCAGCTGGACGAGCGTTTCGAAGAAGGGCCGGCGTGCGGGCATGTCGAGACCGGGGAGGTTGGCGACCGTCAGCCCGGCGATGATCGCGGCGATGAGACCGGTGTCGTCACGCACCATGTCGCACCCGGCGGACACCGCGATGACCGTTGCCAGCTGCGCGAGCGTGCCGAGCGTCTCGCCGAGCCGGAGCGTACGCAGCGTCAGCCACAGCAGCGCGGCCCCGACCGCGCCGCCGATCAGCCCGACGGCCAGACTGACGAGGAATTCGGTGAGGGGGAATCCGCGGCCGGAGCTCAACCCGCCGGCGAGGATGGCGTGGAAGACGAGGGCGCCGAGAATGCCGCCGACCGGGTCGATCAGGGACCCTTCCCAGATCAGAATCCGCCGCGCCTTGTCCGTCGGTCGGACGTGGTCCAGCAGCGGACCGACGACGGTCGGCCCGGACACGACGAGGATCACACCCGTCATCACGGCCACCGCGAGCGGGACGTCGAACAGCGCGGGGGCCATGGCCACGGTGGCTCCCCAGGTGATGAGCACACCCAGCACGATCAACCGGGCCACGACCCGGCGGGTTTCGCCGGTGAGATGACGCAACTCGAGGCCCAGGCCCGCGTCGTAGAGGATCACCGCCACCGAGAGGGACACCAGGGAGGAGAAGTCCGGCCCCACCAGCCGGTCGGGCTGGACGACATCGGTCAGGGCGCCGGCGGCGAAGCCGACGGGCAGCAGCACGATCAGCGCGGGAACCCGCAGCCGGCTCGCCAGGATCTGGGAGCCCACGGCGAGCGCCACGGTCAGGCCGATGCCCAGCAGAATCTCGTCTTCGGTCAGAGCGGCTTCACCCCTCGGAAGTACCGCGAGTTCCGCGCCGCACCGTGGTCAGACGCTGTCGGCCGCACCGTCGCCGCCCGTACCGCTTCGCCGCAGATCGGCTTCGGTGAGAGGTTCCAGCTCGCCGTGGGTGTCCAGCCAGTACAGGAGAACGACGGCCGGGCCGACGAGCACGAGGGCCACCAGGGTGACCAACGCCAGCCAGCGCAGAGTGGTGGGAGCGCCGGCGCCGTCGGCCACGGTCAGCGAGGTGGGCAGGAGGTAGGGCCGCTGGGCCATGCCCCAGGCGATGATGACCGCCGCGACCGCCCCGACGGCCGTGACCCGCGACCAGGCACCGGATGTACGCAGCAGCAGCCATGCGGTGGCGAGCGTGGCCACCGCGGCAACGACGACGAGGGCGAGCCCGAGGCCATGAGTGAGGCCCTGCCACACATAGGGGGCGTCGCCATAGGTGACGAACAGCGTGATCACGGCCAGTACGGTGAGCACGGCGAGAGCCCCGAGCGCTCGCAGCCGGAAGTAGCCGACCAGATCGGGCGCCTCGAAGCGCCGGGCGTCCCCGGCCAGGAACACGGCACCGAGGAAGGCCGTCGCCGCGACGGCGACCAGACCGAAGATGATGGAAGTGGGGTTGGACCAGGCGTCGGCCGAGGGCTCGGTCCCCGGCGCCACCCGTCCGGAAGCGACCCCGCCGACGGCCGCGCCGAGGAAGAACGGCGTGAGCAGCGAGGCGACGGCGAACACGGCCCCGAAGAGGCGTCGGCCCGCGATACGCCGGGCGGGCTTGCGCAGGGCGAAACCGGCACCGCGCAGGACCATGCCGACGGCGGCCAGCGCCAACGGCAGCCACATCGCGGAGAACAGGGTCTGGAACAGGGTCGGGAACCCGGTCCACATGATGACGAAGATGAAGATCAGCCAGACATTGTTGACCTCCCACACCGGGGCCATGGCGTGGTCGATCAGCCATCGGGGGCGCTTGCCGCGTTCCGCGCCGCCGGCGGTCAGGTCCCAGAAACCGGCCCCGTAGTCGGTCCCGCCGGCGCAGGCGTAAGCGGCCACCGCGAGCAGCATCACCACAGCGATGAGGTCCGCGGTCATGACGGGCCTTCCCCGGCCGGTGCCGACCCGCTGCTGCCGGAGGCCGGGGCGTCGCCCGCAGGGACCGGGGCGCGCGGGCCGTAGGGGGTGTCCGCCTCCGGTACCTCGACCGGCCTCCCGGCCGCCTGCCGTTCGTCGGCGAGGCGCCAGCCGGTGCGCATCTTGAGCAGGATGGCGAGGAACGAGCCGAAGACGAAGACGTACACGACGATCACCAGGCCGAACATGATCCACAGGCTGGTGGAGCGGGTCGACGTCACCGCTTCGGCGACCCGCATGTTCTGGTAGACGATCCAGGGCTGGCGCCCCACCTCCGTGGTGACCCAGCCGCATTCGACCGCGAGGACGGAGGCGACGCCCGCGCACGCGGCGCCGCGGAAGAACCACTTCGAGTCGGGAAGTCTTCGGTTCCGCAGCCGGACCAGGCCGTACCAGAGGGCGAGCAGCACCAGCAGGGAGCCGAGCACGACCATGAGGTCGAAGGCCCAGTGGGCGATGGTGGCCTGAGTCGCCGTCGGCCGGTCGCTCGCCGGCACGGAGGACAGTCCGGTCACCTTGGTGCGGGGGCTGAAGCCGGCCAGGATGGAGTCGAGCTGCGGGATCTTGATGCCGCCGGAGATGCTTCCGTCCGGGTGCATTCGGCCGAACAGGTACTCCGGCACATGGGTGTCGGTCTTCCAGACGATCTCCGTGGCCGCGAACTTCACCGGCTGTTTGTGAAAGACCGACCGGGCGATGGAGTCGCCCAGCACGAGCTGCACCGGGGTGAGCACCGCGGCGATGGTGAAGGGGACGGTGAAACCGAGCCGGTGGTAGTGGTCCCGGCGGCCGCGCAGCAGGCCGACGGCGTAGACGCCGGCCACGACATAGCCCGCGGTCACCAGCATCGCCACGACGAAGTGCCAGTACTGCGGCCCGAACATCGGGGTGAAGATGGCCTTCCAGATGTGCACGTCGACGGGGTTGCCGTCGGAGTCGAGGGAGAAGCCCTGCGGCGTGTTCATCCATGAGTTGGCGGCCAGGATGCCGAACGCCCCGAGCAGCGCGGTCACCGGCAGCGGCAGCCCGAGGAGGAAGTGGGTGCGCGGCTTCAGTCTGCGCCAGCCGTACAGATAGATGGCGATGAGCACCGCCTCCAGGAAGAACGCCCAGGCCTCGACGCCGAATCCGATGCCGAAGACATCACCCCACCTGCCCATCAGCCCCGGCCAGAGCAGACCGAACTCGAAGGTCAGGACGGTGCCGGTGACGACACCGACCGCGAACTGCACCGCCATGACGGCCGACCAGCGCCGTGCCAGCAGCAGGGCGACGGGGTCCTTCCTGCGCATACCTCTGTAGTGCATCACCAGGGTGATGAACGGCAACGCCACCCCCATGGGCACCAGGATGATGTGGGAGGCGAGCGTGAAGGCCATGAGCTCTCTGGCCGGAAGCAGTTGGGCCGGGGCGTCCGCCAGCAGGTGGACCGTGGTGTACATACGTGCCTTTGCTGCTCGGGATGGCGCGAGGAGATCAGGGGAAGGTCAGCCGCCGGTGGCGAAGCCGGGGAAGAGGGTCATCCCGCCGTCCACATAGAGGGTGGTCCCCACCACGTAGTCCATGAGGTCGGAGGCGAGACCGACGACGGCGTGGGCGATGTCCTGAGGGTCGCCGATGCGCTTGTACGGGATGAGCCGCAGCAGGTCTTCCCGTGCCTCCGGTGTCTCCCAGGCACTGCGGTTGATCGGCGTCTTGATGGCTCCCGGGGCAACCGCGTTCACACGGATCTTCTGCGGCGCGAGTTCCTGCGCGAGTGTCTCCATCATCATCTGTACGCCGCCCTTGGAGGAGGCGTAGTTGACGTGCCCCGCCCACGGAATGAGCTGATGCACCGAACTCATGCAGATGATCTTCCCCGCCGCGCTCGACACCTCCGGGACGACCCCGCGGCGCAGAAACTCCTTCGTCGCCTCCCGGGCGCACAGGAACTGACCCGTCAGATTGACGTCCAGCACCTTCTGCCACTGGGCGAGGGTCATCTCCGTGAACGGGGCGTCGCGCTGCAGACCGGCGTTGGCGACCAGGATGTCGATCGTCCCGAACTCCTGGACCATCCGGTCCATCATGCCGATGACCTGGTCCTCCTTGGACACGTCCGCCTCGTACGCCGCAGCGCGCACCCCGAACGAGGTGATTTCCTTGACCACTTGGTCGGCGGACTCGCGGTCGGCCACATAGTTCACGACCACATCGGCGCCGGCCCGGCCGAGACCGATGGCCGTCGCCTTGCCGATTCCGGAGTTGGCGCCCGTGACCAGTGCCTTCTGCCCCTTGAGCAGGTGTGCCGGGATCACGCCTTGGGGTGCTCCCGCGGTGGAATTCACGATTGCCTGCCTCCTCGCTGCGCGGCCCCCGGTCCGCCGGGCTGCGGCCCGGCCGGGTCCGGAGCGTCAGGGAATCACCGGCGGCCGGGGGCGGCGCATCCGGCGAGCTGGCGTTGGGCCGTTGGGCGGAGCATCTTCGCCCGGTCGGACCAGCGGACCGGCCGGCCGTCAGCCGAGCCGGTCCATGAGGTGGTCGCCCACCCGCAGGGCGTTGGCGATGGCCGTCAGGGACGGGTTGACCGCGCCGATGCTCGGGAAGAAGCTCGTGTCGACCACGTAGAGGTTGTCCAGGTCGTGGGCCTTGCAGTTGACGTCCAGGGCGGAGGTGGCCGGGTCGGCGCCGAATCGAACGGTGCCGGCCTGGTGTGCGGTGGCGCCGATCGGCATGCCCTTGTGCAGGTAGATGCTGTGGGACAGCAAGTGGTGCTCGTGCATGCCCAAGTGACCGAGCATGCCCTGGAGTTTGTGCTGCAGACGCTTGAGTCCCGCGGTGTTGTTCTTCTCGTCGAGGGCCAGATGGATGCTGCCGTCGCCGTCCAGAGTGACGCGGTTGTCGGGCAGCGGAAGGTCTTCGCCGCACAGCCAGAAATCGACGGCGTGGTGGGCCAGCACCTCGAACGGCATGTCGGGGGTCACCGCCCCGGCCCAGCGCGGGGCCTCGCCGTGGATCTGCTCGGCGTCGGACTTGCCGAGCATCTGGATTCCACCCAGCGGGTAGTCCCAGTCGTCCGCGCCCAGATACCAGTCGTGCAGCGCGAGGGTCTTCTGGAACTGGGTGTCGTTGGGTTCCTTCGACACGGCCATCAGGGCCAGGTTGTTGTGCCGCATGTAGAAACGGCCGATCACGTCGGAGCTGTTGGCCAGTCCGCGGGGGTGCCGGTCGTTGGCCGAAGCCAGCAGCAGAGCGGCGGAGTTGACCGCCCCGCAGGCGACGACCACGATGTCCGCCGCGTACCGGGCCTCCGAGCCGTCCGCCTGCCGGGTGACGACCGTACTGACGCTGCGTCCGGCCGGGTCGGTCTCCAGCCTGACCACTCGGGCATTGGTGATCATCTCGACGTTGGGGTGCTGCAGGGCGGGTTCCACGCAGATCACCTGGGCGTCGGACTTGCCGCGCACCAGACACGGGAACCCGTCCACCCGGTTGCAGCGGATGCAGACGCTGGAGTGGGTCGCCCGCCCGTCGTCGTCCTGGCTCAGGTTGACGCCGATGGGCAGATGGAAGGGGTGCAGGCCCCGCTTCTCCAGGTCGTCGCTCAACTGCTGGATGCGTGGCTCGTGTTGGACCGGCGGGTACGCGTACTGCGCGCTCACCGGGCCTTCGCCGGGGTCCTCGCCGTGTCGCCCGTGTACGAGATAGAGGTGTTCGGCCTGGGTGTAGTACGGCTCCAGGTCTTCGTAGCGGATCGGCCAGGCGGGTGAGACACCGTCGTGGTGGCGGAGTTCGCCGAAGTCCTCGGGCCGCAGCCGGAAGAGGGCGGCGCCGTAGAACTTGGTGTTTCCTCCGACGTAGTAGTTGACCTCGGGCGGGAACTCGTTGCCGTGCTTGTCGAACCAGAATTCCGGTGCACGGTACTTGCCCTTGACGAACACGGCGGTGGAGTCCCAGTTGTCTCTCTCACGCGGGAGGTAGTCACCGCGTTCGAGGATGAGCACCCGTTTGCCGGAGGGGGCGAGCCGGTGGGCGAGCGTACCGCCGCCGGCGCCGCTGCCGATGATGATGACGTCATAGTGCGGGGAGTCGCCCACGGCGACCACCGTCCTTGCTCTCGCGGCCCTGCCCTCTCGCCGGGACCTGTCACTTCGCGCTGCGGAGACGAAGGAACCATTCCGCCTCCTCGAACGTATCCGCCCTTTCCGTTCGCGGCGACCGGGCGAGCCGCCGTGGGGGGCCGGTCAGAGAACGGCGATGGGATTCACCGGAGAGCCGGTGGCCGCCGGCAGCCGGAGCGGCGCGACCACACACAGGAAACTCCAGCGGCCCGCCCGTTCGCACGCCGGAGCCAGCTCCTCGAACTGCAGATAGTCCATGAGATGCACTCCCATGGCGTGCATCGCCAGCACATGCACCGGGAAGGCGATGTCCTCCACCGCGCTGGGGGCGGTGTCGTTGTTGCCGTCTCCGCCCAGCACCGAGACCTGCCGCTCGGCCAGGAACCGCATCGCCGTCGGATGGAGGCCGCTCCGGGCCCGCGCCGCGTCCCATGGCCCGAGCTCGCGGCGCCGCCCCCGGTGCCCCACCCGGACGAGCAGCAGGTCCCCCGGCCCGACCCGGACCCCCTGCGCGGCCTCGGCCGCGGTCAGGTCGCCGGCCGTCACATGGTCGCCGGGCTCCAGCCAGGGCACGCCGCGCAGCCGCGGGATGTCCAGCAGTACCCCGCGGCCGACGATGCCGTCCCGCACCTCGTCGAGGGAGAGCGAACCTGCGCCGTCCTGGGTCACCGTGCTCGCCGGCACCCCGTTGTAGAGCTCGCCGTCGAACACCACGTGGCAGAGCGCGTCGAGATGGCTGTCCGCGTCCCCGTGCACGTTCATCGCGAACCGGTCGAGGGCGAAGTGCAGCCCGTCCGCGCCGATCTCACCGGCGGCGGGCCCGGTCATCCGGTGGTCCGCCGGCTCGGGATTGTCCGGTCCCGGCAGAGTCTCGATGGGCGCGGCGAGGGACACCGTGTGCCCGGACCTGACCTCGGTGGTGGCTGCCAGCACACGCCCGGGCGTCAGGTGGCCGAGTGCTCCGCGCCGGTCGTCGGGACTGCGCCGGGCCCCGTCGCGCAGCTCTTCGTACAGCTTCCGGAAGGCGTCCGCGGTCATGTGCCGCGGGGCCGAGGGTTCCGTGTACGTGGCCATGGGGATGCTGCCTCCCGCCGAAGGGTCGGGGCGTCTGGCGTCTCATTGTCGGGTGGCCGGTCCCGGCCCGCGACAGATGCGCCGGCCTCAGCCGGTGGTCCCCCAGGGGCCGAGACCCCACCGGAACACATGGCTGCCGCCCGGCTCCAGGATGGTGAGATCCGTACCGCTGCGGAAAGCGTCCGCCGGACAGGACATGGCTTCCACCGCGACACCACGGCGCCGCCGCCCGGGCTCGGACAGGGTGTCACCCGTGTACACCTGCACGCATCGGGTGCCCTCGCCGAGCCGTACGTCGATGCCGTGCAGCCCCGAGGGGTGCGCCAGGCGCACCACGGCCGGGCCGGAGGGGTCCCGGTCGAGTCCGGTGAACGCGGTGTCCAGCCGCTGTTCGCCGATGGGCCGGGCGATGCGGAAGTCGTACGCCGTGCCCTCGACCGGTTCCCGGCCCACCGGCAGGCCCCGCTCGTCGGTGCGCAGCCGGTAGCGGGCGGGCACGGTCAGCAGCGCCGTGTCCACCAGGTCGGTGCCCACCGTCAGATAGGGGTGCTGCCCCACGCCGTAGGGCGCCGCGATGTCCCCCACGTTGGTCGCGGTGACGGCGACGTCCAGCCCCTTTGGCCCCAGTCGGTACTCGGCGACGACTTCCAGCCGGAAGGGATAGCCCGGCTGCGGGAAGAGCGTGGTGCCGACCCTGACTCCGTCGTCGCTGCGGGCGAGCAGCTGCCACGGCATCCAGCGGAGGAGTCCGTGGATCGCGTTGTGCTTCTCCGGCTCGGTCAGCGGGAGCTGGAGGTCCTGGCCATGGAAGTGGTAGCGCCCGCCGCCCACCCGGTTGGGCCAGGGGACGAGAAGTTGCCCTCGGCCGCCGGTGATCCGTGCGTCGGCGGTGAACCCGTCGAGCAGCGGTCGGCCGTCCACCTCGTAGTGGCGCAGGGCGCAGCCGAGCTGGACCACGACGGCCGTCTGCCCGGCGTGGTGCAGCTGCCACTGCTCCCCGGTCGCATGTTGGCCGGTCGCGTATTCGCCTGTCGCGTGTTCGCCTGTCGCACTGCGGGGCATGCGCGGCTCCTCACTCGGTACGGTGCGTACGGTTGGCGCGCCGGCCGTCGGGTGAACCGGTGCGGTGTCCGCGCGCAGCAGGGACATGACGGCCTCCACGACGGTTTCCGGCCGCTGGTCGATCTCCACCACGATGGGGTGTTCGTCGGGCTCCGGCTCCTCGAGGTCCGCGAACTGACTGTCCAGCAGTCCGGCCCGGAAGAAGTGGCCGTGCCGGGCGACCAGCCGGGAGCGGATGAGCTGCCGCGAGCCGTGCAGGTACACCATGCGCACTCCGGGCCGTCCACCGAGCAGTTGGTCCCGGTAGGCGCGCTTGAGCGCGGAGCAGGTGACGACGGCCGGTTGCCGCGCCGCGATCTCCTGGTCCATCCAGGCGGCGATGGCGTCCAGCCACGGTCGTCTGTCCGCGTCGGTCAGCGGTTCACCGGCCGCCATCTTGGCGCGGTTGGCCGGGGGGTGGAAATCGTCCGCGTCCCGGTAGGGCCGGCCGAGCCGGTCGGCGAGCAGCCGCGCCACCGTGGACTTGCCCGATCCCGCCACGCCGACGACGAGCAACAAGGACTCCGGCTCGCCGCCGGCCGCGTCACGCGCCGGAGCCGGGCGGTTCCCGGTCATCAGCTCGCCCGATGACGGAGAGCCGCGCGCGGCGCCAGGATCACGAAGCCGGCGGGAATGCTCATGACGCCTCCGATCTCGGCCCATGGTGTCCGCTTCGCACCTCGGTGACTGCGCCCCGCCGCCCTCAGGCGGGGCGGGCCGCTCCGGCGGCTGCCGGAGCTTCGACGGGCTTGCCCACCGGCGGAACGGCACGTCCGGGGGGAAGCAGCTCGGTGGTCACGAAGGCCACGACGGCCGCCAGGATCACCACGGGGATCATCTCCGTGCTGCCGAGCAGCAGGACCACGAGCACCACGCTGCTGACCGGCAGCCGCAGGGCACTGGTAGCCGTGGCTGCCATGCCCGCGGCCAGTCCCGGTACGACCCCCAGCCCCGGAAGGGGCGCCAGCAGCACGCCGATCGCACCGCCCAGGAACAGTGCGGGAAAGATGGGTCCGCCCCGCAGGCTGCCCAGACAGAACGCGTAGGCCGCGCCCTTGCAGAGAATGACGGCGATCAGGGCACCGACCCCCCAGGCGTGCGGATCGGTGGCCAGGCCGGTCAGCATGGACTGGCCCGACGAGGCCACGTCCGCCGGTGACCGGTCGGTGATGAGCGTGTACACGGCGGCGCAGGCTCCGGCGGCCAGTGCGCAGACGGCGGTGTGGACGACGGGACGCATCGAGACGAACACGGCGGCCAACCGGCCTCCGGCCAGCACCAGATGCACGAAGACACCGATCGCGACAGCCATCAGCACCGACCAGAACACGTCACCGGTATCCAGACGGCCAAACGAATTGCCCAGCTTCAGGGACAGGCCGCCGGTCGAGAGGCCGGTCCAGCGTCCGAAACCGGTGAACACGAGTGAACCGATCCCGCTGGACAGCAGCGCCGGCAGCATGACGGCGAACAGCTGCGGTCCGCCCACTCCCGCCATCTCCATCAGCAGCACCGCGGCCATCAGCGGGTTGCCGAAGATCGTCGAAATGGCCGCCGCAGCCCCCGCCGCGCCCAGGAGCGCCTTGTTCTGCGGGGTGCCCGGTGCCCGGGCCAGGCGCCCGAAAAGCAGCGCCAGGCCACCGCCGAGAGCGACCAGCGGGGCTTCGGGACCCAGGGTCGCGCCGAGCGCGAGGCTGGCCGCGGCCGCGAGGATCACTCCGGGCAGCGCCTCGGCCGAGGAGCCCCCCGCGTGCAGTCCGGTGGCGGGGATGTGGCCGCCGGCGCCGGGCATACGGGTGACCACCAGGCCGACGAGGATTCCGGACAGCAGGAGCAGGGGCAGCGGCCACCACCACGGCGGGATGTGCCAGCCCAGCGCCTGCGGCAGATCGGTCCACATCAGGTGCTCCAGCTCGTGGAGCCCGACGAGGAACCAGAACGCGGCGAGCGACACCGGAATACCGATGAGGGCGCAGAACAAGAGCGTTTTCAGGTAGCCCGGGGTGCGCAGCAAGTCACGCAGCAGGTCGGCCTCCGCCGGTTGTGTTCGGCCGCCCGAGGCGGCTGGTCGCGGACTCGGCTCCGTCATGGGGTCGTCCCTTCCCAGCCCCCAACTCCGGCGTCAGCCAAGGATCTTGCGCTTCTCTGCAGCGAATTCCTCTTCTGTCAGCACTCCTTGGGCCTTCAGATCGCCCAGTTGCTTGAGCTGATCGATCTTGCTGCTCATCTCGTCTTCGGGGGAAGGCGGTGGCGCGGCCGGGGCGGGAGCGGCGGCCTGCGCCTGCTGCTGGTCGTCCTGCTGTGCCCATCGGCCCGCCTGACGCCGCGACACGCGGTTGGACACCGCGGTCGCGGTTCCGGCGACGACGGCGGTGCGGGCGACGCCACGAAGAAGTCCGGGCATGTTCACTCATCTCCCACGGTAGGTGCGGGCGGACCGCCGCGGCGACGGGCCCCGACGGCCGGCCCCGTGGCTTTCAATCGGCGATGGGGCCGTCGGGGCCGGTCGCCTCGACCGCGTCCAGTGAGGCCAGCAGGGCCTGGACGGGAATTCGGCCGCCCGTCACCAGTTGCGCACCGCTGCGCCGCATGGCCCGGGCGAAGGGTGCCGCCCAGAGGTTCTCGTACACCAGGATTCCGGCAGAGCTGCCCGGCTCCAGTGCGGTCCCGGCCTCGTCGAGATCGTCCTGGCCCAGCAGCCCGGACGAGGCACCCTCGAAGACCGTCAGGTCGAGCTCGTCCCCGAAATCCTTCAGTTCCAGTGCGGAGACCGAACCGTCGCTGTCCTTGCGGACGAAGACGAGGTCGAGGATGCGGATGATGCCGCGATCGACCAGATCGACGAGCAGGGGGAAGCCCTCCCCCGTCATACGGTTGCCGGGGAACTCGACGACCAGGTAGTCGACGGGGCCCATCTCTTCGATGTCGTCGCTCATGGCCACTCCTCGCGAGCGGGTCCGGGTACGGGCCTCGACCGCCGCTCATGTCCGGCGGCGGTCGCCGCGACAGACGGCGACAGGCGGCCCTTCCAGCCATTGCAACACCCGTCGGAAGGCTTCGCACTTCCTGGGGCCCGGCGTCCCGGACCCGTCGGCGGGCCGCCGAGGACCGGCCCACCGACGGGTCCGCACCGGCCGACGACGGGTCCCCACCGCGTCAGCTGGTCAGCTGGTAAATGCTCTTCCCGGTGAGCCACAGGCCGAGAAACAGACAGATGACCACGATCGCCGGATCCTGGTGGCGTTCGAGCCAGGTGCGCAGTTTCATCAGCCGCGCCTGGGCCGCCTCCGGTGCGAACACCACATACAGCTCGGCGGCCAGCAGGCTCGAGGTGGCGAGGATGCAGAAGCCGAACAGCGCCAGATACGACGAGAAGTGCGACAGGTCGGCCTCGATGACCGTGGTCGCACCCGCCGCGACGATGCCCCAGGGCTGCAGGAACACGGCAAGTCCCGCCGCCGCCCAGGCCGAGCTCCGGTCCATCCGGGAGGTCATGGAGGAGGACGACGGGGAACGGGAGGACGCGCGAGGCGACTTGCGAAAGGACCTGCGAGGCTTGCGGGCGGATCCGGGGAGCGGCTCATGAGCCGCTCCGAGCCGCCGTCGCCGGTGTTCGCCGTAGAACACGAGCAAGAGGCCGATGGCGAGTTTGGCCGCGAGCCCCGCCGTGGACGGCGGAGATCTTGGCGGCGGGGGCTGCCCTCCGGTCAGCGCGAGAACCAGAGCGATCACTGCGACGAGACAGGCCAGCCAGGCCAGGATGAAGGCCAGCCCCTTCCACACACCCCTGTCGGACGCCACCACCAGGACGAAAGCCATGATCGGCAGTGGGTCGAGCGTGATGGCCAGCGCGATGAGGAGCAGGTCGATGACCATGGCGACCCAATCGTGTGGCGACATCACGAGGGTATGCAAAGGACAGCGAAACGACACCTTTTGGCCGCCCCGCCGCCGGCACGCCGGAAATGCCGCCGCGCACCGCGTCCCCCACTCTGGACGCAGGGAAGGAGCAGCGCCATGACGACTTCCGGACGGGTGCCGTCGAAGGTGGGGGGCCGCACGCGGAGCCCGGGTGCCGTAACGGCCGGCTGATGCCTCCCAGCGAGCCCGAGGCCCCCCGGGAGCAGCCGGGCAAGCGCATACACGACGGGGAGCAGGGCGCGGCGGGCCGCCGTCCCGGCTCCGTCCTCCGGCCGTCCTGGTGGCAGGTCCGGTCCCGGAAGCTGGTCGCCACGGCGCAGTGGCTGCACGCGCGGGCCGAGGCGCGCTTCCCGGTCATCTCGCACCTCGCCGCACGGATGGTGTCGGTGAACATCTTCGACTCCGCCACCCGGCTGGCTGCCCAGTGCTTTCTGACCGCGGTCCCGCTGCTCTTCGTCGTCGGATCAGTCGCCCCGGATGCGGTGCGCAATCAGCTGATCAGCTCCGTGCGAGCGGTCTTCGGGCTCGGCGGCGCCGCGAACGACCAGTTGGAAAATGTGTACAAGTCCGGTACGGACACTCTGCGCGAGGCCACCGGTGTGGTGGGCGCGCTCATGCTGCTGCTCTCCGCCACGGCCGTCAGCCGGGCGATGCAGCGGCTGTGCAAGCGAGCCTGGGAGATCCCCAGGGCGGGCACCAGGATCGCCGCCTGGCGGTGGCTGGCGTGGATCGCGATCTGGCTCGCCGTCCTGGTCGTGCAGGCGCCGCTGCGCGACGGCTTCGGCGCCGGCCTGTGGCTGGGCATCCCGGTCACCGTGCTTACCCAGACCGCCCTGTGGTGGTGGACCCAACACCTGTTGCTGGGCGGCCTGATCCGCTGGCCTCCCCTGCTGCCAGGTGCCGTCATCACGGCGATCGCAGTGACCTTTCTGTCGATCGGAGCGCGTTTCTACATGCCCCGGGCGCTCAATCGCGCCCTTTCCGAGTACGGGTCGGTCGGCTCGGTCTTCGTCCTGCTCTCCTGGCTGATCGTTGTGTGCGTGGCGGTCGCCATCAGCATCAGTGCGGGAGCCGTCGCGGCCCAGGAACCGTTCCTGGCCCGCCGCCTGGGCAGTCCACCTCCCACCTGGCAGAAGGCCGCAGGCACTTGACGACGACCTCCGCTCCTAGGCCTGGGCGATCAGGCGGTCCACCGCCGCCGTCCCCGAGGTGTAGCCGGCGGCCTCCCCGTGAGCGGCGGGCATGGGGACAGCCGCGGGCAAGGGGGCGGCGGCGGGGGGCCAGTTCTGCTGCCGGGCCGCCGGGCCCAGGCCCCGGGCGGCGACCGGCTGCTGGGCCAGGGCGAGCATCGGTGTCTGCTGCATCGGCGTCTGCTGCATCGCCTGCTGCTGCGGCGCGGGTACCTGGGCCAGCATCGGCGCCATCGGCTGCGGGGGCGGTTCGGCCACCTGGGTGCGCTGCCCGTACAGCACCTGCTCCATCGCCGATATCAGCCGGACCACGTCCCGCTGCGGACGCACCACGAGGCGCAGGAACCGGCTCGAACTGCCGACCTTGTTGCTGCACTCGCGCACCAGTACGCCGTGTTCGGCGAGCAGCCGGTCCCGCAGAACCGACCCGTCCGCACCCTCCGGCAGGCGTACGTAGAGGAAGTTGCCCTGGGAGGGGTAGATGGTGAGACCCGGCAGCTGGGAGAGGCGCCAGGTCATCTCCTGCCGGTCGCGCCGCGCCTGGAGAAGGCTGTCGGCGTACTCCTGGCGGTGCTCCTTCAGCATGAACACCACGGTTTCGGCGAAGGAGTTGAGGTTCCACTTCGGCAGCGCGGCCCGCACCTTCCCGGCGAGGCTCGGATTCGACACGAGGTAGCCGAAGCGCACGCCGTGCAGCCCGAAGTTCTTGCCCAGGCTGCGCAGCACGATCACGTTCGTCCGCAGAACGGCCTCCGCGGCGACGCTGGGGTCCGGTTCGGCGTCCGCGAACTCGAGGAAGGACTCGTCGACGACGACCAGGTCCAGGTCCTCGAGGGAGTCGAGCAGCCCGAGGAGTTGCGCCTTGGGGAGGTAACCGCCGTCGGGGTTGTTGGGGTTGCAGATGACCGCCGCGCGGGAGCCGCGGCTGCGGATGAACTGTACGAAGGACGCCGGGTCGAGGCCGAAACCGCGCGCCTCGGGCAGCAGAAGCATGTCGACGCGCTTCCCGGTCTCCATCGGCTGGTCGGTCCACCGGCCGAAGGTGGGGACAGGGACCGCGAGCGACTCCTTGACCAGCAAATGGTCGATCCAGGTGATCAGTTCGGTGGAACCGTTTCCCATGGCGACGGTCTGCGGGTTGAGCCCGAGCACCTGGCACAGCTCGGCGGTGATGGTGTCCGCGCTGCTCGGGTAGTACGTCAGGATCTCGCGCAGGCGGTCACCGAGCTGATCGAACATCACTGGAGTGGGAAAGTACGGATTGCAGGGGATGCAGAAGTCCGTGATCTCTCCGCCCTCGCCGCCGGCTGCCCTGTTCAGCGTGAAGTACGAAGGGCTGTGCGCGGTGGACGCGCGGAAGAGTGCGGTGACATTGCTGCCGGCCATTGATCTGCCTCCCCTGCCGGAACGGCCCATGCGGACGCGCATGGGCCGCCCAGGTATACGGACGGGGGTGGGGCGGCGTTCAACGGCTGGGGCGTACGGGACACCTCCGGGGCTGATCAGCCGGACTTCCCGGGGCACGCGCTGTGCGGTGGACGCGTTCGGCTGACGGCCGTAGCAATGCCCGGAACCGGAACCCGGTCGGCCGGCATTCGGGGACCGGTGTTTCACACCTGCGCCATGCCGCCGTCCGCGAAGAGCTCCACGCCGGTGACGAAGCTCGACGCGTCGCTCGAGAGGAACACAGCGGCCTTGCCCATCTCGCGGGGATCCGCGATCCGTCCGGTCGGGTTGCCCTCCCCCATGGACCTGATCGCGGCGTCGACCTGATCGGCCCCCTGCGCCATCTCCAGAGCCCGCCTGAGGGACTCGGTGTCGACCGCTCCGGGGCTGAGGACGTTCATCCGGATGCCTGAACCCTTGATGTCCTGGATCCAGGCCCGGATGAAATTGCGCACCGCGGCCTTCGCGCCGCCGTACATGCTCATCCCGCGCGGGGGCTGGATGGAAGCCGTCGACCCGATGATGACGACTGTTCCGCCGGACGGCAGCAGCGGCAGCGCCGGCTGGACGGTGAACAGGACCCCCTTCGCGTTGACGTCGAAGGTCCGGTCGAACTGCTCCTCGGTGATCGAGCCGAGCGGGGCGTGAGCGCCGATGCCGGCGTTGGCCACGACCGCGTCGAGCCGTCCGTACCGCGTCTTGACCTCGCGGTACATCATCTCCATGGACTCGAGATTCGTGACATCCGCGACGATGCCGGAGCAGTTCGGTCCGATCACCGCGACCGCTTCGTCCAGCTGCGCCTGCTGGAGATCGGTGATGACCACGCGGGCTCCGTGCTCAACGAACTCCTGGGCGATACCCAGGCCGACCCCGGACGCGCCGCCGGTGACAACGGCGACCTTTCCTTCGAGTGAGAGGTTCATATTTTTTCCCTGTGACGTGGGCGATTCCCGCGCGGTGATCCGCTGCGAGTACAGTAAAAGTGGAGGCGCCGCCACTTCATTCACTGTAACCGGATGCGCCTCCACTTAGCAACCCTGACGACAGGAGACGGCCGATGACCAGGGAGACCGGGCGCCCGCTGAGGGCCGATGCGCAGCGGAACCGGGACAAGATCCTCGCCGCTGCGGTGCGCGTGTTCGCCGAACAGGGACTGGACGCACACTTGGAGCGCATCGCCAAAGAGGCGGGTGTGGGCACCGGGACCCTTTACCGGAACTTCCCGACGCGGGAGATCCTGATCGAGGCCGCCTACCGCAACGAGCTGAGCCGGCTGTGCGACGCCGCCCCTGACCTCCTGGCCACGATGGAGCCGCGTGAGGCATTGCGCGCCTGGATGGGACGCTTCATCGACTACGCGACCGCCAAACTGGGCATGGCCGATGCCCTGCGGGCTCTCGTCGAGTCGGGCGTCAACCCCTACGCCCAGAGCCACGAGATGATGCTGGCCGCCCTGACCTCGCTCCTGGACGCCGGTGTCGGCGCCGGCACCATCCGGTCGGACATCGGCGCGACCGACATGTTCGCCGCCCTCACCGGCATTGCCCTCGCGTCCGGAAAACCCGAACAGCGAGAGCAGGCCGAACGTCTCCTCGACCTCACCCTGGACGGACTGAGCACCGACGGGCACTGATACGACGATTGTCCTGACGCCCTGTCAATTCACCGGAGGTCAGCGCTGAAGCGTGCTCCTCCACGGCGCGGGGAGACCGGATCTCGAACCGATCAGCCCATCCGGCCTCCGCAGTCGGGCAACGGAAGGCGGAAGACGGCAGACGGCAGACGGCAGACGGCAGGATGGCCTCAGGCGACCGAACCTATCCGTCCCACCGAGGCCCGCACGCCGTCATGGTGGATCGGTGTGTGCGCTCCCGTCAGGGAGACTCCGCTGCCGCCGCGGCGGTTCGCCACTATCTCCGCGCCGATCGACAGCGCCGTCTCCTCCGGCGTACGCGCGCCGAGGTCCAGGCCGATCGGCGAGCGCAGCCGGGCCAGTTCCAGTTCGGTCACGCCGGTCTCCCGCAGCCGCTTGTTGCGCTCCTCGTGCGTACGCCGGGATCCCATCGCGCCGATGTAGGCGACGGGGAGCTTCAGGGCCAGTTCGAGCAGCGGGACGTCGAATTTGGCGTCGTGGGTGAGTACGCAGAGGACGGTGCGGCCGTCCACCTCCGTCGACTCCAGATAGCGGTGCGGCCAGTCGACGACGATCTCGTCCGCCTCCGGGAAGCGGGTCCTCGTCGCGAATACCGGCCGGGCGTCGCAGACCGTGACGTGGTAGCCGAGGAACTTGCCGACCCGGACCAGCGCCGAGGCGAAGTCGATCGCGCCGAAGACGATCATGCGGGGTGCCGGGACGCTCGATTCGACCAGGAGCGTCAGCGGCTGTCCGCAGCGGCTCCCGTCCTCGCCGATGACGACCGTGCCGGTGCGGCCGGCGTCCAGCAGCGAGCGGGCCTCGGCCGCAGCCGTACGGTCCAGTTCGGGGTGACCGCCGAGGACCCCGTCGTACGAACCGTCCGGCCGGACCAGCAGCGCGCGGCCGCTGACCTCCGCCGGTCCGTCGGTGATCCGTGCGACCGCCGCCGCCTCCCCCTGCGCGGCGGCGGACAGCGCGGCCGCGAACACCTTCCTCGCCGGAGAGTCCGCGCGTACCGGCGTGACGAGGATGTCGATGATGCCGCCGCAGGTCAGGCCCACGGCGAAGGCATCCTCGTCGCTGTAGCCGAACTGCTCGAGGACGGTGAGACCGTCCTCGAGCGACTGTCGGCACAGCTCGTACACCGCCCCTTCCACACACCCGCCGGAGACCGACCCGATCGCCGTGCCCTCGCTGTCCACCGCGAGAGCGGCGCCCGGCTGCCGGGGCGCGCTGCCGCCGACCGCCACCACGGTGGCGACGGCGAATGCACGGCCCTGCCCGACCCACCGGGTCAGCTCTTCGGCGATGTCCAGCACGTCGGTCTCCTCAAGTGTGTGTCGGGCGGCGGTGGTTACTTGACTCCCAGCCAGCCCTCGATCGGATGAAGGGCGAAGTAGGCCAGGAAGACGACGGACAGCACCCACATCAGCCAGCCGACGTCGCGCGCCTTGCCCTGCACGGCCTTGATCAGGACGTGCGCGATGACGCCCGCCGCGATGCCCGCGGTGATCGAGTATGTGAAGGGCATCAGCACGGTGGTCAGGAACACCGGGATCGCGGTGGCCTGGTCGTTCCAGTCGATGTGCTTGGCATTCGTCATCATCATCGATCCGATGACGACGAGCGCGGCGGCGGCCACCTGGGTGGGGATGACCTGGGCGAGCGGAGTGAAGAACAGGCAGAGCGTGAACGCGAGGCCGGTGATCACGCTGGCGAAGCCGGTGCGCGCACCGTCACCGACGCCCGCCGTGGACTCCACGAACACCGTCTGGCCGGAGGCACCGGCGAGGCCGCCGAACGCGCCACCGGCACCGTCGATGGCCAGGGCCTTGTTGAGGCCCGGCATCTTGCCTTTGTCGTCGGCGAGGTTGGCCTGCTGGCCGATGCCGATGATGGTGCCCATGGCGTCGAAGAAGCCGGCCAGCACCAGGGTGAAGACGATGACGCCGACGGTGATGCCACCGACGCCGCCGATGCCGCTGAACGAGACGTTGCCGAAGAGACCGAAGTCCGGCGTACTCACGATGGAACCGGTGATCTCGGGTGCGTTCAGTCCGCCCCAGGCCTTCTTGTCGAGGCCCGCGAACTGGTGGACCACAGCGGCGAAGGCCGTACCGCCGACGATGCCTATGAGGATCGCGCCGGGGACCTTGCGGACCTGCAGCAGGAAGATCAGCAGGACGGTGACGGCGAAGCAGAGCACCGGCCAGCCGGTGAGCATGTCGCTCGTCCCGAGCTGGATCGGCTTGGCTCCCGCGATACCGCCGTCTCCGGGCATGGAGGTGACGAAGCCCGCCTGGACCAGGCCGATGAGGCAGACGAAGAGGCCGATCCCCATGGTGATCGCGTGCTTCAGTGCCAGCGGGATGGCGTTCATGATCAGTTCACGCAGGCCGGTGACGACGAGCAGGACGATCACGGCGCCGTAGATGACGCACATGCCCATCGCGTTTTCCCAGGTCATCTGTGGGGCGACCTGGAAGGCCATGACGGCGGAGACGCTGAGTCCCGCCGCGAGGGCCAGCGGCACATTGCCGATGAAGCCCATCACGATGGTGGTGGCCGCGGCGGCGAAGACCGTCGCGGTGGTGAGCTGATCACCGTCGAGCCGGTGACCGGTCGCATCCGGAACCGAGAGAATCACCGGGTTGAGAAGGATGATGTACGCCATCGCCATGAAGGTGGTGATGCCGCCACGCACCTCCCGACCGACGGTCGACCCTCGCTGGGTTATGTGGAAGTACCGGTCGAGCCAAGATCTTCCGGCAGGCGGGCGCGAACCCGCTCCGGCGTCCTCCGCCGTGGTCTTGGTCTCAAGGGACTGCTGGGTCATGGTGCCTACTCCCAAGGTTCACAGGGGCACCCGCATGGGGACTGGGATTGCGGGATTTGGGATGGTGCGCTGGCTGCACGACCCGGGGGACGGCCCGAGACGAACTGGATGTGGTGACGGGTGCTGCTGGTGGTGCGGGGTTGTGCCAGGACCGCGAGCGGTGCGGTGCTGGGGTTCTCCGGGCGGTGCGACGAGCGGCGGGAAGTGTGACGTTCCTCGGATGCGCGGCACACCGCCCGGAGAAGGCGGGGATCAGGTACCGGTGAGGTGCTCGGGGCGTACCGGTGTCCTGTTGAGCTCCAGCCCCGTCGCGTTCCGGATCGCCGCGAGGACGGCCGGGGTCGACGAAAGGGTCGGGGCCTCGCCGATGCCGCGCAGCCCGTACGGCGCGTGGTCATCGGCCAGTTCGAGTACGTCGACGGGGATGGTCGGCGTGTCGAGGATGGTGGGGATCAGGTAGTCGGTGAAGGAGGGGTTGCGCACCTTCGCGGTCTTCGGGTCGACGATGATCTCCTCCATGACCGCGACGCCCAGGCCCTGGGTGGTACCACCCTGGATCTGGCCGACGACGGACAGCGGGTTGAGCGCCTTGCCGACGTCCTGGGCGACCGCGAGCTCGATGACCTTGACCAGGCCGAGCTCGGTGTCCACCTCGACGACCGCGCGGTGCGCGGCGAACGAGTACTGGACGTGGCCGTTGCCCTGACCCGTACGCAGATCGAAGGCCTCGGTGGGGCGGTGGCGCCACTCGAGCTCCACGTCGACCGACTCGCCCTCGAGTACGTCCACCAGGTCGGCGAGGACCTCGCCGCCGTCGGTGACGACCTTGCCGCCTTCGAGCAGCAGCTCGGCCGTGGCCCATGCCGGGTGGTACGAGCCGAACTTGCGGCGGCCGATCTCCAGGACCTTCTCTCGGACGTTCTCGCAGGTGTGCTTCACCGCGCCGCCCGTGACGTACGTCTGACGGGAGGCGGAGGTGGAGCCGGCCGAGCCGACCTGGGTGTCGGCCGGCTGGATCGTCACCTGCGCGACACCGAGTTCGGTACGGGCGATCTGAGCGTGGACGGTGACACCGCCCTGGCCGACCTCCGCCATGGCGGTGTGCACGGTCGCGACCGGCTCGCCGCCCACGACCTCCATACGCACCCGCGCGGTGGAGTAGTCGTCGAAGCCTTCGGAGAAGCCGACATTCTTGATGCCGACCGCGTAGCCGACGCCACGGACGACGCCCTCACCGTGTGTGGTGTTGGACAGACCGCCGGGGAGGGCGCGGACGTCCGCCTCCTGGCCGGCCGAGAGCCACTGCTGCTCGGGAGGCAGCGGCCGGGCCTTGACACGGCGCAGCAACTCGGCGACGGGGGCCGGGGAGTCGACCGGCTGCCCGGTCGGCATGATCGTGCCCTGCTCCATGGCGTTGAGCCGGCGGAACTCCACCGGGTCGATGCCCAGCTTCGCCGCGAGCTTGTCCATCTGTGCCTCGTAGGCGAAGCACGCCTGGACCGCACCGAAGCCGCGCATGGCTCCGCAGGGCGGGTTGTTCGAGTAGAGCGCGATCGCCTCGATGTCGACGTCGTCGACGACGTACGGACCGACACTGAGCGAGGACGCGTTGCCGACGACCGCCGGGGAGGCGGAGGCGTACGCCCCGCCGTCCAGGACGATCCTGCACTTCATGTGCGTGAGCTTGCCGTCCTTGGTGGCGCCGTGCTCGTAGTAGAGCTTCGCCGGGTGGCGGTGGACATGCCCGAAGAAGGACTCGAACCGGTTGTAGACGATCTTGACCGGCTTGCCGGTGCGCAACGCCAGGAGGCAGGCGTGGATCTGCATCGACAGGTCCTCACGGCCACCGAAGGCACCTCCGACGCCGGAGAGCGTCATGCGGATCTTCTCCTCGGGCAGACCGAGGACGGGTGCGATCTGCCGGAGGTCCGAGTGCAGCCACTGGGTGGCGACGTACAGCTCGACGCCGCCGTCCTCGGAGGGGACCGCGAGGCCGGACTCCGGGCCGAGGAAGGCCTGGTCCTGCATGCCGAAGGTGTACTCACCCCTGACGATGACGTCGGCGCGCTTGGCGGCCTCGTCGGCGTTGCCGCGGACGATCGGCTGGCGGTGCACGATGTTCGGGTGCGGGACATGGCCGATGTGGTGGTCGTCGCGGCCCTCGTGGATCAGGATCGCGTCGGGAGCGGTCGCGGACGCCTCGTCCGTGATGACCGGCAGTTCGACGTACTCGATCTTGATCTTGGCGGCGGCGCGGCGCGCGGTCTCCGGATGGTCCGCGGCGACCAGGGCCACCGGCTCGCCGTGATGGCGGACCTTGCCGTGGGCGAGTACCGGGGTGTCCTGGATCTCCAGGCCGTAGTTCTTCACCTCGGTGGGCAGGTCGTCGTAGGTCAGTACGGCGTAGACGCCGGACGTCGCGAGCGCCTCGGAGATGTCGATCGACTTGATCTCGGCGTGCGCGACGGTGGAGCGCAGCGTGTGACCCCAGAGCATGTCCTCGTGCCACATGTCCGAGGAGTACGCGAACTCACCGGTGACCTTGAGGATGCCGTCGGGACGCAGCGTCGACTCGCCGATGCCGCCCTTGGTCCGGGAACCCTGGGAGATGTTGGTGGGAGTACCGATGGTGGCCATGGTTCTCAGACCGCCTCTTCCTGGCGGGCGGCCGCGAGGCGGACCGCGTCGAGGATCTTCTCGTAACCGGTGCAGCGGCAGAGGTTGCCGGAGAGCGCCTCGCGGATGTCCGCGTCGGACGGCTCGGCGTTGCGCTCGAGCAGCTCGTCGGCGGCGACCAGCAGACCGGGCGTGCAGAAACCGCACTGCACGGCACCGGCATCGATGAACGCCTGCTGGATCGGGGACAGCTCGGAGCCCTCACCGGTCTGCGAGTCGGAAGGCCTGGCTTCCCACCGCTTGGCCTGGTCCAGGGTGGTGCCACAGGCGCCGGTGGCGCAGCCACCGTGCTCGGCCCGCTGCCTGGCGAAGTCCGCCAGGCCCTCTACGGTGACGACCTCGCGGCCCTCGACCTGACCCGCGGCAACGAGGCAGGAGCAGACCGGGACACCGTCGAGGCGGACCGTGCAGGAGCCGCACTCGCCCTGCTCGCAGGCGTTCTTGGAGCCTGGCAGGCCCATGCGCTCACGCAGTACGTAGAGCAGGCTCTCGCCCTCCCACACGTCGTCCGCTTCCTGCTGACGACCGTTGACCGTGAAGTTCACGCGCACTGTGTGCCTCCCTTTGTGCCGTGGGCATTGCCCCGGTATGCCTCCCAGGTCCAGCCCAGGGTCCGGCGGGCCATGACGCCGACCGCGTGGCGGCGGTAACTCGCCGTGCCGCGCACGTCGTCGATCGGGTTGCAGTCACCGGAGGCGAGCAGCGCGAACTGCTTGGCGACCGACGGGGTAATGATCTTCCTGCTCTCCCAGAAGCCGCCCTCTTCGAGCGCGGCGTTCAGGAATTCCTCGGCCGCCTTCGCCCGGACCGGGGTCGGGGCGGCGGAGCCGATGCCGGTGCGTACCGTGCGGGTCCGAGGGTGCAGAGCCAGACCGAAGGCGCAGACCGCGATCACCATCGCGTTGCGAGTGCCCACCTTCGAGAACTGCTGCGGTCCGTCTGCCTTCTCGATGTGGACGGCCCGAATCAGCTCGTCCGCCGCAAGCGCGTTGCGCTTGACGCCGGTGTAGAACTCGTCGATGGGGATGAGGCGGCTGCCTCGTACCGACTCGACCTCGACCTCGGCGCCCGCGGCGAGCAGCGCCGGGTGGGCGTCGCCGGCCGGGGATGCGGTGCCGAGGTTGCCGCCGACACCGCCGCGGTTGCGGATCTGGGGCGATGCGACGGTGTGCGAAGCCAATGCCAGACCGGGCAGTTCGGCCCGGAGGTTCTCCATGATCCGGGTGTACGGAACGGAGGCGCCCAGTCGGACGGTGTCCTCGCCGACCTCCCATTCGAGCAGCTCGCCGATGCGGTTCAGGTCCAGGAGGTACTCCGGCCGGCGGTGGTCGAAGTTGATCTCGACCATCACATCGGTGCCACCCGCGATGGGTACAGCCGTGGGGTGCTCGGCCTTGATGGCGAGCGCCTCCTCCCAGCTGGCGGGGCGAAGGAAGTCCATGAGTGGCTCTCTTCTTCTCAATCGGGGTCGTTCGTCGCAGCGGGCCCGGGACGGCCGGCCCTCGACTGGTTGTTCACGCGCTTATTCATGTGCTGTTAACGCGCTGTGGCCCAAGTACACAAGCCAGTCTGCGCCTGGTGCAGTCACCGAAACCATGAAGGAGTTGGCTGGTCGCCTGTCTCGTCTTGTAGATTCGAACGAAAGGCGAGGCTCAGTAACCTCGATGTTTTCCCCTGGAAACGGTGGCCACGGGCCACCGGCGACAACGAGACAGATCGGTGGCGACGAGATGCGGCTGCGCGCACTGCTGGAAACCGACGCGCTTGGGCTGCGGCTGCTCGGCGGCGAGGACGAACTGGACCGCGGTGTACGCGGTGTGATGACCACCGACCTGCGCGATCCGAGCCGCTATCTCTCGGGGGGCGAACTGGTGCTGACCGGGCTCGCCTGGCGGCGGACGGCCGCGGACTCCGAGCCGTTCGTCCGGATCCTGGCGGGCGCCGGGGTGGCTGGTCTGGCGGCCGGAGAGGCGGAGCTGGGAAACATTCCGGGCGATCTCATCGAGGCGTGTTCTCGCCATCGACTGCCGCTCTTTGCAGTCAACGAATCCGTTGCATTTGCGACGATCACTGAGCATGTGGTGCGTCAGGTCTCCGGCGAGCGGGCCGGGGACCTCGCCGCAGTCGTGGACAGGCACAGGCGGCTGATGACCTCCGGCCCGGCGGGCGGCGGGCCGGAGGTGGTCCTGGACCTCCTCGGCTCCGACCTGGACCTTCGAGCCTGGGTGCTCTCCCCCACCGGCCGCCAGATCGCGGGCGCGGGCGACCCGCTGCCCGGCGAGGTGAGCGCCACACTCGCCGGTGAGCATCTGGCGGCCACCCGCACCGGCCGCCGGGGGCCGCATCGGGTGACGGTCCACGGGGTGACGTACTCCCTCTTCCCGATCCGTAACAACGGCCGCGGCGCCGCCCCCGCCTCCAGGGACGTCCGCGAGACGGTGCTGTCGGACTGGCTGCTGGCGGTCGAGGCGGACGCGGGCGACTGGCCGGCCGCGAGGCTTGACCTGCTGCAAGGCGTGACCCAGCTGATCGCCGTCGAGCGCGACCGGCGCGAGGCGGCCCGTACGGTACGCCGACGGCTCGCCCAGGAGGTCCTGGAACTGGTCCAGGCGGGAGCGGCACCGGCCGAGATCGCGGCGCGTCTGCGAGTGGCCGCGCCGGTGCTGCTGCCGGGTCTCGGCACGGCGCCGCACTGGCAGGTGGTGGTGGCGCGGGTGGACTGGGGGCAGGACGGGGCGCGCGGTACGGACGGCGCAGTGGGTACGGGCGGTACGGCCATCGAGGCCGGCCCGGTCGCCCAGTCGCTGCTGGAGGAGATCCTGGTCGACCCGGCGGCAGCCGGTCCCGACTCCGCGGACCGGATCGCGGTCGCCCACACCGGCGACGAGGCGATCGCGCTGCTCCCGCTGCCCGCGACGGCCCGCGACCCGGACACCCCCGAGGCCGGCTCCTCCGAGGCCGGACTGCACGCCGACGCGCTGCTGCTGTCCGTACGCGATCCGCTCTCCGCGGGTCTCGCCGACGACGGCCGGCTCACGCTGGGCGTCAGCGCGGCAGTGAGCTCGGCGGAGGGTCTGCGGGGCGCGCTGGAGGAGGCGAGGCACGCCCGCCGGGTGGCGGCGGCCCGCCCGGGCAGGGTCTGCGCGGCGGGTCACCACGAGCTGGCCTCGCACGTGCTGCTGCTGCCGTTCGTCCCGGACGATGTGCGCCGCGCGTTCACGGCCCGGCTGCTGGACCCGCTCCGCGACTACGACCAGCGCCACCGCGCGGAACTGATCCCGACGCTGGAGGCGTTCCTGGACTGCGACGGGTCGTGGACGCGGTGCGCGACGCGGCTGCATCTGCATGTGAACACACTGCGCTACAGAGTGGGCAGGATCGAGCAACTGACGGGTCGTGACCTGTCGCGCCTGGAGGACAAGCTGGACTTCTTCCTGGCGCTGCGGATGAGCTGAGACCGGGGCGACCCCGGCCCCCTGGACGGGCTGGAAAATCCGGCTTCACCGTCTTTTGGGATGCGGGGTCCGGGGCGGATCCCAGGCTGGGGAAGGGGCGCACCACTGGCCACCCGCGCCCCATCCCGCGCCGCATGATTGTGAATTCATTCACCTGACCTCTTGGCCAGGCATGCCTATCCATGCTGAGATGCGATTGACTCAACAGCTCAATGGCGTGCTCGGGGAGGGCAAGTGGCGCATACCGCCATGTCTGGTTCCGGAACCACCGCAGGTGACGACCCCCTCCAGACCGCGGTATGGCGGCTGCGCTCGCGCGGCTGTTGGACCGACGCGGCAGCCCTGCTCGAAGCCCACACAGCGAATCCCGCGGGGGCACTCGAGCGGGCCGGACTGCTCGTCGAGCGCTGTCTGTTCACCGCCGACGGCTGGGCGGACGCCGAGGACGCGCTGCGTACGGCCGAGGCGGTGGCCCGGGACGACGACGAACGCGGCGGCGCGGCGTGCGAGCGCGGGAGGCTCGCGTACGCGGCGACCCGCCTCGGCGTACGCGACCGGGCCGACGAGGCCCGCTCCGCACTCGGCAGGGCCGCGGCACTGCTCGCCCCCACCTCGCCCAGACGCCCGCTGCTCGACTTCCGCCGCGGCCTTGTCGCCGAGCACATCGCCGACTCGCCGCAGGCGGCCCGTGCCGCGTATCAGCGGGCGCACGCCGGAGCAACCGCGCAGGGTGACACGCTGCTGCTCTCCTTCACCTGGCACCATCAGGCCGGACTCGCGCTGCGTGACGGCGAGTTGGCGGAGGCCAGGCACGGCTTCTCCGAATCGCTGCGGATCCGCGAGGAGCTCGGCTTTCTGATCGGCACCGCGCCGGCGCTGGCGGCACTGGCCGACTGCGAACCGGAGCCGGAGGCGAGCCGTTTGCGGGCGGAGGCGGGCCGGCTGTTCCGCCTGCTCGACGGCGTACCGGTCTGGCTGGCGGCTCAACTGGCACCGACGGCCCCGGCCGCGCCGCTCCACACCTCCCCGGCCCAGCCCGAGCCCGCGGCGTGATCGGGGAGCATGCGCGCTCAGCGCGACTTCCTCGACTGTCAGTTCGGCCTGCGTGACCGTACGGTGCTGATCACCGGCGGCAGTTCCGGCATCGGCCGCGCCATCGCGGAGGCGCTCGCGTCGGCGGGCGCGCGGGTGGTGGTGCCGGCGCGGCGCGAGGCTCCGCTGCGTACGACGGTCGGGGCACTCCGTGCGGCAGACCACCAGCCGACTGGGTGGCCGCCGACCTCGGCGACCGGGAGGCGCTGCGGGCGGGCGGGTCGGCTTCTTCGTCGAGCCGGATGTCCTGGTCACGGCCGCCGGCGTCAACCACCGTCCGCCGCTGGACGATCTGACCGAGGCGCAGTGGAACAGGTCGATGTCCGTGAACCTGGACGCGCCGTTCCTGCTGGGGCAGCGTTTCGGCCGTCGACGGCGGAGCGCGGCTGGGGCCGGATCATCCGCCTCGCCTCCCAGCAGTCGGTACGGGCCTTCGGCGCCAGTGGCGCGTACGGGGTGTCGAACGCCGCGGTCTCCGCGCCGGCCCGCTCCCAGGCGGAGGCATGGTCGCGGCACGTCGTCTGCGTCAATGCCCTCGCGCCCGGCTTCGTCCGTACGCCACTGACCCGCGCGGTCTTCGACGACCCGGTCGGCACGGAGGCGATGGCGGCGCGCACGATGGCGGGCCGCAACGGCGAACCGGCCGATCCGACGGGCGCGGCGGTCTTCCTGGCGAGCGACGCGGCACGCTGTATGAAGGGCCGGACCCTGTTCGTGGACGGCGGCCTCTCGGTCACCTAGCGTGGATGTCTCCGCAAAGGGAGGGCTCAGTGAAGGCACGTCGCACGGACCACCCCGTTCCGGATCCCGGATCGCCCTGGGACGAGATCACGACCTGCCTCTGGATGGGCGGCCATGTCTGGGAGGACGACCGGAACCGGCACCTCGATGTTGTTGTGGACCGCGAATTCGACCTGGTGATCAGCCTGTTCACCCGCGTCGGCCACGGCCCGCCCGACGGGGTGGAGCACCATGTATCCCTCATCCCCGACGACTGGCTGACCTCCGAGCAGATCGACCGGGTCCGTGGCCTGGCGGTACTGGCCGCCGACGCGGTACGCGCCGGGCGGACCGTGCTCGTGCGCTGTTACTCCGGCTACAACCGATCGGGCCTGGTGGTGGCCCAGACGCTGATCGAGCTCGGCCACGACGGCGCGGGGGCGATCGACCTGATCCGGCGCCGGCGCTCCTCCTACGCCCTGCACAACCTCGCCTTCGAGCGGTACCTCATGACCGGGCTGGACATCGCCTCACTGCTGACCGGCCTGGAGTCGCCCCCCTGAGAACTCGGCTCACACCAGCCAGGACAGTGTCCTCTCCGGATTCATGACGAGCAGGACGACGACGACCACCACGACCACCCAGAAGACTCCCCAGGCCCGGCGCCTGCGCGCCCGCCGCTGCCGGGACGGCCAGGCCCGCCACGCCTCGGGCTCCGCGCGCACCGCCGCCTTCCTCCCCCACCCGCGCGGACGGCGCTGCCGCCGGGCGGCCGCCTCGTCCTCGAGCCGCAGCCGCTCGGTCACCATCCGCGCCCGAGCGGAGGGCTCCTTGGGCGCGGCGAGGCGTGCCGGCCCTTCGCTCGCGCGCTGGAACTCCTCCCACGCCTCGTCGGGTATGGACGATTCCGGCAACTCCGCGGTCATGAATGGCCCCCGTTCGTTCGGACTTCGGCAACGGCGGCACAGATTAATGCAGCAGACCGACATCCGCGCGCACGGTCTTGCCGACGCGCACGCGATCGCGCACGCATCACCGGTCCGCGGGCACCGCGACCAGGACGAGCCCGCGCCCCGACGCCCCGTCCGGGAGCACCTCCTGCGGTCGCTTCTCGCTGCGGGCGTCGGAGGCCTCGATCCGCAGGGTGTCTGCCGAGAGTGTCAGCCGCAGCTCGAAGTCCCGCCCGGGCACGCGGCCGTGGGTCACGGCATTCGCGGCGAGTTCGGCGAGATCGGCGAACTCGGCGAACTCGGCGAACTCGGCGAACTCGGCGACGATGACCGCGGCGGCGTCCGAGACCTCGCTGTCGTACGGAAACCCCCAGACGTCGAGCCGCTGCACCGCGGGATGCCGGGCGAGCCGGGCACCGAGCCGCGTGGAGCTGAACCGTTGCGCGAGCATACGTACGGCGACAGGGTCTTGGTGTCGGGTCCGAGCAGGCATGCCGTCAGGGTCGCGGGCCCGCACCCTCGATGACCGGTGACACCACTCGTACGCTGTTCCGGCGTACGAATCCGCGGGGTGGACGGACCGACGCAGGAGGTCTCAGCCGTCAGGCCTCCGCGCCGGTGAAGTGCTCCCGCACCAGCGACTGCACCACCCGCAGGTCCTGCGCCACCAAGGCCTCCAGCAGGGCCATGTGTTCCGCCGCGTCCGCGACCAGGTCCGCCCTGCGGGTGACCGGTGCGCTCGCCAGGGGCCACTGGGAGCGGCGGTGGAGGTCGTCCGCGACCATCACCAGCTGTTGGTTGCCGGAAAGGGCGAGCACCGCGCGGTGGAAGGCGCGGTCCGTCTCCGCGTACGCCGCGCGGTCGCCCCTCGCCGCCGCCGCTGCCGTCGCGTCGGCCAGCGGGCGCAGCGCCGTCCAGCCGGCGGCCGGGACCGTGCGGGCCAGGCGCAGCACGACCGGGATCTCGATGAGGGCGCGGACCTCGGCCAGCTCGGCCAGCTCGCGGGGGCCGCGTCGCGTGACGCGGAAGCCGCGGTTCGGGATGACCTCGACCGCGCCTTCGGTCGCCAACTGCTGCATCGCCTCGCGCACGGGGGTCGCCGAGACGCCGAAGCGCTCCCCCAGTACGGGGGCCGAGTAGACCTCACCGGGAATCAGCTCGCCGTCGACGAGAGCCGCCCTCAGCGCTTCGAGGATCTGGCCGCGTACCGAGTGGCGCTGGACCGTGCGAGGCGCGAGGCCGGGCGGCTCGCTGTGGGTGTGCTCGCCGCGGGCCTGTTCCGGCAGGCGGGCCTGTTCCGGCAGGCAGGCCTCGTCCGGTACGCGCAGCCGCCCCGGACCCGTACGGCCGTCAGGACCAGCCTGTTCGGGGACGCGCGCGGACGCGTACGGCTGCGGCGCTGCGGCATCGCGCGCTCGGGCCTGCTCCACTCGAGTCCTCCTCCGGCCGGGTGCCGGGCCCGGCGCGCAAGTGCGGGGCCCTTGAGCACGATAGGCGGACGGGGTCACAGTTCAAACATCGATCGCGTCGGGTAAGGTAAGGCTAACCTGCAAACGATCGCGATTCGGTGGTCTCCTGCATGACCGTTCCCGCTCTGCTGCCCGCCCTCACCTCGCCCGTCGAGGACGCGTACGCGCGTCTGGCCGAGGTCTTCCCCGGGCTGCAGGTACGGGAGCTCATGGACGGCGAGCAGGCGCCGGCCGGCGCAGGCTGGGTGGGCGCGGGCGAGCTCGCCGCCGGCGGGCCCTCGCTCGACGCTTTTCTCGCCTGGGACGACGCACAGGTCCTGCGGGACTACGGACAGCAGGCCCGCCCCGATGTGATCGCCAGCTTCGGTCTGCACCGTTACGCCTGGCCGGCCTGTCTGCTGATCACGGTGCCCTGGTTTCTGCACCGCCGGGTGCCGCGGGTGCCCGTCGAGGATGTCGCCTTTCAGCGCGTGCCCGGCCGGATGACGGTACGGGTGAGGGAATTCGCCTGCCTGGCGGACGATCCGGCCGCCCGGTTGCCCGGCGCCCGTGTCGTACCGGACGAGGAGGCGCTGCGCGCCGAGGTGCGCTCCGCCGTCGCCGAGCACATCGGGCCCGTCCTGGACGGCTTCGGGCCGCGGATGCGGCGCGGCAGGCGCGCGCTGTGGGGCATGGCGACCGACGAGATCGTCGAGGGCCTCTGGTACATCGCGCATCTGCTCGGTGAGGAGCGGCGGGCCGTGCCGGAGCTCGAGCGGCTGCTGCCGGGCGCCACCGAGCCGTACGTCGGCACCGCAGGATTCCGCGAGCTCACCGGGCCGAACGGCGAGCGGTTGCCGACCCGCGACCGGGCCAGCTGCTGCCTCTTCTACACACTCCGGCCCGAGGACACCTGCGTCACCTGTCCGCGTACGAGCGACGCCGACCGCGCGGGAAGGCTTCAGCCGAGCGCCTGAGCGTCCGGGCGCCGGGTTCCACGCCGTGCTTCCGCCTGGCCTAAATCGAACTCAACCCCCTTCATCCGTACGGTAGTTCGACCAGATCGCACCTATCCGTATGCCACGCAGGCCCGTTGGCGTCGACTTGCCGCGAAACCCCTTGGGCGCGCGGGCACTTCGGCCAATATGGCGGCCGAATGGACCTATCGCGATGCAAGGGACACCGCACATGAGACTGACCGACATATCGCTGGACTGGCTGCTACCCGGCGGCGTGATGCTCGTGGGAGTCCTGGTCGCGGTGGCAGTGGTCGCGCGCGGCAAGCGCGCCGGCGGCAAGGCCGCGTCCGAGGACAGCTGGGAGCGCAGCGAGGAGCGTCGCAGACGCAAGGAGGCGGTCTACGGCACGGCTTCCTACGTGCTCCTCTTCTGCTGTGCGGCGGTTGCCGCCGCGCTCTCCTTCCACGGCCTGGTCGGCTTCGGCCGGCAGAATCTCAGCCTCTACGGGGGCTGGGAGTATCTGGTCCCCTTCGGCCTCGACGGCGCGGCCATGTTCTGCTCGGTGCTCGCGGTGCGTGAGGCCAGCCACGGTGACGCCGCGCTCGGCTCGCGACTGCTGGTGTGGACTTTCGCGGGCGCGGCCGCCTGGTTCAACTGGGTACATGCGCCACGCGGAATGGACCACGCGGGCGCCCCGCAGTTCTTCGCGGGCATGTCACTCTCCGCGGCGGTCCTGTTCGACCGTGCGCTGAAGCAGACCCGCAGGGCCGCGCTGCGCGAGCAGGGCCTCGTGCCCCGGCCGCTGCCGCAGATCCGGATCGTGCGATGGCTGAGGGCGCCCCGGGAGACCTTCGGCGCCTGGTCACTGATGCTGCTGGAAGGCGTGCGCACGCTGGACGAGGCGGTCGACGAGGTGCGCGAGGACCGGCGGGAGAAGGAACAGAACCGCCTTCGCAGGCGGGACCGGGAGAAGCTGGAGCGGGCGCAGATCAGGGCGCTCAACCGGCAGCACCGGGCGTGGGGGCGCGGACACGACGCGCGCCGGGCGGAGCTTCCGGCCCTCGCCTCCGCCGGCTCGGGCAGTTCCGGGGCGGGCAGCGCGCAGACGGTCGGAGCCGTCGGGTCCGGCCCGGAGCCCGCCATAGCGGAGCCGGGGCAACTGCCGCTTCGCTCCCGGCCCTCGCTTCAGGCCGTGAAGGGATCCATTGGCGCTGAGCCGCGCACCGTGGACCTCACCGCCGAGGACGACACTCAGGCGCTGCCACGTCTCGACTCCCTGGAGCGCAAACTCACGGATCTCGAGCGGCAATTCGGCTGACTTCCCGGCCGGCTGCCGGGGCTCTCGGGCGAGAGTGGCGAGCACCGGGCGAGTACAGCATGTGCGTCCACCGTCACAGGGCCGGTCTGCGTCCGTCAGGCCGGCCCTCCGTGCAGCTCGAACCAGACGACCTTGCCCACGCCGTGGGTCCGCACACCCCACGCGTCCGCGAGACTCTGCACCAGCACGAGTCCCCTGCCATTCGTACCGAGTTGACCTGGCGGGACAGGCTGCACAGGCAGTCCGGCCATGAAGTCCCGTACCTCCACACGGAGTGTGGAAGCGGCGACGGTGGCTGTGACCACCGCTCCGTGATCGGTGTGGATCAGCGCATTGGTCACCAGCTCGCCGGCGAGCAGCTCCGCCACATCTGCCGCGTCCGGCTTTCCCCAGTGCCGCAGCAAGTCCCGCAGCGCATGTCGTACTTCCGGAACGGACGCAAGATCCGCACACCCTAATCGGCGGTGCAGCCGGCTCTCCGGTTCTCCTTCCGCCCCAGGTTCCCGGCCGTGCCCGCTCGCGGCAGGCCCGGCCCCTCCCTGACGCCCAGTCATCATCCCCACCCACACGTCGAAGCGACCCTTTCTCCGGTTTCCTCGGAACTACCCGGTTCTGCCGAGCATGTTCACGAGATGCATGCCCCACGCGGGGAATGCCACTCATGACCATTCCTCAACCAAACAGGAGTCACCAAGAGGAAGCCGTCACGGGCATCAGGGCCTCGGCACGTTCCGCAGATTCGAGCGCGCCATCTGGACCATGCGGCCCACGCCACCGTCCAGCACCATCTTGCTGGCGGAGAGCGCGAATCCGGTCACCATCTCGGCGCTGATCTTCGGCGGGATGGAGAGCGCGTTCGGGTCGGTGACCACGTCCACGAGTGCCGGGCCCTTGTGACGGAAAGCGTCCTTGAGCGCGCCCGCGAGTTGCTTCGGCTTCTCCACCCGTACGCCGTAAGCCCCCGCCGCCCGCGCGATCGCCGCGAAGTCGGGGTTGCGGTTGGTGGTTCCGTACGACGGAAGCCCCGACACCAGCATCTCCAGCTCCACCATTCCCAGCGAGGAGTTGTTGAACAGGACGATCTTCACCGGCAGGTCGTACTGGACGAGGGTGAGGAAGTCGCCCATCAGCATGGTGAAACCGCCGTCCCCGGACATCGAGACGACCTGGCGGTTCCGGTCGATGAACTGGGCGCCGATCGCCTGCGGCAGGGCGTTCGCCATCGAGCCATGGCTGAACGAACCGATGATCCTGCGGCGGCCGTTGGGCGAGATGTAGCGAGCCGCCCACACATTGCACATGCCCGTGTCCACGGTGAACACCGCGTCCTCGTCGGCGAGTTCGTCCAGTACGGACGCGACGTACTCGGGATGGATCGGGACGTGCTTCTCCACCTTGCGGGTGTACGCCTTGATCACGCCCTCGAGCGCGTCGGCGTGCTTCTTCAGCATCTTGTCGAGGAATCCGCGGTCCGTCTTGGGGCGCACGCGTGGCGTCAGACAGCGCAGCGTCTCGCGCACGTCGCCCCAGACGGCCAGGTCCAGCTTGGAGCGACGGCCGAGGTGTTCGGGCCTGACATCGACCTGGACGATCTTGACGTCGTCGGGCAGGAAGGCGTTGTACGGGAAGTCCGTGCCGAGCAGGATCAGCAGATCGCACTCGTGGGTGGCCTCGTAGGCGGCGCCGTAGCCGAGCAGGCCGCTCATGCCGACGTCGTACGGGTTGTCGTACTGAATCCACTCCTTGCCGCGCAGCGCGTGTCCGACCGGGGACTTGATGCGCTCCGCGAACTGCATGACCTCGGCATGCGCGCCCGCCGTACCGCTGCCGCAGAAGAGCGTGACCCGCTCCGCCTCGTCGATCATCCGCACCAGCTTGTCGATCTCCGTGTCCCCCGGCCGTACGGTGGGGCGTGAGACGACCAGTGCGTGCTCGATCGACTTCTCCGGGGCTGGGTGCGATGCGATGTCGCCCGGGAGCGAAACGACGCTGACACCGCTCCGGCCGATCGCGTGCTGGATCGCGGTCTGCAGGAGTCGCGGCATCTGCTGCGGGTTGGAGATCATCTCGTTGTAGTGGCTGCACTCGCGGAAGAGCTGGTCGGGATGGGTCTCCTGGAAGTAGCCGAGGCCGATCTCGCTGGAGGGAATGTGCGAGGCGAGGGCCAGTACGGGCGCCATCGAGCGCTGGGCGTCGTACAGACCGTTGATGAGGTGGAGGTTGCCGGGTCCGCAGGAGCCGGCACAGGCGGCGAGCTTTCCGGTGATCTGGGCCTCGGCGCCCGCCGCGAAGGCGGCGACCTCCTCGTGCCTGACCTGGATCCAGTCGATGGCGGAGTTGCGGCGGATGGCGTCGACGACGGGGTTGAGACTGTCGCCCACGACTCCGTACAGCCGCTGGACACCGGCGCGGACGAGGATGTCGACGAACTGCTCCGCCACGTTCTGCTTGGCCATGGGATGCGCACCCCTTCTCGGCTTCGGGCCTGCTCCGGCCTTCATCGGCCTGAAGTTCCATCAACCCATGGCGGACGCGGTTACGCCTCCCAGACTGCGACAGCCGTACGGTCGTCGGCGTATCCCTTCACCCTCAGCTGGGTGTCGGCGAGGAACGTGGCCAGGCCCGGCGGTCCGGCGGGCGCCCAGCGCTCGGCGAGCTCTTCGGCGAAAGCGCCTTCCCCGCGCAGCGGGTCGGCCAGTCCGCTGCTGCACAGCAGCAGGGTGTCCCCGGGGCGGGCCACGGAGGCGCGGAACCTGAACGGTTCGGCGGGCGGCGGTGGCGGGGCCTCGATGTACGGGGACGGTGGCGTCGCTATCCCCAGGTCCATGGTGAGCCGGTCGCCGTCGGGGGACTCGGCGGGCGCGTCTGCGGGCGCCGAGCCGTATCCGACGACGGGAGCTCCTGCCACCGCGGCGGACTCGGGGACATGCGGCTCGATGTCCTGCCAGGCGCCGTCGCGAAGGCGGAAAAGACCGCCGCCGCCGACTCCGAAGAACACGCGCGTACGGCACTCGGGGTCGGCGGAGAGCAGCAGACACCGGAGGTTCGCGGTGTACTCCTCGGGCGCCACGCCGAGCTCGGCGGCGCGGGCGCGCAGTTTGCCGAAGCTGCGGTCGGTGAGCCGGTGCAGACCCGACTTGAGATCGCCCCGGCGTCCGGCCCGGATGTCCTCGGCCAGGCGGGCGTGGCTGCGGCCGACGGCGCCGCCTATCCAGCGGCAGGCCTCGGCGGCGGCGAGATGGGCCCCTTCGGCGACGCGGGCGCCACTGGCCACGGCGACCATGACAAGCGCCGCCTCGCCGCTGCCGAAGCGCGCGGTGAGCAGGGCGTCGCGGCGCGGCTCGCCGCGGTAACGCGCGGAGTCCCCGCGGACGGAGGCGGCACGCAGGGTGTACGTGCCGTAGTGGGCTCCGTCGAGCACGGTGTCGGCGACGAGGTTGTCCAGCTCGTGCGGCTGGGCCGCGGGCAGCGCGGTGGGCTCGGCGTCATAGGTGGGCGGTCCGCCACCGACGTATGCGACGTGGGGGCGCGGCTCCACGAGGCCGGCGTGGGGTGGTGGCGGGGGCGGATCCATGGCGGTCTGCGGCGGTGCGGGCGGCGCGGGGACCTGCGGCGGTGGGGGCGCTGCCTGCGGCGCCGCGGGGGCGGGGACCGGCGCAGGGGCCGGAGCAGGTGCGGGCGCGTCGTCGTCGTGCTTGTCCGGGGCGGCCGCTCGTCCGGGCGGGGCCTCGTGCCGGGGCGGCTCCGCGCCGGCCGGGGGGATGCCGTATGCCGCGTCCGGCCGGGTGGCCGAGTAACCGGGCTCGGCGGCCTCGGCGGGCTCGGCGTCGAAAGGCCCTTCCGGGACCGGCAGTTGCGCGCGCGGGCCCTCTGTCCACGGCGGCCGGGACGGGTCCCGCGGCGCGACGTCGGGCCGCGGCGGCCGGGGGTTGTCGCGCGGTGCGCCATCCAGCCGCGGCGGCCGGGCTTTCCCGCGGGACCCGGCATCCGAACGGGGCGGCTCGGGCGGCGCAGCCGACGGGGGCGTGTGCGGCTGGTCGGGGGCGGCCGGCCGTTCCCACGGCGCGCGTTGCCGTGGCGGCCTCGCAGGACGGCGCGGGATGTCCGGCTCTGCGGAAGCCGCCGCATCCGCCGGGCGCGACTCCCACCAGGCGCGCGGCCGCCACCTGCCGCGATCGCCCGGATCGCGAGGGTCGTCCGGCTGCGACGGCCCGGGGCTGCTCTCCGCGGCCACCGCATCCGCCGCGGAGTCGAACCGGTCGTCCAGCGTGTCGCGCGTCGGCGCCGCGGGACCGGTGTCCGGGGCGGATTCGTCGTACAGCCGGTCCCACCATTCGTCCTCGGTGGCGGGCCTCTCCCCCTGCTGGCTCATGCCCTTATTGTCCACCGCACGGGCGGCGCGAAAACGGTGCATCCCGAAAAAAGAAATATGCGTCAAGTGGTCCGCCGGGCGCCCCAACCCCCCACGGGAAGGACGCCCGGCGGACCGTTCGTGGCCGGAGCACCGCGGGTGCGCCGGGCCACGGGCCGCGTGACGGAATTGCGGTTGGCCTCCGTCAGTTCGGCCTTCAGGGTGGCCGGCTGCCGGCAGCACCCGTGTGAGGGACGCTCACGCTCGCCGCCCCCCGTGAACGCGATACCGGGCGCATCGCCCCTCCCGTCCGTATCCGGCGCACATAGCCGGAAGTGCACTGTTTTCCGGGGGCTCTTGGTGCTGCGGTGACGCCACATTGGCAGAGGGGCGGGCGGTGCGGGGATGATGCACGCGGCGGGAATACGCCTTGGCCGGTTTCCGCCAGTGCGGCCGAAGAAGTGCACGTCCGGGGAGGGTGGGGTCAGATGCTGCAGGCGATAGGTCTCGACGAGAGGCAGGAATCGGCGTACCGCGCGCTCGTCGCACTCGGGGCGGCGGAAGTCCCCGATCTCGCGCACCGGCTGGCGCTCCCGGAGACGGATACGGAGCGCGCGCTACGACGGCTGGAGCAGCAGGGTCTCGCCGCGCGGTCCTCGGCCCGCACCGGACGCTGGGTGGCGGCTCCGCCCGGTGTCGCGCTGGGCGCACTGCTGACCCAGCAGCGCCAGGAGCTGGAGCAGGCGGAGCTCGCCGCGGCGCTGCTGGCGGAGGAGTTCAGGGCGGAGGCCACCGCTCCGGCCGTGCACGATCTGGTCGAGGTGGTGACGGGCGCGAGCGCCGTCGCGCACCGCTTCGTACAACTGCAGCTCGGCGCGAGCCAAGAGGTCTGCGCCCTGGTCACCGGAAATCCGGTCGTGGTCACCGGGACGGACAACGAGGCGGAGGAGAAGGCGGCGACGCGCGGCGTGCGGTACCGGGTGGTGGTCGAGCGCGAGGTGTTCTCGCGACCCGACGGGATCAACGAGCTGAGCGCGGCGCTGAGCCGTGACGAACAGGTGCGGGTGGTGGACCGGGTGCCGACCAAGCTGCTCGTCGCCGATCGCACGCTCGCGATGGTGTCGCTGACCGGGCGCGGGGCCGATCCCGCGGCACTCGTGGTGCATGCGAGCGGGCTGCTGGAGTCACTGGCGGGTCTGTTCGAGGCGGTGTGGCGGGAGGCGCTGCCGCTGCGGCTCGGCGCGGGCGGCCAGGTGGGCGAGGAGGAGGCGACGGGGCCCGATGCCACGGATCTGGAGATCCTGTCGCTGCTGCTCGCCGGGATGACGGACGCGAGTGTGGCCAAGCAGCTGGATCTTGGGCTGCGGACCGTTCAGCGCCGGGTGAAGGGGCTGATGGAGCTGACCGGTGTGACGACGCGGCTGCAGCTCGGCTGGCATGCGTACGCCAAGGGCTGGGTGGCCCGCGACCTGCGGGAATGATCAGCTTCCTGCACCCTTGGCAGATGGGCGCATGGCAGCTCCTGATGGTCGGCCTGGTGATGCTGCTGGGCCTGCTCGGGGTGCTTGTGCCCGGTGTTCCGGGGCCGTGGCTGATCTGGGCCGCGATGCTGTGGTGGTCGTTGCACGAGCAGTCCGGACTGGCCTGGGTGCTGCTGGTGGGCTCGACCGTCGTACTGCTGGTCACCCAGGTGGTGGTGTGGCTGCTGCCACCGCGCCGGCTGCGCGGGGTGGGGGTCACCCGGCGGATGGCGATGTTCGCGGGCGCTGGGGCGCTGGTCGGCTTCTTTCTGGTGCCGGTGGTGGGCGGGATTCTGGGATTCATCGGGGGGATCTACGGCTCCGAGCGGCAACGGCTCGGCGGGCACGGCCCGGCGATGGCCTCGACCCGGGCGGTGATGCGGGCGGTGGGGACGAGCGTGCTGGTGGAGCTGTTCGCCTGTCTGCTGGTGGCCGGGGCGTGGCTGGGCGCGGTCCTCTCGGGCTGAGCGAGGCCCCGTTGGCCTCCGCCCAGCGCCGCCCAGCGCCTTTCGGCGGACGAGGCCCTCCGGCTGACCGGCGAGGCGGGCGCGCCGTGCGTCGTACGCCACGGCATCGCGGACCCGATCGAGGTCCGCGACGGGCGGGGCCGGCGGCCGCGGTGGGAGGAGGGGCGACGGTGCGATCCGGATCCGGCTGGGAAAGGGCGAGTCGGGGCTGATCACGGCGCGTGGGGACCACCCGGACCTGCGGATCCGGCCGGTCGCTCCGAACGCGCCGGCCCCGGCGTGGGGCTCCCGGCCTGAGCGGTCCGGGACCCGTGCCCTGAGCGGTCCCCCGGCCGGTCCCCGACCGGCCAGAAGTCCTAGGACTCGCCCAGGACCAGCAGCCGATGCGGACAACGAGGTGCGCGTGTGAGGCTGCATCCATGACCGAATTCAGCGACGCCGAGCGCGCGTACCTCAAGTCCCAGCGCCTGGGAAGGCTGGCGACCGTCGACCCGAAGGGTCAGCCACAGGCGAACCCGGTCGGGTTCTTCCCGCAGGAGGACGGGACGATCCTGGTCGGCGGCTACGCCCTGGGCACGACGAAGAAGTGGCGCAACCTCCGGGAGAACCCGAAGGTGGCGCTGGTGGTCGACGACATCGTGAGCCTCCAGCCGTGGAAGGTACGCGGGGTGGACATCCGGGGCGAGGCCGAACTGCTCACGGGCCCGCACGAGTTGGGCCCGCACTTCAGCGAGGAACTGATCCGGATCCACCCGCGGAAGATCCACAGCTGGGGCCTGGACTGAGGGGTGTTGCCCCGGGCCCGGTGACCGCGAGGTCACCGGGCCCGGGCGCCCTGTGCGCTCAGCGCACCCGGCCGCGCTTCACCTGCATCGCCGCGCGACCCTCGGCGCCCTTCTGCTTCCAGTCGCGCAGGATCTCCGCCCGCAGCCGCGCGTCCGTCTTCGCGACGATGCGCCGGTTCTCCCGCAGCAACTTGCGGTAGCTCTCCAGCCGCCGCTCCGGCAGCGAACCGTCCTCGATCGCGACGAGCACCGCACAGCCCGGCTCCGACTCATGAGCGCAGTCGTGGAAGCGGCACTCCTGAGCGAGGTCCTCGATCTCCGAGAAGACCTGGCCCACGCCGGTCTCCGCGTCCCAGAGCCCTACGCCGCGCAGCCCGGGCGTGTCGATCAGCACACCCCCGCCGGGGAGCACGAGGAGGTTGCGGGTCGTGGTGGTGTGCCGGCCCTTGCCGTCGACGTCACGGGTCGCCCGCACATCCATCACGTCCTCGCCGAGCAGCGCGTTGGCGAGCGTCGACTTGCCCGCGCCGGACGCGCCGAGCAGCACACTCGTCCCGCCGGAGAGGATCGCGGAGAGCACATCGACGCCCTCGCCGGACGCCGAACTGACGGCCAGCACCTGCACTCCGGGCGCGGTCGTCTCCACGTCCTGGACGAGATACGAAAGACCCGTCACATCAGGCACCAAATCGGCCTTGGTGAGCACGACGAGGGGCTGCGCGCCGCTCTCCCAGGAGAGTGCCGACTTGTGCAGCAGCGCATCACCGCTGGAGCTGGACATCGCGAGTGCGAGGAACCGCTCGATGCGGCCGAGATCGAGTTCGACCGCGAGCGAGACACAGATGACGACGTGATCGATGTTGGTGGCCAGGACCTGGCCCTCGGAGCGCTTGGACGACGTCGACCGCACAAAGGCGGTGCGCCGCGGCAGCAGCGTCCGCACATACCGCGGATCGCTGCCTTCAGGGTCGACAGCGACCCAGTCTCCCGTACATACGACCTTCATCGGGTCGCGGGGAACGACGAACTCGGTATCAGCACGGACAAGGCCTGCCGGAGTGACGACATCACACTGACCGCGGTCGACACGTACGACACGGCCGAGCAGCAGACCCCGCTCCGCGTACGGGGCGAACTCAGTCTCCCAGCCCTCATCCCAGCCGTACGGAGTGAGGGGATGCGAGGAAGACGAGGACGAACCCATGAGAGAAAAGGAAGACAAGGGGTGACCCTTCACAAGGGGGCCCCGGCTCCGCGCTCACTGGCGCGGGAGAAGAGAGAGGTCAGCCGGAGGCCACGGAGGTGGACTGAATGAACTTCCGGATGCGGGCAGCGCCCATCTCAACGACAGCCATCGGTCACACCTCCCCAACCAAGCCAAGTCACCGGCGGCAACACGTGGTCGCCGCTCGAACAGGACCGACTCTAGGGGTACACGGGCCCGTCACGCCATCGAATTACGGCGCACCTGACAGCGGCGCGCACGAGGCTCCAGAACTGTGACGGGACGGGCCGGCAGCCGGGCCCGAAGCATGGGCGAGCCGACGGGCATCGCCAGGGGACAGCCGGCTCGCGTGGCCCTTCCGCGTCGTCGGCCGGCAGGGCGGCTCCGATGGGGGACAGGGCGCCGCGGGCGAGTACATCGACGGCGACCCAGTCGCCGGTGCACACGACCTTCATCGGAGCGCGCGGGACAACGAATTGTATGGGTGTCAGCCGGAGACCACAGGGGTGGAAACGATGATGAACTCCTGAATGCGGGCAGCGCCCGTCACCGTGACAGTCATCAATGTCCTCACCTCCTGCTTCCTCAACGAGCCAACGCTGTTCCCTCGGGAACGGAACACGAGTGTTCTGCGCGAGGTCCTGGGCCTGCGGGCTTCAACTGCGCAGACAAGGTCCTGGCCGCGGCCCGCCCTCACGGATCTGGCAAACGGCGATGATGTGCAGGGCTGAGTCGCAGCCGGGACCGCGGGGCCGCAGCTGGGGTCCGGTCAGGCGGTGGCCAACGCGCACTGGCCTCGGTCGGCCTTCATCGGTCCGGCGGCGCTGGGACGGACCTCGAAGTCGAACATGGCGGTGGGTACGTACAACGAGCAGCAGGCGTTGGGGATGTCGACGATGCCGCTGATACGTCCCTCTATGGGGGAGGAGCCGAGCAGCAGGTAGGCCTGCTCTCCGCTGTAGCCGAACTTCTTGAAGTACTCGACGGCGTTGAGGCAGGCCCGGCGGTAGGCCAGCGTCGCGTCGAGGTAGTAGTTCGTGTCCGTGTCGTGGTCGACGGAGATCCCGATGAAGGTGAGGAACTCCGCGTACCTCGGCTCGACGTTGCCCGGAATGAATACGGGGTTGGTGGAGATGCCGTACGTCTCCATGCCGCCCTTGATCAGGTCGACGTGGAAGTCGATGAAGCCGCCCATCTCGATGGCGCCGCAGAAGGTGATCTCTCCGTCGCCCTGGCTGAAGTGCAGGTCGCCTCCGGAGAGCTTGGCGTCCTTGACGTGTACGGGGTAGAAGACCCGCGAACCGCGCGTGAAGTTCTTGATGTCGTGGTTGCCTCCGTTCTCGCGCGCCGGCACCGTGCGTGCGCCTTCCGCGGCGATGCGCGTGGCGAGGTCTCCGGTGGCCGTGCCCGCGAGTGCGTTGGTGCTGTCCGGCGGTACGGCGAGTGGCGGGACCCGGTTCGGGTCGGTGTCGATCAGCGCCTGCTCGCGGGTGTTCCAGCGTGCGAGCATCTCGGTGGACGGGGCGGTTCCGAACAGCCCGGGGTGGGTGATCCCGGTGAAGCTGATCCCGGGAAGGTGGCGGGAGACCGCCTGCTGTCCGTGGAAATCCCATATCGCCTTGTAGGCGTCCGGGAAATAGTCGGTCAGGAAGCCGCCGCCGTTGGCCTTGGCGAAGATACCGGTGTAGCCCCAGCCCTGGCCCGCCGCGTCCCCGGTCTGCTGCGGCACGGGGCCGAGGTCGAGTATGTCGACGACGAGCAGGTCGCCGGGTTCGGCGCCCTCCACGCCTACCGGACCGCTGAGCATGTGAGGGATGGTCAGGTCAATGTCGCGTACGTCGTTGGCGGTGTCGTTGTTGCCGACCTGGCAGTCGGTCCAGTCACGGCATTCCATGCGGAACTCCGCTCCCGGCTTCACCATGGCGACGGTGGGGACGTCCGGGTGCCACCTGTTGTGTCCGGGAACGTCCTGGTCACGCATCGACTTACTGTGGTCCACATTGAAGATGATTTCTGGCATGACAGCTCCTGGTTTCTGATCCCGTCACGTTTGTGCGCCTACGCTTCCGGCCGCCGGGGCGGCTGGAGCGGGTTGCCGCGAATTCCGGGTGAGCGGCCACAGCGCCCCGAACACCACCACGCCGAACACCGCCAGCGCGATGGCGGTTTCATTGGGGCTCACCCAGTAGCCGGAGAGCAGCAGCGCCGCGGGAATCGCGCCGGTGACCCAGCCCTGGATCGCCGTGACCCAGCCTGTATAGATTCTGAGGCTGTCCATCTTGAGACCGAGCAACAGGAAGAACAGGAACCACAGGAACGCCCAGTAGAGCCAGATGACCCCGAACGGGTAGTCCCTGAAGATCCGGAAGTTGACGAACGAGTACCCCAGGGCCGCAACCGCAACGAACAGCGAGTAGTAGCCGACGCCGGTACTGTCGAGACCGGCGAGGAGGCCCACGCCTACATACAGGTAGGTGAAGCCGAACAGATAGATGCCGGATGCCGCCAGGATCCCTCTGGGTTCGCCGGCGGCGACGAAGATGAGATAAGTCGGCGTCAGCACCTGCAGTGTGCCCACGAACAGGTTGAACACCGCTGCCGCCTTGGCGTCGACCTTCCCGAGCAACAGCATTCCGTTGATGAAGAGCACTGCACCGACAAACAGCAGTCCCACGTTTCCCACGGGGACGCACCTCCTAAGTCCGCGTGGACGCCCTCAGGGACGCGGCAGCCGCGAGAGCGCGGGGTGCGGGTGCCGTGGCACCCTTGTGCGTGACGGCACTTCGGAGACTACTGCCGGGGCCTCACGGGCCTGCTCCTCCTGGTCATGAAGGGCGGCGACCGCGTGCGAGGTCAGCGTAAAGCCGGGCGAGGAGTACACACGTCTCGCAGCGCCTGCGCAAACAGGGCAACCGTAAGCCTTGGGCGCCGTCCCGATCGCCAACTTCACGTCGAAGGGCCCACATCGGCTGCATAGATATTCATAGGTTGCCATCAGCAGCCTCCGGATGCCGGTGGACGCTGGCCAACCCGAGTGCGTGCGGTGCGCCCCGATCAGCACACGCCGCAGCGCTTTTCCTACCTTCAAGGAGACGTCTCGCAAATCCAGGTGTCAAGTACCGGACGGCCGGGCCTGGACCTTCTCAGAACGACCCGATCGCGAGCGCCGCCGCTGCTGCCGCAAGACCCACCGCGAGACTCGAACCGGCGTACAGCAGGGACTTGCCTACCTGCCCTTTCTCGCACAGGTGGACCAACTCGTAACTGAATGTGGAGAACGTCGTATAGGCGCCGCAGAAACCGACGCCGGCAATGGTCACGACCTGCTCCGGCAATGCGTGCCGTGCGCCGAGGCCCACCAGAAGCCCCAGCACGAACGATCCGCTCACGTTGATCAGCCAGGTGCCGCGTGGGAACACGCCCGGGCTCCGGAACTGCACGTACTGGCCGAGGACGTAACGCGCGACTGCCCCGACCGCGGCCGCCGCACCGACGGCGAGCAGGATGATCACCGTACCCACCAGCCGTATCGGCGGGCGCGCCCGCGCCGTGCGTCGAGCCGTATGCGCCGGGCCGACGTCAGCCGGCCGATGGCCAGGCCCAGAACGGTGGCGGCCGCCCCGGCGAAGAGGCTCCCGAAGATGTTCAACGCCGCGGCTGCGTACTGGCCGTGACCCAGCAGGCGATCGGTGTCGACCATCCAGGTCGAGAAGGTGGTGAAGGCGCCGAGGAAGCCGACGGCGGCGAACGGCCGCACGTACCGGGTCGGCGGCCAGATCTCGAACACATGCACGAGCAGCAGTGCCAGCACGAACGATCCGGACACGTTGACGGCAAACGTCGTCCACGGGAACGTCGCCCCCGGCGTGGGGAAGGCCAGCCCCAGTGCGTAACGGGCCGTCCCGCCCAGCAGGCCGCCGAGCGCGACCGCCGCCAGGACGCCGCCGCGCAGATGCGCGCGGAACGGCTCGCGAACTCCCGTCACAGACCTCATCGAAATAGCCGCATCCCTATCCACCGGAACACCTCCCCATTATCCCTGGGGATTGCAGCGCCGACGCACACTCGACTAAAATTCAAGATCATCGGTGTTCGACCGGTTTACCGGTGCCCTACCCGTTCACCGGAGCAGTGGCCCCACCGATGGAGGACGGCCATGGCAAAAATCCTTGCGGTGCTCTATCCGGATCCCGTGGGCGGTTATCCTCCCGACTACGCCCGCGACGAGATTCCCACCATCACCGGCTATCCGGGCGGTCAAACCGCGCCGACCCCGCAGGCCATCGATTTCGCCCCGGGGCACCTCCTCGGCTGCGTCTCCGGAGAACTGGGACTGCGCCGGTTCCTGGAGGACCGGGGTCACACCTTCGTCGTCACGAGCGACAAGGAAGGAGCGGACTCCACCCTGGATCGCGAGCTTCCCGACACCGACGTGGTCATCTCGCAGCCATTCTGGCCCGCCTATCTGACCCCCGAGCGCATCGCCGCGGCTCCCCGGCTCAGACTCGCGATCACCGCGGGGATCGGGTCGGACCACGTCGATCTGCCGAGCGCCATCTCCCATGGCATGACCGTGGCCGAGGTGACTTTCAGCAACAGCATCAGTGTGTCGGAGCACGCCGTGATGCAGATCCTCACCCTGGTGCACAACTACATGCCGGCTCACGAGTGGGTGACCACCAAGAAGGGCTGGAACATCGCCGACAGCGTCTCGCGCGCCTACGACCTCGAAGGCATGGACGTCGGCGTCCTCGGCTCCGGCCGTATCGGCCAGGCGGTACTACGCCGCCTCAAGCCGTTCGACGTCACGCTGCACTACTGCGACGTGCACCGGCTGTCCAAGGAGGTCGAGGAGGAGCTGGAGCTGACCTGGCATCCCGACGCCCATTCGCTGGCCTCCTCCGTCGATGTGCTGTCGATCCACACTCCGCTGCATCCACAGACGAAGAACCTCTTCGACGACGAGCTGATCGGGGCCATGAAGCGCGGTTCGTACATCGTCAACACCGCACGTGCGCTCATCGTCAACCGGGACGCCGTGGTGCGGGCCCTCAACAGCGGCCAACTGGCCGGTTACGCCGGTGACGTCTGGTACCCGCAGCCGCCACCGCCCGACCATCCCTGGCGCACCATGCCGTACGAGGCGATGACGCCGCACGTGTCCGGGTCGACCCTCTCGGCGCAGGCACGCTACGCGGCCGGTACGCGGGAGATCCTGGAGTGCTGGCTCGACGGGCACCCCATTCGCCCGGAGTACCTGATCGTCGAAGGCGGTGGGCTCGCCGGGACGGGAGCGAGCTCCTACACGGTCGCCGGATGACCGACACGGGGGAAGTGACATCCGGAAGACAAGAAATCAGCTGAAGATTCAATAGAAGATCCACCACCCCGGCTGTGAGCCGATTCACGCACAATTTACTGGACGGGCACAGGCGAGGCCTTTAGCGTCCTTAAATAGATTGTTTCCCATTGTGCGTAGATACCGGCGCCGCGCGTAATCTCGCGTAAGAAAACCAGGCGTACGCCGGGAAGGTGGATCAGTGAGCATGGACGCCGTGTGGGTCCGGGGCGTGACCGGCATTCAGCTGCATCACGTGACCGACCTTCAGGATGCCGGCAGGTTTTTGGGCAACGCAGCGATGGCACTTCGGGCTGCGCACGTGCGGACCGGCGCCGACCGATTCTCCGGCATCGCCGCCGAGCTCAAGGCTCTGGTGGAGCGAGTGCGGGAACTGGAGGACGAAGCGCGGTCGAGCATGCACGAACTGCACTCCACAGACCCGGAGCGGTTTGTCCGCTGTCGGGATGGCCACGAGCCGTGGCCCGGCGAGATCCCGGCAGGATTCATCCCGCGTCACACCTGCAAGGACGAGTGCCTCTACCACGATCGCGAAGTCCTCGAGGCCATCATGCAGTGCACCTGCGGACGGCCGCCGTGCCGGGCCTGTGAGATCGGCGGGAGGCTCTGACGAGCCCCGGGCCTCCCGTGGCCGAGCCGGATCGAAACACCACCTGATCACGTACGGTCATGGCACCCCGCTCGCGGTGATCAGGACTGACTGCAACCGCAACGACGTCACCCGACTCGCCTGCCGACGGTCGATGCCGTCCCCGCCGTAGACAACGGTCAGCAGGGGCGGCCACGCCGCAAGCCCGGCTCACACATCTCCGAGCACGGTTTCGGCCGGTACCGAGCAGTCCGGCCGCGACGACGCGCCCGCGTCAGCTCACCCGGACCCCACCGCTGTGCGCGTCGCGGCACTCTCCCGCGCAAGCGCGAGGAACCGCCCGCTCGGCAGCGACGATGCTCGGTCAGGCCCGAACGTGTGCCTGCCAACTGTCGAAGCCGGGAGATCGTTGCCATCCGATCAACCTTCTTGCTCCCAGCGCAGAGGCGGCAGGCGGCGGGCGAGCATGCGCTCATCAACGGTCAGCGGTACGTCGGAGTGGTGGCTCGGTCGGGGCCCTCCCCGCGGCCACGTACAGCATTCCTAAGGCCACCAGCCCATTCCAGACCGGCTGCAGCAGGCGATCGACCCATCCCGAGCGGACGCTGCGGCTGCCAGTCATCTGCCATCGGTGCACAAGTCGGGCCGCGCACGATGCGCCTACCGTCAACTACTTCCGTACAGGGAGAAGTACACGCACAGCACGACTGCAGACACCTTCAGCCTGCCCCCGGTGGGTCCCGAGCCGATCCTGCGGCTGGCTGCGCTCACCTGTCGGACGAGGGTGCTGCACAGCGCGCTGGAACCGGATCTGTTCAGCACATTGACCGAAGGCCCGCTGACCGAGCCCGAGTTGCGGAAACGTATGGGGCCGCACCAGCGGTTCTCGCTGGACTTCCTTGACGCACTGCCGGCCTCGGCATGCTGACCAAGAACGCGGGGAGGTATGGGAATGCCCCCGTGGCGGAGCACTGTCTGGACCGCGGACGGAACACGTATATGCAGCAGTTCCTCACACCGCTGCACGAGCCGCACCGCTCCCCCACGCCGGCGCGCGGAACCGCTCGATCCGCCCGAGGTCCCGCTCAACCGCGAGCGAGGCCGCGATGACCGCGTGGCCGACGTTGGCGACGTTGGCGGCGAGGATGCGCCCCTGGGAGCGGCTCGATGAGGTGAGGCGCACCCTTCGAAGGGCGACCCCAACAGCGCGCTCGGCGCGCGGAAGTGGTGTGAGTGTCAGCCGGAAACCACAGGGGTGGGAACGATGAACTTCTGAATGCGGGCAAAGCCCGTCTCCGCGCCAGTCATCAATGTCCTCACCTCCTGCTTCCTCAACGGTCCAACGCAGTTCCGCTTCTCGAGAGCGACACACGGCCGCGTCCGGGAACGAAGGGACCCTATCCCCGGCCGGCGACGCGCCGCCACCCATTTATTTCCGGCCATTTATTCACCGCAGCCGCCTCCAACGCGCACCGACAGAGGGCCAGGATCATGGCCTCGGACACCCTCGATCACACCGTGACCGACAGTAAGTTTAATGAGATGCAAATCACACGCACACGCCGCACCGCCGATCGGCCACGAGGCTGGGGAACCTGGCAATGTGGATGGGGACATGGTGCCGTTCGCCGCTCATCCATACCTGGGAGGGTCCGTCATGTCTTGTCATTCCCCCCACAATCTCCACCCTGCTCGGCTCGGCGACATCAGCCCAAGGTTTCGAGGGATCGATGACGGAGCACATTGACAGCCTTCGGCCATTAGGCCGAAGGCAAGAGTGGACACGAATAGCAGAATTTCTCGCCGTGGGTTCAAGTGGCTGCAGCAACGCCCTGATCCTTGAGGGACCCGCCGGGACGGGCAAGACCCGCCTGATGCGGGAGACGGAACGGCTCGCAGCGGAACTCGGGTTCGCCACCTCGTCGTTCTCGATCTCCCCGCACGATGGATCATCGGGGAACCGCCGAATCGAGTCGTTCCTGGCCGGACTGGAGTCCGGGTCCCTCGGGACTTCGAGACCGCGGCTTGTCCTCGTGGACAATTTCCACCACGCGAACTCCAAAGTCACAAACTCCGTCCTCTCTGCGCAGCCTCCGGGGAGCCATGCTCAAGTGACTTGGCTGCTCGGGCTACGAGCACAGCACGAGAGCCGAACCGTGAGGCGGCTGTTGGGCGAGAGTGCCCGAGTGGCCAGGATCGAGTTGGGCCGGTTGTCCGACGAAGAATCCATGGAATTGGCGACCGAGTTATTGGGCGCGCAGCCTGATGCGGACCTCATTTCCATGGTCCAGGGTACGGGCGGGAACCCGTTGCTCATTGTGGAGCTCGTCAGAGGATTACGGGAAGAAGGAAACCTTGCGCTCCTCGGCGAACAGGCCCGCCTCACTGACGTCCGGATCCCTCAGCGAATCCGAGAAATCGCTTCACGCTGGCTGAATGAGCTGTCGGAGAAATCTCAGCAGCTGATCCAAGTCGCCGCCGCAATAGGCGGATCCTTCATGATCGGCGAACTGGCCGCGATGCAGCGCGAGACAACAGCGTCCTTACTGCCCGCACTGAACGAGGCCATGGCCGCGGGGTTGCTCATCTGCCCCGGTGAGCAAGCCGTGCTCCAGCACGAACTGATCCGGCGGGCGATAGCCGAGGCATTGCCTCCGGCAGTGCGGCTCGCTCTGAACAATGACATCGACACGCTGCGGACTCAGCGGCGCGCGAACGTGCCGCTCACACCCGAACTCCTGCTGTCGCAGGGCGTGACCATCGTAAAGACGCCACCCGTCCCGGCTTCCGTGCCGGCTGTCGCGCAGGGCTCTGTGTCACAGCGTCTGACCGGCCGCCTGGTACCCGCCCTGCTGCTGGCCAGGAGTGCGCGTACGGAGCCGCTGACACTGGGCTCGACCGAGGAACTGCGGACCGAACTCACCGCCATCCTGGCCGGCGCGCACGCCGTCGCACCGGGGAAGGCCGACGCCGCTGCCCGCAATATCGTCTCTCTGTTTGCCGACGACGAGCGCCGCGTGTGGGGTAATGCTCGGTCGATCCTCGACTCGCGCACGGAGGCGGACGGCGACGCGGACGCCGTGACGGCCACGACAGTGATCTCCAATCTGGAGTGGTCCGCGGGCAACCTGACCGAGGGGCTGCGGTGGGGGCGGCAGGCGGTGAGTCGCATCGGCCGCTCCACACCAACGATGTGGCGCCCGTACGTACGACTCGCACTGGCCTCCAAACTGTCCGACCTCGGCCAGTTCGACGAAGCCGAACTGCTGATACGGGCTGCCCGGGAGGAAGCCGAGCGGGCGGGGCTCACGGACCACGCGGCGGCGATCCTGATCACCCGTTCCCGGTTGCTCCTCCAGTCGAGCCGGCTCCAGGAGGCACAGGACGCCGCCCAGGCCGGGCTGTCCGCCGCCGTGGAGGCGGGCAGCAGCTGGGTCATCCCCGTCGGGCAGGCGGTCCTCATCCTGGTGGCCCTGCGCCGCGGTGACCTGTCATCGGCCGCGGACTATGTGTGGCGCACCCGGGCTGTGGTGGGCGCGGACAGCACGGTGTTCCCCTCGATCCATTTCTCCTGGGGAGAGTGCCTGGTGGCCACGGCCCAGCTCGGCCCGCGGCGGACGGCCGAGCTGCTCACCACCCAGTACGCGGATCTGCTGACGCAGCGGCAACTGTTCGTCGAGGAACCGGGCGCCGCGCCATGGTTCGTCAGACTGGCTCTCGCCGCCGACGACGCGCCGCTCGCGGCGGCCGTGGTCGCCTCGGTGGAGGCGCTCGCGGCCGCCAATACCGAGCACCACTCGGTGCGTGTCTCGGCGGCGCATGCCCGGGGACTCCTGGAGCGGGACGCCGCCGCGTTGCGCCGAGCCTCCAGGGAGCATCTCAGCCCCTGCTCCGGAGCGTTGGCGGAAGAGGATCTCGGTGTGCTGTTCTCCGCGGACGAGGGCAGGAACGGGGCACTGGCTCAGGGCTGCCTGCAGGCAGCCCTGCACAGGTTCGAGCAGATCGGGGCGAAGGCGGACGCGGACCGGGTGCGTGACCTGCTGAGGGACAACAGTCTCCCGGCAGCTCCGATTCCGGCACCGGCTCCGGCCCGCCCGCTCGTGGAGACGCCTCCCGGGTGGGATGCCCTCACCGAGGCCGAGCGGGCCATCGCTCATCTGGTCGGCGACGGGCTGACGAATCGCCAGATCGCCCGGCGGGTAAGCCTGTCCCCGCACACCGTGAACTATCACCTGCGAGTGATATTCCGGAAGCTCGACATCAATTCGCGGGTGGAAGTGGCCCGTTACCTTGCATAAGGCGCTTGATGGCGCCCTTCTGAAGGGATTTTCATGGCAGACCTGTTTACTGTGCGAGTTACCGTCCGCGGTTACGAGACGGATGCCCAGGGGCACCTCAATGGAAATGTGTATCTGCAGCATGCGGAGCACGCGCGCTGGGAGTTGCTGCGGGCCGCCGGAATCGAGCAGAACGCACTGCTGGCGAAGGGCGTCGGCCCGATCAACCTGGAGAGCACGATCCGGTACCACCGCGAGGTGGTCGCGGGTGATGATGTCGACATCACCTGCGCCTTCATCTTCGGGGAGGGCAAGTCGTTCCGGGTGGAGCAGACCTTCCACCGTACGGACGACAACACCCTGGTTGCCGAGGTTTTCAACGTCGGCGGTCTGCTCGACCTGAAGGCACGCAAGCTGGTCGCCGACCCGCGCGAGTACTTCCGCGCCGTGGCCTCGGACCCTGGAGTGTTCGGCCTCTGACACGGATCCACCGGGCCGCGACAGCGGCCCGGTGGAGGTCCCGTGGTGAAGCAGCCGGTCAGGCCCGAGCCCGTGCTCGCCACTCCGGAGTGATCAGTTCACTGGACGGGCACGCTCCGGAGACGGTCGAGAAGAAACGCTCGATCATCACCGGATCGTCCGCGATGGCGCGCATCAGCGCCAGTCGGCGATTCGGCCGGAGCTCGGCCACCGCGAGGGTGTCCCGGTAGCCGTCCATGACCAACTCGTCGCGTTCGACGGCATATTGACGCAGCGCGGCGTCCAGCCGGGGCCGGTCCTGCAGGCCGTCCGCAACACAGCCCGTCAGGGCCGTCGCCTGCCGGAAGGCGTCGGTGATGCCCTTGCCCGTGATCGAGTCCTTGTGGTGGCCCGCGTCGCCCACGAGCGCCCAGCCGGGGCCCGATGCCTGCCGGAAGAAATTCCGCTGGTCACCGGTTCCGTAGAGCCGGTCCTCCTGGGTGGCGGCTGCCAGCCGTTCGTCCAGACCGGGCGCGGCGGCGGCCACATTGCCGAGGAACGCCCGCCGGACATCCGCCCGTACGGTGTCGAACTCGGACTGCGGGAAGTACGTTCCCACGAGCGTCAGCCCGTCGTTGGTGGGCACGAAACCCGCCCACCGTCCGGTCGACTGGTACACCTCGAAGCCGGTCGGCAGACCCGACCAGAAGCTGTAGTAGACACACGTCAGCAGAGGGTCTTCAAAGACGACGGGTGCACCGGCCAGCGCCGCCACCTTGGACCGCATGCCGTCCGCACCGACCACCAGCCGGGCGCGTTCCTCGGACCGTCCGGCCGCGGTCCGGATACCGACCCCGACCACCCGGTCCCCCTCGAAGAGGAGGTCGTCCACCGTGCACTGCTCCCGGAACTCCGCGCCGGCCGCGACAGCCGCGTCCGCGAGGATCCGGTCCAGCAGATAGCGGCGGGGCGCGTAGGCGGCGCTGATTCCGTCGACGGGCCACGAGCACCCCTCCAGCCGGACGTCCGCCACCTGGTGGCGGGCCTTTTCCATCGGCGGACAGCCGGTGGCCGTGACCGCGTCGAGGATGCCCCACCGCTGGAGCAGGGCGACACCCGGCTGATGGATGTAGAGGGTGGACATGGTGTCGCGGGGGTAGCGGGCCTTGTCCACCATCAGGACGCGGTAGCCGGCCCGGGCGAAGAGCATGGCCGTCGGGGCCCCGGCGCACCGTGCGCCCACCACTATGACGTCGTACACGAGGGGAGTCCTTTCCCGGACGGTGCGTGGTGCGGAAGGCCGGGTATCACCCGCCGGCCCCCGACTTCTCGAATGCCTCGGTGATCGCCCGCAGACTGCGTACCCCGTCGGTCGTGTTCTCGGGGAAGATCATGGCGGACAGGGTCGTCACGCCCGCTTCGGCGTAGGCGCGCAGGCCGTCGGCGATCCGGTCGACCGGGCCCAGCAGCGCGGTGCGTTCCAGGAACTCCTGGGGTACGGCCGCCGCCGCCTCGCGTGGTTTGCCGGCCAGGTACAGCTCCTGTACGCGGCGTGCGGCATCCGCGTAACCGAGGCGGACGGCAAGGCTGTTGTAGAAGTTCTGCCCGCGTGACCCCATGCCGCCGAGGTAGTGGGTGGTGTACATCCGGACCCGGTCGGCGCACTCCGCGAGGTCGTCGCCCACCACGACGGGCACCGTCGCGACGACGTCGAACCCGGTGAGGTCCTTGCCGCGCTTCTCCCGTCCGGCGCGCAGATTCGCCAGGTGCAGGCCGCCGGACTCCGGCTGGAAGAACACCGAGAGCCAGCCGTCCGCGATCTCCCCGGCCAGCGTCGTATTGCGTGGCCCCACAGCTGCCAGATACACCGGGACGTCCTTGCGGAGCGGGCGGGTCCCAAGACGCAGCGCCTTGCCGGGCCCGTCCGGCAGGGGCAGTCGGTGGTACTCGCCGTCGTACGCGACGTCCTCCCGGCGCAGTGCGAGGCGCACCACGTCGATGTACTCGCGGGTGCGTGCCAGCGGCCGGTCGAACCGGGCGCCGTGCCACCCTTCCGAGACCTGTGGCCCGGAGACGCCGAGACCGAGCCGGAAGCGACCGCCGGAGATGATGTCGAGGGTCGCTGCGGTCATCGCCGTCATGGTGGGGGTGCGGGCCGGGATCTGCATCACCGCGGTGCCGAGGTCGATCCTGCTGGTGTGCGCGGCGAGCCAGCCGAGCAGGGACACCGCGTCGGAGCTGAACACCTCGGCCGTCCACGCCACGGAGAAGCCGAGTTGCTCGGCCTCCTGGACGTAGAGTGCCGAGGCTTTGGGGTCGGGTCCCGCGCCCAGGTTTCCCAAGTAGCGCAGGTTCAGGCCCAGTCGCATCAGCGCATCGCTTTCGTCGGGTCGAGGCAACGCTCGAGGAATTCGAGGACGGTCGACGTGTACCGCTCCTTGTCGGCCCACATCGCACGCAGGTGCTTCGCACCGGGAACGACCAGGGTCTCGGCGCGCGGGTACGGGCGCGCCAGGCGCAGGATCTCGTCGGCGGGAACGACGGAGTCCGCGCCGCCGGCGATGAACAGCATCGGGGTGGTGGCGTAGGCCGGCCGGTCCGGCGTCGGGGGCCAGTCGCCCGAGGCGCCCATCGTGATGTGGTTGAGCATGCGGAACACGTACTCCACCACGGGCCGGGCAGGGGCTTCCCGCATGACGGCGGGGACGGGCAGCAGCCCCGATCGCAGCAGGTTCGGGGAGATCGCGGGCGGATCGCAGGCGGGGCCGCTGTCGCACACCACGGCGTCGACCGCGCCGTGCAACGGGGCGAGCGCGCGCAGCATCGCGAACGAGGACAGCGAGAATCCGTAGAGAGCCAGGCGGGCTTCGGCGAATTCCGGCATGGCCCGGAGGTGCGTGGCCGCCGCGACGGCATCCTGGGCGAAACGCCGGTCGAATCCCGCGAAACCGCGGTCCTGGGAGCTGTCACCGTGATTGCGGAAGTCGAAGAGCAGCACCGTGTATCCGCCCCGGTGAAGGAAGCGGGCGTACGGCAGACTGCGGGACTTCTCCAGCCCGAGGCCGTGACCGAGAAGCACCACCCGTCCCGGGTCCCCCCGGCACAGCCAGGCGCTGAGGCGGGTGCGGCCGGGGGCGGCGATGGTCAACTCCTCGGCGTGGAGACCGAATTGGTCCGGTCTCCGCCGTTGCGCGGTACGGGGTGGATGGAAAGCGGAGTACGCCGCACGGGTCGCGACCAGGGGCGCGGCGCACACCGCCATCAGCTGCTTGCTCACGGGATCTCCTCGAAGCGGGCCGGTGCGGGGCTCAGACGACCAGCCCGCCGTCCACGCCGAGCACTTGGCCGCTGATGTAGCCCGCACGCGGGGAGACCAGGAAGGACACCAGGTCGGCGACGTCGTCCGGGGAACCGAAGCGGGCCAACGGGATCTTCCCCAGAATGCGCTCCCTGGCCTCGCCGGACAGCGCCGCGGTCATGTCCGTCTCGATGAGTCCGGGCGCGACCGAGTTGACGCGGATTCCGTACTTGCCGCACTCCTTCGCGAGTGCCCGGGTGAAGCCGATGATGCCCGCCTTGGACGCCGAGTAGTTGGACTGGGTGGCATTGCCGTGGACCCCGGCGACCGAGGACAGGGTGGTGATCGTCCCGGTGCGCCGCTTCATCAGGGAGAAGACCGCGGCCCGGCAGATGTTGTACGTACCGTCGAGGTTGGTGGCGATGACGTCCCGCCACTGCTCGTCACGCATCAGGACGAGCGGATTGTCACGGGTGACGCCCGCGGAGGTGACGACGGCGTCCAGGGGTCCGAGTTCGGCTTCCATGAGCTCCACGAAGGCGCGGGCCGCGGCCGGGTCCGCGACGTCGACCCGGCGGGCGGCCACACGTGCTCCGAGTTCGGTGGCTTCCTTCACCACCTGGTCGGCGGCCTCCGCGTCGGAGCGGTAGCAGAACGCCACGTCGTAGCCGTCCCGGGCGAGCCGGATCACCACGGCCCGCCCGATGCCCCGGGAGCCGCCGGAGACGAGGGCGACAGGACGGTGACTGTCTGACATGTCAGTGCCTTTCGGTTGGCTGGGTGGGAGAGGGACGGGGGCCGGGGGCGGCTCCGGGGCGTGGGCCCGGTGTGGTGCGAAGTGCCGGGCCCACCGCCCGTGAGGAGGCCCGTCGCTCAGGCGGCGTTGGCCTGTTCCTTGAGCTTGGATTCGACGAGTCCGTGGACCTGGAGCAGGTTGGTGAGCTCCTTGAAGTCGGACTCGGCGACCTTGATGCCGTATCGCTTCTCCAGATTCACGACGATCTCGAGAGCCATCAGCGAGTCCACCTGGAGGTCGTTCACGAAGTGCGCCTCGTCCGTGACTTCCTCCGTAGGGAGTTCGAGGGCGTCGGCGACGATCGTGCGCAGCTCGTCGAGGTCGAGGCCGGCGATGGACGTGGTGTTCTCGGACATGGGTGTGGTTCCCTTCGCGGAGGTGTGCAGGTGCGTTTCCGCCCCGGCCGGGACGGCGGTGGTGCGGTGAGCGGTCATGGGTTGACCGGTCATGCGGTGAGCAGTCGTGCGGTGGGACGTCATGCGGTGAGCAGTTCGCCGCCGTCGACGCCGATCACGTTGCCCGTGAGCCAGGACGAATCGCTCATCGACAGCAGGACGATCGCCTCTGCGACGTCCTCCGGCTCGGTGAGCCGCCCGTGCGGATTGCGCGCGCGGCACAGTTCGGCGTACTCGGCGCTGTTCGGGATCTTGTCGAGGGCGGGCGTCAGGGTGGTGCCGGCCCGCAGCGCGTTGACCGCCACACCGCGCGGGGCCAGTTCCGCGGCGAGCTGGCGCAGATGAGCCTCCAGCGTGGCCTTGGCCGCGGAGACCGCGCCGTAGCTGTCCAGGACCTGGGTGCTGCCCGCACTGGTCATGCCGTAGATCTTCGCTCCACGGGGCAGAAGTCCTGCCGCGAGAAGGTCCTGGACCCAGTACACGAGGCTGTGGGCCATGACGTCGACAGTCATCGCCATCTGCCGGGAAGTGATCACCTCCGGCTTCTCGGGGGTGGGTACGAAGGGCAGCAGTGAGCCGAAGGCGAGCGAGTGCAGGACGATCCGCACCCCTTGGGCGCCCGTCAGCTCGGCGGCTTGGGCAATCACCTCGGAACGGGTGGAGGCGCTGGCCGCGTTGAGGTTGAAGAAGTGGGCGGACACCCCGAGGTCGCGCAGTTCACCGGCGAACTTCACCGCGGCCTCAGCTCCGTCGGAGGTGTCGAAGTGGACTCCGATGATGTTTCCGCCGCGGGCAGCGAGCGCGCGTGCTGTCGCCCGTCCGAAGCCACTGGACACGCCGAGGACGAGGGACCAGGACCCCTGGATCTCAGTAATCATTACCGACTCCCGTGCAGCTGAGGGTGGTTGTCAGGGACATTTGTCAGTCGCAGGAACGCCACGTTGCCCTCGGCCGCGGCGGTGACGACGACGCGGTCGGGACCGCCACCGGCACCGAGCAGCGCGGCCACATGGCGCATCGGCGACAGACAGCCGGGGCCCGCCGGGAAGACGGACACCTCGGCCGCCTTGCCGTCCACCCAGTCGAGGACGGCCCGGCCCGTGGGCGAGTCGTCGAGAACCGCGTGCACGTGGCGTGGCCGCGGCCCGTCGGCGGTCAGCGCCGCCCAGGTTTCGTCGAGCGCGACGGCGGGCGCGACACCGGGAGCGAGGAAGGCGTTACGCATATGGCAGGTGCCGTAGGCCGCGGGGTCGGGCGCGCCCGTGGCCCGGGCGCAGACCAGGGCGACGGCACCGATGTCACTGCCTTCGGCGCCCGGCTCGCTGTCCGGCAGTGTTTCCTCGGTCGCGCCGACGATGACGAGGTCCGCCCGGCCGCAGGCCAGCGCGCGAGCGCCGGCCTGGACCGCGTCGAAACCCGCGGTCCGCGGCGAGTTCGTCGTGAGGGTGAATCCGTGGATCGTGTGTTCAACGGCGAGCCGGGACGCGAACAGACTCATCGCGAAATAGGGCGCGGTGATCGGGCTGATCCCGTCCGCGTCCAGGTCGAGGATGGTGCGGTCCTGCTCGTCCATCAGCGCCATACCGGCGTTGTTGGTGCCGACGACGACACCGAGCCGTTCGGCCGGGGTCGAGGCCGGTGCCGCGCCCGCGTCGTCCAGGGCGTTCCCGGCGGCAGCGAGCAAGTACTGGCAGGCGGCGGGCAGTCGCCTGTATCCGCGCCCGGGCAGGGCAGCCGTGACATCGAACCAGCCGGGTGCGGGCGCGGCGGACACCGCCAGGGCGTCGGCCGGCTTGTCCGCACCGGGCAGTACGACACCGAGTCCGAGCACATCGAGACCGGTCATGCGGCTCCCTCCGCCCCGGCGAGCACGACGGACACGTTGTTCCCGCCGAACGCGTAGGAGTTGACCAGGACCGCGCGCCCCGACAGGGGTACGGACTCCTTCTGCGGGAGCCACACGGGGCACTCGGGGTCCTGCTCGTCCAGCGGCGCGTTCGCCGGGACCGTGCGGTGGTGCAGAAGCAGCGCGGCGGTCAGGCAGCCGAAGGCGCCGGCGACCCCGGCGGTGTGCCCGATCATGGCTTTGAGGCTGAACAGCGGAAGTCGGGGACTCCGGTGTCCGAACACCTCGTTCAGCACCCGGCTCTCGACGACGTCGTTCAGCGGCGTACCCGTGCCGTGCGGGACGACCGCGCCGATGTCCGCGCCGGTCAGGCCGGCTTCCGTGAGCGCCTGGCGAATGCTCCGGGACGCCTGTGTGCCGCTGGGGTCGGGCGCCGTCGGATGGTGTGCGTCGCAGCTCCACGCGGCGCCCGCCAGTTCCGCGTACGGGGTGGCGCCGCGGCGTGCGGCGCTCTCCGCCGATTCGAGGACCAGCATGGCGGCGCCGTCGCCGAAGACGGTGCCCTGTCGGTGCAGGTCGAAGGGGCGGCAGCGGTCGGAGTCGAGAGCGCCCAGACGGTTGAAGACACCCATACCCACCCGGGTGGGGCCTTCCGCGCCGCCGGTGAGGACGATGTCGGCCTCCCCGCTGCGGATCATGTCGGCGGCGAGCGCGGCGGCGTAACCGCTGGCGGCGCACGCGTTGCCCACGCTGACGTTGCCTCCCGTGGCGCCGAGCGCCGCGCCGACCGCCGCCGAGGTGACGGTCATCGGCGACCAGGCCGTGTCGCCGCCGACGGGCGTGGCGCCGCCGGGCCCGCCGGCCCGGCGGCCTTCGTGCATCCCCGCGTTACCCATCTCCACGCCCATGACGACGGGGAGCCCGGCCCGCGTACGGGCATCGAGCCCGGCATCGGCGACCGCCTCGCGGGCCGCGGCCACCGCCATCCGGGGGCCCGCTGCCAGGGGCACATGGGCCAACCGGGCAGGCTCCGTGGGCACATCGGCCTGCGGCACCAGGTACATCCGCCTGTTGCGCATGCGGGCGGCGGGGTCGGCCATGGGTTCGGGGCGGCTCCCGCCTGCGGTCAGTCCGCGCCAGAAGGCCGGGACCCCCGCGCCCAGACAGGAGATCGCGCCCAGGCCGGTGACGACGACCCGGCGCCCTGCGCCGTGTCCTGCGGTCATGACGCCTCACCGGTGGCGGTGAGCAGCAGGGCGGTGGCCGCATCGTCGTCGGGGCCGCTGCTGGTCGACAGGACCGAGCCGGCTCCGCCGCCGGCGAGATACACGACCCCCGCCGCGCACTGCAGCACGCCCAGGGCACCCGAGCAGTGGCCGAGCCGGGCCGCGAGATCCACCGTCGGTACCGCGCCGATGTCCGCGGCCCCTGCCAGGGCGGGGACCGACGTGCCCTGGGCGGTGAGCCACAGCCCGATGGGCCCGGCGTGCGCTTTCAGGGCCACATCCACCGCGGCCGACAGGCCGGACTCCCGTACGACTTCCGTGAGCACGGCACGCGGGTGGGCGCCGCGGGCCCCGGCATGCTCGGCCGACTCGACGACGAGCGCCGCCGCGCCGTCCAGCATCGGCCGGTCCGAGCCGTCCGCGAGGAGGCGGGCGGCCGGCTCGGTGTCCGGTTCCACACCGATCACGACGACGACGTCGGCGCGCCGGGCCGCGATCAGGTTCCGGGCCCAGTACAGGGCGTCGGTTCCGCTCGTCCCGCCGTTGCACACGGTGATGTTCGGCCCGCGCATCCCGTAACGAATGGCGACCCAGCCGGCGATCACATTGCTGGATGTGTGCGGAAGCCCCAGCGGGCTCAGTCCGGTGACGGTGTGTTCGGCGATGGTGTCCGCGAAGTCGCAGACACTGTCCAGGTTTCCGAGATTGGTGCTGACCAGGACGGCCGTGGACGGCGCGGGTCCGTCGTACACGCTGTCGTCCGCCAGCAGGCCCGCATCGCGCAGCGCCGGCTCGACCGACCGCAGCGCAAGCCGCGAGGCGCGGTCCTTGTGGCGCATCTCCCGGCCCTTGAGCCCGGTGGCAGGATCGAAGCCGCCACCCTCCGACGGCGGCCGCAGAAGATCCTCGGCCCCGTCGAGGCCCGGGACGGCGAGTCCCACACCCGTGATCACGGCGGTTGCAGGTGTCATGACGCCCCCTTCTCCAGGATGGCCACTGCGTTGATCCCGCCGAATCCGAAGGCGTTCACCTGCGCGGTGGCCAGTTCGGCGGTGGCCGCCCGGTCGCGTACCAGACGCAGCCCGGCCGCCTCCTCGATCGGGTCGTCGAGTCCGAGCACCGGCGGTACGACGCCCCGGTGGAGCGAGAGCGCGGCCATGATGAGGCTGAGCAGACCGGAACCGCCGAGGGTGTGCCCGGTCATCGACTTGATCGCCGTCAGCAGTGGATCGGCGCCCGTGCCGGCGAACACGTCCGACAGAGCGGTCGCCTCGGCGGCGTCGTTGAGCTGGGTGCCGCTGCCGTGCAGCATCACCAGATCGATGTCGGCGGCCTTCACGTCCGCCCGCCGGTACGCATCGTGAACGGCCGTCGCGATGGTCCTGGGGTCGGGCGCGGTGGGATGGCTGGCGTCGCAGTTCATGCTCACCCCGCGAAGGACGGCGTGAACTCCGCCCGGCCGGGCTCCCGTTCGCTGTACGACGACGGCGACGGCTCCCTCGCCCATGAGCATCCCGTTGCGTGCCCGGTCGAAGGGGCGCAGCGCCCGGGGCGTCTCGTTCTGTACCCGGTCGAGCACACCGTAGGCGCTCTCGGTGATCGAGTCCGTGCCCGCCACCACGACGGCGTCGGCGAGGCCCAGTTCGATCATGTCGGTGGCCATGCCGAGCGCGTACAGCGCGGCGGCGCAGGCGTTGGCGAAGGTGTAGGTCTGCGACGAGCCGAAGCGCTCCCGCAGCGCGGTGCCGAAGTGCAGGTCGGACGGAGCGAGCGGCATCTTGTGCCGCCACCACAGCTCTGCCGAGCGCTGCTCGCGCAAGGTGGTGCCGACGAGTACGGGGCAGGAGCCCGGGTCCTCGTCGAGCCCGGCGTCGGCCAGGGCCTGCGCCACCGCGGTCTCGAGCCAGCGGGTGGCCCGCAACGGCTGGTCGTGCCCGGGTCCGGTGCGGTCGTCGATCTCGTACGCGTGCTGCGCACGGTACTTGTCGAGATCGAACGCGCGCAGCCGGGCCAGGCCACTCCGTCCCGCGCACAGCGAGTCGAAGATCTCGTACGGGTCATTGCCGATGCCGGCGACGGCACCGATGCCCGTGATGTCCCAGCTCATCGGCGACCCGCCGACTCACGCAGCTCGTGCCGGGCCAGCTTGCCGGTGGAGGTGACGGGCAGGACGTCGATCACTTCGATCCGGGAGGGGCGTTTGAACGGGGCGAGGCGTTTGCGGATCGACAGCAGGATCGCCTTGCGCACAGTGGCGTGGTCCGCCCCGGCCACCGGTACGGCGTAGGCGACGGCCTGTTCGAGACCGTGCTCGTCGGCGCTCGCGACCACCGCGCACTCCGCGACCTGGTCGGTTTCGCGGACCACGGTCTCGATCTCGCCCGGAGCGACCTTGTACCCGCCCAGGTTCAGTACGTCGTCGGCGCGGCACAGGTGCCAGATTTCTCCCTCCTCCGTACGCCGGACGATGTCACTGGTGTAAGCACCTCCCTCGGCGAAGGTCCGGCGCGTCGCCTCGACCCGGTTGAGGTAGCCGAGCGCCACCGAGGGGCCCGCGATGTGCAGCCGCCCCTCGGTCCCGTCGGGGACCGCGAGCCCGTCGTCGTCCCGCACCGTCACCTCGATCCCCGGGACCGCGCGGCCGGTCGCGCCCGGCGTGATCTGCGAAGGCGGCGTCGCGACGACGATGTGCAGCGCCTCGGTGGCCCCCAGCCCGTTGACCAGCGGCACGCCGAAGGTGCTCCGGATCCGCTCGCCGAGCTGCGCGGGGCAGTGCTCGCCCGCGGTGACGGCGAGTCGTACGGAAGCGAACCCCTCGGGTCCGTGGCTGTCCGCGAGCGCCAGCAGCGCGGCGTACATCCGGGGCACCGAGAAGAACACGGTCGGGCGGTGTCGGCGCAGGCTGCTGGAGACCACATGGGCGTCCACGGAGCCGCGCAGCAGTATGGTGCGGGCACCGGCGGCCAGCGGAAGCAGCACCGAGTTCCCGAAGCCGTAGCCGAAGGACAGCTTGGCGGTGGACAGGACGACGTCGTCCTGGCGCAGCCGCAGCGTGCTTCCGATTCCGGAGAGGACGGCCTCGATGCCCGTCGCTGCGTGCAGGACACCCTTGGGTGCCCCGGTGCTCCCGGAGGTGTACTGCACCAGTGCCGGACGGCCCGCGGGCCACTGCACGGGCTCCGGGGACGACTCCGGGTCCGGCTCCGGGGACCCGCCGGCCGTGAACACGGCCCTGCCCTGGTCCCCGGTTGTGAAGGGCAGGGAGGCGAACTCCTCTTCCAGCGTGCGCTGTTTCGCTGCCGGGGCGTCGAAGTGGGCGAATCCGGCTTCGCTGTCCGCGGCCATGAAGCGGATCTCGGCGTCGGAGAGTACGGGGCTCACCGGTACCGGCACGCACCCGTGCCACCAGAGTCCGAGGATGGCGGCCACGGTGGCGACCGAGTCGTCGGCCACCACCAGACCGCGGGTGCCCGGCGGGACCCGCAGTTTCCGGAGCGTACCGGCGTAGGCGCGCGCAGCGTCGTGCAGTCGGGCGTGGGTGACCTCACCGACGTCGGGGTCCACGTAGCAGACCCGTTCTCCTCCACCGGCCTCGATGTGCCTGCCCAGCAGTCGTTCGACCAGATCCATTACCGACCTCCCCTTCGCGATGTCACTTCGATGGCGACGGCATTGCCCGCGCCGATGGCCAGCACCAGAATGTGCGGATTTCTTTTCTCGAGGCGACGGGTGGACATGGCGACCGCGGCGGCCACCGCGGCGAAACCGCCGGCGGCGCCGAGATCTCCCCAGCGCGCTTCCACGTCCAGACAGGGGGCGGCGCACAGCTGCGACACCACGCCCGCCGGGATGTGGGATCCGGCAGCCGCGGAGAGGACCACCCGCCGTGGCCTGCCGCCCATGCGTTCCAGACAGCCCCTGATGAAGGCGGCCGGGCTGTCGTCCCGCGCCGCGGTGCCGGGGCCGACACGGGCCCGCTCCAGCAGCCGGACGTCCGTGCCACCGCCGGCCCCGGGGCGCTTCTCCAGGACGACGCACGCGGCGCCTTCCGACCGTGGCCGGGCCGCGCCGGGACGTACCGCCGGCCAGGCGGCCGATCCGCCGACCAACACCCGTGCGCACTGGCCCTGTTCGATCATGCGGGCGGCTTCGACGACCGCGTGCGCGCCTGCGTCCTGTGCCCCGGTGAGGTTCAGATAGGGACCGTCGAAGCCGAAGCGCACGGACACCGCGGTCACCGGTCCGGTGTAAGCCGACCGCGCCGCGCGGCGCGGTGACACCCGCCCGGGCCCCAGCGCGGGGATGTCGGCGCAGGTCTGCGCGTATTCCTGGAGGCCCGCTGTGGAGCTCGCCCATACCGTGCCGGTCCGTAACCTCGTGGCCGGGCCGGGACCACAGACCGCGGTGGTGGCTGCGGCGAGGGCGTGCGCGGTCTCGTCCTCACCGGCCCGTATGCCGTCGGGCGTACGGGAGTCGACCAGGCCGACCGGTTGTGGTGACCCGGCCGCTGTCAGCCGTACGCCGAGTCCGGTGACCCTCACTCCGGCGCTATGCGGCATCGTCGGCCTCCGCACTGCCCAGCATGAGCGCGGACACTCCGCCGCCGAGGCCGAAGGTCAGGCTCGCCACGGTCGTGACGGGAGCCGTGCGCCCCCGCGGTGGGACGAGGTCGATGCCGGAGCACGCGGGGTCCGGCCGCCGGAGTGTGGCGTTGCCCGGGATCCTCCCGGCGCGCAGTGCCTTTACGGCCACGACGGCCTCCAACGCGGCCGCTGCGCCCTGGGGGTGGCCGAGTGACCCTTTGAGAGACGACACGACGGGCCGGCGTGGGACGGTGCCCAGAGCGGCGGTGATCGCCCGAGCCTCGATGCCGTCGCCGACGGGTGTCCCGGTCCCGTGCGCGCATACCCAGTCCACCTGCTCCGCCGTGCGCCCGGCCTGCTTCAGGCACGTCGTCAGTACCTCGACGACGGCGTCGCCGGTGGGCCGGGGCCGCGTCAGGTGGTACGCGTCCGCGGCGGACGCGTGGCCGAGCAGCCGTGCCCGGGCCCGGCCGCCGCGGGCGGCGCAGTGCTCCGCGCTCTCCAGAACCAGTACACCGGCCCCTTCGGAGGGCAGCATCCCCCGGCGGTCGGCGTCGAAAGGGCGGGCCACATCCGGAGCCAGCGCCCGCAGGCTCGTGAACATGGCCAGGACCTCCTGCGAAAGCTCCTCCACCCCGCCGCAGACGGCCACTTCGACCTCACCGGCGGCTATCGCGGCGGCCCCGCGGGAGATCGCGTCCCCGCCCACGGAGCAGCCCGAGGCGAGGAGGACCACGGGGCCGTCCACGTCGACGACCGCGGGTATGAGGTCGAGAAGGCGCTCCGGCTCGGCCCACTCCGTACCGGTGAACGTCAACGAGCTTTCCGTGAGCCCGTGTTCGAGTACCGGACGGGTTCCCATGACGGTGCCGGCGAAGACACCGGTGCGGCCGGAGACCCGGCCGGGCACCAAGGCCGCGCTGCGGACCGCCTCGGCCGTGGCGACAGCGAGATAGCGGGCCGCGCGCGAGGGGTGCGGCGGCACGGCGGCATCGAGTTCCGGCGAGCAGGACGACGGGACTTCGCCCGCTGTACGCGCCGCGTAGGCGGAGGCGTCGAACCGGGTCACCGGGCCCGTCGCCACACGGCCGCCGGACACCGCTTCCCACAGTGCCGTACTTCCGACACCTGCCGGCGAGACGGCGCCGATGCCTGTGACCACGATCCCTCCGTGGCCATGAGCGGCGCTGGGCATCAGCCCACCACGCCCTTGTCGCGCAGCAGGGCCAGCGCGGCCGCGACGCTGCTCAGTTCCGCGGCCTCGTCGGCGTTCAGAGGAACCCCGAAATCCCGCTCGATCCGCACGGCGATTTCCACCTTCTCCAAGGAGTCGGCCGACAGATCGTCGTAGAAATGTGAATCGGTAAGAACCTCGGCCACATCGATCTCAAGAACCAATGCCACGATTTCCCGGAGCTGGTCGCAGGCAATCTGATTCTTCACTGCGGACATGGGGCAGTTCCTTTCAGTGCCATGTTTCGGCGGCGGTCAGGGCCTGCCACACGTTCAGTCGCGGGTCGCACAATGTTGTATACGGTCCGTCGCAGCGATCAATGTGCGAGTCGTCCGGCAAGCATTCGACGACGGAATCCGGAGTGGTCTCCAGATGCAGGCCTCCCGGGTTCAGGCCGAGTCCGTCGAGCACGGTCCGGAACTCCCGTATCTCCTGGGTGATGGAGGACAGGAGGCGAGTCTTGCGGCCATTGGTGGCGCGGACGGTGTTGCCGTGCATCGGGTCGCACAGCCAGACGACCGGGTGGCCGGCCGACCGGACGCGGGCGGCCAGGCGGGAGAGTTGCCCGGCCGCGGCGCCGATGCCCATGCGGGCGATGAGCGTGAGCCTGCCGGGCTGCCGGTCCGGGTCCAGCAGCTCACACAGGCGCAGCAGTTCGTCCTCCGTCATGCTCGGCCCCACCTTGCAGGCCACCGGGTTGCTCACCGCCGCCAGCAGGCGCACATGCGCACCGTCCGGCTGGCGGGTGCGGTCGCCTATCCACGGCCAGTGCGTGGAGGTGAGGACGAGCCGGCCGTCCGGGTCGCGGCGCAGCTGCGGCAGTTCGTAGTCGAGGACAAGGGCTTCGTGGCTCGTCCACACCGGTGTACCGGAGGCATCCTGCTGCCTGCGCAGATACGCCGTCGCGGTGCCCGCCGCCCGGTGGCAGGCCAGCAGGCGCATCGGGTCGGGCCTGCGGTCCTCCGCCGTGGCCCGCGGACTGTTGACGAGGTGCCCGCGGTAGACGGGGAGCTCCGCGCCGTCCACGTACTCCGTGGGACTGGACCGGGGTTTGGCGAACTGCCCCGCTATGCGGCCGACCCGGATCACCGGCTGACCGGTACCGATGCGCATGACACCCGCCATGGCGTCGAGCAGGCCGACCTTGCGCGCGAGATGGCGGGGGGTGCACTCCGCCGGGTCCTCGGCGCAGTCCCCGGCCTGGATCACCTGGCGGCGTCCGTCGGCCACTTCGGCGAGAAGCTGCCGCAGGACCCTGGTCTCGTCGCCGTCGATGAGTTCCGGCAGGCTCGCGAGACCTCTGCCGACTTCGGCGACGAGCCAGTCGTCGCCCCAGTCGGGCTGCTGCAGGGCCGGCCAGGACCGCCAGGAGCGGATTTCGTGCTCGGAAAGTGTGGCGTCCGATTCGGTGAGACCGGCCCACCTTATGGCGACGTTCATGAGACACCTGGCCATGTCGACTGCCCGTGTATCGCCTTCAACGCTTCTCCAAATGCTCGTAACCCAGCAGTCGAATCAACGACATTTCCGCCCCCGGCTCGACGGGGCGAATGAACTCCGACTCTAGCCGGATACAAGGTGCGTGGGGCTACTCATGCGAGCAGTCAAGATCCGTTGACACGGCCGTGCGGGGCGGACCTCCCTACTCGTGTGAGTAGTGGCCCGCATGCCGCCCTGATGCGAAAATTACGCCACGGATACGGGCCGTTGTTGTAACCGGTTCTGTTGAATTCCCGATTGGGAGCAATAGTGAGCGACATAGACACTGCGCGTCTCGACAGCCTGCTCACCCCGGACGCGCCCCCCTTCGCGCTGCTGCACCGTCCCTCTTCGGCCGGGCGCGATCAGGTCGAGATCCTCGTCGGCGACGTTCTTGAGGTGCCGACTCTCGCGGAGCTTCCGGTGACGCAGGAGCAGAAGGAGGGCCAGGGGCCGGCCGGTCAGGCCCGGCACGAAATGGTCGTACTCATTCCGTACCGCCAGATCGCCGAGCGTGGATTCGAGTACCAGGACGACCGGACGCCGCTGCTCGCCATGCGCGTCGGGGAACAGGGCACCATGGGTTCCGCCGCACTGCTGGAGCGGATCCCGGACCGGCCGATCGACCTGAACGGCGGGGAGTTCGACATCGACGACGGGGCCTACGGGACCATCGTCCGCAAGATCCTCAGTGAAGAGATAGGCCGGGGCGAGGGCGCCAACTTCGTCATCAGGCGGTCGTTCGTAGCCACGGTGGAAGGTCCTGTCACCGACGCCGCGCTCACGGTGTTCCGCCGCCTCCTCGCCCGCGAGGTGGGCGCCTACTGGACGTTCCTCATCCACACGGGCTCGCGCACCCTGGTGGGCGCCACCCCGGAGCGGCACGTCAGCCTGACAGCGGGCACGGTGAGGATGAACCCGATCAGCGGGACGTACCGCCACCCGCCGGCCGGGCCCACGGTGCCCGACGTCCTGCGTTTCCTGGCCGACCCCAAAGAGACCGACGAGCTGTACATGGTGGTCGACGAGGAACTCAAGATGATGGCGCGGATCTGCGAACCCGGGGTGCGGACCTCGGGCCCGTACCTCAAGGAGATGACCCGGCTCGCGCACACCGAATACGTGCTGACCGGGCGTAGTTCACGGGACGTCAGGGAAATCCTGCGGGAGACCATGTTCGTCCCCACGGTCACCGGCAGCCCGCTGGAGAACGCCTGCCGTGTCATCAAGCGTTACGAGCCCGAGGGGCGCGGCTACTACAGCGGAGTGCTCGCGCTGATCGGCCGCGACGATTCCGGCGCCCGGCAGCTCGACTCCGCACTGCTCATCCGTACGGCGGACATCGGAGCGGAGGGCCGGCTGCGGATCGGTGTCGGAGCGACGCTGGTCCGCCACTCCGACCCGGACTCCGAGGTCGCCGAGACCCGGGCGAAGACGGCTGCCCTGCTGGATGCCGTGCACGGAACGCAACCGCATCCCCCGGGCACCTCTCGCCGCTCATCCCGCATCGCCGGACACCCGCAGGTCCGCGAGGCGTTGGCCCGGCGCAACGTCACACTCTCTCGGTTCTGGCTGGAGCCCCCGGGTGACGCCGGGTACCACCGCGAAGCGCTGGCCGGCCACCGTGTGCTCGTGGTGGACGGCGAGGACTCCTTCACCGAGATGCTCAGGCATCAACTGCGCGCGCTCGGACCAGAGGTCACCACGCGCAGGTTCGACGAACCCTACGAGCCCGACGACTTCGACCTTGTCATCGTGGGCCCCGGCCCAGGCGATCCACGGGACTTCGACGCCCCCAAGATCGCCGCGCTGCGCCGCACCGTCCGCCGGCTCATGGACGAACGACGGCCCTTCCTGGCGGTATGCCTGGGACATCAGGTGGTGTGCGGGGTGCTGGGACTCGAACTGATCCGCAAGGATCCGCCCAACCAAGGGGTGCAGCGCGAGATCGACCTGTTCGGCCGCCGTACCCGTGTGGGCTTCTACAACACCTTCGCCGCGGTGTCGGCCGACGACCGGTTCAAGGGCGTCGAGGTCAGTCGGGATCCGGAGAACGGTGAGGTGCACGCTCTGCGTGGCCCTTCCTTGCGTTCGCTGCAGTTCCATCCGGAGTCCCTGCTCACGCAGGAAGGCGTGTCGATCCTCGGCGACGAGCTCGAGGCGCTGCTGACGACCTCCGGGACAACTCCTGTGAGGGCCGGTGGATGACACGGTGACGGAGGTGGGTGGGTATGCGTTTTCTGCTGCGTGAGCGCGAGAGCCTGGAGAGTCTCCTGCCGGGACTGGACAAGCAGCTGGCAGCGGTCCCGCTGCTGGATCTGGAGACCACCGAAGGAACGGCGCTCAAGGCTTTCACCCTGGCCGGCGGGCCGGGGCTGCTCGTCCCCGCCGTGCACGGAGGAGCGGGTGCCGACCTGTTGTCCGCGGTACGTGTACAACGCGCGCTGGGTTCCCGCTCACCCGCGCTCGCCGTGGCCACCACGATGCATCACTTCTCCACCGCGACGCTGGCCGAGGCGGCGTCAGCCGGGGACGGCATGGAGTGGCTGCTGCTCGCCGCCATCGCCGAGGACAATCTGCTGCTCGCCTCCGGCTTCGCCGAAGGGCGTACCGGACAGGGCATTCTCCGCCCGGCACTGACCGCCCGGATGGACGGGGACCAGGTCCGGTTGAGCGGCTCGAAGAAGCCGTGCAGCCTCGCCAGGTCGATGAAACTGCTCACCGCGTCCTTCATGCTGCCGGGCCCGGACGGTTCGTGGGAGCTGGCGATCGCCCTGGTGCCCGCCGACGCCCCCGGACTGAGCGTGCGCCCGTTCTGGCGCGCTCCGGTCCTGGCCGCGGCCGAGAGCGAGGAAGTCGTCCTCGACGATGTGGCGGTCCCCGCCGAGCTGTTGGTACGCACCGGTGTCACCGACGAGGGCCGGGCGGACCATCTGCAGACCGTCGGTTTCGTCTGGTTCGAACTGCTGATGACCGCAAGCTATCTGGGAGCCGCCTCGGCGATGGTGGAGCGCACCCTGGCGGACACCCGGGTGGACCCCACCGTGCGCGGCGAAGCCATCATCGCGGTCGAGGCGGCCATGCTCTCGGTCGAGGGGCTCGCGTCCGCGATCGGCCGACGCCCGCCCGGAGAAGAAGCCCTCGCCCAGTCGCTGATCTGCCGATACGCGGCGCAGGACGCGATCAGCCGGACCCTGGCACTGTGCATGGAGGCGCTGGGGGGAATGGCCTTCATCGCGTCCGGAGAGCTCGCGTATCTGCAGTCGGCCTGCCGCGCGCTGGCCTTCCACCCGCCGTCGAAGTCCCGTACGGCCGCACCGCTGACGGACTACTTCGCGGGCCGGCCCCTGCTCATTCCCTGACGGTTCCCTGACCGCGTCCCTGACTGTGTCCCTGACTGTGTGCAAGACATCCAGCTGTGAGGTGACCCGAACGTGCCGGCTGCCCCGACCGTCCTGCTGACCGGAGCCTCCGGAGTGCTCGGTACGGCGCTGCTCCCGGAACTGTCCGACCGGCGGGTGATCGCGCTGGTCCACCGCACTCCGGTACCCGGCGCCGACGAACAGCTCACCGGAGACCTCACCGCTCCCCGGCTCGGCCTCGACGCAACCGCGTACGCGGACCTCTGCGCGCGGGTGGACGCCGTCGTGCACTGCGCCGCGGTCACCGGCTTCACCGACGGGCCGGCGGCGACCCACGCCCTCAACGGGGCCGGCACCCTGCGGATTGTCCAACTCGCCGCGGACGCCGGTGCGTTGCTGTACCACGTCTCCTCGGCCTTCGTGGCGAGGACCGGCATCACCGGTGCCGGGCCCGGGCAGGACACCGGGGAGCGCACCGCCCGTCCCGGGAACTATCTGGACTCCAAACGCGCCGGCGAGGACGTCGTACGCACTTCGGGCGTACCGGCGGTGATCATCCGCCCGTCGGTGATCACCGGAGACTCCCGCACCGGAGAGATCTCGGCATTCCAGGGTCTGCACGGCATGCTGGCGAGTTTGCTGCGCGGGCGGCTGCCCCTGGTGCCGCTGTCGCCCGGTTCCCTGATCGACTTCGTGCCGCAGGACGTGGTGGCCGCCACGGTCGCCGCCCTGGTCCGCGACGGCGCGCACGAGGGGGAGGTGTGGGTGACCGCCGGCGATCAGGCGCTGCGCGCCGACCGTCTCCTGGAGCTCGCCGCCGAATTCGCCGCACAAGCCGGCCTGGACCTGACACTGCCGCGCATGGTCTCCCCGGACCTGGTGGACCGTCTGATCCGGCCGGTGTTCATGGCGGACCTGCCACCCGCGACCCGTCGTCGCCTCGACGATCTGCTCGCTATGACCGCGCTCTTCACCGCCCACCAGCCGTTCCCCACCGATCTGGGGAAGCCCGGCCTGCCGGCGGCGATGGGGGCGGACCGGGCGGAATCCGCGCTGCACGCCGCACTGTCGCAACTCGTCCGCACGAAGGGCATGAACCGCCCGGCTCCAGCACTGGTCACGGCGTGAGCAGCCCGACGACGCCCGCCACGGCCGCCGAGGTGCTGGACGTGTACCGGCGCCATCTCAGCCGGGGCCGGGCCCGGCTGGCGTCCATGACAGGTGCGGCGATGGAAGTCAGCTCCCGGGGCGCGTATGTGTGGGACGCCGACGGCAAGGAGTATCTGGACTGCGGCGGATACGGAGTCTTCCTGCTCGGGCACTGCCATCCCCAGGTGGTCGAGGCGGTTACCGCGCAGGTACGCCGCCACCCGATGGCCACCCGGCTGCTGCTGGAGCCGGTGGCCGCCACCGCCGCCTCGGAGCTGGCCGGGGTCACCCCGCCCGGGCTGGACCGTGTGCACTTCGTCAACTCCGGGGCCGAGGCGGTCGAGACCGCGGTCAAACTGGCCCGGGCACAGGGGAAGACCCGGCTGATCTCGGCCGTCGGCGGATACCACGGGAAGACCACAGGAGCGCTGGCCCTCACCTCCCAGCCGCTGTACCAGGACCCGTTCCGGCCCCTGCTCCCGGCCGAGCACGTGCCCTTCGGTGATCTCGGCGAGCTGGCGGAGGCCCTCGGCCACGGCGGGCCGGCCTGCCTCGTTCTCGAACCCGTGCAGGGCGAAGGCGGTGTCGTCATCCCGCCGCCGGGCTACCTGGCACAGGTCCAGCGGCTCTGTGCCGAGCACGGCGCCTTCTTCGTACTGGACGAGATCCAGACAGGTCTGGGCCGACTGGGCACATGGTGGGGCGCCGACCCCGAGGACATCCGCCCGGACGTCCTGCTGGTCGGCAAGGGCCTCAGTGGCGGCGTCATTCCGGTCGCCGCGGCGGTGTCCACCGCCGCGGCCTACGCACCGTTCGACCGGGACCCGTTTCTGCACACCTCCACCTTCGCCGCGTCGCCCGTGGCGATGGCCGCCGCCGCCGCGGCGGTACGAGCCATCGCCGGTGAACGTCTCGTCGAGCGCGCCGGGGTCCTCGGCCACGACATCCTGGCCCGCGCCGAAGCCGCCCTGGCGCCGCTGCGGGGGGACATCGTGGCGGACATCCGCGGCCGCGGCCTGCTGATCGGCATTGAGATGTGCGACGCGCAGACGGCCGGCGAGCTGGTGTTGCACCTGCTGGACGCCGGGCTGCTGACCAATCACTCCCTCAATGCTCAGCGCGTGGTCCGGCTGACACCCCCGGCCGTGCTCCGCGACGCCGACCTGGAGCGGATCGGCGCGGCCCTCACCACTGCTGCCGCGGCCCTGCTCCGCTCCGCTTCGTCACGTCCCGGAAGGGGATGAACCGACATGCCAGAGGTCACTGTCGATGCCCTCGTGACCGGTACCTCCGCAGCGGCCGTTTTCGACCGGCTGCGGGACTTCGCCTCCTACCCCCGCTACACCGACGCGGTGCGGCAGGTGGTCGTCACCGGTGTGGACGCGGACACCGTTGACTCGGACTGGTCGGTGAACTTCCGTAACGGTGTGCTGTGCTGGTCCGAACGGGACCGGATCGACGCCTCGGCGCTGACCATCGACTTCGCCCAGTCGGACGGGGACTTCGACCGTTTCGAGGGAAGCTGGCGCGTCCGCCAGGACGACGAGTCCGTCACCGTACGCTTCACCGCCGCCTTCGACCTGGGGATGCCCAGTCTCGCCGCGATCATCGACCCGATCGCCACCCGGGCCCTGACCGAATCCATCACCTCAATCCTCCGCGGCCTGCTCGGCGAGCACAACGCTCCATCCATCACGTCATGAGGAGGACTCATGCCCCAAGCGATCAAGAACAAGGTTGTGGCCATCACCGGCGGCAGCCGCGGCATAGGACGCGCCACCGCCGAAGCGTTCATTCGTGAGGGTGCCACGGTCGTCATCGGCGCCCGTGACCTCGACCACGCCGCGCGCGTCGCCGCCGAGATCGGCGCACTCGCCTACCCGCTGGACGTCACCGACCCCGCGAGCACCCGGCAGTTCTGCGACCGGGTGGAGGCCGAGTGCGGAGAGATCGACATCTTCGTCAACAACGCCGGGGAAATGATCGTCGGCAGCTTCGAGGACGAGACCGACGACAACACCGCACACCAGGTGGGAGTCAACCTCCTCGGCACCATCAACGGCATGAAGGCGGCCCTCGGCCCCATGCGGGCCCGCGGCCGGGGTCACATCATCAACATGGCCTCCGCCGTCGGTATGGTCGGTCTGCCCGGCTGTGCCACGTACTCCGCGGCGAAGCACGGTGTCGTCGGTCTGTCCGAAGCCGTACGTGCCGAACTCCGCGGCAGCGGGGTCGACCTGTCCATCGTGCTGCCGATCCCCGCTCGTACCGAGCTCACCTCGGGCGTCGGCAAGGGCCGCTTCGTCCCTCTCCTGACCCCACGGAACATCGCCGACGCGGTCCTTCGCACCGCCCGGCGCCCCCGCTACAACGTCTTCGTACCGGCCTGGACCAACCCGGTCACCCGCTCGTTGTTCCTGCTGCCCCAGCCCTGGCGTGACGCCGTGGGCCGGCTGCTCAAGGCCGACCAACTGCTGCGCACCACCGACTTCCGGGCCCGCACCGGATATGAAGCGCGGCTGAACGTGTCCGCTGCCCGGGGAACCGACCGATGACCGCCGATACACCCGCACGTACCACCAAGGGCGCCCTGCACCGCGGCACCGCGCCCGCCGTTGTCGGCCGGCCGCTGCTGGACCACCTGGTGCACATAAGCCCGATGACGAGCACGATCCTGTACGTGCCGGTGACCGTAGCCGGTGTGCTGCTCTCCCTCGGCCGGTCCGGCCCGCCCGCGCTGGCCGGCTGGGCATTCGCCGGCTATCTGGCCTGGACGCTGTCGGAGTACTGGGGCCACCGCCTCCTGCTGCACTTCGAGCCCGAACGCGGGATCGGCGCCCGGGTTCACTACATCCTGCACGGAGTGCACCACGACTATCCCCAGGACGCGCGCCGCTCGATCCTCAGCCCCGTCCTGAGCATTCCCATGATCGCGCTGACCTTCTGGCTCTCCTCCGGAGTGCTCGGCCTGCCGCCGGTCTTCGGTGCCGGATACGTGGCCGGGTACCTGGCGTACGACCTGCTCCACTGCTACCTCCACCGAGGCAGGCCGAAGAGCAGGATCCTGCGCACCCTGCGCACGTACCACATGCGCCATCACTTCCTCGACGACCGCCGCGGCTTCGGCATCAGTGCCCCCTACTGGGACCGCGTCTTCGGTACGTCCGTCGCCCGCACCCCGCAGTGAGCAACCGTCGGAGGAGAGTGCCATGCCGGTGATGCCGACGCTGGAACGAGTGTTCTGCCGAAGCGCACCCTGGGGTGTGTTCGCCGGGCGCGTTGTCCTGCCCTGGGCCCTGGCCGGCGCCACCCTCGAGGGGCGCGTGCTGGAAATCGGTTCCGGCGGCGGCACCATGACCGCGCAGCTGCTCACCACGCACCCCGGCATCACGCTGACGGCCGTGGACCCGGACCCGGCCATGGTTTCCGCGAGCGCGCGCCGACTGGCGCCCTTCGGCGATCGCGCATCCGCGCGGACGGGGGATGCCACCGCGCTTCCCTTCGCCGACGGCACCTTCGACGCCGTGGTGTCCTTCCTGATGCTGCACCACGTCGTGGCCTGGGAGAGCGCACTGGCCGAGGCCGCGCGCGTACTGCGCCCCGGCGGCCTTCTCATCGGCTACGACCTCCTCGACACCGGCCCGGCCCGCTCCTTTCATCGTGCGGAGGGAGCGCAGGTACGCCTGGCCTCCCTGGACGGCCTGAGCCGCGTCATGGGCGAACTGCCCTTACACGCCCCCGAGGTCCGTCGCAGACTGGGCGGATACGCCGTTACCTTCTCGGCGCGTCGCGCCGCCCCATGACGCTCGGGCGTCGTCAGCGACGGGGAGCCCCGGCCGTCGAGAAGGGCCGTGTCCGGGCCGCGTGACCGCCGAAAAACACCCACTCGCCCACGGGATGTATCCATACGCTCACCCCGTGTGGCGAGCCGGCATGATCGCCCATAACTTCGGCTCATGACGAAACGACAGCTCACGTGCCTCGCATGCACCGCGGTCATCATGGTCTCCGGACTGGGCGCAGCCGCTCCGTCCGCCGCTGCGGCCAACCACACGGTGTATCCGGGCGAATCGATCCAGGAAGCGGTGAACGCCGCCGAACCGGGAGACACCATTGTCATCTGGCCCGGCACCTACCGCGAAAGCGTCCTTGTCACGAAAGCGAACCTGACCCTGCGCGGGATGGGCCCGGCCACCGTTATCAAGCCGGGGCCGACGACCACGCCGGCCGCGAACGCCTGCGCTCAGGGCGGCAACGGCATCTGTGTGACGGGTACGGCGAACACGAACCTAGGCGGCGTCAGCATCCGCTCACTGACCCTTTCGGGCTTCAGGAAGAGCGCCATCTGGGCCACCCGTACCGACCGGCTGTCCGTCGAGCAGGTGACGGCAGAGCAGAACGGCACCTGGGGCATCGGCCAGGAGATGTCCACCCGGGCGGTGTTCCGTAACAACACAGTCCGGGACAGCGGTGACGCCGGCATCTTCATCGCCAATACGGTCGACCACGAGGGCGGGGCGACCGACACCAACAACACGGTGATCACGAACAACCGGCTGACGGGCAACCGGATCGGGGTCACGGTCAGGCGGGTCAGGAACCTCACCGTCAGCGCCAACGACATGACCGGAAACTGTGCCGGTCTGTTCATCGTGGGCGACGAGTCGAAGCCCGCGGCCGGGGCGATGACCGTTGCCGCCAACAGGATCTACAAGAACAACAAGTTCTGCCCCGCCACCACCCGCCTCCCCGCCATTCAGGGATCCGGCATCGTCCTCACCGGCAGCGAGTCCACCGTCGTCCGCGCGAACCTGATCCTGGACAACGCCGGCTCCTCGCCGCTCTCCGGCGGAGTCGTGCTGTTCCAGAGCTTCGTGGGCGCCGTCAACACCGGCAATGTCGTCACGGACAACTGGGTGCAGGGCAACAAGCCCGCCGACCTGGCCAACCGGGGCGGCGGAACGGGCAATGAGTTCGTCCGCAATGTGTGCCTGGCTTCCGAACCCGCCGGGATGTGCTGAGTGTTCCCCCTCCCCAGGAGAATCGAGGCGGTATGACCACCGTAAGTCCCAACCCCGTCACCACCGACACCTTCGTGTCCACTCCCCCGCCCGCCATGCGGCTGCGGGAGCTTGTCTTCGGGGCGGCGTGCGCCGCCGCCGTACGCGCGGCCGCCCGGCTGGGGGTGGCCGACGCGCTCGGCGATGCGCCCGCCACCGCGGAGCAGCTCGCGACCGCGGTGGACTCCGATGCCAGGTCGCTGCGCCGGCTGCTGCGCACCCTGTCCTGCTACGGCATCTTCATCGAGACCGAGGACGGCACGTTCGCCCACACGGACATGTCGCTGATGCTGCGCGACGACGATCCGAACAGCCTGCGGTACATCGCCCTGTGGTGCACAGAGCCGTGGACCTGGGACGCCTGGCCCCGGCTCGACGAGGCCGTGCGTTCCGGCGGAAGCGTCTTCCACGAGCTGTACGGCAAGGGGTTCTTCGAGTACCTGCACCAGGACGCGCACGAGTCGGCCCATGTCTTCAACCGGGCCATGACCACGTCCAGCAGGCAGTCGGCACTGGAAGTCGCCGAGCTCCTCGACCTGACCGGGATCTCCGTCGTCGCGGACATCGGCGGCGGCCAGGGGCATGTGCTCGCGAGTCTGCTGGAGAAGCATCCGGCCGTCCGGGGCACGCTGCTCGATCTGCCCGACGTGGTCGCGAAGGCGGATCCTCGGCTGCGTGAAGGGGGTGCGCTCGCGGACCGGGTCCGTATCGTCCCCGGGGACTGCCGCCAGGACATCCCGGTCGAGGCCGATCTCTACATCATCAAGAACATCCTGGAGTGGGACGACGAGAGCACCCGTAGAACTCTGGGGAACATCGTCGCGGCGGCGCGGCCGGGAGCCCGGGTCGTGGTCATCGAGAACCTCGTGGACGACACTCCCTCGATGAAGTTCACCACCGCCATGGATCTGCTTCTGCTGCTCAACGTCGGCGGCGCGAAGCACACCAAGGAGAGTCTGGTGCACAGAGTGACGAATGCGGGCCTGCTCATCGGCGAGATCCGCCCGGTCAACCCGTATCTCCACGCGTTCGAGTGCACCGTCCCCGGGTGACCCCTCTCGCTCCGCGCACCTCAGCACCCGTAACGACGAAAACGACGAACATCCGCAACAACGCCCCGAGCCCGGCCTCTCGGCCCGGACTCGGGGCGTTCGCATGTCCTCATGTGGTGCTGTCGCGCTCCCACCGGTAGAACTGGTGGGCCATCGCGTCCTTCGGGGTCCGCCAGGTCTCCGGGTTGTACGGGCTGACGAAGGCCATGAGCCGGTCGCTGATGTCCTGGAAGGCAGGGTGGTCAGTCACCTTCGCGATCTCGGGTCCGGGCGGCTTCTCGGACTCGATCAGGTGCATGTACACATCGCCGAACTGGAACAGGCTGCGGCGGCTGACGCCGACGAGGTGCGGAAGTTCACCGGCGTCGGAGGCCGCGAACAGCTTGGCGATGTCCGGGGCCGAATCCGGCGCCATACGGGCGACGATCAGAGCTTGGTGCATCGGGAGGCTCCCTTTCCTTGCCCGGGCTCAGTTGGGGGTGACGGCGGCGGTACGGCTGTCGCGGTCGCGCTGCTCGATCTTGTCCCGGATGAGCTCCATCTGGACCCGGGAGTTGCGGTTGATGTTGTCGGTCATCCAGGCGTCGTCGACCGGGGCTTCCGGCTTCATCGCGAAGTCCTGGGTCCAGTGCATCCGGGTGCCGCCGGGCACCTCCGCGTACTCCCACCGGATGTCCATACGCTCGAAGGGACCGGTCTCGACACGGCGGGCCCGTACCTTCAGGCCCTTGCGGTCGATCGTCCGTTCCGAGACCCAGCTCCAGACCTTGTCGTTCTCGTCGGGGTGCATGGTCAGCCGGAAGGTCGTCGTGTCGCCCTCCCGGGACAGGACCTCCACCGACGCGTACTCGCTGAACAGCTGAGGCCAGTTCTCGAGGTCGTTGGTCATGTCCCAGACGAGGTCCAGGGGGGCGGCGACGGTGATTTCGTTCTCGGTGTGTCCGGGCACGTCAGGCTCCAGTCATGAGGGTGTTGTTGACGAGGTCGAGGAACTCCTGCGGGGTCTTGCACCGGTCCGCGTCGGCGGGCAGGGGACGGCCGTGCCGGTTCTCCAGTTCGCCGACGATGCCGAGCAGGCCCAGCGAGTCGAGGCCGAACTCGTCGAAGCGGGTGTTGGACCGGCTTGCCAGGTCCATGGGGTCGACGGTGACGCCGGCGCCCTTCTTCATCAGTGCGGCCAGTTCTTCGATGGTCAGAGCGGACATGAGTGACTCTCCTTCTCATGAGGGGTTTTCGGTGGCGTGCCGCAGCACCAGCGCCGCGTTCGAGCCCATGAGCCCGCGGCTCAGCACCAGCGCAGTCCGCAGCTGAGCGGGTCGTGCCCGGCCGGTCACGACATCGAGGTCGTGGCACACGTCGAAGACATTGGGCGTGGGAGGTATGAGGTCGCGCTCCATGGCCAGCACGGCGGCGGCCGTGTCGAGCACAGGTCCGCCGCAGTAGGCCCGGCCGGTACCGGTCTTGGGTGCCGTCACCGGTACCTTGCTGCCGTGCGCGCCGAGCGCGTCGGCTATCGCCATCGCCTCGGCACGGTCGGCCTCCGGTACGCCGAGCGCGTCCGCGAAGACCACATCGATCTCCTCCGGCGCACACTCGGCTTCCCGCAGGGCGCCGCGGATCGCCTGAGCCAGCCCCTCCCGGGACTCCGCCCACCGCGACGGTCCGGTGAAGGTCGCGGCATGCCCGGCAACCCGGGCGCGGACCCGGGCCCCTCGGCGTCGGGCCGCCGTCTCCTCCTCGACCACGAGCATCGCGCCGCCTTCGGCGGGGACGAAGCCGCAGGCCTCGGAGGTGAACGGCCGGTAGGCGCGGTCCGGTTCCTCACCGGTGCTCAGATCCTGGTACCCCAGCTGGCAGACGACCGAGTAGGGCGCCAGCGGGGCCTCCGCGGCACCGACCACGACGGCGTCGGTGCCGCGGCGGATGGCACCGGCGGCGTGCGCGAGCGCGTCGAGCCCGCCCGCCTCGTCGCTGGCCACGACGCCGCACGGACCCTTGAAGCCGCCCCTGATCGATATCTGGCCGGTGCTGGCGGCGTAGAACCAGGCGATGGACTGGTACGGGCCGACGAAGCGGGAACCCTGTCCCCACAGCCGCTGCAGTTCGCGCTGTCCGAACTCGCCACCGCCGGAGCCCGCCGCGGTCACCACACCGACGGCGAAGGGCGAGCCCTCGTAGTCGCCGCGGCCGAGCCGGGCGTCCTCCATGGCGAGATCGGCCGCGGCCATCGCGAAGTGCGTGAACCGGTCCGTCTGAACGAGGTAGCGCTCCTCTATCAGCGCGGCCGGGTCGAAGTCGCGGACCTCGCCGGCGACCCGGAGCGGCAGATGCTCGCAGCCCTCGCGGGTGACGCGGTCGAGGACGCTTATGCCCTCCTGGGTCGACTTCCAGAAGGCCTCGGTGCCGGCCCCGTTGGGGGCTATGACACCGATGCCGGTGACGACCGTGTGCCGATCCTGCCGGGAGCTCATAGCGTCCTCCCACTTGGTCTGGTCATGACGACCGCGGACTGGAATCCGCCGAACCCGCTGCCCACCGAAAGCACGCTGTGCAGCTTCCGTGGGCGGGCGGTGAGCGGCACATAGTCCAGGTCGCACTCGGGGTCTGGGGTCTCGTAGTTCGCCGTCGGCGGCACCACCTGGTGGGACATGGCCAGGACGCAGGCGACGAGTTCGATCGCGCCGATGGCGCCCAGCGAGTGGCCCACCATGGATTTGATGGAGCTCATGGGTGTTTTGAAGGCGTGGTCGCCCAGTGAGCGCTTCACCGCGGCCGTCTCGTGCCGGTCGTTCTGTTTGGTGCCGGAGCCGTGTGCGTTGACGTAGTCGATCTGCGCGCGGTCGATACGGGCGTGGTCGAGGGCGGTGTTGATGGCCTGGGCCATCTCCAGTCCCTCGGGGGTCAGCCCGGTCATGTGGTAGGCGTTGCCGAAGGTGGCGTAGCCCCCGATCTCGCAGTACACCGTCGCGCCGCGGGCGCGGGCGTGCTCCAGGTCCTCCAGGACGAGAACGGCGCCGCCCTCGCCCATGACAAACCCGTCCCGGTTGGCGTCGAACGGCCGGGAGGCGTGGGCCGGGTCGTCGTTGTTCGGCGAGGTGGCCTTGATCGCGTCGAAGCAGGCCACGGTGATGGGTGAGATGGGTGAGTCCGACGCACCGGCTATGCAGACGTCGAGCCGGCCCTCCTCGATGGCGTGGAAGGCGTAGCCGATGGCGTCGAGTCCGGAGGTGCAGCCCGTCGAGACGGTCTGCACCGGGCCGTGGGCACCGACCTGCTCGGCCACCGCGGAGGCGAGTGAGCTGGGCGAGAACGCGCGCTGCAGATGAGGTCCGGCCGGGTGGTGGTCCACGTCCCAGTAGGTGCCGCTCTCGCTGACGGCGACGTAGTCGTGCTCGAGACGTGTGGTGCCGCCGACCGCGGTGCCCAGCGACACCCCGATGCGCCAGGGGTCCTCCTTCTCGGGGTCGAGACCGGCGTCGCGTACGGCCTCCCGGGCGGCCACCAGCGCGAACTGGATGTACCGGTCGGAGCGCGCCACCTGGTCCTCGTCGAGACCATGGGCCGCCGGGTCGAAGTCGACCTCGGCGGCGATACGGGAGCGGAAGCCCTCCGGGTTGAAGAGGGTGATGCCCCGCGTCGCGGTACGGCCGTTCGAGAGCAGGTCCCAGAACGCCGTGGCGCCGACTCCGCCGGGGGCGACGATACCGACCCCGGTGACCGCCACCCGCCGGTTCATGACACCGCCCCAGTCCGTTCCGGCGGCAGGCCCTGCTCGGCGTCTTCGGTGACCTCGGTGTCGACATGCCCGAGCTCCGGGCGCGGGGCGAGCGGGCCGAGGTGGAAGACCATGCGGGCCTCCTCGCGGCCGACGTTGCGGAACCGGTGACGCACGTTCAGCGGGATCATGAGGCCCTGATCGGGCCGCATCTCATGCGTCTCCCCGTCCAGGTCCACCTCGAGGAGCCCGCTGACGACGTAGACGAACTCCTCGGAGTACGGGTGGTAGTGCTCCCCGATGCGCTCACCGGGCTGCACGATGGCCAGCCCCATGAAGCCGCTGGTGGCACCCACCGCGGTCGGGGTGAGCATGGCGCGCAGGTCGCCTCCGCGCCTGCGGTTGGGCTGGGTCTCGCTGAGGTCCACGATGCGTGGGCGGTGCGTGGTCATGACTGCTTCCTCCAGGTGCGTTGCCCCCGACGGCCTTGGCCGCGTGGCTGGATGGGCCGGACAATCGGGTCAGGATTCTTCCGACGAGGCGCACCGGTCCGTGATCAGGCGCATGTCGGAGCGGGCGAGGAAGCGGGAGAACTCCTCGTCGGTGGTGGGTACGCCGTCGTCTCCGGTGGCGAGCAGACGGGTGAGCGTGGCTGCCTTCCGGGCGCCACTGATGCCGAGCGCCAGATCGGGCCGCGCGCCGAGCGCGCCGCTCATGTCGATGAGCCGGACCACGACGTCGTCGCGCTGGAAAATGGTGCTGCTCGCGATGGGGGTCGTGGGGTCGTCGGCCGCAGCCTCCGCCTGCTTGGCAAGCATCCGGGCCAGGGTCATCCCGCAGCCCTCCTTGGCCTGGTAGAACAGCGCGTGCCGTTGCACGTCGGCGGGCGCGGGCCCGTCGGCTGCCACGTGATGGACCGCCGGGAGGGCCGCCCGGGTGAAGAACATCCGGGCGGAGTCCTGATCGTCCAGGTCCCGGTCCTGCTCCAGATACGGGTTGATTTCCTCCTCCACCTTCCTCACCTCGGGCTGGCGGGCCACGTAGCGCAGTGCCGCGAGAAGGTCTCCCTGCACCTCGATGGCACGCACGACGCGGTTGCCGTGCATGAAGAGCGAGGTACGGCGCAGCCGGGTGTTCTCGTCGACCTGGGCGGCCGGGGAGGTGTAGCCGGCGAGGATCTTCGCGACCTCCTTCTCGCTGCCCGGCTTGACGGTGAAGGTCAGCGCGTGGCGGACCACGCCGTCCCCGAGCCTCGGCGAGGCCTGGAGCCCGCCCCTGAGCTGCTCAGGGGCACCGCCGGCCATCCCTTCGGTCTCCCGCAGAATGCTGAACCGCAGCGACCGCGTGTCACGCACGCAGTTGTGCAGCGGCTGGACCGTCGCGACGTGCTCCTCACTGTTCACCCAGGCCAGGAAGGGCGGTGCGCTCTCCCATTCACTGGTGATGAGCCACTGCGACGGGTTCTCGATCGACTGGCAGAGCTGGTCGCTGATGTGACCCGGGATCGACGCCACCTGGTTGCGCAGGTGCTCGTACGCCTCCAGGAACTCGTTCTGGGCACCGTCATGAAGGTCCAACAGCAGGACGACCCGAAGCCTGGAGCCGTCGAAGGCGGACTGTGAAGTCCGTTCCGACAGGGTTGTCATCTTTCACTCTCCTTTGCGACAGCGTGGCCGCCACTTCGCGTGGACCTCGTCCGTCGTCGGTGGAATCCGCCGGGTCAACCACCCTGCGGATACGGACGGTCCGCCCCCCACGCGTTGGGGGGCGCTCCCGCAACTGATCGTGGTCCGGTACTACGACTGGCGCGAGAGCTGAGAACCATGCGGGTGAATGGGCGAGCAAACGGCTCCGGTAAAGGGCATGAAAGTTCCATCCCCCTAGGGCGGCAGGAGCTGGAGCAACTGATGGAAATGGAAGAGAACGTCGACCACCGCGTGCCGGTCCTGATCGTGGGCGGGTCTCTGGTGGGCCTGTCCACTTCACTGTTCCTGGGTCGCCTCGGCATCAGTCACCTGCTGATCGAGAAGCACTCAGGAACCTCGAAGCACCCCCGCGGCCGCGGGAACAACGTAAGAACGATGGAGCTGTTCCGCGGTGCCGAGGCGGAGCCGGAGATCCGGCAGGCCGCATCGGTACTCGCGGAGAACCACGGCATTCTGCAAGCGGGATCGCTGACGGGCGACGACCAGGAGTGGCTGTTCAAGGAGATCGACCCGGGTGGCGCTCTCGGGCGCTTCAGCCCGAGCAGCTGGTGCCTGTGCAGTCAGAACGACCTCGAACCCGTGCTGCTGTCGTGCGCCCGCAGGGAGGGCGGCGATCTGCGGTTCTCCACCGAGCTGATGACGTTCGACCAGGACGCGACGGGCGTGAGCGCGGTCGTGAAGAACCGGGAGACCGGCGAGCACACGACCGTGCGCGCCGACTATCTCGTCGCGGCCGACGGGCCGCGCAGCCCCATCCGGGAGCAGCTCCGGATCGGCCAGACGGGTCACGGCGACCTGTTCCACAACGTGAGCATCACCTTCCGTTCCCGGCGGCTCGCCGAAGCGCTGGGCGACCGGCGCTTCATCTGCTGCTACCTCACCAACCCCGAAACGGGCGGCGCTCTGCTGCCGGTGGACAACAAGGAGCAGTGGGTGTTCCACGCGCCGTGGCACCCGGACCAGGGCGAGACGCTCGAGGACTTCACCGACGAGCGGTGCATCGAGCACATCCGCCGGGCAACGGACGTATCGGGTCTGGATGTTGAGATCACCGGTATGGCGCCGTGGCACGCCGCGGAAAGGGTCGCCGAGAGGTACTCCTGCGGCCGGGTCTTTCTCGCCGGCGACTCGGCCCACGAGATGTCCCCGACCGGAGCCTTCGGCTCCAACACCGGAATCCAGGACGCGCACAACCTCGCCTGGAAGCTCGCGGCGGTACTGGAGGGTGCGGCGGGGCCCGAACTGCTCTCGACGTACGAGGCCGAGCGGCTGCCGGTGGCGCGCGCGACGAGCGAGCGCGCTTCTGCCCGCTCCGCCGAACACAGCCACCCTGGTTACGCGCCCACCGGCACCCCGGGCGGCGGGCGGCAGGGCGGGATCCTCAACGTCGCCATGGGCTACGGCTACCCCCGCGGCGCCGTCCTGGGTGCCGACCCCGAACGGCCGGTGGTGCCCGAGCGGATGCAGCTGACGGGCGAGCCCGGCACCCGGTCCCCGCACATGTGGGTCGTCAGATCCGGTGAGCGGCTGTCCACGCTGGACCTCTACGAGCGGGCGTTCGTGCTGCTCAGCTCGGAGGGCACGGCATGGCGGGCGGCGGCCAGGAAGGTCGCCGAGCTGCTGTCCGTGCGGCTGGACGCGTACACGATCGGTACAGGACCGGACGCCGACCTGACGCCCGACAGCGGGTCCGACTGGGCCGGGACACACGGTACGACGACGGAAGGTGCGCTGCTCGTACGTCCGGACGGCTTCGTCGCCTGGCGGTCGGTGGACGCGGTGCCTGATCCGGAGGCCACTGTCCGCGAGGTCATGACGAAGTTGCTGTGCCGGGACTGAGCGCCCCGCCGAAAGCCGCACCGGCCATACCGGACCTCGGCCCGTATCCGGCAGCACCAGCACCGCCCCGGCAACCGGGTGCGGGCGGGTGAGGCCGATGCGGGCCGAGGTGATGTACAGGTCCCGCAGACGGGCTCCCGGGCTCCGGGCGAGAACGGTGCGTCGCCGGTCCGGACGGGCGATGCCGGATGCGGCGCATCCGCAGGAACCGACTCCCGTCAGCAGCAGCGGAATTGCGGTGGCGTACGCCGCGGACGCGGCCCGGGATCGCTGCCCGCCCGCGCCCCGGCCGACGTTGCCGAGCCATGATCCGCCCGACCCGGAACCCGGCCCGGAGCCGCTGATTGCGGCAAGTGTCTCGCGTGTGCGACCCCTGCGATCTACGGTGTGCGGATCGCCCAGCACATGCCGGAGGTGTAGAAATAGCACATGGCCGGACGCTACGGCCGCCCGCGCTCGGTTCTCAGAATGCGAACTGTCGCCGGTCAGGTCTTTCTCCTGCAGGTGGCGATCGTGGTGTTGCTCGTCGCCGCCGCCATGGCGGCGCTCGTGCTGCAGTCCCGGTCCGACAGTGAACGCGAGGCCCGCAACCGGTCCGTCGCCGTGGCCCAGACATTCGCGCATTCACCGGGCGTCGTGGCAGCCCTGGAGAGTCCCAACCCGACCGTGGTGCTGCAGCCCCTGGCCGAACAGGCGCGCAAACGGTCCGGCGTCGACTTCATCGTCGTGATGAACACCGCCGGAATCCGCTACACGCACCCACTGCCCGACCGGATCGGAAAGAAATTCGTCGGCAACCTACAGCCTGCGCTGGGCGGCGGCGTCGTCACCGAGAAGATCGTCGGAACCATCGGACCTCTGGTGCAGGCCGTGGTGCCCGTCAAGGACAGCGACGGCAAGGTCGTCGGTCTGGTCTCGGCCGGGATCACGATCTCGCATGTCAGCAGTGTCGTCCAAGATCAGTTCCCGCTTCTGTTCGGCGCGGCCGCCGCGCTGCTCCTCGTGACCGCGGGCGGAACGGCGCTCGTCAGCAGGCGGCTGCGGCGCCAGACCCGCGGTCTGGGCCCTGCCGAGATGACCCGGATGTACGAGCACCACGACGCGGTTCTGCATGCCGTACGCGAGGGTGTGCTCATCGTCGGCGGCGACGGACGGCTGCTCCTCGCCAACGACGAGGCGCGCCGGCTGCTCGAGCTGCCCGCGGACGTGGAAGGGGCCCCGGTCACCGAGCTCGGGCTGGATCCGATCACCGCCCGACTGCTGGTCTCGGGCAGGATCGCCAACGACGAGGTGTACCTGGTCGGAGAGCGGCTGCTCGCCATCAACCAGCGCTCGACGGACCAGGCCGGCGGGCCGCCCGGCAGCGTGGCGACGCTGCGCGACACCACCGAGCTGCAAGCGCTCTCCGGCAAGGCCGATGTTGCCCGCGGGCGCCTGAAGCTCCTGTACGACGCCGGTACGGAGATCGGCACCACGCTCGACATGGTGCGGACGTGCGAGGAACTGGCGGAGTTCGCCGCGGACCGCTTCGCCGACTTCGCCACCGTCGATGTGGTGGAGGCCGTGCTGCGCGGCGAGGAGCCGGCCGGAGCCAGCCCGGAGATGATGCGCCGTACAGCTTTCAAGGGACTCCGGGACGACACGGCGCTCTACCCGCTCGGCCAGCTGATCCACTTCGTGCCTTCCACACGGCTGGGTTCCGGCATCGGCGCGGGAGAGCCGGTCCTCGAGGCGGATCTGGCGGCCTTCCACGGCTGGCAGGAACAGGATCCGGAACGAGCCCGCAGGCTTGTCGTCGATTACGGAATCCACTCGATGATCGCCGTTCCGCTGCGCGCCCGCGGCGTCGTTCTGGGCGTGGCGATGTTCTGGCGCTCGGAGAAGCCCGAGGCGTTCGAGGACGAGGATCTGTCGCTCGCCGAGGAGCTGGTCGCCCGCGCCGCGGTGAGCGTCGACAACGCCCGGCGCTACACGCGGGAGCACGCCATGGCGGTGACCCTGCAGCGCAGCCTGCTGCCGCGGGGCCTGCCGGAGCAGAACGCCCTCGACGTCGCCTACCGGTACCGGCCCGCGCAGGCCGGGCTCGGCGGCGTGGGCGGAGTCGGCGGTGACTGGTTCGACATCATCCCGCTGCCCGGCGCCCGGGTGGCGCTCGTGGTCGGCGACGTCGTGGGTCATGGGCTGCACGCCGCAGCCACCATGGGCCGGCTGCGCACGGCGGTCCACAACTTCTCCGCCCTGGACCTGCCGCCCGACGAGCTCCTGTGGCACCTCGACGAGCTGGTCACCCGTATCGACCAGGACGAGGTCCTCGACGGCATCGACGGCTCCGATGCGGCAGTCACCGGAGCCACCTGTCTGTACGCGATCTACGACCCGGTCTCCGGCCACTGCAGCATGGCGCGGGCCGGCCACCTCCAGCCCCTGCTTCTGCGGCCGGACGGCAGCGCGGAGTTCGCCGACGTACCGGGCGGCCCGCCACTCGGGCTCGGCGGTCTGCCCTTCGAGACCCTGGACATCTGGCTGCCCAAGGACAGCGGACTGGTGCTGTACACGGACGGGCTCGTCGAGGACCGGCACCGGGACATCGACGACGGTCTGGCACTCCTGCGAAGTACGCTCACCGGCCACGCGGCCCGGACACCGGAGGAAGCCTGCGAGGCGGCACTGCATGCGCTGCTGCCCGAGAGCCCGCGCGACGATGTGGCACTGCTCATCGGCCGTACGCGCGTGCTGGACTCCGGGAGAGTGGCGGACTGGGAAGTTCCGCCCGACCCCGCGGAGGTGTCACGCGTACGAGCGGGTGTGGCCGACAAGCTGGAGGAGTGGGGCATGGCGGAGGAGGCGTTCACCACCGAGCTGATCCTGAGCGAGCTGGTCACCAATGCCATTCGGTACGCCTCCGGCCCGATCCGCGTACGGCTGATCCGCGACCGCAGCCTGATCTGTGAGGTCTCCGACCACAGCAGCACCTCACCGCACCTCAGGCAGGCGGCGACCACGGACGAGGGAGGCCGGGGGCTGTTCCTCGTGGCTCAGTTCTCGGAGCGCTGGGGCACGCGGTACACCGCCGACGGCAAGGTCATCTGGGCGGAACAGCCACTGCAGACCGACGGGCTGCCGGACCTCGCGCAGGGACTGTGAACGGTCGGCGCGTGAACGTCGGCGCGTGAATGTCGGCGCGTGAACGTCGGTGCGCGAACAGTCCGTGCGTCAGCCGCCCGCCGGCCGAGATGTCCCGTGCCGGTCCCGGCCCCGGGGCACGGCGCGGCGCAGGCAGTGGTACCGCCCCCGGCACGTGCCGGGGCACGGCAGAACCTGCCGCGCCCCCGGCACCCGGCTCAGGCGGCTGTGGCGCCCGGGCGGCGCTTGAACCACCACAGGCCGGCGCCCGCCGCGATCACCACCACGACAGCGCCGACCGCGATGACGAGCCCGCCTCCGCCGTCGTCCTTCTTCTTCGCCGTCGGTTGCTGCTCCTGTGGGACCGACGGCGAGGGCGAGGCCGTACCCGGCAGGGTGCTGGGAGTGGGACCCGGGCCCGCGGCGATCGGGGTCGAGCCCGGCGCGGCCGGCTTCAGGTTGAGCATCGGCGCCGGATTCTCCGGCTCCTGGCCGCCCTTGGGCACTTCGATCCAGCGGTCGATCGTTCCGTCGCCGTACGTCTCCACGGTCTTGAACACCAGTGACTTCACGTCCGGCAGTTGTGTCACCGTGATGCTGTGGACCACGTCCGTGCCGGTGGCCAGCGCCTTGCCGCCGACGGTGTACCCGCCTTCGCCCGGCGTGAGCTTCCAGCCGTCGGGCGCCTTCTTCAGCTTCACCGCATCCGGCGCGATGCCCTGGGGCAGGACGATCTGCAGTTTCGCGATGCCGGCGGTGTCCGATTCCGCCTCGGACGTGAACGTCAGCGTCACGTCCTTCGCCAGGGCCCGGTCGTCGGAGGCGGTCACTTCGACGTGGGCGGCGGCCGGACCGGCCACGGCGAGCACCGCGCCGAAGGCCACGGTGGCGACAAGCGCCGTCCGCCGGACGGCGGAAGGCAGGGGGAAGGTACTCATGGCGTGGGTGTTCTCCTCGGAACTCGAAAGCAGCGCAGCCCGCGACTGTGCGCGAGCCCGCTGGTCGGTCATGGACGGAACGGTGACGGTCCATGACCGGGAGGCCCCCGGCGTACCACGATGTGCGCGAGGACGACGCACACCGGCACTCCTGCGAGCGCCCGCGATCCGGCGGCGGGAGCGGCGTCCGGGCAGCGGAACGCGTACGTACTCCACCGGCCGAGCCGGCGCGCCACCCTCTCGCGGACCGTGGTGGCGAGAAGGCCCACAAGCCTCGGGAGCGCGGACAGTTGGTCGTCCGTCCGGTGCAGCAGCACCGCCACGCCCAGAGCGGCCAGCGAGTGCGCTAGGAGCATCACGGCCGCGCCCGGATGCAGGCCGTGATCACCGGCCATCGGGTGGGCGCCGGTATGCGGTGTGCCGTGCCGGCCGGACCGGGCCGTCGCCAGCAGCTGGTGGAGAACGAGCTGCCCGGCGCAGGTCCCGGTCACCACCACCGTGAGCGGACGCCGCCGTCCGGCCCAGGGCAGCGCCCCGAGGAAGGCGGCGCCGGCCGCGGCCAACAGCAGCCGCCAGGTGACCGGTTCCCCGGACGCGACATGGTGTCCGACGCCGGCCAAGCCCGCGCTCGCCAGGGCGAACACACCCGCCCGAGCGCCCCGCACACTCCACCGAGCGCGCGGCGCGCTGCGAGACGGAGGACGGAGGGTCTGCGGCATGCCGGGCCCATCATCCACGACCGGAGGCCCGCGGATGCTCCCAACCTGCGGATTTCTCCGTACAACCGCCGAAGGTCAGCCCGCGTCCGCCGCCAAGGGCCGTCCGCAGCGCAGATTCCAGCGCCCGGCCCGTCCGCTGAGCTCGGTCAGGGTGAGCGGCGCGATGTCCAGCCGCCAGAACGCCTCCGCCGGCAGCGCCAGCGCGTGCACGATCGCCGCACGCGCCACCGCGGGCTCGGTGACCGCCAGCACGCGCCCGTCGGCCGACAGCGACTCGAGCCAGCCGCCGACCCGGGCGCACAGAGCCAGCAGCGACTCGCCCCCGTGCGGGGCGGCCGAGGGATCGGTCAGCCACGCCGACACCGACTCCGGCTCGCTCACGCTCACTTCGTCCAGCGTGCGTCCGCGCCAGCGGCCCATGTCCCAGTCCCCGAGCCGCAGTTCGGGCTCGGCCCGCAGACCCAGCGCCTCGGCCGTCTCACGGCAGCGCGCGGACGGGCCGCTCACCCGTCGGCCGGCGCCCGGCAGCGCACCGGCGGCGGCCCGGGCGCCGCGGGCACCGGCCTCGTCCAGGGGTACGTCCCCGTCGAAGCGCGCTCCGCGCAGTGCGGCACTCGTCGCCGGTGAGACCAACATCACCCGTACCGTCATCCCGCACGTTCCTCTCCGCCCGACGACCATGGTTCAAGCACATCACGGGCGTTGAAGCGCCCCGGCATGCGCCCCTGCGCCGTAGCGGTACGGGCCGCCAAGCGGTACGGTCTCGTGGACATGACGACGGTGTGACGGAAGCCCGGTGAGAATCCGGCACGGTCGCGCCACTGTGAACCCGTACCTCTGCGGGAAGTCAGACCCAGCACCTTCGTCTCAGGCACCACGATCGGGACGCGTGTTCCCCCAGGAGGTTCTGCCATGGCACAGTCTGCTGCGCCCGCCGCCGCACCGGCCATCACCCCCATCTCACTGAAGGAAATCGCCCCGTGGGCGCTCTTCTTCGGCGTTCTGATGCTCGTCCTGCTCTACTTCGTCGGCGCCGAGCAGGGCGCCACCTCACTCATCTCCGGTGAAAACGTGCATGAGTGGGTCCACGACGGACGCCATCTGCTCGGCTTCCCCTGCCACTGAGAAACCAGGGGAACACGCACTCATGAACTCCATCTCTGTCAGAGCTCTGCTCGTCCGCGGCATGCTCGCCGGCCTCATAGCCGGTGTCTTCGCCCTGGTCGTGGCCTATCTGCTCGGCGAGTCCCCGGTGGACTCCGCCATCGCCTTCGAGGAAGCACACAGTCATGAGCACGGCGGCGAGGAACTCGTCAGCCGCGCCATGCAGTCGACGGGCGGCCTCGCCACCGGTGTGCTGATCTTCGGCATTGCGATCGGCGGCATCGCCGCCCTCGCCTTCTGTGTCGCGCTCGGCCGCATCGGCCGGTTCGGCCCGCGCGCCACGGCCGCCCTGGTCTCCCTGGGCGCGCTGCTGGCCGTGTACGTCGTGCCGTTTCTCAAGTACCCGCCGAACCCGCCGGCCGTCGGTGACCCCGAAACGATCGGCAAACGCACCACCGTGTACTTCCTGATGATCGTGCTCAGCGTGCTGCTCGCTGTCGCGGCGGTGATCCTCGGGAAGCGGCTCGCTCCCCGGCTGGGCAACTGGAACGCGACCGTCGCCGCCGCGGCCGCCTTCGTCGTGGCCGCCGGGCTCGCATTCGCCTTCCTGCCCTCGTTCAACGAGGTGCCCAAGGACTTCCCGGCCACGGTGGTGTGGGAGTTCCGACTGGCCACGCTCGCCATCCAGGTCACCCTCTGGACGTTGTTCGGGCTGGTCTTCGGTCACCTCGCGGAGCGCCTCCTGGTGCCGAGTGCGGACCGGGCGACGGCCACGGGAAGCAGCACGGCCTCGCGGACAGCCTCCGCCGCGGGCTGACGCGACGTATCAGCGCCATCAGAACCCGCCGGGGGATTCCCCGGCGGGTTCTGGCGTTGCCCTGGTTCTTGGGTTGCCGTGGTTCTGGGGTCGCCGCGGCGGACGTTCAGCTGCCGGACATGGCGGACGCCTGCACCGCCTCCGCCACGGTGTCGATGAAGCGCGCGTGCGCCCGATGGCTGCAGGGAGCCTCAGGGTTCCACGGCACGATCCGGGCCCTGCCCGCGCCTGCCTGCCACTCCTCGATGCCCACGAGTTCACCGACCGGCAGGGCATTGGCCCGTACGTCCGCCAGGACGATGTCCGGCTCCAGTGACGCGGCCACCGTCCAGTCGACGGTGGACCAATTGGCCCCCGGGCCCCGCTCGGGCTCCACCAGGCCGATGCCGCACTCCACCAGCGTCCGGAGATCCGGCCACGCCCGTGGTCTGGCGAGATGGACGCTCTCCGGCGTACCGGGCGACAGAGCCACGATCGTCAAGTGAGCGGCATCGGCCGCCAGCGCACGCAGCCGGCCTTCCGCGCGGTCGAGTTCCGCCGCCCCCGACGGGTTCCGCTCTGCTCCGAGCGACCGGGCGAGTGCCGTGAACCGGTCCCGTACATCAGCCAGCGAACGCCCCTGGCCGACGTCGCACACCACCACCGGCACCTGTTCCTCGATGTGCTTCGCCGTGTCCGGATCCAGGCCGTAGAGCTGGTCGGAGCCGTAGCCGACGCCGACGACCAGGTCGGGCTCAGCGTCCAGGACCGCCTCCGCGCCGACGCGGGCGCCCGATCCGAGGTAGGCGATGTCCTCGAGCGGCAGCGTGCCAGCCTTCGCCGGGTCGGCGGTATCGCCGTCGTGGTGGGATCCGAAGAGGCCCACCGGCCGTATGCCGTGGTCGAACAGTGTCGCTCCGGCCTGGATGTAGGCGACCAGCCTCGACGGCGTTCGCGCCGCCGTCGCCGACCGGCCGCGATCGTCCAGGAATTCCCAATCCGTCTGTCGCGCCATACGTCCCACCCCTGACTTCTGCCGGTAACAGATCGCGATGCCCCCCGAGGCCATCGACGTTTGACTGCCCGTCAGTCTCCGTGGTCACGCATACAGAAGCTCGCTGTTTCAACCACTCGCTGTTTCAGCCGAGCGGGACCGCGGCGGCGGGCAGCGTCACCTCGAAGCGGCAGCCGCCCGTCACATTGCGTACGTCGGCGTGGCCGGCGTGCGCCTCGACGATCCCGCGGACGATCGCGAGGCCGAGACCGGCGCCGGCCGGGGGCGTACGGGCCTGGGTGCCGCGCCAGCCGGTGTCGAAGACGCGCGGGAGGTCCTCCTCGGGAATGCCGCCGCAGCCGTCCGTGACGGAGAGGACCACCCACTCCTCCCGGCGTTCGGCAGCGACGGCGACCGTGCCGTCGGCAGGGGTCCGGCGGATCGCGTTGACCAGGAGGTTCGCCAGAACGCGGGTCATCTCCTTGCCGTCCACCTCGACCGGGACGGACTCGACACCGTCGCCGACGAGGCGTACGCCGTGCTCGCGCGCGAGCGGGTCCGCGCCGGCGAGCGCTTCGCCGATCAGGTCGTACACCGACATCCTGGTGGGGGTAAGGGCCAGCGTGCCCGCGTGAATACGGGACAGCTCGAAGAGGTCGCCGACCATGGAGTTGAGCCGGTCGACCTCGGTACGGATCTGGCGGAAGTAGCGCTCCGGGTCCTGTACGACACCGTCCTCCAGCGCTTCGGACATGGCGCGCAGCCCGGCCAGCGGGGTGCGCAGGTCGTGGGAGATCCAGGCGACGAGCTCGCGGCGGGAGGTTTCCAGGGCGCGTTCACGCTCGCGGGATGCGGCGAGCCGGTCGCTGGTGGCAGCGAGTTCCCGGCTCAGTGCGGCCAGTTCCGCGGTGGAGGCGCCGCCGGGTGCGGCGAAGGAACCTCCGTCGCCGAACGAACGTGCCGCCAGGGCGAGTTCGCGGCTGCGGGCGACGACCCAGCGGCCGAGCAGCAGCGCGGTGGCGAGCGAGACGACCGCCGCCATCGCGACGACCGTGGTGACGACCGTGAGGTCGTGCGCCGACAGGAACATCGCCTGGGCGACGGCGAGGGTCCCGGCGAGCATCGCGGTGACCGCGACTGCGGCGACGACCGTGAGGGAGACGGCGACGGACCGGTGGCGCAGCGCACGCAGGGCCACGGCTCCGAGCACGCCGACGGCAGCGGCCCCGAGGAAGGCGAAGAGAGCGATCAGGAGCATGTCCCGCACGACGATCAGGCCTCTTCCCGTGGCAGCTGCGAAGGCGGTCCGTCCGACGGCCCATACGGCGGTCCGTCCTTCGATACGTCCCCGTCCCGCGGCACATCGAAGCGGTAGCCCACGCCCCACACCGTCTGGATCAGACGCGGCCTGGCGGGGTCGTCCTCGATCTTGCCGCGCAGTCGGCGCACGTGAACCGTGACGGTGGACAGATCGCCGAACTCCCAGCCCCACACGTCCTGCATCAGCCGTTCCCGGCCGATCGCCTCTCCCGGGTGCCGCATCAGATGCGCGAGCAGGTCGAACTCCCGCAGGGTCAGGGCCAGTTCGTGGCCGTCCTTGGTGGCCCTGCGGGCGGCCGGGTCGAGGACGATGCCCGCGGCCGCCGGCCCCGGACCGGCCCGCCGCTCCCCCGCCGCGGCGCCTCTGCGGAGTACGGACTCCACCCGCAACACCAGCTCGCGCGGGCTGAACGGCTTGGTCACATAGTCGTCCGCGCCTATCTCGAGCCCCAGGATCCGGTCGTCCTCGTCGCCGCGCGCCGTCAGCATGATCACGGGTACGGCGGCCGACTCACCGGCCCGCAGCCGGCGGCACACCTCCAGCCCGTCCATACCGGGCAGCATCAGATCGAGGACCACCAGGTCCGGCCGCCGTCCGGCGGCAAGGCGCAGCGCCTGTGGCCCGTCGGCGGCCCGGTCCACGGTGAAGCCCGCGCGCTCCAGATAGCCACTGACGACCTCGGCGACGGTCGGATCGTCGTCGACGACCAGAATGTTGTGCATACGGTCAGTGTCCTCCGAAGGAGAGCGGTCGATCACCCGTGGCGCCTTACGGAACCATGACGGCCGGCCACGACGACGTCCCGCGTGGATGGTGTCCCGTGCCGGGGGGACGTCCGATTCGTTCAAGACTTCCGCTCCCGGGCCTGCCTACGTTGAGGTCATGACTCCACGACTCGACGCGATCGGCCTCGTCACCTCCGACATGGCCGCCTCGCTCGCCTTCTACCGCCGCCTCGGCCTGGACATCCCCGCCGACGCCGACACCGCGCCCCACGCCGAGGCGACGCTGCCCAGCGGGCTGCGCGTGCTCTGGGACACCGAGGAGACCATCCGTTCCTTCGACCCCGAATGGACCCGGCCGCCGGGCGGCGGCGAACGGCTCGGGCTCGCCTTCGCCTGCCGGAGCCCCGCCGAGGTGGACGCTGTCTACGCCGAGCTGATCGAGGCGGGTTATCAGGGGCACCTCAAGCCCTGGGATGCCTTCTGGGGGCAGCGTTACGCGGTGATCCTCGACCCCGACGGCTGCGGTGTCTCGCTGTTCGCCGGCGCCGAGTAGGCGCCGAGGGTGATTCCGGCCAGGTCGCGCATCTCGCGTGCGAGGTGCGCCTGGTCGGCACAGCCCGCGCCGAGTGCCGCCTCGGCGTACGGCACACCCTCGCGTACGAGCGTCAGCGCCCGCTGCAGCCGCAGCACCCGGGCCAGTGTCTTGGGCCCGTATCCGAAGGCGTCCAGCGACCGACGGTGGAGCTGCCGGGCACCCAGACCTACCGCGTCCGCCGCCCCGGCAACCGTGCCGCCCGCCTCCAGGCGGCGCACCACCTCGCCCAGCAGCGGGTCCGGCGACAGGGCGCCGTCCGCCCGCCGCAGCGCCACGGCCTCCAGCTCGGCCACCGGGTCCGCGGCCGCGTCGACCCGCGCGGTGAGCCGGCGCGCCTCGGCCCCGCCCCACACATCGGCGAGGGCCACCCGCCGGTCGCGCAGCTCGTAGGCCGGTACGCCGAAGAACGCGGGCGCGGTCCCCGGCGCGAAGCGCACCCCCGCGTACCGGGTGCCGAGGCCGCTCCCGGGGGTGTGGGCGTGGGTGTCGGGTCCGGCCACGAGGAGCCGGCCCTCGAACCAGAGCAGGTCCATGCAGCCGTCGGGGAGCACGGGGTGGACCGCACCGGCGCGGGGGTCCACGGTCCGCGTCCAGACGACGGCTCCTTCGAGCCGTGACGCCCATTCCTCGTACACCCTTACCAGGCTATCCCGCAGCTGCCCGCGCGGTTGAGAACGGTCCCCCGGTTCAACACCGCTGATGCCGAGGGCTGTTATGAGCGGCTCATGGAATTCACCCCACGGACGGCGGGGACTTCTCAGGGCTTCCGCTGCTCCCCGGTCTTCTTGTCGCGGCTGCTCTCGCGGCTTTCACGGCCGTTGTCCCGGGTCGTGTGCAGCCGCGACTTCACATCGTCCAGCGGCAGGAACCGCGACCACCGCTCCGGGAATTCCGATGGCATGGCTCCGTCGTCCTCGTCCTCGCTCTCGCCCTCCACGTAGATCTGGGCCGCCTCCGCCCGGGCGAGCAGCTCCGCGGCGTTGACCGCGCGCATGCGCTCGTTGGCCGCGCGGGCCGCCGCCGTGGCGACCGACGGCCAGACCCGGTCGATGGCGGCGTTGACCGCGGCGCCCACCAGGACGGCGAAGGCGGTCAGGCCGATCCACAGCAGGACGGCGATGGGCGCGGCGAGTGAGCCGTAGATCGTCGGGCCCTCGACCGTGCTGGTGAGGTAGATACGCAGCAGGAAGGAGCCCAGCACCCACATCCCGAGCGCCACCAGCGCGCCCGGGACGTCCTCGATCCACGGTGAGCGCACCGGGACGGACACGTGGTAGAGCGTGGTGAGGAAGGCGATCGAGAGCAGACTGACCACCGGCCAGTACAGGACGCTGACGACTTCCGTGCCCCACGGAATGAACTCCACCACCCGGTCGGGGCCGACCACCGCCAGCGGCAGTACCACCGCGCCGATCAGCAGGGCCACGATGTAGAGCAGGAAGGCCAGCAGCCGGGTGGCGACGATGCCGCGCTGGCCGTCGAGGCCGTACATCACCGTGATCGTGTCGATGAAGACATTGACCGCCCGCGAACCGGACCAGAGTGCGATGGCGAAGCCGATGGAAATGATGTCGGGCCGGCCGCCGTGGGTGACGTCCTCCAGCAGGGGCTTGGCGATCTGGTTGACGCCCCGGTCGGACAGCACCGTGCCGGCCGCGCTCAGGATGTTCTTCTCGATGGAGGCGACGGTGGTGGTATCGGTCCAATCGTCCACATAGCCGAGGAGACCGATCAGACCGAGCAGCAGCGGCGGCAGGGACAGCAGCGTGAAGAACGCCGCCTCGGCCGCGAGACCCAGGATGCGGTACTCGATGCACGAGTTGACCGTGTCTTTCAGCAGCAACCACGCCATCTTCCGCTTGGAGACGTTGCGGTAGAGGACTCGGGCCCGGTGGAGTCGGCCCGATGGCCGCTCGGGTGTTTCATTTGCTGCCTGCACCTCCTTACCGTATCGGCATGGCAGCTACCACCCACACAGTGACCAACCAGGCTCCGCCCCTGGTCGAGTACGACGTATTCAGCGCCGACCCGGCGCTCACGGAGGGCGTGGAGCGACATGTCGCGCCCGAATTCCTCGACGAGGCCAGGGAGGAGCTCGAGACGCTCGGCCGCACCGCCGGCTCCGCGCAGGCCCAGGAGTGGGGGGTGCAGGCCAATGAGAACCCGCCGAAACTGCGCACCCACGACCGGTACGGGAACCGGATCGACGAGGTCGAATTCCATCCCGCCTGGCACCGGCTCCTCGGCAAGGCCGTCTCGGCCGGGCTGACCAACGCCTGGGGCAGGCCGGCCGGGCATGTGCGGCGCGCGGCCGGGTTCCTGGTGTGGACCCAGGCGGAGGCCGGGCACGGCTGTCCGGTGTCGATGACGCATGCGACGGTGCCCGCGCTGCGTACGGACCCGGCGCTGGCCGCCGAGTGGGAGCCGCGGCTGACCTCGCAGGTGTACGAGGAGGGGCTGCGGCCCGCCTCGCTCAAGGCCGGGGCCCTTTTCGGCATGGGAATGACCGAGAAGCAGGGCGGCAGCGATGTCAGGGCGAACACAACGAGGGCCGAGCCGCTGGCCGGTGACGGGGAGTATCTGCTCACCGGTCACAAATGGTTCTGCTCCGCTCCTATGTGTGACGGTTTCCTGGTACTCGCCCAGGCAGCAGGGGGTTTGACCTGCTTCCTGGTGCCCCGGGTGCTGGACGACGGGACCCGGAATGTGTTCCGGATCCAGCGTCTCAAGGACAAGCTCGGCAACAAGTCCAACGCGTCGAGCGAGGTCGAGTTCGACGGGACGTGGGCGCGCCGGGTCGGCGACGAGGGGCGCGGGGTGCGCACCATCATCGAGATGGTGGCGGCGACCCGGCTCGACTGTGTCATCGGGTCGGCCGCGCTGATGCGGCAGTCGGTGGCACAGGCGATTCACCACTCCGCGTACCGCAGCGCGTTCGGCGGGCTGCTCATCGACAAGCCGCTGATGCGCAACGTACTGGCGGATCTGGCGCTGGAGTCGGAGGCCGCGACGACGCTGGCCCTGCGGCTCGCCGCCGCCTACGACGCCGATACGGAGGAGGAGCGGGCCTTCCTGCGGCTCGCGGTCCCCGCCGCCAAGTACTGGGTGACCAAGCGCTGCACGCCGACGGTGGCCGAGGCGCTCGAGTGCCTGGGCGGCAATGGCTACGTCGAGGAGTCGGGGCTGCCGCGGCTGCTGCGGGAGTCGCCGCTCAACTCGATCTGGGAGGGCTCGGGCAACGTACAGGCGCTGGATGTCCTGCGGGCGCTCCAGCGGGAGCCGCAGGCCCTCAACGCCTTCCTGCAGGAGGTCGGCAAGGCACGCGGCGCCGACCACCGGCTGGACGGGGCGATCAAGGACCTGCTGACCGAGCTGGCCGATCTGAACGGGATCGAGGCGAGGGCGCGCCGGCTGGTGGAGCGGATGGCCCTGGTGCTGCAGGGATCGCTGCTGGTGCGGTGGGCACCGCCGGAGGTGGCGGACGCGTTCTGCGCCTCACGGCTCGGCGGGGACTGGGGCACGGCCTTCGGCACGCTGCCGCACACGCTCGATCTGGCGTCGGTCGTCGAGCGGGCGCGAGCCGTGGTCTGAGAGCTCGCGCCGCTGCGGACCGGTGGCCCGGGAGCTCGCGCCGCTGAGGACTGTCGGGGTGGTGCTGCGCCGACACGGCACCACCCCGCGCGCTGTCATGCGCCCCGCAGTGCTGGGCAGGGAGGTGCATGACGACCGGCGAACCGGTGTTCCGCCACCTTGATATATGTGCACGCCTGTTCGCGAGGGTTGCAAAGAGTTGCAGCCTTGTGGCTCAAACCGCCACGCATCGCCGCCGGGAGGGGCACGATTGAGCCAGCCCCCCGCATCGGACGCCGGCGTCGCCCAGGAGGACCCCCGGTGCAGAGCACACCACTCGACCTGGCCAAGCTCGCCGCCATGGACACCGCGGAGGCGGCCAGGCTGTTGAAAGGCGTGCGGGACGCCACGCTCAACGGCCGCCGCTCGCGGGTCGGCCCACGGGCGGACATCAAGGAGTCGTGGCAGCGGATGCTGCGCGGCGGCGTGGATCCCGACCGGGACCACAGGGCCGGGCTGCTGCCGTTGGAGGAGCTGGAGCGCCGCCGGCTCGCCTCGCCGCTTCGCGAGGTGCTGCCGGTGCTGCGGGACGGTCTGGTGTCGATCGCCGAGGCGGCCCAGCACATCATGGTCGTCGCGGACACGGAGGGACGGATGCTCTGGCGCGAGGGCAAGGCGACCGTGCTGCGCAAGGGCGACTCGCACGGCTTCGTCCTGGGCGCCGACTGGAGCGAGGGGCTCGTCGGTACGAACGGAATCGGCACTCCGCTGATCTCCCGGCGGCCGGTCCAGGTGCACTCCGCCGAGCACTTCGTCTCCACCCACCACACCTGGACCTGCGCGGGCGCACCGGTCACGGATCCGCGCGACGGCAAGCTGATCGGCGTCGTCGACATCAGCGGACCCCTGTCCACCATGCATCCGGCGACGCTGTCCCTGGTCACCTCGGTCACCCGGCTCGCCGAGGCCGAACTGCGCAACCGGCACTTCGCGGCGCTGGACCGGCTGCGCAGCGTGGCGTCGCCGCTGCTGGCCCGGCTGAGCGGCCGGGCACTTGCCGTGGACGTCAACGGCTGGCCGGCCGCGGTCACCGGCATGCCGCCCACCGGTCGGCTGTCGCTGCCCAAGTCCGTCGGCTGCGGCCGGCTCTGGCTGCCCTCGCTCGGCATGTGCGCGGTCGAGCCGCTGCCCGGCGGCTGGCTGATACGGGTCGACGCCAGGAACTCCGCCGCGACGCCGGGCCGGGTGGTGCTGGATCTGAGCCGGCCGCGGCAGCCTTCGGTCACCCTCGCCGGGGCCGCCGGCAGCTGGGTGCAGGAGCTCAGCCCGCGCCATGCCGAGCTGCTGTACGTGCTGGCGCTGAACCGGGACGGACGGAGCGCGGCGCAGCTGGCGCAGGCGATCTTCGATGATCCGACGCGCACGGTGACGGTGCGGGCCGAGATGTCGCGGCTGCGGCGGAATCTGGCGCAGGTGCTGGCGCACCGCCCGTACCGCTTCGTCGAGGAGGTCGAGGTGGAACTGGTCCAGCCGGACGATCCGGCCGATCTGCTGCCGCAGTCGACGGCCCCGGCGGTGGTGAGCGCGCGCCGACCGCCGGACTGACTGACCGTGCGGCGCGCGGACGGTCGCTGCGGCTCGGAGAGGGCAGCTCGGGGCGGCGGCGGGCGGCTACGGGGCGCAGCGGGCGGCTGCCGGGCGGGCCAGGAGAGGACGCGGCTTTGGCCGGATCAGGACCTCGTGATTCCCTGGCGCTCATGAGCATCACTGTGACCACCTGGTCCCTGGAGCAGACCTCGCCGGCAGATCTGCGGCCGGTCGCCGCGCCCGGGGGGGATCTGCGGATCGTACGGGCCGAGGTGCCTTCGCCCGAGTTCAGCCGCTTTCTGTATACGGCCGTCGGCGGTGACATCCTCTGGACGGACCGGCTGGGCATGACGTACGCGCAGTGGGAGGAGATGCTCGCCAGGCCGGGCATCGAGACCTGGGTGGCGTACGACAAGGGGACACCGGCCGGCTACGTGGAGCTGGAGGCGCAGCACGAGGGCTCGGTCGAGATCGCCTACTTCGGGCTGATCCCGGCGTTCCGGGGCCGGCGGATCGGCGGCCATCTCCTCTCCTACGGTGTCGCGAGGGCCTGGGACCTCGCTGAGCGGTGGCCGGGGCTGACGCCGACGAAGCGGGTCTGGCTGCACACCTGCTCCAAGGACGGCCCGCATGCCATGGACAATTATCTGCGGCGCGGCTTCACTCTCTTCGACACCAAGACGGAAGAAGAGCCCGAGGTGGCCGCGCCCGGCCCCTGGCCAGGTGCCCACGGCTGAGTGACCGGCAACACACTGTCTTGCGATGCGGGACAGTGTTGTCCACATTGTGGATAACGGTGGACTGCCGTTGGATCGCCGTGACACGCTTCCGTCATGTCTCGAGCTGGAATTGCCTTGGTGAGTCGGCGGCACGTCGACCTCGGCCGCATGTCCAGCGCCATCTGTCCGGTCTGCTGAAAGACCAGCACAGCCGAGCACTCCCCACCCTCTGTTCCCCTCCTGCGCATTGCCGCGCCCTCGCGCGAGTGTGCAGCTCAGAGCCGCCCTCCTGCAGTCTCGAAGGACGTATTTGCCATGGCCGCCACCCCCGAAAAGCCCGCACCCGCCGCGCCGCGCCGCAAGGCCGGACGCCACCGCGGCGAGGGTCAGTGGGCTGTTGGCCATATGACGCCGCTCAACGCCAATGAGCAGACGAAGAAGGACGACGACGGTCTCAATGTGCGGACACGCATTGAGACGATCTACGCCCATCGCGGCTTCGACTCGATCGACGGGGCCGATCTGCGCGGACGTATGCGCTGGTGGGGGCTGTACACCCAGCGCAAGCCCGGCATCGACGGCGGCAAGACCGCGATCCTCGAGCCGGAGGAGCTGGACGACAAGTACTTCATGATGCGCGTCCGTATCGACGGCGGCCGGCTGACCACCGAGCAGTTGCGGGTCATCGGCGAGATCTCGCAGGAGTTCGCGCGCGGCACCGCCGACATCACCGACCGGCAGAACGTCCAGTACCACTGGATCCGGATCGAGGACGTCCCGGAGATCTGGAAGCGGCTCGAGGCCGTGGGACTGTCCACGACCGAGGCCTGCGGTGACACACCCCGCACGATCCTCGGCTCGCCCGTGGCAGGCGTCGCCGAGAACGAGATCATCGACGGCTCGTCCGCCATCGACGAGATCCACCGCCGCTTCATCGGCAACCCCGCCTACTCGAACCTGCCGCGCAAGTTCAAGACGGCGATCTCCGGCTCCCCGCAGCTCGATGTCGCGCACGAGATCAACGACATCGCCTTTGTCGGCGTCAACCACCCTGAGCACGGACCCGGTTTCGACCTGTGGGTCGGCGGCGGCCTCTCCACCAACCCCAGGCTCGGCGTCCGTCTCGGCGCCTGGGTGCCGCTCGACGAGGTGCCGGACGTGTTCGGCGGCGTCATCGGCATCTTCCGCGACTATGGCTACCGGCGGCTGCGCACCCGCGCCCGTCTGAAGTTCCTGCTCGCCGACTGGGGTCCGGAGAAGTTCCGCCAGGTCCTGGAGGACGAATACCTCAAGTACCAGCTCGTCGACGGTCCCGCGCCCGAGGAGCCGGCCGAGACGTGGCGTGACCACCTCGGCGTGCACCGGCAGAAGGACGGCCGCTTCTACATCGGCTTCGCCCCGCGCGTCGGACGGGTCGACGGAACGACCCTGACGAAGATCGCCGAGCTCGCCGAGGCACACGGCTCCGGACGGCTGCGTACCACCACCGAGCAGAAGATGATCGTGCTCGATGTGACCGAGGACCAGGTCGAGTCGCTCGTCACGGGCCTCGAGGCCCTGGACCTGCGGGTCAACGCCTCCCCGTTCCGGCGGGGCACGATGGCCTGCACCGGCATCGAGTTCTGCAAGCTGGCGATCGTCGAGACCAAGGCGCGCGGTGCGTCACTGATCGACGAACTCGAGCGCCGTGTCCCCGAGTTCGACGAGCCGATCACCATCAACCTCAACGGCTGCCCCAACGCCTGCGCCCGTATCCAGGTCGCCGACATCGGTCTCAAGGGCCAGCTGATGCTGGACAAGGACGGCAACCAGGTCGAGGGCTTCCAGGTGCACCTCGGCGGCGCGCTGGGCCTCGAGGCCGGCTTCGGCCGCAAGGTCCGTGGCCTGAAGGTCACGTCGGCCGAGCTGCCCGACTACGTGGAGCGGGTCCTCAAGCGCTTCCAGGCGGAGCGCGAGGACGGCGAGCGCTTCGCGACCTGGACGGCACGTGCGTCCGAGGAGGCACTGTCGTGAGCGCCGGCGAACGGCAGCGAAAGGAGGGGCCATGAGCGAGCGTGCCGCGCCCTTCTACTGCCCGTACTGCGGCGACGAGGACCTGCGTCCGAACGAGCAGGGCCACGGCGCCTGGGAATGCGCAGCGTGCAATCGAGCCTTCCAGTTGAAGTTCCTCGGTCTGCTGACCCGGGGACTTCAGCGCAACGACGGTGGAGGGGACGAGATATGACGACGGTTCAGGCCAAGGAAGATCTGAAGGCACTCGCCGAGCGGGCGGGGCGCGAGCTCGAAGAGGCATCGCCGCTCGAGATCCTGACGTGGGCGGCCGAGACCTTCGGGCCGCGCTTCTGCGTGACCTCGTCCATGGAGGACGCGGTGGTCGCCCATCTCGCCTCCCGTGCCTTCCCCGGCGTGGACGTCGTCTTCCTCGACACCGGCTACCACTTCCCGGAGACCATCGGGACCCGGGACGCGGTGGAGGCCGTGATGGACGTCAATGTCATCACGCTCACCCCTCGCCAGTCGGTGGCCGAGCAGGACGCCCGGTACGGCCCGAAGCTGCACGACCGCGACCCCGACCTGTGCTGCGCGCTGCGCAAGGTCAAGCCCCTCGAAGAGGGTCTGACCGCGTACGACGCATGGGCGACGGGCCTGCGCCGGGACGAGTCCCCGACCCGGGCGAACACCCCGGTCGTCGGCTGGGACGAGAAGCGGCAGAAGGTCAAGATCTCGCCGATCGCACGCTGGACGCAGGACGACGTGGACACCTATGTCGCCGAGCACGGCGTACTCACCAACCCGCTGCTGATGGACGGTTACCCCTCCGTCGGCTGCGCGCCCTGCACCCGCCGGGTGCTGGAGGGCGAGGACGCACGCGCCGGCCGCTGGGCCGGCCGGGGCAAGACCGAGTGCGGGCTGCACGGCTGATGAACCATGACGAGAAACAGCGGGAGAAGAACGTGACTGGGGCCACCATCTGGCTGACCGGTCTGCCGAGCGCGGGCAAGACCACGATCGCCTACGAGCTGGCGGACCGGCTGCGCGCCGAGGGCCACCGGACCGAGGTGCTCGACGGCGACGAGATCCGCGAGTTCCTCTCGGCCGGTCTCGGCTTCAGCAGGGAGGACCGGCACACCAACGTCCAGCGGATCGGCTTCGTCGCGGAGCTGCTGGCGTCCAACGGCATCAAGGCGCTGGTGCCGGTCATCGCGCCGTACGAGGACAGCCGCGAGGCCGTACGCAAGCGCCACCGGAGCGAGGGCACCGCGTATCTGGAGGTGCATGTCGCCACTCCGGTGGAGGTGTGCTCCGTACGCGATGTGAAGGGCCTTTACGCCAAGCAGGCGGCAGGCGAGATTTCCGGGCTGACCGGCGTCGACGACCCGTACGAACAGCCACAGAGCCCGGACCTGCGGATCGAGTCGCACCAGCAGACCGTGCAGGAGTCCGCAGCCGCGCTTCATGCGCTGCTCACCGAGAGGGGTCTGGCATGACCGCGAGCGCGACGGTTCTCAACGAGGGCACCGACAGCCCGTACGCCCTGTCGCACCTGGACGCCCTGGAGTCGGAGGCGGTGCACATCTTCCGCGAGGTGGCGGGTGAGTTCGAACGGCCGGTGATTCTCTTCTCCGGCGGCAAGGACTCGATCGTCATGCTGCATCTGGCGCTGAAGGCGTTCGCGCCGGCGCCGGTGCCGTTCACCCTGCTGCACGTGGACACCGGGCACAACTTCCCCGAGGTCCTGGAGTACCGCGACCGCACGGTCGCCGAGCACGGGCTGCGGCTGCATGTCGCCTCCGTACAGGAGTACATCGACGCCGGGAAGCTGCGGGAGCGCCCCGACGGGACGCGCAATCCCCTGCAGACCGTCCCGCTGACCGAGGCCATCCAGCAGCACCGCTTCGACGCGGTGTTCGGCGGCGGCCGCCGGGACGAGGAGAAGGCGCGCGCGAAGGAGCGGGTCTTCTCGCTGCGCGACGAGTTCTCCCAGTGGGACCCGCGACGCCAGCGTCCCGAGCTGTGGCAGCTCTACAACGGCCGCCACGCGCCGGGCGAGCACGTCCGGGTGTTCCCGCTCTCCAACTGGACCGAGCTGGACGTCTGGCAGTACATCGAGCGCGAGAAGATCGAGCTGCCCCAGATCTATTTCGCGCACGAGCGCGAGGTCTTCAAGCGCTCCGGCATGTGGCTGACCGCCGGTGAGTGGGGCGGCCCCAAGGAGAGCGAGAGTGTCGAGACGCGTCTCGTCCGCTACCGCACCGTCGGCGACATGTCCTGCACCGGTGCCGTCGACTCCGACGCCCTCACGCTGGACGACGTGATCGCCGAGATCGCCGCATCCCGGCTCACCGAGCGGGGCGCGACCCGCGCCGACGACAAGATGTCCGAGGCCGCGATGGAAGACCGCAAGCGCGAGGGGTACTTCTAACCATGACCACCACAACCGGGCAACTCGCCGGGATCTCAGCCACCACCCTGCTGCGCTTCGCCACCGCCGGCTCCGTCGACGACGGCAAGTCGACCCTGGTGGGGCGGCTGCTGCACGACTCCAAGTCGGTTCTCACCGACCAGCTGGAGGCCGTCGAGCACGCTTCGCGTTCGCGCGGCCAGGAGACGCCCGACCTGGCGCTGCTCACCGACGGTCTGCGGGCCGAGCGGGAGCAGGGCATCACCATCGATGTCGCCTACCGCTACTTCGCCACGGCACGGCGGCGGTTCATCCTCGCCGACACTCCGGGGCATGTGCAGTACACCCGGAACATGGTCACCGGCGCGTCCACGGCCGAGCTCGCGGTGGTACTGGTCGACGCGCGCAACGGTGTCGTCGAGCAGACCCGCCGCCATGCCGCCGTCGCCGCCCTGCTGCGCGTCCCGCATGTCGTCCTCGCGGTCAACAAGATGGACCTCGTCGACTACGCCGAGCCCGTCTTCGCCGCGATCGCCGAGGAGTTCACCTCGTACGCCGCATCCCTCGGCGTACCCGAGATCACCGCGATCCCGATCTCGGCGCTCACGGGCGACAACGTCGTGGAGCCCAGCGCCAACATGGACTGGTACGGCGGTCCGACCGTCCTGGAACACCTGGAGACGGTCCCGGTCAGCCACGATCTGACCAGCTGCCATGCCCGGCTCCCGGTGCAGTACGTGATCCGTCCGCAGACCGCCGAGCACCCCGACTACCGGGGTTATGCGGGCCAGATCGCCGCCGGCACGTTCCGGGTCGGCGAGCAGGTGACCGTGCTGCCGTCGGGCCGCACCTCGAAGATCGCCGGGATCGATCTGCTCGGCGAATCGGTGGACATCGCCTGGACCCCGCACTCCATCACCCTCCTGCTGGAGGACGACATCGACGTCTCGCGCGGCGATCTGATCGTGCCGAGCGGTGACGCGCCCGCGACCACGCAGGACATCGAGGCGACGGTCTGCCATGTCGCGGACCAGCCGCTCACCGTCGGCCAGCGGGTGCTGCTCAAGCACACCACCCGAACGGTCAAGGCGATCGTCAAGGAGATCCCCTCGCGGCTGACCCTCGATGACCTCTCACAGCACCCGAACCCCGGTCAGCTGGTCGCCAATGACATCGGCCAGGTCAGGGTCCGTACCGCCGAGCCGCTCGCGCTCGACTCGTACGCGGACTCCCGCCGCACCGGGTCGTTCCTGCTGATCGACCCCGCGGACGGCACCACGCTGGCGGCCGGCATGGCGGGCGACTCCTTCGCCACCGGCGTCGAGGTCGCGCAGGAGGCCGACGACGAGGGGTGGGACTTCTGATGACCACCGACTTCTACGCGACGTTCGCGAAGGAGGGCGGCCGCGTCGGCAGCGGTGCCCTCGGCGCGGGAACGGGCGGGGTGGCGCGATGTGCGCACTGACGTACGCGCACTGCCTGCGCGCCCTCACCCCCCGCACCCCGCACCGCCGAAGACCGCCGACATCCCGGCCGCGTCCCACGTGACGTAAGAACCGGGCCTCCGAGAGGACCACCTCCCGTGCCTGCCACCCGTACGACCCTGCGCCGCAGCCTCGCCGCTGCCGCCGCCCTCCCGCTGCTGGCCGTGGCGCTCACCGCCTGCGGCTACGGCTCCGAGGCCAAGAAGGACGACAACGCGGCCCCGGCCGCGAAGGCCGACGGCAAGAAGCTCTCCGCCGACGAAGTGAAGATCGGCTACTTCGCCAACGTCACTCACGCCACGGCCCTGGTCGGTCTGGGCAGGAACGGCCTGATCCAGAAGGAGCTCGGCGGCACGACCGTCAAGCCCTCCGTCTTCAACGCCGGCCCCGCCGAGATCGAGGCGCTCAACTCCGGTGCCATCGACATCGGCTGGATCGGTCCGTCGCCGTCGATCAACGGCTACACCAAGTCCAAGGGCAAGAGCCTGCGTATCATCTCCGGCTCCGCCTCCGGTGGTGTCTCGCTCGTCGTCAACCCGAAGAAGATCAAGTCTCTGGACGATCTCAAGGGCAAGAAGATCGCGACGCCGCAGCTCGGCAACACCCAGGACGTGGCGCTCCTCAACTACCTGGCCGAGAAGGGCTACAAGGTCGACGCGACGTCCGGCAAGGGCGACGTGTCCGTCTCGCGTACGGACAACAAGGTGACCCCGGTCGCCTTCAAGTCGGGCGACATCGACGGCGCCTGGGTCCCCGAGCCCACCGCTTCCAAGCTGGTTGCCGAGGGCGGCAAGGTCCTGCTCGACGAGAAGACACTCTGGCCGGACAAGAAGTTCGTCATCACGAACGTGATCGTCTCCCAGAAATTCCTCAAGGAGCACCCGGACGTCGTCGAGGCCGTGCTGCGCGGCTCGGTGAACACCAACGCGTGGATCAAGGCGAACCCCGAGGACGCCAAGAAGGCTGTCAACGCCGCGCTGGAGAAGGAGACGGGCAAGGCGCTGCCGCCCGAGGTCATCGACCCCGCGTTCAAGAACGTCGACATCCTCAACGACCCGCTCGCGACCACGCTGCGTACCGAGGCCGACCACGCGGTCAAGGCCGGGCTGCTCAAGGAACCGGCCCTCGACAGCATCTACGACCTGCGCCTGCTCAACAAGGTGCTGAAGGCTGCCGGACAGCCCGAGGTCGCCGACGCCGGTCTCGGCGCCAAGTAAGCAAGCAACGGATCGCTCTCAGGAGGTGACGCTCATGTCCAGCACGCTCACCAAGGCCGCCGACGAAGAAACCGCGGCGTCATACGCAGCGCGTATCGCCCATGTCTCCAAGTCCTTCGGCCGTCCGGGCGCCCAGCAGCTCGTTCTGGACGACATCAACATCGATGTCGCGCCGGGCGAGTTCGTCACCCTCCTGGGGGCTTCCGGTTGCGGAAAGTCGACTCTGCTCAATCTCGTCGCTGGGCTCGACCGGCCGTCCGCCGGGGAGATCGACGTCCCCGGCGGCCGGCCGGCCCTGATGTTCCAGGAGCATGCGCTGTTCCCCTGGCTCACCGCGGGGAAGAACATCGAGCTCGCGCTGAAGATGCGCGGTCTGCCGAAGTCCGAGCGACGGACCGAGGCCGAACGGCTGCTGGAGCTCGTACGCCTCAAGGGTGCGTACGGCAAGCGGGTGCACGAGCTCTCCGGCGGCATGCGCCAGCGAGTGGCCATGGCCCGCGCCATCGCGCAGGCGAGCCAGCTGCTGCTGATGGACGAGCCGTTCGCGGCGCTGGACGCCATCACCCGCGACGTTCTGCATGACGAACTGACCCGCATCTGGCGGGAGACGAACCTGTCCGTCCTCTTTGTCACCCACAACGTGCGGGAGGCCGTCCGGCTCGCGGAGCGGGTCGTCCTGCTCTCGTCCCGCCCGGGCCGCATCGCCCGCGAGTGGGAGGTCGGCATCCCGCATCCCCGCCGGATCGAGGATTCGGCGGTCGCCGACCTCTCCGTCGAGATCACTGAACAGCTCCGGGGGGAGATCCGCCGACATGGCCAGCACTGACATCAAGCAACAGCCGACCGATAACGGACCCGACCAGCTCGCCGGTCTGGAGGCGGGGCTCGACGCCCTGGACACCCGGACCACACAGCGTGTGCCGTTGGGCAAGACACTGCTGGCCAAGGCCGTACCGCCGATCGCGGCCATCGCGATCGTGCTGATGGCCTGGCAGCTCGCCTACCACTTCGAGGTGAAGGAGCACTACCTGCTCCCGAGCCCGGCGGACGTGGGCCGCACGCTCCAGGACAAGTGGCTCGACGGCACGCTCCTCGGCTTTGTGTGGACGAGCCTCTCGCGCGGCGCCCTCGGCTTCCTCATCTCTGTCGCGGTCGGCACGCCGCTGGGGCTGATAGTGGCCCGGGTGAAGGTCGTACGCGCCGCGATCGGACCGATCCTGTCCGGACTGCAGTCACTGCCGTCCGTCGCCTGGGTGCCTGCCGCGATCATCTGGTTCGGCCTGACCGACGCCACCATCTACACCGTCGTTCTGCTCGGCGCCGTGCCGTCGATCGCCAACGGCCTGGTCTCGGGCGTCGACCAGATCCCGCCGCTGTACCTCCGGGCGGGACGCGTCATCGGTGCGACCGGGCTGCAGGGCGTACGCCATGTGCTGCTGCCCGCCGCGCTGCCGGGGTACATCGCCGGCCTCAAGCAGGGCTGGGCGTTCTCCTGGCGCTCGCTGATGGCGGCCGAACTCATCGTCAACGCCGCCGATCTGGGCGTGGGCCTCGGTCAGTTGCTGGAACAGGGCCGCGAGCTTCAGGACATGTCCTGGGTCCTCAGCGCGATCCTGCTGATCCTCGTCGTCGGTATCGGTATCGAACTGCTCCTCTTCGCCCCTCTGGAGCGTCGCGTGCTGCGCAGCCGCGGTCTCCTCGTCAGGAACTGAGTCCCGATGCGCAGCCCCGTCCTCCTCGTCATCGCCCACGGCAGCCGCGACCCGCGGCATGCGGCGACCGTGCACGCCCTGGTGGAGCGTGCCAGGTCGCTGCGGCCGGGGCTGCGCGTGGAGACGGGCTTCCTGGACTTCAACGCCCCTTCCGTGCCACGGGTGCTGGAGCGTCTCGCCGCGGACGGCGTGGAGGACGTGGTCGCGCTTCCGCTGCTGCTGACACGCGCCTTCCACGCCAAGGCCGACATCCCCGCCGTACTGCACGAGGCCTCGGCACGGCTGCCGCGGCTGCGGATCCGTCAGGCCGAGGTGCTCGGTCCGTCGCCGCTGCTGCTCTCCGCCCTCGAAAAGCGGTTGTACGAGGCCGGGGTCGACCCGTCCCAGAAAGGCTCGACGGGGCTGGTCCTGGCCTCGGCGGGCTCCACAGACCCGGAGGCGATCGCAGTGATCGCAGACATAGCGCGGGAGCTGCGGCACACCGGTTGGTGCGCCGTGCGGCCTGCGTTCGCCTCCGCATCCCTTCCGCGCACCGAGGAGGCGGTACGGGCGCTCCGGGAGGAGGGCGTACGGCGGGTGGCGGTGGCTCCGTATGTCATCGCTCCGGGCTTTCTCCCGGACCGCATCGCCCGCGGGGCCGAGGAGGCGGACGTGATCGCCGATGTCCTGGGCGCCGCGCCGGAGCTGGCGAGGCTGTTGCTCCGGCGCTACGAAGAGGCGCGGGTCGACCGGCCGCTGGCGAACACCGCCTGAGCGTGCCGCCCCGGCCCTCGACCGCCGGACCTGTCGGACATCAAGCCCACCGCGGGTCCCGTCCGCTGTCGGCCAGGGCCCGGTCGAAGGCCGGGACCCCGTCCGGCAGCGGCACCGGGTCGGCGAAGCCGTCGTACTGGCGGTAGAGCTCGGCGTGCTCGTCGACAACGGTCAGGATCAGCGCCGCGGCAGCGTCCGAGATCCGGTGCTCCTGCCCGGTCGCGCAGGCCAGGTCCCAGCCGTGGACGGCCAGTTCCTTGGTGATCAGGGAGGCGATCGCGGGCGCGGGCATCGCGGCGGACCCGAGGTCCACCTCGCCCTCCCAGACCGCCGGATCGGACCAGGCGGCGACGGCGCGGTCCAGCTGAGCGGCGTACTGCTCCGCCCAGTCGGCATCGGTGGTGAAGTCGCGGTCGGTGAGCTCCTCGGGGAGTTGCTTGCGCAGGGCGCGGTGCTCGAGGCCGTGGGAGGAGTAGAGGACGAGATGGTTGACCAGTCCGCGGACGTCCCACTCCTTGCAGGGCGTGGGTGCGGACAGCTGGTCGGCGCTGACGCCACGGGCGATCCGGGCGGCTTCGGCGGCGCATTCCGTCAGGTGCGGGTACACGGTGTTCTTGTCCATGCCCCGCACGCTAGGTCCGCGTGCGCAGCAGGGTCTTGAAGAAACACGACGCCCCGGAGCCGGCGCTTCAGCCGCTCGGCCGGTGTGACGCGGCGCGCGTTCGACCGCTCACCCGCGGTCGCCGCCCGACGCCGGCGGCCGAGCACTCGGGCTCACCTGCGGGCTGCGGGCTGCCTGCTGCTGAACGTCCCTACGACGGGCCGCACGAACCGCGCGATCCGGCGCCGAATCCGGTCTCATGGGCCCACACATGGGCGCAGTTGGAACACTGCAGATGCAGCAGGCTGCCCTCGTTGGACAGCAGATAGCGCCAGTGCTGGGGGCAGGTGCGTCCGGCCAGGCAGACGGCGCAGTCCTCGTGGTCGGCGCATGCAGGGCAGCGCGTCCAGGCGCGGCGTCCGGCGTCAGCCGTCGGATCAAGCGGCAGCATGGCCATCGCTCTCCCCTCCCGGAAGGACACCGGCCGCCACAAGCTCGGCGTAGATCTTCTGCTGCCGGTCGTCGAGGTTCGAGTACAGCAGGCGGTACGCCTCCTGCTCGCCCTCCAGAACGGCCACCGGGTCCCAGTCGTCTCCGAGCGCCGCCAGCACCGCAGCGCGCCGCGTGACCTCTTGGACGGTCAGGTCCATCTCGAACGCGAAGTGGTCCGGATCCTGGTCGTTGATCATGCTGTGCTTCTCTCGCCGGGTCGATGGCCGAACCCGTCGTGTCTATCAAGGGGGTGCGAACCGAGGAAGCGTCAGCTCATAGGGGCCGTCACGGCATGAAACGGACCGTCGACCCACTGAAGCATCCGACTCCACATACAGGAACAAAAGCCGCAAGACGGCCCACGCCGTGTGAGAGACTCCACACCTCGTTCGCCGCTTGAATCACTCGGCCGCTTCGGCGTCGACGATCGCGGTCAGCTCGGCGACGGACATCGATCCGGCGGCCCTGCCTTCGCGGGCGAAGCTGTTGGCGACGCGCTGCAGCGTGTCGTTCACCGGCGTGGGTACGCCGTGGACACGGCCGACCAGGGCGATCTCACCGTTGAGGTAATCGGCCTCGATCGTGCCCGTACCGCGGTTGAGGCTCTGCCAGGACGAGCCGCCTCCGCGCTTGGAGCCGTCCAGCGGGTCGAAACGGATCTTGTCGCCCCTGAAATCCTTCTGCTCCGCCTCGCTCACCACCTCGATACCCGCGGCCGCGAGCACCGCGCGGGCCTCCGCCGTCGCACGCTTGGCGAGCCGCACGCCGTCCTCGTCGGCGATCACTCCGGTGGCGGCCTCCACAGCATTGGCGACATTGTTGGTGAGCTTCGCGTACTTCCAGCGCATGACGTCCGGGACGACCGGTGCGAGCAGCCTGGACTTCTCCAGGTCGGCGGAGATGAGCAGCGCGGTCTCGTCGGTTCCTGACGGATAGCGGCCCAGGTGCAGGATGCCGGTCATGGGAGCACAGGTGGCCGAGACCGAACCCGGCTCGAGGTAGGTGGCGGGAAGGTAGACGCACATGCCGTACACACGGCGGAAGCGGCGCAGCGCGAGACGCTCGCTCTCCACGCCGTTCTGCGCGCAGACCAGCGGCAGCAGTTCGCCTGCCGTACCGCCGCCGGCGACGGGCTGCGCGGCCCAGTCCTCCAGGGCGGCCGTGCCGTCCTGTGTCTTCACCGCGAGGAACAGGACGTCGTCCGGGCGCAGTTCGAGGGCGTCCGGCCGGTCCACGACGGGCAGCAGGTGCGTGCTGGTCCCCTCTGCCGTGGTGAGCCGCAGTCCCTTCGCGCGCAGCGCCTCGAAGTGCGTGCCGCGTGCCACGAGGACCACCTCGTGCCCCGCCTCGGCCAGCCGCCCGCCGACAGTGCCGCCAATCGCCCCTGCCCCGATGATGATGTAGCGCATACGCACGAGACTCGCACAGTTGGGTACGGTCCAGCCATGATCCTGGAGACTTTCCGGCTCGGCGGGGAGCTGACCGTACGCCGGCTCGGCTACGGCACCGCTCAGCTCGCCGGCCGGGGGTACTGGGGGCCGCGCGGTGACCGCGCGGACGCCCTCGCGGTGCTGCGGCGGGCGGTCGAACGGGGCGTCACCCTCATCGACACCGCCGACAACTACGGCCCGCACCTTGCCGAGGAACTGATCGCCGAGGCCCTGTACCCGTATCCGGCCGACCTGGTCGTCGCGACAAAGGGCGGGGTGGTGCGTACGAGCGACAGTGCCTGGCACATCGAGGGACGGCCCGAGCAGTTGCGCGCGATGTGCGAGGCGAGTCTGCGCAGGCTGCGTACGGAGACGATCGGCCTGTACCAGCTGCACCGGCTCGACCCGGAGGTTCCCCTCGCCGAACAGCTGGGCACGCTCGGGGCGTTGAGGCGTGAGGGCAAGATCAGGCACATCGGTCTGGACACGGTCACCGCCGGTCAGCTGAGAAGAGCGCTGGACATCGCGCCTATCGCCTCGGTGCAGAACCGCTTCAATCTCATCGACCGGGAGTCGGAGGCGGTGCTCGAGGTGTGCGAGGCGAACGGTCTCGCTTTCCTGCCGTGGTTCCCACTCGCCAATGGAGCCCTGACCGGCGAGGCCGCCGCCGCGCTCGACACGGTCGCCGCGCGCCATGGCGCGAGCAAAGGCCAGATCGCCCTCGCCTGGCTGCTGCACCGCTCCCCGGTGCTGTGTCCGACGCCGGGCACCGGATCCATCGCGCATCTGGAGGAGAACCTTGACGCGGCCGCCATCCGGCTCACGGAGGCGGATCTGACGGCACTTCACCGACCGGCGCTGCACTGACCGGCCCTTCGGTCACCGGTCGGGCGGCTTCGGCCTACGACGGTGGTCGCGTCCTCACTGAACTCGCGTGCCCTGGTGGAAGTAGAGCAGCCACTTGCCACTGGTCAGGCGCCACAGCGAACTGCGGTGGGCGCGGTGGGCGCCCGACTGGGTGGTGAACGTCAGATGCACCACGTCCGGCGCGAGCTGCACACCCTTCATCTGCGAGGTGGTGATGGGCCGCGGCGCCGGCACGTCCCGCGCCATGAGGGTGGCGAGGATCGACGCCCGGTCCCAGAGCCGGCCCGAAGTGCCGAACTCCTGGTAATCCGGGTGGAACAGCTCGGCAAGCAGTTGGGGCGAGGAACGCACGATCGGGTCGAGAAGGCGCAATTCCGCTTCCATGGCGCCATTGACGGCCTCGGTGGGATCAGCCACGGGTCAGCTCCACCAGTTTGACGACGGTGTTCCAGTTACGGCTGGTAGCGACGATGCCCTTGAACAGACTCGGCTTCGCGAGCGCCTCGGCCAGCTTGGAGCGGCCGAGGCCGTTCGGCACGTACAGATAGAGCACCCGGTCGCCGAGCCGGAACTCCTCCGGCAGATAGGCCGATACATCGATCGAGGCGAGCCGCTCGGGGCCGACGCGCTCCGAGAAGTAGGTGGCATGCAGTTGCCTGCCCTCGAGCGAGGCCGCGGGGAAGGGGCACGCGTCGACGACCTCCTTCAGATACGTACCGCTGCGCACCAGGCAGTCGACGCCGAAGCCGAAGCGCTTCTCGACGGCTCGCTCCAGTGAGGCGCCCAGTGCCATCTCGTCGTCCGAGTCGCTGGTGAAGACGGCGTTGCCGCTCTGCAGATACGTGGCGACGTCACCGTGACCCAGCTCCGCGAGCAGTTCACGCAGATCCGCCATGGGCACCCTCTTGTGCCCGCCCACATTGATCCCACGCAGCAGGGCCGCATACCTCGTCATCGCCACACAATAGGACGGCCGCCGCGCCCCGTGGGGGAGGGCACGGCGACCGCCGGTTCAGCGTTGGGGTCCGTCGGCTACTCGACGACCTTCAGCAGCTTGTTGGGCGTGCCCGCGCTGGGGTTGGAGATCTTGTCGGGCGTGGCGCCGTCGGTCAGGGCCTTGGCGACCTGATCCGGGGTGGCGTCCTGGTGACCGCCGAGGTAGACCGCCGCGGCGCCGACCACGTGCGGGGTCGCCATCGAGGTACCGGAGATGGTCTTCGTACCCTCGTCGCTGTCGTTCCACGCAGAGGTGATGTCCGAGCCCGGGGCGTAGATGTCCACGCTGCCACCGAAGTTGGAGAACTCCGACTGCTTGTCCTCCTTGGTGGAGGAGGCGACGGTGATCGCTTCCTTGACGCGCGCCGGGGAGCCCTGGCTCGCGTCGGAGGACTCGTTGCCGGCCGCGACGGCGAAGGTGACGCCGGAGGCGATCGCCTTGCGGACGGCCTCGTCGAGCGCCTCGTCGGCGCCGCCGCCGAGGCTCATGTTGGCGACGGACGGGCCCTTGTGGTTCTTGGTGACCCAGTCGATACCCGCGACGACCTGCTCCGTCGTACCGGAGCCCTGGTCGTCGAGGACACGGACGGCGACGATCTTCGCCTTCTTGGCGACTCCGTACGTGGCGCCGGCGATGGTGCCGGCGACATGGGTGCCGTGGCCGTTGCCGTCATCGGCCGAGTTGTCGTTGTCCACGGCGTCGAAGCCGTGGGTGGCACGACCCCCGAAGTCCTTGTGGGTGATACGGACTCCGGTGTCGACGACGTACGCCGTCACGCCCTCGCCCGCGCTGTCGGGGTAGGTGTACTTCTTGTCGCCGGCCGTGTCGGCCTGGTCGATCCGGTCGAGGCCCCAGGACGGAGGATTGTCCTGGGTCGCGTTGATCGAGAACTTCTTGTTCTGGACGACCTTGGCGACGGACGGGTCGGCGGCGAGGCGCTTGGCCTCGGTCTCCGTAAGACCGCTCGCGGAGAAGCCGTTGATGGCGGAGCTGTAGTTACGCTGCAGCTTGCCGCCGTACTCGTTGGCCAGGTCCTGCTTGTCGGCCTTCTTGTCCAGCATCACGATGTAGCTGCCGTCGATCGCGCCTGCGGCATTCGCGCCGTAGATGGTGCCCTGTGGGGAGGGCGCCGCTCCGGCGAACGAGGTGGTGAGTACGGTCACTCCGGCTGCGGCAGCCACGGCGGTTATCGCCGCGGTGAGCTTGATCCTGCTCGCGCGCTTGTGAGTTGCCATGAAGAGGGATCTCCTCGTCAACATTTGTGGGGGGATTGCCCGCCGGACGGAAAATCTCCGGGGGCTGGCTCGAAACCCTGACCGATTGACGCGCGCAGATCAAGACCTTCATACAGCTGTGACTTACTCAACAAGGTTTCGTAATAATGAATCGGCCAGGGCCGAACAAGTCGGACTTCACCCCCAACCGCCTTTGCGTGTAAGGGGCTTCGATCCTCCTTGTCGGGGATCCGACCGGTCCGCAAGGAGGAGAGAACCACCCCGCCGGGTCACCGGCGAGCAGGAGGAGACGGCCTGAATGTGCCCATAGCTTCTAAGCGGAGACAACGGCGAGGCGCCGACGTCATTTCGAGGGGGCAGGACCGTCATGGGGAAAGCAGGAAGAGGTCCGCGCGGAATCGCCGCGCGAGCCGGCGGCTGGAGCGCGCGACACCGCTGGGCGGCAGTGGGAATCTGGGTGTTGTTCGTCGTTCTCGCCATGGCGGCCGGCTCGGCCGCGGGCCGGGTCGAACTCAAGGACAGCGATCAGCTGAAGGGCGAGACCACCCAGGCGGCCCGGATCGCGGAGGACGCGGGAGTCGAAGAGCCGGCCGGTGAGACCGTGCTCGTCCAGGCGAAGGACACGGCGGCGAGGGCGACCGACCCCGAGTTCCGTACAGCCGTCGCCGCGGTGATCAAGGCGGTCGGCGGCACGGGTGAAGTGACCGGGGTGACGTCGCCGTACGACACCAAGAGCATTTCGAAGGACGGGCGCAGCGCGCTCGTGCAGTTCGATGTGCGCGGGGACCCGGAAACCGCGAGCGACCGGATCGAGCCGGTCCTCAATGCCGTAGCCAAGGTCCAGGCCTCCCACAAGGAGCTGCGGATCGAGGAGATCGGCGGCGCGAGTATGCGCAAGACCTTCGACGAGGCCTTCGGCGACGACTTCCAGCAGGCGGAGCTCTCGGCGGTGCCGGTCGCGCTCGGCATTCTGCTGATCGCCTTCGGCGCTCTGGTGGCCGCCCTGCTGCCGGTAGCTCTGGCCATCACCGCGATCATGGCGACGATGGGGCTGATGGGAGTCGCCAGCCATTTCCAGCCGATGAGCGATTCCGCGAACTCCGTGATGCTGCTGGTGGGTCTGGCGGTCGGCGTCGACTACTGCCTCTTCTATCTGCGGCGTGAGCGCGAGGAGCGGGCGGCGGGGCGCGACGCTGCCACGGCGATGCAGATCGCGGCGGCGACCAGCGGACGGGCCGTCATCGTCTCCGGCGTGACGGTCTGTGTGGCCATGGCCGGCATGCTCTTCACCGGGATCGGCGAGTTCGAGTCGATGGGGCTCGCCTCGCTGATCGTGGTGGCTGTGGCGATGGCCGGTTCGGTGACGGTGCTGCCCGCGCTGCTGTCGCTGCTCGGCGAGCGGGTGGAGAAGGGGCGCGTGCCCTTCCTGAACCGCGGGAAGCGCGGCGCGAACGGAGCGGGTGGCGCGGAGAGCCGGGTGTGGGGCCGGGTGCTCGGGGGTGTCCTGAAACGGCCCCTGGTGTCGCTGCTCGTGGCGGCGGGCGCGCTGGTCGCGATCGCCCTGCCCGCCATGGGTATGAAGACCCAGAACTTCACGCTGGACCAGGAGTTCGGCAACTCGGTGCCGATCGTCGGGACGTACGAGCGGATCAACGAAGCGTTCCCGGGCGGGGCGGACCCGGCGGAGGTCATCGTCAAGGCGGACGACATCAACGCCGCCCCGGTACGCAAGGCGATCGCCGACTTCCGTAGGAGCGCGGTCGCTTCGGGCGCCTCCGAGGGCCCGGTCACGGTGGTGACGCACGATGCCCAGAACCTCGCGTTCGTATACGTACCGCTGGTGGGCGGCTCCGACCAGGACAAGGCGGAGAAGAGCCTGGACATCCTGCGGGACACGGTCCGGCCGGCCACGCTCGGCAAGGTCGACGGCCTCCAGGCGCCGATCAGCGGCCAGGTCGCGGGCTCGAAGGACTTCAACGATCAGCTCACCGGGGCGGTGGCACCCGTCTTCGCCTTCGTCGTGGTGTTCGCCTTCGTGCTGATGCTGCTGTCGTTCAGGTCGCTGACGATCGCGATCACCTCGATCGTCCTCAACCTGCTGTCGGTGGGCGCGGCGTACGGCATCCTGACGGCCGTCTTCCAGCACGGCTGGGGCGCGGGGCTGGTCGGCGCGGAGGGCGTGGGCGCGATCATCGCCTGGCTGCCGCTGTTCCTCTTCGTGATCCTGTTCGGACTCTCGATGGACTACCACGTGTTCGTGGTGTCGCGGATCCGCGAGGCGAAGGTGCAGGGACGCGACACGCGGGACGCGATTACGCATGGCGTCGTGACGACGGCGGGGGTGGTGACGAGCGCGGCGGTCATCATGGTGGCGGTGTTCGCCATCTTCGGCACGCTGTCGATGCAGTCGATGAAGCAGATGGGTGTGGGCCTTGCGGCGGCGGTGCTGATCGACGCGACGATCATCCGCGGGGTGCTGCTTCCGGCGATCATGGCGCTGTTGGGTGAGCGGAACTGGTACTTCCCGAAGTGGCTGCGGTGGCTGCCGGATCTGACGCACGACGAGTCGACGGTGGCGGAGGCCGGGGTGAGGGAGCCGCGGGTGAGGGAGCCGCGCCACGACGACGACGGCCGACCGGAACCGGCCCGGGTCTGAGGCGGGTTGATGTCCCCGCGGCCCGGGAGCCATGCGCTCCCGGGCCGCGGGGGCCGGGGTGCGTGGGCGGCCCCTGGTCTCGGAGGTGCGGGTTCCCTGCCGGGTGCGTGGGCGTGCCTGGCGCCGGGTGCGGGGTCCTTGCGGGTCCCTTGCCGGGTACGGGGCTTGGGTGCGGGTCCCTTGCCGGGTACGGGGCTTGGGGGCTTGGGTGTCCGGTCTTGGGCCGGTGGCCGTCCGGGGTCCGCTCCGGGGCTCGTGTCCGGGACTGCCTTCCTCACCGCGCTTCGCGCGAGTTGCGACGCTTTACGTCCCGGACACGACCCCTGCGCGTCCCCCTGCCCGGAGGCAAGGGCGGGCCCCCTCGGGTGGCTGCACTCGGTGGTGTGGGGCCGCGAAGGGGCGGGGGAACAACAGACCCGCGCCGCGGGCGTCAGCGCTGGTAGCGGGACAGGACCAGGTTGCCGTCATCGACCAGGCGTTCCTCCAGCTCCGCCGCGTCGATCGCGCCGCTGTAGTACTCCTGCAGCGCCGGAGTCGCCACCTTGTCCTTCCACTCCGGGTAGCCACGCACCGACTGGGCCGGCGCCGAGCGCAGATCCCGCGCGAGTGCGGCGCCTGTCGACCAGCCCGCCTCATCGGTGTGCAGGGCCGGGTCCGCCAGCGCCTTCGAACCCGTCGGCAGCATCCAGTCGCCCTTCGCCAACCGCACCATGTTCCGCGGCTGGAGCATGAAGTCGATGAACCGCGCCGCTTCCTTCTTGTGCGGGGCGTCCTCCGCGACGGAGAGAGTCTGCGGGCTCACGCCCTGGGCCGGGCCCTCGGGGCCCGCCGGGGCGGGAAGCACCGTCCACTCGAAACCCTTGGGCGCCTGCTGGACAATCTGCTGACGGTACGAGAAGCCCAGCGGGACCATCGCGTACTTGCCGCCGAAGAAGCCGGGCAGCGTGTCCGAGCCGCCCATGCCGAGCGTGGTGCGGGAGGCGCTCTTGTCGGTGTTGACCTGATCGTGCACGGTGCCGGGCACCACGCCGTCGCCATCGGTGAACCTGATCGTGACCTTCCCGTCGTCGCCGCGGTGGAAGAGCTGCCCGCCCGCGGAGAGACCGAGGTTGAGGGTGACGGAGACCGGCTCCTTGAGCGGCCAGGCGACACCGTACTTTCCCTCCCCCATCTCCTGAGTGAGCGTCTTGGTGACCTGGCGGAACTCCTCCCAACTCCACGGCTTCCCGGCCGTCGGAACACGCACCCCCGAGGAGTCGAGGATCTTCTTGTTGGCGATGAGAACGCGCGGCTCCTGGAGGAATGGCACGCCGTAGACCCCCTTGCCGAAGGTCGCCGACTCCCAGCTCTGCCGTGGGATGTCCGCCGTGAGGCGTTCCGGCAGCAGCCCACTCAGATCGGCGAGGTAGCCGCCGTACGCGAAGTCGGCGAGGTCGTCGGAGGCGTCATGGATGATGTCCGGCGCCTCGCCGCCCTCGAAGGAGGTCAGCAACTGGTCATGGACGCTGTCCCAGCTGCCCTGGACATACTCGACCCGGATGTCGGGGTGGCTCGCGTTCCACTCCTTCACCAGCTCCTTGTTGGCTTCCACGGACTCCTGCTGCCAGGCCAGTGACTGGAAGCGGAGCGTGATCCTTCCGCTGTCGGCTCCGCTGCCGTCGGCCGAGCAGCCGGTCAGCAGCAGCGCGCACACAGCGGCAGCGGCCGCGAGTCTCCGCATCAGCTCTTCACCGCCCCGGTCAGCATCCCGCCCGTGATCCGCTTCTGGATGATCGCGAAGATGACGAGCGAGGGAATCGTCGCGAGGAACGCGGCAGCGGCCAGCGGCCCGAGATCAGCGACGCCCTCCGCGCCGAGGAAGTGCGTGAGGACGACCGGCAAGGTCTGTGTCTGCGGGGTCTTGAGCAGGACGAGCGCGAAGAAGAACTCGTTCCACGCGGTGATGAAGGCGAACAGGGCGGTGGCCACGATGCCGGGGGCGAGCAGCGGGGCGGTGACCGAGACGAGCGTGCGGAGCCTGCCCGCGCCGTCGACGGACGCCGCCTCCTCCAGTTCGCGGGGCACGGCCCGTACATATCCACCCAGCATCCAGAGCGCGAACGGCAGCGACCAGACGACGTACACCATGATCAGACCGGACAGCGTGTTGATCAGATGCAGGTTCTTCAGGATCAGGAACAGCGGAATGATCACCAGTACGAATGGGAACGCCTGGCTGACCACCACCCAGCCGGTGGCCGCGGCGGAGAGCTTGTTGCGGTTGCGGGCCATGACGTAAGCCATCGGCGTCGCGATCACGACGGCGATGAGCGCGGCGGACAGAGCCACGATCAGGCTGTTGCCGGCGGCCCGGAGGAGCGGCTGCTCGTCGAAGGCCTGCCGGAAGTTGTCCAGGGTGGGGTCGTCCGGAATCCAGGTGGGGTGCAGCGAGCCCAGTTCGCGCGGCGGTTTGAAGGCGGTGGAGATCAGCCACAGGAAGGGGAACGCGAGGAAGACGAGGTAGCAGAGGAGCGCCACGTACTGCCCTGCGCGGCCGGATCTGCTGGTGCGTGGCGTCGTCACTGCTCCTCCCCTCCCGTGAGCCGTCCTACGAGGTAGAACGCGAGCATCACCGATATCACCGCGACCATGACGCAGCCCATGGCGGCCGCGTAGCCGAACTGGCCGTAGCGGAAGGCCTCTTCGTAGGCGAAGAGCATGGGGAGGCGGGTACGGCCGCCGGGGCCGCCGTTGGTGAGGACGTACACCAGGGCGAAGGAATTGAAGTTCCAGATGAAGTTGAGCGCGGTGATGGCGAGCGCGACGGGCTTGAGAGCAGGCCAGGTGACGGTGCGGAACCGGCGCCACGCGCCGGCGCCGTCGAGCGCGGCGGCCTCGTGGAGCTCGCGCGGGGTGTTCTGGAGTCCGGCGAGAAGCGCGACGGCGGTCTGCGGCATGCCCGCCCAGATCCCGACGACGATCACGGCGGGAAGGGCGGTGGCGAGTCCGGTCAGCCAGTCGCGTCCGTCTCCGAGTCCGAGGTCACGGATGGTCTCGTTCAGGATGCCCGCGTCGGGGTTGTAGACGAGCCGCCACATGATCCCGACGACGACTTCGGGCATGGCCCAGGGGACGATCGCGAGGGCGCGCGCCAGCCAGCGGAAGCGCAGGTTCTGGTTGAGCAGGAGAGCGAGGCCGAGCGCGAGCAGGAACTGCGGGAGCGTCACGCCGATCGCCCAGAGCAGGCCGATCCTGAACGAGTCCCAGAAGAGCGTGTCGTGGAGCAGGTCCTGGAAGTTCAGCGTCCCGATCCACTCGGTGGGCTGGGTGCGGCCCGCCTGGGAGTCGGTGAAGGCAAGCGATATGCCGTAGAGCAGCGGCCCGACGCTCAGCACCAGAATCGGGATCAGGGCAGGCAGTACGAGGAACCAGGCCCCGTGGTCCGGCTGCTTCCCGGACCACGGATGCCGGGACCGCGCCTTGCCGGGCCGCGAGGTTGCGGTCGCCAATGTCACGGATTCGACTCCTTCGGGCGGCCCGTCCCGGTCCGGCCGCCCAGGCGGCTTCCGTCATCGTGCTGACGGTCCGTCGGTTCGTCAACCCCACCTGCGTGGATGCGAGACTTTGGCGGATTCGCGCAAGCGGTGGGAGAGATACATGGACGAGACACGAGCACGCGCCGTGCTGGCGGCTGCGGGGCTTCCTGCCGATGCGACGCTGCTCGCGCTCGGCGAGAACGCGGTGTTCGGGGCGGGCGAGGTGGTCGTCAAGGTCGGCCGGGACGCGGAGCTGCTCGCGCGGGCGGAGCGTGAACTCTCCGTCGCCGCCTGGCTGTCGGAGGCGGGGGTGCCTGCCGTGCGGGCGGCCGAGCCGAAGCCGCGGCTGGTGACGGGCCATCCGGTGACGGTGTGGCACCGGCTGCCGGATGCGGTACGCCCGGCTGAGCCGGCGGATCTGGCGGATCTGCTGCGCCGGATCCACGCGCTCGACTCGCCGTCCTTCTCCCTTCCGCGGCGGGACCTGCTCGGGGGCGTCGAGCGCTGGCTGCGTCTCGCGGGCGAGGCGATCGACCCGGCCGACGCGGCCTATCTGCGCGAGCGCCGCGACGGTTTCGCCGAGGCGGCGTCCGCGCTCACCCCGCATCTGCCGCCGGGCCCGATCCACGGCGACGCACTCCCCCGCAACGTCCATGTGGGCCCGGACGGCCCGGTCCTGGTGGACCTGGAGACGTTTTCCTCGGACCTCCGCGAGCATGATCTGGTGGTCATGGCGTTGTCCCTCAACCGCTACGGACTGGCGCCCGAGGCTTATACGTCGTTCACCGAGACATACGGCTGGGACGTCCGCGAGTGGCCCGGCTGCGCGGTCCTGCGCGGCGCCCGCGAAACGGCAAGCTGCGCCTGGGTGGCGCAGCACGCGCCGACGAACCCGGCGGCGCGGCAGGAGTTCGCCTGCCGGGTCGCGTCACTGCGTGAGGGGGCGGAGAGGGTCCGCTGGCACACGTTCTGACGGGGCGCGGGCGACGCCTGCGGCGGGGCTTGTCCCCCGCCCCGCCCCTTCCCCCAACCAAAGAGCTTGGCCCACCCGAACGCGCTTCGCGTGTGTCCTCAATCGCCGGACGGGCTTGATTCTCAAGCCTCGTCGGCGATTGAAGCGCCGGGTCCGGGGAGGAGCCCCGACTTACGGGAAGGGGCGGCCAAGGGACAAAGAGCCCTGGCTCAGCCCGCCGTCGGCACGAGTTCCCGCAGGGGCCAGGACGCGTCCACCACCGCGTCCGCGCTGCCCTTCTCCCGCAGGAAGCGCTGGAAGTCCGTCGCCCAGTCCGCGTACCACCCGATCTGGCGCTCATGCAGCTCCGCCGGAGTCAGCGCCGCCACCGGGCCGTGCCGTTCGGCTATCGCGCGGGCCACTCGCACCGCCGCGAGTGCGTCCGCGGACGCATCGTGGGCCGCGTCCAGGACCACGCCGTACTCGACGCAGACCGCCTCCAGAGTGCGCTTGCCCTTGCGGTAGCGGTCGACCGCCCGGTCGATGGTGTACGGGTCGATCACCGGTCCGATCGGGCGGCCCGAAAGACGGTCCGTCAGGGAGGGCAGATCGTGGCGCCGCAACTCCGCCGTCAGCAGCGTCAGGTCGAATGCCGCGTTGTACGCGACGACCGGCACCCCCCGCCCCCAGTATCCCGTCAGGGTCTGTGCGATCTCGTCCGCCACCTCGCGTGCCGGGCGGCCATCCGCCGTGGCCCGCTCACTGCTGATGCCGTGGATCGCCGACGCCTGCGCCGGGATGCGGATGCCCGGATCCGCCAGCCAGCCCCGGCTCCGGACCGGCTCCCCCGGCCGGACACCAACGATCGCCGCCGTCACGATCCGTGCCTCCAGCGGCTCCGTACCCGTCGTCTCCAGATCGAAGCCGACCAGCGGTTCCCCGTGCCAAGCCATCGTGACCCTCCTTCGTCGTGCGGTGGTGCGTTCTCCCCCGGTGGGTTTTCACCCTCCCACGTGCCACTGACAACTCAGGAGACCGGACGCGAATCCGCCCATACGGACTCGAACTCCTCGCGGTATGTCTGGAAAAGGCCATTCTCGCCGTCATGTCCTGCGCGGACCACCGCGCGCCCGCCGCCCCGCAGCACCAGCACCGGCGCCTCCATCCCCCGCGCCCGGCGCAGATAGGACTGGATGACGGCCAGGCCGTCCGGGCCATCGCCGTCGACCAGGTACGCGGTGAAGCGCGGCGTCTCGTCGAAGACCTGGATCTCGAAAGCGCCCGGGTCGCGGAGGCGCGAGCGCACTCGGCGCATATGGAGAATGTTCATCTCCACCGTGCGGCTCAACTCGCCTTTCCTCAGGCCCAGTTCGCGTTCGCGGCGCTTGACCGCACTGCTCGCCGGGTTCAGGAAGAGGAGCCGGACCCGGCAGCCGGATTCGGCGAGCCGGACCAGCCGGCGGCCGGAGAAGTTCTGGACCAGGAGGTTCAGGCCTATCCCGATCGCGTCGAGGCGCCGCGCACCGCCGAAGAGGTCTTCGGCGGGGAGCTGGCGCTGCAGCCGGACCCGGTCCGGGTGGACGGAGACCACATCCGCGTAACGGTCGCCGACGAGTTCCTCGACCGCGTCGACCGGGAGACGGTCGGCCGAGGGCACACCCGCGCCACTGCCGAGTATCTCCAGGAGCCGGGCGGAGGCACGCTCGGCCTGGGCGAGCACCGCCTCGTTCAGCGCGCGGTTGCGGGAGACGACGTTCCGCGCGACCTCCAGCTCGTCCAGCGCCAGCTCGACATCGCGCCGGTCGTCGAAGTACGGCTCGAAACACGGCCAGTGCTGGACCATCAGCTCCCGCAGCTGCGGGAGGGTCAGGAAGGACAGGACATTGTCGTCCGCCGGGTCCAGCAGATAGCCCTTGCGGCGCGAGACCTCCCGTACGGCGACGGCGCGCTGCACCCACTCCTGCCCCGCGGGCCCCGCCGCGGCCACCACCCAGTCGTCGCCGTGTACCGGTTCGTAGATGGGGCGCAGCACCGCCGCCACCACGGCCCGCAGCCGCTGCTCCACCAGGTTCAGCCAAATGTAGGCCCGCCCGGCGCGTTGGGCGCGCGTACGCACCTCGCTCCAGGCGTCCGCGCCCCAGTCCAGTTCCGCCCCGATCTCCATCGGCCGTGCGAGGGAAACCGCTCCGGGCGGCGCGTCGGCGGAGTCCCCCTCATGACCAGCGTCACCTGGGGGTAGCTCCAGCCCTCCCGAGCTCACCCGCGCACCCCTCTTCCTTCCCCCTTCAACGATCAAGGAAGACTACTCCGCCAGTGGGACACGGTGCAGCCGGAACGGCAGTGTCCTTTCCCAACTCCCTTTCCATATCCGGCCCTTCTGCCTGGCGAGATCTGCCGGAGTGAGCGGATTCATAGCGGTTGCGTCACCGGGTCGCGCGAGGAACCCGATGTTGACCGCGTCGTCCTCCCCTGCGGAGGCACCTCACCGGGGATACTTTCGGGGAGGATCTGGGCCAAGTGCCCCCCAGCACCCGGATCAGAAGTGGAAGAGTTATATCTATGCAGGTCTGGCCGGGACAGGCGTATCCATTCGGTGCCACGTACGACGGCGCCGGCACCAACTTCGCGGTGTACTCCGAAGCCGCCCGACGAATCGAGCTGTGCCTGCTGCATGACGACGGTTCGGAGACCGACGTCGAGCTGCGGGAGACCGATGCCTTCGTGCGGCACGCCTATCTGCCGGGCGTGATGCCGGGTCAGCGGTACGGATTCCGCGTCCACGGTCCGTACGCCCCGGACCGCGGGCAGCGCTGCAACTCCGCCAAGCTGCTCCTCGATCCGTACGCACGTGCGATCAGCGGCAGCATCGACTGGGGCGAGACGGTGTACGGCTACCACTTCGGCAAGCCGGACTCGCGCAACGACCTGGACTCGGCGCCGCACACGATGAGCTCGGTCGTGGTCAATCCGTATTTCGACTGGGGCGACGACCGGCCGCCGCGCATCGACTACCACCGCACAGTGATCTACGAGGCCCATGTGAAGGGCCTCACGATGCTGCATCCGGAGCTGCCGAAGGAGCTGCGCGGTACGTACGCGGGCCTCGCGCATCCCGCCGTCATCTCGCATCTGACCGAACTGGGCGTCACAACGCTCGAGTTGATGCCGGTACATCAGTTCGTCAACGACCACCGGCTGGTGGACTCGGGGCTGAACAACTACTGGGGCTACAACACCATCGGGTTCTTCGCGCCGCACAATTCCTACGCGTCCTGGGGCGACCGGGGCGAGCAGGTGCTGGAGTTCAAGCAGGCTGTACGGGCGCTGCACAAGGCGGGTATCGAGGTCATCCTCGATGTGGTCTACAACCACACGGCGGAGGGCAACCATCTGGGGCCGACCCTCTCCTTCCGGGGCCTCGACAACGCCTCGTACTACCGGCTGTCCGACGACCCGCGCTACTACACGGACACGACCGGCACCGGAAACTCACTGCTGATGCGCAGCCCCCATGTACTGCAGCTGATCATGGACTCGCTGCGGTACTGGGTGACCGAGATGCATGTCGACGGCTTCCGCTTCGACCTGGCGGCCACGCTGGCCCGGCAGTTCCACGAGGTGGACCGGCTGTCGTCGTTCTTCGACCTGGTACAGCAGGACCCGGTGGTCAGCCAGGTGAAGCTGATCGCCGAGCCGTGGGACGTGGGCGAGGGCGGCTATCAGGTGGGGAACTTCCCGCCGCTGTGGACCGAGTGGAACGGCAAGTACAGGGACACCGTGCGAGACCTGTGGCGGGGCGAGCCGCGCACACTGGCGGAGTTCGCGTCCCGGCTGACCGGCTCGTCCGACCTGTACCAGGACGACGGGCGGCGGCCGCTCGCCTCCATCAACTTCACCACCTGTCACGACGGCTTCACGCTGCACGACCTGGTCTCGTACAACGACAAGCGGAACGAGGCGAACGGTGAGGGCAACCGCGACGGCGAGAACCACAACCGGTCCTGGAACTGCGGCGCGGAGGGCGAGACGACCGACCCCGAAGTGCTCGATCTGCGGGACCGGCAGATGCGCAACTTCATCGCCACGCTGATGCTCTCGCAGGGTGTGCCGATGCTCAGCCACGGCGACGAGTTCGCGCGCACGCAGAGCGGCAACAACAACGCGTACTGCCAGGACAACGAGGTCTCCTGGGTGCGCTGGCCGGAGCCGGGCGAGGACGCGGACGGCACACTGCTGGCGTTCACCCGGGCGATGGTGTGGCTGCGGCGCGACCATCCGGTCTTCCGGCGGCGGCGCTTCTTCCACGGCCGGCCGGTGGAGGGGACGCACGACGAGCTCTCCGACATCGCCTGGTTCACTCCGGAGGGCGAGGAGATGGTCCAGCGGGACTGGCAGTCGGCGTCCGCGAAGGCGCTGTCGGTGTTCCTCAACGGCCACGCGATCTCGGAGCCGGGGCCGCGGGGCGAGCGGATCGCCGACGACTCCTTCCTGCTGATGTTCAACGCGAGCGCGGACGAACTGGAATTCGCGGTGCCGGTGAACCACGGCCGGCAGTGGCAGGTGGTCGTGGACACGGCACGCAAGGAGGGGGTCCCGCCGGGCGGGGGGCCGAAGGTGGCCGCCGGTGAGCGGGTGCGGCTCCTGGGGCGGAGCCTGACGGTGCTGCGGCGGCCCGCGTAAGCGTCACCGGGCGGACGGGGGCCGGGCGCACGGGCCCGGCGTGCGCGGGGTTCCGTCGCCCGTACGGTCCATGGACCCACGCGCCCGGCGAGCGCGTCCGCCGGGACGACACCCCGCCGGCCGTGCCGGTCAGCGGCCCCCGAACAGCGGGGTCCGCCCGGCCGGTAGTCCGAACGGCCGGTACCCGTGCGTGGGCCGGTGACACATAAGCCCTCAAGGTGGGTACGTACGTTCGTATGACGCCCACCGCCACATACCGGCTGCAGCTCCAGCCGGACTTCCCGTTCTCGGCAGCCGCGGCAGCGGTCCCGTACATCGCCGGGCTCGGTGTCTCGCATCTGCATCTGTCGCCGGTGCTGGAGGCCGTACCGGGGTCGACCCACGGCTATGACGTCGTCGACCCCGCCCGGGTACGGGACGAGCTGGGCGGCGAGGAGGGTCTGCGGCGGCTGGCCCGTACGGCGCGCGAACACGGTCTCGGACTCGTCCTGGACATCGTCCCGAACCATATGGCCGCCGTGCCGCGGCACAACGGGGCGCTGTGGGAGGTGCTGCGCGAGGGGCCGCTGTCGCCGTACGCCCGCTGGTTCGACATCGACTGGGAGGCGGGCGGCGGGAAGGTACTGCTGCCGGTGCTGGCGGGCCGGATCGGCGACGAGCTGGGCGGACTGCGCGTCGAAGGCGACGTACTGCACTACGGGGAGCAGCGCTTCCCGCTCCGTGAGTCCACCGGGAAGCTGCCGCTGCCCGAGCTGCTCGACGCGCAGTGGTACCGGCTCGGCTGGTGGCGGCTGGCCCGCACCGAGCTCAACTACCGCCGGTTCTTCACCATTTCGGAGCTGATCGGCGTGCGGGTGGAGGACCCGGAGGTCTTCGCCGCGACCCACGGGAAGATCCTTGAGCTGGTACGGGACGGGGTCGTGGAGGGCCTGCGGGTGGACCACCCGGACGGTCTCGCCGATCCCGAGACGTATCTGCGGCAGCTCAACGAGGCGACGGGCGGGGCCTGCTGGACGGTCGTGGAGAAGATCCTCACCGGGGAGGAAAGGCTGCCGGCCGGCTGGCCGGTCGCCGGCACGACGGGCTACGACGCGCTGCGCCGTATCGACGGCCTGTTCACCGATCCGGCGGGCGAAGCCGAACTGGTCGGGCGGTACCGGGAGTTCGCGGGTCCGGCGGGCGACCGCGGGGGCTACTGGGAGGCGACGGTGCGCCGCGCCGCGTACAAGGTGGTCACGCATGAACTGGCCGCCGAGACGGCGGCGCTCACCCGCCTGGCCGAGCGCGTCTGCGCCGCGGATCCGGCGCTGCGCGACCACGCGCCCTGGGCGCTGCGCGCGGCGGTCCGGGAGCTGCTGGTGCGGGTCCCCGTCTACCGTCCGTACCGCATCGGCGGCGAGGAGGCGCTGCCCCCGGCGGCGGCGCTCGGCGCGAAAGCCGCGTTCGCGGTCGCCGAGGAGGCCGAGGCCGTCGAGGTGGTGCGGGACCTGGCGCTCGGGCGGCTCGGCGAAGGCCCGGACCAGGACGCGTTCCGTACCCGGTTCGCCCAGACCTCGTCCGCGCTGCGCGCCAAGTCCGTCGAGGACACCGCCTTCTACCGCTATGTGCCACTGATCTCGGCGAACGAGGTGGGGGGCGACCCGGGAAGCCCGGCGGTCGGCCCGGCACTGTTCCATGCGTACTGCGAACGACTCGCCCGTGACTGGCCGGCCACCGGCACCGTACTGACCACGCACGACACGAAGCGCAGCGCGGATGTACGGGCCAGGATCGCCGTGCTGTCCGAATGCCCCGAGGAGTGGGCGGACTTCCTCGGACGCGTCACGGAGGAGGCGGCGCGGTTCGAGGGCGGACGCGCGCCCGATCCGCATCTGGCGTGGGTGGTCTGGCAGACGGCTTTCGGGCTCGGCATCCCGTCCGCGGACAGACTGTCGACGGCGCTGCTGAAGAGCGCGCGGGAGGCGGCGCTGCTGACCAGCTGGACGGAGCCGGATCCGGCGTACGAGGAGGCGGTCACCGCGTTCGCCGGCGCGGGCCCGGCGGGCCCGCCGCTGTACTCGGTGGCGCTGTTCGCCCGTGAGCTGGATCCGTATGTACGGGCCAACGTGCTGGGATCGGCGCTGGTGCAGCTGACGATGCCAGGCGTGCCGGACCTCTACCAGGGCACGGAACGGGAGTTCCTCGCCCTGGTGGACCCGGACAACCGGCAGCCGTTCCACGAGGGGCCGCCGAACGAGAAGACGACGGTCACAACGGCGGCTCTGCGGCTGCGCCGGGAACGCCCCGAGGTCTTCGGCGAATCGGGTACGTACACACCGCTGCAGGCGGATGGCCCCGCCGCCGAGCACTGCCTGGCCTTCTGCCGGACGGGCGAGGTGGTCACGGCGGTCACCCGGCTCTCGCTGCGACTGGACCGGGCCGGCGGCTGGGCGGGCACGGAGCTGACGCTGCCTGCGGGCCGATGGGCCGATCTGCTAGCGCCGGAACGGGAGTTCGCGGGCGGCCGCCCTGTGCCGCTGGCCGAGCTGTTCGCGGAACGTCCGGTGGCGCTGCTCCGCCGGAGAGCGGAGGGAGAAGCGGCGGCAGAAGGGACCACGACGCGGGACTGAGACCGGCGGCGGTAGTCCTGACGCTCGGCTGAGACCCGCGGCTGTGGCCCCGACGCTCGCCCGCCGGGCGGGGTCAGCGTGCGGCGAGGCGGAAACTCATCCGTCCGAAGCCCACCATGTCCCCGTCGTGCACGACGACGGAGCCGGTCACCCGCCGTCCGTTGACGGTGGTGCCGTTGGTCGAACCGAGGTCGCGCAGGACCCACAGACTGCCCTGGCGGCTCAGTTCGGCGTGCAGTCGCGAGACCGTGTCATGGCTGAGCCGCAGCCCGTTCGCCGGGTCGCGGCCTATCCGCAGGGGGTACGGGCCAGGTTCGGGCAGCAGCAGTGGCGGCAGTTTCTCGGCCTGCCAGGCCCTGCGCAGCCGTACCGAGAACGCCGATATCCGGCCCACCGCGCCGTACAGCCGCCGTGACCAACGGCCCTCGGTGTCGAGGTCGGCGGTGAGCGCCCGCAGTTCGTCGGAGCGGCGGGCGGCGAGGGCCAGCTCCATACGGTGCAGGAAGGTGTCGTGCGACAGCTTGCCCTGCGCCGCGCCCTCTCTGAGCACACCGAGGACACGGTCGCGCTCGGCATCCGAGAGCCGAGCGGGATACGTGTGGAACTCGAAGGAGGACGTCACAATCCAGATTGTCGGGCCGAATGGCCACAGGTGTCCAGAAGAACCGGCTTCCGGTCCGCCAGGAGTCGCTGCTGACCTGCGCGGTCCTGCCGAACTCGGGCTGTTCCCGCGCCCGGTCCCAGGGAATGCGGTGGACCGCACCGCAGGAACCGTCTAGCGTGATCGCGACGCCCGTGACCGACGGAAGGAGGCGAGAGCAATGCGCACCACACGACTCTCGCGCTCCCGCACCGTCCGCCCGGCGTTCGCAGTCTGACCGGGAGCGCTTACCGCACATCTCTTCCCGGAGGACTTCCTCATGACCGAACTGGTCATTCGCGCGCTCACCCCGAGCGACGCGCATCTCTTCGACTCTCTCCCCGACCTTCTCGGTGTGGGCCGCGCGCTGGCCCGTGCCACGCACCGCCCCGACTGGAAGCGGGTCGCGCTGCGCGACGGCGTGGTCGTCGCGCGAGCCGCCTGGTGGGGCGGCCCCGACGACGAAACTCCCGTCAACATCAACTGGTTCGACTTCGCCGATGGCGAGGAGGAGGCAGGGACCGAGCTGCTGCGGACCTCGCCGTTCCAAGTCGAGTACGAACTGATCCTGCCGGCCGGCTGGCGCGAGGATCCGGCGGCCCTGGCGGCCGGTGAGGCCAGGATCCGTGCCGCGACGGCGGCCGGCATGAAGGTGCTGGTGGAGCGGTACCAGTACCGCTGGACACCGGAGTGCGGACTGCCGGAGCGACCCCGGCGGCTGGAGTTCAGGCCCGAGCCCGACGACGCGGTGATCTTCGAGGTACTGCGCCGGGTCCACTCCTCGACGCTCGACGCGCACGCGCTGGACGCCATCGCCGAGGCGGGCGTCGACAAGGCGGCGCAGGAGGAGCTGGACTTCTTCCACTGGTGCCCGTCGCCGCGCGAGTGGTGGCAGCTGGCCTACGCACCTGACGGTGAGCTGGTCGGTATCCATGTCCCGGCGCGCAACCCGTCGGGGCCGTGCGTCGGCTTCATCGGAGTCGTACCGGAGCAGCGCGGCCGCGGCTACGCGTACGACCTGCTCGTGGAGTGCACGCACTTCCTCGCCGAGCGGGGCGCGGAGTTCATCGCGGGGGCCACCGATCAGGGCAACTTCCCGATGGCGGCGAACTTCGCGAAGGCGGGGCATCCGATCGTCCACGAACGGATCCACTTCCTTCCCGGTTCGCAGCATTGAGCAAGCTCGGGGGTGTCCGTAGGCTCCGGACACCCCCGAGCTGATGGCGAGCCGCCCATGACGACTCAAGAGCTGCACTCCGAGCCGCGGAACCTCGTCGGCAGCGCCTGGATATCGGGTCTCGTACTGGCCAACCTGGGTCTGTACATGGCGTTCCTCACGCCGATCCAGGTGCTGCTCGCCGAGCAGATCGACCAGCTCGACCCGTCCGGCAAGGAGGTCGCGCTGGGCTGGGCGACCGGAGTGGGGGCGCTGGTCGCGGTCGTCGTCAATCCGCTCGCGGGTGCGCTGTCGGACCGTACCGGCGGGCGCTTCGGGCGCCGTCGCCCGTGGATCCTGGGCGGGGCCGTGCTGGGTGCGGTGGGCCTCGCGGTCACCTCGGCGCAGACGACGGTGATCGGGGTGGCGCTCGGCTGGTGTCTGGCTCAGCTCGGTCTGAACGCCATGCTGGCCGGGACCAATGCCGTCGTGCCGGACCAGGTGCCGGTGCGTCAGCGGGCCGCGGTCTCCGGGTTCATCGGGATTCCCCAGACGCTGGGGCTGGTCGTCGGGGCGCTGCTGGTGACCACGGTGGTGACCGGGACCGTGACGGGCTATCTGCTGCTCGCGGCGCTCGTGGTGCTCTGCGCGCTGCCTTTCGTCCTGCTGACCCGCGACCCTCACGTCCCTTTTCCCGCAAGGGAGTCGGTGCGTCCGAAGGACTTCTGGGTCAGCCCGCGGGCGTATCCGGATTTCGGCTGGGCCTGGCTCACCCGTTTTCTGGTGATGCTCGGGAACGCGATGGGCACGCTGTATCTGCTGTATTTCCTCAAGGACGCGGTGCGTTACCCGGATCCGGACGAGGGCGTACTGATTCTGACGCTGCTCTACACGGCCGGCGTGGTGGTGACGGCGGTGGTCGGCGGGGTTGTCTCGGACCGGCTGGGCCGGCGCAAGGCGCTGGTCGCGGTCGGTTCGGTGGTGATGGCGATGGCTTCGCTGCTGCTGACGTTCTGGCACACCTGGCCGGTGGCGATGGGTGCTGCGGCGCTGCTCGGGCTCGGTTTCGGCGTGTACATCGCCGTCGACCAGGCGCTGATCACGCAGGTGCTGCCTCAGGCCGGTGGCCGGGCGAAGGATCTGGGCGTCATCAACATCGCCAATTCGGCGCCGCAGGTCCTCGGCCCCGCGCTTGCCGCGCCGATCGTGGCGTACGCGGGCGGGTACGCCGGGCTGTATCTGACCGCGACCGTGGTCACCGTCCTCGGCGGTGTGCTGGTGTGGAAGATCCGTTCAGTGCCCTGAACCCGCCTTCCGGGCGACGGGCTTCTGCGCGGCGATGGCGTCCCGGTACCAGGCGTACGAGGCCTTCGGTGTGCGCTCCAGCGTCTCGTAGTCGATGTGGACGAGACCAAAGTGCTGGGACGCGCCCTGGACCCATTCGATGTTGTCGGTGAGCGACCAGGTGAAGTAGCCGCGTACGTCGACTCCCGCGTCGATCGCCTCGTGCAGTGAGCGGAGATGGGCGTCGAGGAAGTCGATACGGCGCTGGTCGTCGAGACCGTCGTACGAGCAGCCGTTCTCGGTGATGAACAGCGGCGGCAGCCGGTCGCCGAACCGGTCCTTGAGGAGCACAAGGAGCTCACGCAGCCCGTCGGGAACGACCGGCCAGCCGAAATCGGTGCGCTGCTCGCACTCGATGTCCCGTAGCCCGAAAGGGAGTTCGGCGGGCATGCCGACGCCGGCGAAGTCCCCGAGTGCGTCCTCGGCGGGCGCGCCGACGAGCATCGGGTGGTAGTAGTTCACGCCGTACCAGTCCAGCGGCGCGGCGATGACGGCGAGGTCTTCGGCGACCGGGCCCGGCATCAGGGCGGCGAAATTCTCATCGGGATAGCTGCCGGTGAGGATCGGGTCGGCGAACATCCAGTTGGTGATCGTGTCGTACAGCTCCGCGCCGAACCGGTCCTCCTCGCTGATCCCCGCGGTCCGTACGGGCGAGTGGGAGACGGCGAGGCCGATGTTCGCGGCGCCCGCCGCGCGCAGCGCCTGGACCGCGAGGCCATGGGCGAGCAGCTGATGGTGGGCGGCGGGCAGCGCGTCGAAAAGGAGCTGCTTGCCGGGCGCGTGCTCGCCGAGCGCGTAGCCGAGCAGGGTGACCTCGGCCGGTTCGTTGATCGTGATCCACATCGGTACGCGGTCGGCGAGCCGCTCGGCGACGACGGAGGCGTACTCGGCGAAGCGGAACGCCGTGTCCCGGTTGAGCCAGCCGCCCGCTTCATCGAGCGGGAGCGGGGTGTCCCAGTGGTAGAGGGTGGGCGCGGGCGTGATGCCGTGAGCGCACAGTTCGTCGACGAGACGGTCGTAGAAGTCGAGCCCCGCCGCGTTGACAGGTCCGCTGCCGCCGGGCACGACGCGCGGCCAGCTGACCGAGAAGCGGAAGGCGTCCGCGCCGAGGCCGGCGAGCAGGGCGACGTCCTCGCGATAGCGGGCGTGGAAGCCGGTGCCCCGCGAGGCATCGGCGCCGTCCTTGATCCGGCCCTGGGCGGCGAAGGCGTCCCAGCCCGAGGGTCCCTTGCCGTCGGCGTCGGCGGCCCCCTCGGTCTGGAAGGCGGAGGCGGACGCGCCCCAGAGGAAACCGGGCGGGAAGGCGGGCAGCGGCGGCAGCGGCGTCGACATGGTTCGTGACCTTAATGGCCCCAAGGACACCTCTTCTAGACCCCGATCTTGCCAGGATGGAGGTCGCATCGACGACGAGGGGACCTCCAGTGCTGTTCGAGGTGTGGGCGCCGCAGGCCGAGGACCGGGTCACACTGTGGCTGGCGGGCGAGGAACGTCCGATGGAGCGCGCCGAAGGGCGTGCGGGCTGGTGGAGTGCCGAGGCCGAGGCGGGCGAAGGCGCCAGGTACGGCTTCGCGCTGGACGGCGGGCCCGTGCTGCCCGATCCGCGCTCCCGCCGCCAGCCGGACGGCCCGGACGCCATGAGTGCCGTGGTCGACCAGGGCGCCTACGCCTGGCGGAACGACTGGGCGGGGCGGGGGCTCGGCGGCGCGGTCCTCTACGAGCTGCACATCGGCACGTACACGCGCGAGGGCACCCTGGACGCCGCGGCCGAACGGCTAGGCGAGCTGGCCGAGTTGGGGATCACCCATATCGAGCTGATGCCGCTGTGTCCCTTTCCCGGCGTGCACGGCTGGGGCTACGAGGGTGTGTCGCCGTGGGCGGTGCACGAGCCGTACGGCGGCCCCGAGGCGCTGAAGCGCTTTGTCGACACGGCGCACGGCCGTGGTCTCGGGGTGGTTCTGGACGTCGTCCACAATCATCTGGGCCCCTCCGGCAACCACCTGCCGTCCTTCGGCCCGTACCTCACCGACACCCACCACACCCCGTGGGGCTCGGCGGTCAACCTCGATGCCCCGGGCTCCGACGAGGTCCGCGCGTATCTGCTCGGCAGCGCGCTGGCCTGGCTGCGCGACTTCCGGCTCGACGGGCTGCGTCTCGATGCGGTGCACGCCCTCGCCGACACGCGTGCGCTGACCTTCCTCGAGGAGCTCTCCACCGCCGTCGACGCCCTCTCGGACGAGCTCGGCCGTCCGCTCTTCCTGGTCGCCGAGTCGGATCTGTGCGACCCGCGCACGACGGCGCCGCGCGAGGCGGGCGGCCTGGGACTGCACGCACAGTGGAACGACGACCTCCACCACGCCCTGCACACCGCGCTGACCGGTGAGGCCCAGGGCTACTACGCCGACTTCGCCGTCGCTCCGCTGGCGGCGATCGGCAAGACCCTCACCCACGGCTTCTTCCACGACGGTACGTACTCGAGTTTCCGGGGTCGTACGCACGGCCGCTCCGTCGACGTGACGCGAACCGCCGCACACCGCTTCCTCGGCTATGCCCAGACGCACGACCAGATCGGCAACCGGGCACTGGGCGACCGGCTCTCGGCCGGCCTCTCCCCCGGGCTGCTGGCGTGCGCGGCCGTACTGGTACTGACCGGGCCGTTCACACCGATGCTGTTCATGGGCGAGGAGTGGGGCGCCCGCACGCCCTGGCAGTTCTTCACCGACCACACCGACCCGGAGCTGGCCGAGGCAGTACGCAGCGGCAGACGGCGGGAGTTCGCGGCGCACGGCTGGGCGGAGGACGAGATCCCCGACCCGCAGTCGCCGTCGACCAGGGAGCGCTCCTGCCTGGACAGGTCCGAGCGGGAGCGGGAGCCGCACGCCCGGCTGCTGGCCTGGCACCGCGAGCTGATCACGCTGCGCCGCGCACAGCCGGACCTGACGGATCCGGACCTGGCGGCGGTGAAGGTGGCGTACGACGAGGAGGCCCGCTGGCTGGCGTACCGGCGCGGCGATCTGCGGATCGCGGTCAATCTGGCCAAGGAGCCGGCCGCGATCCCGCTGGGCGGCGGCGGCCGGGTGCTGGCCGCCTGGGGAACGGTCCAGGAGCCGGGCACGGACGGCGTATTGCACCTGCCGCCGGAGTCCTGTGTCGTCCTGGCCGACGGCTGAGCACAGGCGCCGGATCCGGGGCGGAGCTGCGGCTACTCGACGATCGCCATCTCGCGCGGGGTGTTGTTGAAGCGGCGGCCGCCGTCCTCGGTGACCGTGACGATGTCCTCGATACGGACGCCGAAACGGCCGGGGAGATAGATCCCCGGCTCGACGGAGAAGCACATGCCGGGGATCAGCGACTGCTCCTCACCCTCGATCATGTACGGCGGCTCGTGCGTGGTGACGCCGATCCCGTGGCCGGTGCGGTGGATGAACAGGTCTCCATACCCGGCCTCTTCGATGATCTCGCGGGCGGCCCGGTCGATCTCCTGGCAGGCGACCCCCGGCCGTACCGCCTCGAAGCCGGCCTGCTGGGCCTCCCGCACGACGTCGTGAACGTGCTGCTCGGCGGGTGTCGGCTCGCCGACATGGACGGTACGGCTGGTGTCGGAGCCGTAGCCGTGCTTGAGGCCACCGAAGTCGAGGACGACCATGTCGCCGTGGAGGATGGTGCGGTCGCCCGCCTCGTGGTGCGGATTGGCGCCGTTCGGTCCTGAGCCGACGACGGTGAAGTCGACCTGCGAATGCCCGAACTGCTTGAGCAGCGCGGCGAGATCGGCCGCGACCTCGGCCTCCCCGCGCCCGGCGAAGCGCACCTTGAGGATTTCGTGGTACGTCTCGTCGGCGGCGGCTCCCGCCGCCTCGATCAGGGCCAGTTCGTGCGCGTCCTTCACGGCCCGCAGCATGGGCAGGGCCTCGGTCAGCGATGTGTAGGAGGTCCCGGGCAACTGCCGCTGCAGGCCGAGGAGATGCATCGCCCAGGTGTTGTCGCTGACTCCGAAGCGGCCGTCGGCGTCCAGCAGCGGGGCGGTGACGGCGTAGGGGTCCTTGCCGTCGGTCCAGTCGCGCACGGTGAACGCGGCCGCTCCGGCGGCCTCCTCGGCGTCCGGCGCCTCCAGGGTCGGAACGACGAGGACCGGTTCCCGGCCGGCGGCGAGGACGAGCATGGTGAGCCGCTCAGTGCTCACGGGCCGGTAGCCGGTCAGATGGACGAGGTCGGGGCCGGGCGCGACGAGCACTCCCGCGAGCCCCGCCTCGGCGGCGGCGTCCGCGGCGCGGGCCATCCGGGCTCGGTAGTCGTCCGTGGTGAAGGGCGCGGGCATGGTGGGCATGGGGCCATACTGCCCGCGGGTGGTGCCCCGCGCGAGCTCAATCCTGGTCCTTGGCCACCAGACGCTCCAGCAGCTCATGGAATTCGTCGCCGACCACGATGCGCAGCTCTCCTTCCTCGTCACGGTCGCTGAGCTGGGTGAAGGTGCCGTCACGCCACCAGTAGACGTACGGGCTGATGGCGCCGGGCGTGTCGGCGTAGCCGGCGGCCGCGAAGGAGGCCATGGCGTTGAGCGCCGGGATCATGCCGGTGTCGTGGATGGCGTGGAAGGCGAGCTGGTGCCGGAAAGGCATCGCCACCAGGGCCCCGTCGGCGGTGAGTTGCTCTCCGGTGACCTGCCGTACGACGCTGTCCAGCGCCAGGACGCGGCTCGCGGTGTAGAAGGAGTCGCCGAGGACCACCTCGAAGCGCATGCCCTCGGAGTCCTTGACGGTCTCGTGGCCCTCCAGGGGGAGTCCCCTGAGGTTGTAGAGCGCCTGGTCGCGCAGGTACCGCAGGTCGCCGAGCGGCTCCAGGGCCTCGTCGGTGAGCATCATGACGCTCTCCGGCAGGTCGAGCGCGAGGATCTCGAACAGGCCGGGCGCGACGGTGCGCGCGTAACCGAAGTTCTGCGCATTGAACCCGTCGGCGCCGACGACGCGGGGGTAGAGCTGGGCGCGGATCTGCTCGGTCGGCAGGGTGTCCAGCGCGGAGGGCGCCTCCATGGTGCGCAGCACCATCCCGACGTGCTGCCGGACCAGTTCGGGCCAGGAGCGCGGCCCGCGATCGTCGTTGTGGCAGACGGCGGCGAGATTGCCGAGCCCGAACTGGCGGCCGGCGCTGTCCGACACCACGTCCGCGTACACGGTCACTTCCAGGCCCTGTTCGGCGAAGGCTTCCCGGACCTGGGCGCGGAAGCGTGCGCCCTCTTCTTCCGAGAAGAAGGAGAACTCGGGGTCCCGGGGTGCATCGCGTCCGTCACGCTTCGGCCCTCGCCGGAACAACCCCACGTCAACCGCCTTCCGCATCGCGTACCAGGACCTCGAGCGTACCGACCGCGTCCGGCGGGGCCAGACCGCGTTCCGCATTGACTTCGCCGGCTCCTCGCCGGGGCCCCGCCGCGCCTGTGTGCGCGGGTGGGGGAATTACCACGACTGTGTGACCACGAAGTCGGCGCGGTCGCGGCCGCGGGCGACCAGCCGGGCGTTGCGCTCGTCCGAGTCCTGGACCCAGCGCTCGGCATACGGCCGCGGCTTGCCGAACCGCACATGCCGGTCGACCAGTCGGCGTACGCGTACGGCGTCGTCGATCTCCAGGTACCAGGCCTCGTCGAGGAGCGGGCGGACCTGTGCCCAGGGGCCTTCGTCGTGGAGCAGATAGTTGCCCTCGGTAACGACGAGAGGGATGTCAGGGTCGACCGGGATGCTGCCGGCCACCGCTTCCTCCAGGCCACGGTCGAAGGCGGGGGCGTAGACCGTCGCGCGCGGGGCGGGGGCGCGCAGCCGGGCGAGCAGGGCGGCGTATCCCGCCGCGTCGAAGGTGTCCGGCGCACCCTTGCGCTCCGCGCGGCCGAGGCGCCGGAGTTCGGCCTGGGCCAGGTGGAAGCCGTCCATGGGGACGAGGACGGCGAGGCCGTCGAGGGAGTCGACGAGATGGGCGGCGAGGGTCGTCTTCCCGGCGCCCGGGGCCCCGGCGATGCCCAGGATGACGCGGCGCCCCTGGGCGGCCAGGGCTTGGGCGCGGAACAGAATGTGTGGCGGGTACGTCGGGGGCGGCGGCGCATGCATGGTGCGCATTGTCGCATCGCGTTGATCCGGGGTGAGTCATACGTATAACGTGGAGCGCATGTCGTTCATCGCCCTGATCACCCTCGTCGTCCGCGACTACGACGAGGCCATCGCCTTCTACACGGACGCCCTCGGCTTCGAACTGGTCGAGGACACCGACCGCGGGGACGGCAGCCGCTGGGTGGTGGTCCGCCCCCGGGGATCGGGCCGCGCCACCGGGCTACTGCTCGCCCGGGCCGGGGACGAGGACCAGCGCGCGAGCGTGGGCGCGCAGACGGGCGGCCGGGTCGGCTTCTTCCTGCACACCGAGGACTTCGCGGGCGACCACGAACGGATGACGGCGGCGGGCGTGCGCTTCCTGGAGGAGCCGCGGCACGAGACGTACGGCTCGGTCGCGGTCTTCGAGGACCTGTACGGCAACCGGTGGGACCTGCTGCAGCCCACGTAATCTGCGGGCGCATTCGACACGGAGGGCCCCGACTCGCCCTCGCTCCCCTCCTGGACGAGCTCGAAGAAGATCGGGCCCGCCCGGTGTGGGCGGGCCCGATGGTCCCTCGCAGCCGATTTTCCGTCCGCGGAATCAGCCCGCGTCCGGCTCCAGCCGCAGCGAGATCGAGTTGATGCAGTACCGCTGGTCCGTCGGCGTCGCGTACCCCTCGCCCTCGAACACATGCCCAAGATGCGATCCGCACCGCGCGCACCGCACCTCCGTGCGCGCCATCCCGTGCGAGCGGTCCTCGATCAGCTCGACCGCGTCGGTGTCCTTCGGGTCGTAGAAGGACGGCCAGCCGCAGTGCGACTCGAATTTCGTGTCGGAGCGGAACAGCTCGGCGCCGCACGCCCGGCAGGAGTACACGCCGGCGGTCTTGGTGTCGGTGTACTCACCGACGAAGGCGGGCTCGGTGCCGGCCTGGCGCAGTACCGCGTACTCCGCGGGGGACAGCTCCGCGCGCCACTGCTCGTCCGGCTTGTCAACGTCGTACGACATGAAACGGCTCCCTCAGTTCGACAGGCGGGCCAGGATCGCGGGACCGAGGTCCGTGACATCGCCCGCACCCATGGTGAGAACAAGATCGCCGGGCTTCGCCATTCCCGCGATGACGTCGGGGACGGTCGCCTTGTCGTGGACGGCCGTGACATCCGCGCCTGCCGCGCGGGCCGCGTCGATGATCAGGGTGCTGGTGATGCCCGGGATCGGGTCCTCACGGGCCGGGTAGATGTCGAGGACCACCGAGGCGTCCGACAGCGCGAGCGCCTGGCCCATCTCCGTGCCGAGTTCCTGCGTACGGGAGAAGAGGTGCGGCTGGAAGACGACCAGCAGCCGGGCGTCCGCCACCGCGCCGCGCATGGCCTCGAGGTCGGCGGTCATCTCGGTCGGGTGGTGCGCGTACGAGTCGATGACCTGGACGCCGGCGGCCTCGCCCTTGAGCTGGAGGCGGCGCTTGACGCCGGTGTACTTGCCGATGGCCGAGGCGAGGTTGTGCGCCGGGATGCCGAGAGCGACGCCCGCGGCGAGGGCGGCCACGGCATTGTGCGCGTAGTGGCTGCCGGGCACCGAGACGGTGAAGGTGAGGAACCGGCCCCCGAGCAGGACCGTGACCTCGCTGGTGAGGCCGCGCGGGGTGACCTTGTGGACGCGGACGTCGGCGGACTCGGCCGCGCCGTAGGTGACGACATTCAGCGTGGACAGGTCACGGACACGCGAGGTGAGCTCGACCGCGCCGGGCTGGTCCGCGGAGATCACCAGCGTGCCGCCGGGGACGACCTTGCCGACGAAGGTCTCGAAGGAGTCATAGATCTCGTCCATCGAGGCGTAGTTCGCATGGTGGTCGAGCTCGACATTGAGGACGATCGCGACCTCGGGGTCGTACTTCTGGAAGCTGCGGTCGCTCTCGTCGGCCTCGGCGACGAAGATGTCGCCCGCGCCGTGGCGGGAGTTCGTACCCGGCCCTTCGAGATCGCCGCCGATCGCGTACGAGGGGTCGAGCCCCAGCTCGGTGAGGGCCACGGCCAGCATGGACGTCGTGGTGGTCTTGCCGTGGGTGCCTGCGACGGCGATCGAGCGCAGGCCGGTCATCAGCGAGGCCAGCGCGTCGGAGCGGTGGACGACCGGCACGGAGAGCTCGGCCGCGCGTGCCAGCTCCGGGTTGTCGGCGCGGATCGCGCTGGAGACGACGACGCAGCTGGCATCGGTCGCCAGGTGCTCGGTCGCGTGCCCGATGTGGACGGTGACGCCGAGCGCGCGCAGGGCGTCCGCCGTGGCCGACTCCTTCGCGTCGCTGCCGGCGACCTTCGCGCCCCGCTGGGCGAGAATCTTCGCGATGCCCGACATTCCGGCGCCGCCGATGCCGATGAAGTGCGGGCGTTCCATGGCGCTAGGGACGGCGGGTGCCATGCGTGTGTCTCCCCAAGATGTACGAGTAGAGATGTGCACGTACCGCTGCGGGGGTATGTGCGAGGCTCCAGCCTATTCGCTGTGCGCGAAGAGCTTGAGCACGGGGACGCCGACCTTGTGGCGGGCCCGGGAGGCCCAGTCCCGGTGGAAGAACTCCTCCACGTAGTGCGGAGCGGTCAGCACGATCACCTCGTCGGCGCCCGATTCGTCCACCACGGACTTCAGCTTGTCCAGCGGATGGTCCTCGACAACCTGGCCGACGGCCTCGCAGCCCGCCGCGCGCAGCGCCCCGAGCGAGTGCTCCAGGGCGAGCTCGGCGGGGCCCTTGGCGTCCCGGCCCTCGGGCTCGTCGCCCTCACGGACGGCCTCCTTCAGCTCGCCGAGCGCCACGTCGTCGATGGCGCGCAGCAGCAGATCGGCCTGATCGCCTCGGGGCTGCATCAGCACGATGAAGGAGATGTCCTCTTCTCCGTGCAGAGTGGTGACGAATTCAACGTCTTCGGGGGTCAGAGGCTTCTCGATCATAAGTACGCTTGTGAACACGTCAGGAGCCCTTCTGCGGAAACCATCCTTCCCCGTGCCCGCACGGGGTCTGCGAGGCTAGGTGTGCCCCGCGGAAATTAACCGGAACGGCAAATTCCGCCGATTGTCAGATGCGACGGTAGCGGGTGAAAAGGAACCCTGCCTCCTCCAGTACCGATGCCATGGCGAACCTCTCCGGAACGGCCAGCGCCGGTCCGCCCGCGATCCGCTGCGCGTCCCCCGCCGTCAGCGTCGGCGACAGGGTCAGACACAGCTCGTCCAGCGCCCCGGCCGCCACGAACTGGCCCAGCAGCCGTGGCCCGCCCTCGGTGAGCAGCCGGAGCAGTCCCCGCTCGGCGAGCGCCCGTACCGCCCTGGGCGGCTCCACGCCGGGGCCGTCCCCGGCGATCACCACCTCCGCGCCCGCCTTCTCCGCCGCACGGACACGGTCCGGGGGCGCCGCGGCCCCCGTCAGCAGCAGCGTCGGAACGAGCGGCCGGGCGAACAGCGGAAGCGAGAAGTCCAGGTCGAGCGAGGCGCTGACCACGGCGATGGCGGGGGCGGGTCCCTGGCCGGCCGCGGCCCGCCGCTCGGCGAAGGCCTCCCTGGCCCGGGCGGGCCGGTAGCCCTCGAGGCGTACCGTCTCCGCGCCGACCACGACCGCGTCGGCGAGACCCCGCAGGGTGCCGAAGATCCGCATGTCCGTGTCGGAGGAGATCGGCTGCGACCGGCCCTCGTGCTGGGCCGCCCCGTCCAGCGAGGAGACCATGTTCGCCCGCAGCCAGGGTCCGCCCCCGTCCGGATACCCATAGGCGTCGGCCAGCTCGTCCAGGGACCACTCACGATCCACGGCGGCTGTCTGATCGGTCACAGGGAACAGGCGTCGCATGCTGTGCAGTCTGGCACGGCCCTTACAGTTAGGAACTGTGTCGACAAGCCCCATAACCGAAGCAGTCCCACTGTCCCTGTGCGCCCGCGAGCCGCGCGTACCCGCCGACCGTCTGGTCGCCGAGATGGTGCCGCCGCCGCGCTTCGACTCGGTGCGCTTCGACACCTACGTCCCCGACCCGAACCAGCCCAGCCAGACCGAGGCGGTCACGGTCCTGAGCTCCTTCGCGGCGGGCCTCGGCGGGGCGCACGCGAGCGGCGCCGCCAAGCGCAAGTGGTTCAGCAAGAAGCCCGCGGCCCCCACCGGACCGCGCGGCGTCTATCTCGACGGCGGCTACGGCGTCGGCAAGACCCACCTGCTGGCCTCCCTCTGGCACGCCACCCCGGCGGAGGCCTCGCTCAAGGCCTTCGGCACCTTTGTCGAGCTGACGAACCTGGTGGGCGCGCTCGGCTTCCAGCAGACCGTGCAGACGCTGAGCGGGCACCGGCTTCTCTGCATCGACGAATTCGAACTCGACGACCCGGGCGACACCGTCCTGGTGTCGACGCTGCTCGGGAAGCTCGTCGACGCGGGCGTCGCCCTGGCGGCCACCTCCAACACGCTGCCCGGCAAGCTCGGCGAGGGCCGGTTCGCCGCCGCCGACTTCCTCCGCGAGATCCAAGGGCTGTCCGCACACTTCCGCCCGCTGCGGATCGACGGCGAGGACTACCGTCACCGCGGGCTGCCCGAGGCCCCTCCCCCGTACTCCGACGAGCAGGTCGCCAAGACCGCGTACGCCACCGAAGGCGCGTCCCTCGACGACTTCCCGCATCTCCTCGAGCACCTCGCGAAGGTCCACCCGAGCCGGTACGGGGCGCTCACCGACGGTCTGAGCGCGGTCTGCCTCACCGATGTCCGGCCCGTCCCCGACCAGTCGACGGCGCTGCGCCTGGTCGTACTCGCCGACCGGCTGTACGACCGGGAGGTGCCGGTGCTCGCCTCGGGCGTGCCCTTCGACCGGCTGTTCAGCGACGAGATGCTGAACGGCGGCTACCGAAAGAAGTACTTCCGGGCAATCTCCCGGCTCACCGCGCTGGCTCGGGACGCGAAGGGGCTTGTGGGGCAGTAGGTTTGGGGCTTTGGGGCCCGAAAGCCCCCTAGCCACCGGAAGGGAACCATCATGGCCACCACGCGTACGGCTCACACGGTCTGGGAAGGCGAGCTGCTCAAGGGCTCCGGCACGGTCACCCTCGACTCGTCGGGCATTGGCAGCTACCCGGTCAACTGGCCGTCCCGCGCCGAGCAGGCCAACGGCAAGACCAGTCCCGAGGAGCTCATCGCGGCCGCCCACTCGAGCTGCTTCTCCATGGCTCTCTCGCACGGTCTGACCGGCGCGGGCACCCCGCCAACCCGGCTGGAGACCAAGGCCGACGTGACCTTCCAGCCCGGTGAGGGCATCACCGGCATCCACCTCACCGTGCAGGGCGAGGTCCCCGGTCTCGACGCGGACGGGTTCGCCGCGGCCGCCGAGGACGCCAAGAAGAACTGCCCGGTGAGCCAGGCCCTCACAGGTACGACGATCACGCTCAGCGCTTCCCTCGCCTGACCCCGCCGGGGCACGGCGACAAGCACAGCGACGCATAAAGGCATAGTGGCCCGCACGGTTCTCGTCCCACCGGACTGCGTGATACACACGTGCGGGTCACGTCTCCTGTCCTCCCCCATGGCCTTCGGCATGGGCGGTGCCTCCAGGGAGTTGCCTCATGTCCGCAACACGACGTCAAGTCCTGGCACGTACCGGTGCGTTGAGCGCCGGGATCGCCTTCACCGGTGCCTTCTCCGAACTCTTCGCGGGCACCGCTGCCGCCCGCGGGCACGGCGGGTACGGCCCGCTCGTCCCCGACCCGGCCGGGCTGCTCGATCTGCCAAAAGGTTTCCGCTACCGGGTCCTCTCCCGCGAGGGAGATCCACTGCGCTCGGGCGAGGGCAAGGTCCCCAGCAACCACGACGGCATGTCGGCCTTCGCCGGCCGCCGCGGCCGCGTCCATCTGGTCCGCAACCACGAGAACCGCGTCACCGCAAAGATCGCCGTCCCGGCCGTCGAGGGCCTCACCTACGACCCGATGGGCAAGGGCGGCTGTACGGCCCTTGAGCTGGACAGCCGCAACAATGTGCTGTCCGAGCGCGTAGCCATCGCGGGCACCGCCGTGAACTGCGCGGGCGGACCCACTCCGTGGGGCACCTGGCTCACCTGCGAGGAGACCGAGGACAGAGCCGGCACCAACGGCTACACCAAGGACCACGGCTTCATCTTCGAGGTCGACGGTGCCGATCCGCGCCGTACCGGAGCCGTACCGCTCACCGCGATGGGCCGGTTCCAGCACGAGGCGATCGCCGTCGATCCGAAGAGCGGGATCGTGTACGAGACGGAGGACGCCTTCGACCGGCCGTTCGGGCTCTTCTACCGCTTCCTGCCGAGGAAACCGCTCGGCGGCACGGGTTCGCTGCGCGCGGGCGGGACGCTGGAGGCGATGCGGGTGCCGGGCGTGCCCGACCTGTCCGCGATCCAGGAGACCGGTGCGGCCTTCGAGCGGATCGAGTGGGTGCCCGTACCGGACAGCCAGGCGAAGCAGACCCCCGTCCGGCTGCAGGACTTCGGGCCGAAGGGCATCACGCACGCCCAGAAGCTGGAGGGCTGCTACCGGGGCGGGAGCTCGGTCTACTTCGTCTCCAGCTTCGCCCAGAGCAAGGCGGGCTCAGCCGCCGACCACTTCGGGCAGGTATGGAAGTACGAGCCGCACCGGCGCCGGCTCACGCTGGTGATCGTCTTCGGCCCGAGCACGGACATCCAGCTGCCCGGCGAATCCCCCGACAACATCTGCCTCGCGCCCGGCGGCGGGCTGATGGTGTGCGAGGACGGCGGCGGCACGCAGCATGTGTACGGACTGACGAAGCGCGGCGAGGTCTACCCGATGGCGCGCGGCGCTCAGAACATCGGCACTCCCGAGGAGCCGGAATGGGGCGAGTTCGCGGGCGTCACCTTCTCGCCGGACGGCGAGACCATGTACGTCAACTGCTATACGCCCGGGACGACGTTCGCGGTCACCGGGCCGTGGTGCTGATCCTCTGAGACACCCGGAGGGGGGCGGGTGCCGCGCACCACATGCGTAGCCGCATCCGCCCCCCGGTCTCAGGTTGTGGCTCTGCACCAGGTCGACCCGGCGCGGCGTAGTGATGCCACCCCCTCGTGCTCTTCCACCGCACCGCGTTCGCGGGAGCCGGGGTTCCGTCGCACGATCGAGGGGACGGACCGGAGCCGGAAGGGGCACGCGGTGGCCAAAAAGGACGAGAAGAAGACCGCGAAGAAGGACGCGAAGGAGCGCACGGCGGAGGACGGGAAGAAGCAGAGTCAGTCGGCGCAACTCCGTGACCTGCTGCGCATCCGTGGGGGCAAGCGCGTCGACCTCTCCTCGTACGACCCCGCAGCCACCCCGGCCGGCCCTGCCGACAAGGCCGCCGGACTGGCGGCGATCGCCCAGATGGGTGAACGTCTCGCCGACCTTCAGGAGCGCCTCTACGCGGCGAGCGCTGCGGGCGACCGCCGTCGACTGCTCCTCGTACTCCAAGGCATGGACACCAGCGGCAAGGGCGGCACGGTCAAGCATGTCATCGGCCTCTTCAACCCGGCCGGCTGCCGGATCACGGCATTCAAAGCCCCCACTCCCGACGAGCGGAAACACCCGTTCCTCTGGCGCGTCGTCAAGGTCACGCCGGAGCCGGGCCAGATCGGGATCTTCGACCGCTCGCACTACGAGGATGTGCTGATCGCCCGCGTCCACGAACTGGTCCCCCGCGCCGTGCTCGACCAACGCTATGGCGAGATCAACAGTTTCGAGCAGATCCTCGCCGAGGACGGGACCACCGTCGTGAAGGTGTTCCTGCACATCAGCTACGAGGAGCAGCGCCGCCGCCTTCTGGCACGTCTCGACAACCCGAAGAAGCACTGGAAGTTCGCCCCCAGCGACATCGAGGAGCGCGCGCTGTGGCCGGACTACCAGAGGGCGTACGAGATCGCCCTGAAACGCTGCTCGACGAAGATGGCACCTTGGTACCTCGTGCCGTCCGACCGTAAGTGGTACCGCAACTGGGCGATCAGCAAACTGCTGCTCGAGCACCTCGAGGCGCTGGACCCTCAGTACCCCACAGTCGATCTCGATGTGGAGGAGTGCCGCGAGCGGCTGCTCCGGTCGCCCTGACCCGGGCGGGCGAAGGTCTCCGGCCATGCCCTTCGCAGAGGCGTGGCAGTGCGATGCCGCTAAACCGCGCCGCCCGGCAGCGGCGGAGGCAGGGTGCTGACATCGGAGGGGGGCCGGGACTCCTCCGATCCCGGAGGGACCAGGCGCAGGGTGCGCTCGGTCCAGGCCGAGACGGCGGCGGCGGGTGCCTGGAGGAGAGCGTGCTCGTCGGGCGCGGACAGGAGCAGATAGACGAAGTTCATGGTGCGCGGTGTCCTCCCCGGCCAGATCTTCACGTCGCCCTGCCCCGTCGGGTGGAAAACCCCTTCGATGAGCAGATCGCGGGCGAAGAACCACTCGACGGGTGTGTCGGTGTCCGTGTGGAAAGCGACATGGACGGCGTACGGGTCGTCGGTGCGGTAGACGAGGCGGGTGGGTACGGGGACGGTTCGCCCGGCCTCCAGCACGAGTTGGCAGACCAGTTCGCGCTCGACCGTCGTAGGCGCGGTGTCTCTCGGTCGGCGTCCTCGCTGCAGCACGGACCGTCTCCTCACCCCTGAGTGTGTTCTATCGACGGAAAGTGAACGAAGTACCGCGGGGCGTGGGTAGGGTCCGGGCCTCATGAATTCGCTTAAGCCGCTTAAACACGCTGCAGAGCCAATCGGGGCCGCATGACCAGAGGGAACGAGCAGCTGAGACGGGCCGTCGACGAGTCCGGGTACTCCTACGGCGAACTGGCCAGGAACGTCAGGGCCGTTGCCGCGGAGAGCGGGGTGACCACGCTGCGGACCAACTCGTCCGCCGTCGCGCACTGGATCGCCGGCACCCAGCCCCACGCGGTGGCCGCCCGCATCCTGGCCGAGGCACTGTCCCGGAAGCTGGGGCGGCTGGTCACGGCCGAACAGCTGGGTCTGGTACGCATACCTGATACGGCGGACGAGTCGCTCGGGCTCGAGATGGGACAGGATCCGGTCGACGCGCTGACGAGCCTGGGACGGGCCGACATCGAGCGCCGCAGCTGGATCAGCTCGGCCGCCTACTCCGTCCCGGCCGCCGCTCACGCCGCTGCCGCGGCCGCCCGTTCCGTACGTCTGCCGCGTGCTTCTGCCACCGTCCGGCTGTGCGGCATCGCGGGCGGGAGAGAGATCCAGGCAGTTCGGCAGATGGCCACCCTGTTGACCGCCATCGACCAGCGGCACGGCGGCCGGCACGGCCGGTCGGCCGTTGTGCAGTACCTGGTCTCCGACGTTGCCACCCTGTGCCGTACGCGCTTCCGCACCGAGGCGCAGAAGCGGCAGATGCTCTCGGCGGCCGCATGTGTGGCCTACCTGGCAGGCTGGAAGGCATACGACTCGGGCGAAGCGGGCCTGGCCCAGCGGTACTACCTGCAGGCCTTCAAGCTCACCCGGGAAGCCGGCGACGATCTGCATACGGCGTTCATCCTGCGCGTCCTGGCCCATCACGGCATGGAGACCGGGCGTGGCGAGCACGCTCTGGACCTGATCGACGCCGCCCTTCAACGGGTGCGGGGCCGCACCGATCCGGCCTCCGAAGCGCTGTACGTCGTCACCCGCGCCCGTGCCCTCGCCCTGGCCGGCAGAAGCCGGGCAGCTGTGGCGGCAGCCGCCCGCGCGGCGCGACTGGTGGACGGTGCCGACGAGACGGAGATGCCGTTCTGGGCAGCCCTGTGGGGGTCGGCCAGTGCCTGTGTGGGCAGCTGTACCGCCCTGGCCGCGGAGCTTCTGGGGGCGTATGACGTCGCCGAGCGTCATTTCTCGCAGGCCGTCTGGAGCAAGTCCGGCTCCGAGTACCAGCGCATCACCGCCCTGGACCTCGCGCACGCGGGGTCCATGCAGTGCAGGCAGGGGCATGTGGAGCAGGCGTGCACCACATGGGGCAAGGCCCTGGAACTGATGGGCGGCGTACGTTCGGTGCGCATTCTGCAGGCGGCGGAGACCATGCGCCAGGACCTGGCGCCCTTCACGCACCGCGGATCCCGGGCAGCTGTGGAATTCGACGAACGTGCCCGTCTGTGGCTGGCAGGAGAACACGTCTGACGCGGCCGGGCGAGCGGCACCACGGCAAGGAACCGGTACGGCTGCTGGACACCCCTCCGTGCGGGGGCACCGCCTCGCGTGCAACATCGGCACTCTGCCGGGCGGTGCCCCGACCCGCTGGGCTGGCGGGCATTGCCGCTCGACGCGGCCCGACCGGCATTACTCGATGACGAGCTCGACCGGCAGGTTGCCGCGGGTGGCCTTGGAGTACGGGCAGTAGGCGTGGGTCTTCTCGAGCAGATCGCGACCCGCCTCGCCCTGCAGGTGGTCGGGCAGCTCGACCCGCATGATCACCGAGAGGCCGAAGCCGCCGTCGGTGTCCTTGCCGATGCTGACCTCGGCGGTCACCGAGGCGTCCTTGACGTCGATCTTCTCCTGGCGGCCGATGGCACCCATGGCGCTGGCGAAGCAGGCGGCGTACCCGGCGGCGAACAGCTGCTCGGGGTTGGTGCCCTGTCCGTTGCCACCCAGCGCCTGGGGGAAGGCGAGCGGCAGGTCGATGTGGCCGTCGGAGCTGACGGCGCGGCCTTCGCGACCATTGGCGGTGGCGACAGCGGTGTAGAGCGCGTCCATGAGTTGCATCCCTCTTCGTCCGTGGGGAACCGTTGGCACGATGGTGGCACACAATTCAGTTGCGCACAACTTAATGATGCGAGGTATACCCTGGTCGCATGGAGAAGACGCTGCTGACAACCGTGCCGGACGAGGACTTCCTCCGCCTCGACCACCAGATCTGCTTCTCGCTGCACGCCGCGTCCCGGGCCTTCAACGGCGTCTACCGGATCGCGCTCAAGGACCTGGGCCTCACCTACCCGCAGTACCTGGTGATGCTGGTGCTCTGGGAGCACGGCGAACTGCCGGTCAAGCGGATCGGCGAGCATCTGCGCCTGGACTCGGGCACCCTGTCACCCCTGCTCAAGCGGCTGGAGTCGGCAGGTTACGTGGAGCGCAGGCGCAGCATCGAGGACGAACGCTCCGTCACGGTCCACCCCACCGAGGCGGGTGCCGCGCTCCGCGAGAAGGCGCTGGACGTACCGCGCAGGATCGCGGCGGCGACCGGTATGTCGCTGGACAGGATCCGCGAGCTGCGCGCGGGCCTCGACGCGCTGACCGCCACCCTGGACACGGCCGAGCTCGACGGCACGGCCGCCGACTGCGCGACTGACGGCGAAGAGGACGGATGACGGCCCGGCCCCGGGCATCGTCGATGCCCGGGGCCGCTTCCTTCGGGTGTCGGTGTCAGCCGGCGTTATGAGCCAAGCCGTCGTTTGCCGCCCCGCCGTTGCCATCGGCACCGGCATTGGCAGCACCCGCGTCACCAGCACCGGCGTTACCGGCGCCCGCGTTAGCAGCACCCGCGTCACCGTTGCCCGCGTCACCAGCACCCGCGTCACCAGCACCCGCGTCACCGTTGCCCGCGTCACCGTTGCCCGCGTCACCAGCACCGGCATTACCGGCGCCCGCATTGGCAGCACCCGCGTCACCAGCACCGGCGTTAGCAGCGCCCGCGTCACCAGCACCGGCGTTAGCGGCACCCGCGTCACCAGCGCCACCGTTTCCGGCGCCACCGTTACCGCCCGCGCCGATCTCGGCGCCCACCGCGGCCAGTGCCGTGGTCACGGGCTGGAAGAACGTCTCGCCGCCCGCGGTGCAGTCTCCGCTGCCGCCCGAGGTGAGGCCGATGGCGTTTCCGTCCTGAGTGAAGAGCGATCCACCGCTGTCGCCCGGCTCCGCACAGACATTGGTCTGAATGAGACCGGTGACCGTGCCCTCCGGGTAGTTCACGGTGGCGTTCAGACCAGTGACCTGGCCGTCCTTCAGCCCGGTGGTGCTGCCCATGCGGAGCACCTGCTGGCCGACCGCCGCGTCGGCGGCCTGCTTGATCTGCACCGTTTGCCCGCCACCGACGTTGACCTCGCTCGGGGCGTCGGTCGCCGGGTCGTCGTACGTTACGAGGGCGAAGTCGCCGTCGCCCGGGAAAGTGGCCGCCTGGACGGTGCCGATGGGCGCGCCGTTCTGTTGCGCGGACCACTGCTTGGCGGCGACACCGCAGTGCCCCGCGGTGAGGAAGCCGGGCTGACCGTCCTGGGTGGTCACATTGAAGCCGAGCGAACAGCGCGCGCCGCCGCCGAAGATGGCGTCGCCACCCGAGACGAAGGGCTTGAACTCGCCTGCCGACTTCTGGATCCGGGCCATGCCGCCGCCCAGAGACTTCACGGTCGATTCGAGTCTGTTCCACTTGTCACCGGCGACCGTGCGGTCCGCCGTGACGAGGATCTGGTTGTTCTTCGGGTCGACGGACCAGGCCGTTCCCGGGATGGTGGCCTTCTCGGCCAGCGTGCTCGCGGCGGACTTCAGTTCGCCCACGCTGTTCTCGGCACTCTTCGCCACCGCGCCGGCCTTGTTGACCTGGTTGATGACGTTGCTGTCGTCGCCGACGACGTTGACGATGATCTGCTGCTTGCCGGCGTCGTAATAGGCCCCACCGAAGGCCTCGCCGAGTTTTGGGCCCAGCTTTGATATGAGATCTGCCGCCGATGCGGCGCTCATCGTCCTTGGGTTCGACCCTGCCGTGGACCCGGAACCGGGCTGCGAGGCATTGGCGTGGGGCAGCAGGATGGCCGCTGCGGCGATGCCCGCCGCTCCAGCTCCCGCAAGAACGACTTTGCGCTTGGGTATTCGCCTGTGACTCAACTCGTCGCCTCCTGTAGGGGGGTACGGAGTCCGGTTGCCGACGGAAACCGGGGGGACGCGTCCGACCCTTGATACGGATGGGGCGGGAGTTGTACTCATCGCCGTTGCAAAAGAAGTTTCCTGACGATTCATCAATCAGGCTTGATGGGGGCCGTCATGAGGGCAGTCGACTACCGCACCGACTGCAATAACGTGCACCGGTCTCCTCCGCCGGAAGGTCGCAGCCGGGACAGATCCGATGGAGCAGACATGCCGCTTCGCCGCCTTCCGGTCCGGCGGCGCTGCGGATGGCGAGTCCCGGACGGCGGCCGTGCACCGTCACATACACCAGCCCCTCCTCGTCGGCCCAGAGCGCACGACGCACACCGCACGGCAGCCAGACGACGCACCCGGCCGCCAGCTCCTGCCGCCCGCCGGCGTCCGTCTCCAGTCGGCCGCCGCCGCTCACCACACACAGCAACACGTCGAGATCCGGTTCGACATGGTCGGCGACCCGGGCACCAGGCAGCATGCGGATGACGTTGGCATCCAGCTGCCGTCCTCCCTCGGAGAGCCGCCACAGCGCACCGCCCCGGTCGGCGGGCAGGTCATGAAGCAGTTCGGCGATGCCGACGAGTACGCCGACGGGTGGCACAGCCATGTCATCCTCCTGAGCACAAGGTCCTCGGGGAGCGGCAGCCACGCCTTCGCCACGGAGGACCCGACCGACGGGCAGGCAGGCATACGGTGTTGAGCTGTGCCACCGTGCCGGTGCCGCTTCCGAGCAGAGGTTGACCGTGCACCGGGCCCTCCGCCCGGGCATCATTGCACAGTGCAAAAGACGGTGCGCCTCGAGAACCCCCCGGCTGCCGCACCTTCACGACGACACGCAGGTGGAGGTACGCGGGGCACTACCGCGATGTTCAACAGCACTCCGGCCGGCGGGCCGGAGCAGGATAGAAAGAGGCCATGGCCGAACAGACTCACGCCTTTGACGGGATGGACGACGTGGAGGCGGTCACCCGAGCGGTGCTGACCGCCTCCCGGCTGCTGGTCGCGGTGTCCGCGCGATCTTTGGCCTCGGTCGAGGACCGGGTGACGCTCCCGCAGTTCCGGCTGTTGGTCGTGCTGTCCACACGTGGCGCCGCCAAACTCGTGCTGCTCGCGGAGTGGCTCGCGGTCAGCCCGTCGACCGCGATGCGGATGGTGGACCGGCTCATCGCCATCGGCCTGGTCGACCGGCAGACCAATCCGGACAACCGGCGCGAGACGGTGCTTCAGCTGACCCCGGAGGGCATGCGCATCGTCGAGGTGGTGATGAACAGGCGCCGCCAGGAGATCGCGTCGATCGTGGAGCGCCTGGCCCCCGAGCAGCGCGCGGCTCTGATCGCGGCACTCACCGCGTTCAGCGAGGCCGGTGGTGAACCTGACGCCCCGTCGCGGCCGGTCGAACATCCCCTGGGCTGGGCGTGAGGCCGAGCCCGCACTCTGAGGGAACGTAAACCCCGACGCACCTGCGCCGTGCGCTCTGATAATCCGACTGATCAGATACTTTCCGTCGGTGATCACTTTTGTACGAAGAATGATGACTGCTGCGGTGATGGGAGCCGCGCTCGTCGGCTGCGGCGGCGGCAACGGCGGCGGTTCCGCCCAGCCCTCACCCAGCAGGACGGACGCGGCCGCTGCCCCGAACCCCGGCAAACCGCTCACGGACAAGGTGCCGGAAGCTCCGACCCTCGCACCTGGGCCCGGTGGCCTGACCCCCGTCTTCGAGCGCGCACCCAAGCTGGCCGCGACGGCCGAGAAGACCGTCGCGCTCACCTTCGACGCCGACATGACCGCCGATCAGGGACCGCGGGCCGCGCGCGGCGAGCGTTTCGACAACCCCGCCCTGATCGCCTCGCTCCGGGAGCTCAATGTCCCTTCGACGGTCTTCATGACGGGCCGCTGGGCCGAGGAGTACCCGGATCAGGCGAAGGCGATCGGCAACGATCCGCTCTTCGAGATCGCCAACCACTCCTACAGCCACTACGCCTTCACGTCGCCCTGCTACGGCCTGCCGCCGGTCGGGAAGAACGCCATGCGGGCGGAGGTGGACCGGGCCTTCGCCGCGTTCGAGAAGGCCGGTGCCCGCAATGTGGTGCCGTACTTCCGCTTCCCCGGTGGCTGCTACAACGACGTGGCCCTGAGAGCCCTGGCTCCGGCGAAGGTGACCGTGGTCCAGTGGGACGTGGTCAGCGGCGACGCCTTCGCGACGAACGCCGACGCGGTCGCCGAGCAGGTACTCAAGGGCGTGCGGCCGGGGTCGCTGGTGGTGATGCACTGCACGCGCAGCGCGGCACCGGTCACGGAGCAGGCGGTCCGGAAAGTCGTGCCCGAGCTACGCCGGCAGGGCTACCGCTTTGTGAAGGTCTCCGACCTGATGCGGGGCCGGCTAGTGACCCGCAGCATGGACGCGAGTGGTTGACCGGGGCCGTCCGGCAGCCTGTCCGCCCCGTCCGGCAGTAGCCTGTCCGCCCCGCTCGCCGGGCGATCCTGGCCTCAGCCCGAACAGGCCGTCCGCTGTGCCTCCTGCCACTCGCAGACGGGGCAGAGAGTCGCGCCCTTCACCGACTCCGGGTACTCGGTCGGCTTCCGGCACAGTACGCATTCGGCGAAGGGCGGACCGTCCGCCGCCGCGGGCGCGGCGGCCGGTGTCCCGCAGTACGGCTCCTGCGGCTCGTCCCGCTGGTTCGGCTCGTCCATACCTGCGAGGTTAACTCGCGCTGTCCACGCCGCGGAGCGGGCTCACGGCGCAGGCCACCGCGCCCGCCACCGGCGCGACCGGCAGCGCGCCCACCGGCGGCGCCACGGGCAGCCGCACCGTCCGGGGCGCGAGCCGGTGACCAGTCCTCTCTCCCCCTCGAAGCGGACCAGGGCGCGCGCGGGCCGCTGGGGACGGTCCGCGCAGCACCCATGGTCCGCCGAGGCCGTGACGGCCGCGGGCTCCTCGCAGTCTCAGTTCGCCGACGCCTTCTGCGGGGTGAGTTCGCTGGGCCGTACGATCACGAATCCCTCACCTTGGAGCATCAGCTGGACGGCCTCGCCGGAGCCGCCGCGGATCATCGACCCGACCGACTGCGAGCGGTGCAGAGAGGTGTGCAGCAGAGCACTCCAGCCGACGACCGCGTCCGTGTCGACGTACACAGGCTGCTGCGCCGTGACGGGTATCACGATCGGGTTGCCCTCGCAGATGACGGCGAGCTTTCCATAGCCGGTGAAGACGCTGTTGAAGAGACCGCCGCCGGTCATGCCGGCTCCCTTCACCGTCTTGATCTCGTACGAGAGGGAGGCGTCGAAGCAGAGGACGTTGCGACCGTTGATGGTGAGCGCGTCACCCTGCTCGATATCGACGATGAAACAGTTCTGGGCCTCGTGCGCGAACCAGGCCTCTCCCTGTCCGCGCACCGCCATGAGCGGCAGGCCCTCGCCCGTCACGGCGCGCTTGAGCATGCCGCCTATGCCTTGCCCCTTGCGCTCGAACTGGAGGTTTCCGCGGAAGGCGATCATCGATCCCTGCCGCGCGTGCATCTCGCCGTTGACTGCGTACTTGACCGATTTGGCGTTCTGCAGGCTCATTCCGGGCACGGAAGCCTGCTGCGCCATGTTCTCCGAGGCAAAAAGATCGCTCTTCATGGCGCGCATCGTCGCCCGGAGCCTCCCATTCCGCCAACAGTCGCGACAAGAGCGGCTGGCAGACTGGGCGGTGTGAGCAGCAACGAAACCCGCCCCGACAGTCCCTTCCGGCACGAGAACACCTCCCGTGACGAGGCCCCGCAGTTCGTCCTTCCCCTGGTGGTCCACATCGAGAAGGCCGAACCCCCGGCCCGTACCGACGCCCTGGAGTCCGCGGCCCGTGCCGTGCTCGACATCCTGAGCGACGAGCGTTCGCTGGGCGACGGTGAGTGGGCGCAGGCGATGCGGGACTGGCAGGACGCCCGGATCCGCAAGGTGGTGCGGCGGGCGCGCGGCGCCGAGTGGCTCAAGGCCTCGGAGCTGCCGGGCATCACGGTGACGGGTGGGACCGCCGAAGTACGCGTCTTCCCGCCCGTGCCGCTGGACGGCTGGCCCAAGGAACTGGCCAAGCTCCAGGTGTCGGGGACGGACCTGGACGACCCCGAGAAGCCTGCCGCGCCCGACCGTACCGCTCCGGTGCTGTGGCTGAGCCCGGGTCTCGACATGTCGGCGGGCAAGGCGATGGCACAGGCCGGGCACGGTGCCCAACTGGCCTGGTGGGAGCTGTCGGAGGCGGACCGCAAGGCGTGGCGCGAGGCCGGCTTCCCGCTCCGGGTACGCACCGCTGAGCCCGCGCACTGGCGGCAACTGACGGTCAGCGGCCTGCCGGTGGTGCGCGACGCGGGCTTCACCGAGATCGCTCCGGGCTCCTGCACAGTGGTCGCGGATCACCCGTCGCTGCGCGGCTGAACACTGGGGCCCCCCGTTACGTACCTATCGGTACCGCCAAGTAGGTTGAACGCTGTTTCAGCCGGCGGTTGATTGCCGTGGAACGTATCGGCTCAGGAGGCACTTTGTTGCGGCGTATCAACGGGACAGCACTCATCATCGCGGCCCTGGTCGCCACGGTAGGCGCGCTGGCGTTCCCCGTGTGGTCGTACGCGGACCGTTCCGGCACAGGTCAGGACAATCTCAACGCCGCGACCGTGTCGACCCAGTGGGGACCGCTCTCGGCCACGGACCGGGACTTCCTGATCAAGGTCAGGCTGGCCGGACTCTGGGAGCTGCCCGCAGGACAGCAGGCGATCGAACGCGCGCCGACCAAGGCGATCAAGGACACGGGCGACCATCTCGTAGTCGGCCACACCGACCTCGACAAGCGGGCGCGCGATGTCGCGGCGAAGCTCGGCGTCGAGCTGCCGAACCAGCCGAACGAGCTGCAGCAGGGCTGGCTGCAGGAGCTTTCGGCGGCGAGCGGCGAGGAGTACGAACGGAAGTTCGCGAACCTGCTGCGCAACGCACACGGCAAGGTCTTCGCACTCGTCGCCCAGGTCCGGCACACCACCCGCAACACCCTGATCCGGCAGCTGGCGACCGACGCGAACCAGACGGTCCTGGACCACATCACCATGCTGGAAGCAACCGGATTCGTCGACTTCGACGCCCTCGCCAACGAGGCGGCCGGCAAGGCAACGGCCAGCCCGACAGGTCCGCCGCCGCCGAACGGCAACCTGCCGCCACAGCCCGCGCCCGCGTCGCCGAGCGGGGACCAGTCCTTCACGTCACGTCCGTCCACCCAGCCGGGAGCTCCGACGGCGATCAACACCAACCGTCCGTGACCCGTCGGTAACTCCGGTCCACCGGAACCTCAAATCAACCTCTGAACGTCCCCTCCCCTGGATTCACCGCCGTCCGGCGGGGCCATAGGCCCTGCACGCACCGTCACACGGAGCGGGGGAGGGGACCCATGGAACTCGGTACAGGTATCGGCTGGCGCCCGGAGATCGCGGAAGCGGTCGAGGAACTGCCAGGCGTCGACTGGGTCGAAGTCGTCGCGGAGAACATCTGCCCGGGCCATCTGCCCGCCGCGCTGACCCGTCTGCGCTCGCGTGGCATCAAGGTCGTCCCGCACGGCGTCTCGCTGGGCCTCGGCGGCGCCGACCGCCCGTCCGGGCAGCGGCTCGCGGACCTGGCGGAGCGTGCGACGGCGCTCGGCGCGCCGCTGGTCACCGAGCACATCGCCTTCGTACGGGCGGGTGGCGTGCTCACTGCATCGCCGCAGCTGGAAGCGGGCCATCTACTGCCGGTGCGGCGCACCTGGGACGCGCTGAAGGTGCTCTGCGAGAACGTCCGTATTGCGCAGGACTCGCTTCCGGTGCCGCTGGCTCTGGAGAACATCGCGGCACTGATCGCCTGGCCGGACGAGGAGTTCACAGAGGGCCAGTTCCTCGCGGAACTGGTCGAGCGCACGGGCGTACGCCTGCTGATCGACGTGGCCAACCTCCACACGAACCACGTCAACCGCGGCGAGGACCCGTCGACGGCGCTGGACGAACTCCCCGTCGAAGCGATCGCGTACGTCCATGTCGCGGGCGGCATCGAACGCGACGGCGTCTGGCACGACACCCATGCCCATCCGGTGACCCAGCCGGTCCTGGACGTCCTGACGGCGCTCCGCTCCCGGGTGTCCCCGCCCGGCGTACTGCTGGAGCGGGACGACGACTTCCCGTCCGCGGCCGAGCTCTCGGCGGAACTGGCGATGATCCGCGCAACGCTGACGGCGGCCGCTCCCGGCGACCCGCACGGGGAGCGCCCGACGGCTTCCGGCGCGAACGGTGAAACCCACGCCCACGAGCGGCCGGGCGCCCACGCCCAGGTGGAGACAGGCCCGGGGGACGTCCCCCGGGAGCGCGTCGCCCTCGACCAGGCCGCCCTTCTCTCCGCTCTCGTCGCCGGCACCCCCGCCCCCGAAGGCTTCGACTCCCGGCGGCTGCGCGTGCAGAGCCGTGCTCTCGCCGCCAAGCGGGCCGATGTCGTGGCCAAGGTCGCGCCCGAACTGCCGGAGATACTCGGAGCCGGCTATCGCGCCGCGTTCCTCGCGTACGCCAAGTCCCGACCCATGCGCGCCGGCTACCGCCGCGACGCGCTCGACTTCGCCGAGCAGCTCCTCGTCGCCGGGCGGCCGGAGGACGACAACGCCCGCCGCCTGCTGACCCGCTGGTGGAAGGAGCGCGCCGCTCCGCATCCGCCGCGCCGGTCGACCCGTCTCGTACGCGCGGCCCGTGCCGCTCTTGTCGGGAGGTGAACGGAATGACCCTCCTCGCGGTGTGCGTCTACCTCGTCGTCGGCTCCTCCTCCGTCGCGCTGATCATCCGGGTGTCCGCGTCCCGGCGCCGCCACCCGGCCGGCGGCGGCATCCACGACGTCTACGAGGCCGCCTTCCTCAGCGGCGGCCCTGCCAGGGTGGTCGACGCCGCGCTCGCCGCCCTGCACACGGACGGCCGGCTCGCCATCGGCGGCCCCGGCATCGTCGCCGTACGGAATCCGGTCGCCCATGACCCGGTCGAGCGCGCGGTACTCGATGAACTCGCCGGTGCGCCGACCGGCGCTCTGCACACCCTGCGGATCGCCGCGATGCGCAGCCCGGGCGTGCAGGCGATCGGCGACGGCCTCGCCGCACGCGGGCTGATGGTCCCGCCCGGACTGAACCGGGGACTGGGCGTGTGGGGTCTCGCACAGGGCTTGCTGTGCGTCATGGCCCTGCCGCTCGCCTTCGCCCTCACCGTGGTCAGTTTCCTCGCGGACGAACCGGACGACCCCGGGACGCCGTTCATCGCGATGGTCCTGCCGGCCTTGATCGCGGGCATCCTGATCGGCTTCGTCATGGCGGCCCGCGCCCGGCGCCGGATCAGTACGGCCGGGCGGGACGCGCTCCGCTCGTACCGGGTTCAGTACGCCCAGGCGTACTCACCGGCCCATGCGGTCGCGATCCACGGACTGCGTGCCGTGCCGGATCCCGCGCTCCGGGAGCAGTTGGCCACCGCGGCACGGATCCCCGCGGGCATTCGAGGCGGCCACTCGGCGACTCACCACTCGCACACGTCGTACCCGGACTCCGTGGCCGTGTGGTGCGCCGGATCGAGCCCGGGTTCCGGCTGTGGCAGCTCCAGCGGCCAAGGCTCCTCCGGCGGCGGTTCGAGCTGTGGTGGCGGATCCGGTGCCGGCTGCGGCGGTTCGTCCGGAGGTGCCGGCTGCGGCGGTTCCTCGAGCGGATCCAGCTGCGGCGGATCGTCCGGGGGCTCCAGCTGCGGTGGCAGCAGCAGCTCCTGACCCGGCGGGGGACCCCAGAGCCCTCGCACCGGGCCCCGTTGCCGGCATACGTATCGGCACCCGCCACACGCTCGTGGCGCGAACCGGCCGGGACCGCCACCGCCCGACCCCGTTTCTTCCCGCGCCGCCCCAGCCTCCCGCCCGCGCCCAGCGTCACGAAGGGGTAACACCCGGTCCACATCATGAACAGCCCATGGCGGACCAGCGGACAACTCGCGTAGAAATCGGCCATGTTCTCGGTCCTCTTCCTGCTGGTCGCATGGGCCGCGGCGGGCATCAGCTGCGCCCGGCTCTGTCTCGCCGCCGTCGAAGCCGCCCGCCCCGCCGCCGAGAGCCCGGGCCAGAGGCAGGTGCTGACTCTGTACGAGGCCGCGTTCCTGGCCGGCGGCCCGCACCGGGTCACCGAGCTCACCCTCGTCTCCATGCACCGCCGCCGCAGGCTGCTGCTGGCGCACACCGGCTGGGCCACGGTCGTCGACCCGGAGGGCGCGGACGATCTGGAGCGCTCGGTCATCGGCGCGATAGGGCCGGCGGGGCAGGCCCGAACAGCGGCCGTACGAGCCGCCGCGTCCGCCGCGGACGCGGTACGGGCGCTGGCCGACCGCCTCGTCAGCGCCGGTCTCGCGGTTCCCGACAGCGCCAGGTCGCACGTCGCCTCCGCCGTCCGCGGAGTGCAGGGCGCCACCGTCCTCACCGTGGCACTCGCCGCCGTCACCCTGCTGCTGCCTCCTCAGGAGCAGGGCGCGGACGCCGCGTTCCTCGCCTGGTTCGCGCTGCCCCTGCTGCTCACTCTCGGCTGTCTCGCCATCGCGCGGATCGAGGTGCATCCGTACACCCGCTGGGCCTCGCCCGACGGTCAGCGGCTGCTCGGCTCGCTCTCCCCGCAGAGTGACGGCGACGAGCGTGCGTTCCTGACCGCGGTCGCCGTCTGCGGTGTCGGCGCGGTCGACGATCCGGCTCTGCGTGCGGCGCTCACCGGCAGCCGTACGGCGCATCGGAGTCATTGACCCCGACACCGGACATCGGTGCTTTACATCGATAGTCGTCCCGCCAAGGATCCCCTTTCGTCCCGTGGCCCCGGCCGCCGTCCGCACGAAGGGAACGCGATGAGAGCAGCTGCGAAGTACGGGGCCGTGACGAGCCTCGGTTCCTTGGTCCTGTCCGCGCTCGTCGTCGCTCCCGCCGGTGGTGCGACCAACGACTCCGCCGCGTCGCACGGCACGGCCGACTCCCCCGCGGCGGGGGGGGGCGGGGCCGGGGGCCCGGGGCGCGCGGCGGGCCGCCCCCGCCGCCGCGCCCCCCGCCCCCCCCGCCGCCCGCCCCGCCCC